>NZ_JBHSHZ010000012.1:0-468087 GCF_042653365.1 Flavobacterium sp. GCM10023249
ACATAATGCAATAAGCATATATTTCCAATCCTTTTTTCTGTTGACAATGCTGTAATGCCTCTATAAGAAGAATTTTCTGATTGAGTCTAGTAAAAACATCTATCCAACCCACTACTGTTATGGTTATAAAATAGGCATCTTCAGTTGTTATGGCTTTATACTTTGTTGACATGGCGTGTATATAAAAACAAAACTACAACTTTTTTAGGGTTGTAGTTTTTATTTATTCTCTTTGTGGGCACGGATTGCAAATCCGCGCTATCGGGATTACAACACTACAAATAAGGTTTATAATTGAGTATTTTTTTATTTTTTCCATGTATTGAATAAGTAAGTCATATAATTAAATCCATTTTGAATTGCTCTTTGGTCAGCTGGTGTATCAAGGTTGTAGTTTATATTCTTTGTGGGCACGGATTACAAATCCGCGCTATCGGGTTGATATTGCTTCATCACTAATATCGGAACATAACTATATAAGTCATCATTCAATCTTTTCTAATACTATTATGACATTCTTTGACAATTTGTTTTTTTCAACCCAAGCATCTTCGTATGATTCTGCATTATAAAAAGTTAATACGTATCTTCTCTTATATTTCTTTTCTAAAATTAACCTATACTTGAATTCTGTTGTATCTATAAAACTATATTGTGCTTTTCTGATAGGAGCGTAGTGAATAATTTGATTATTGTTATCTTTTTCAAAAGATGAAATGACTTTTTCGTTATTTAAAATGTAAAAATGACTTATTGATTTATCAAATTTTAAAATTAAATTCTCTCTTATAACCTCACTACTGTTATAGATTATTCTCTTAAAGTCGCTATCACTACCTTCAACAGTTAGCACTTTGTATGACCCTTCGGGGAAATCATCAATTTTAATCGATTTACAAGAAATAAGCATAATACAAAGTATAAGAATTATTTGTTTCATTTTTTGTTATAATAAGGATTAGTAGTGTTTTCAATTGGAGCTGGAATATAATTAGCTCCTTCATTAACATTTGCTGGTAAAACTTTTCTTTCCATTGGTATTGTCCCAGTTTTTTGAATAATATTCTGTACTTTATCTCCACCGATACTTTTAAGAACTACCACCGCATAATGCCTTTCATTTACCAAAATTGTCTTAGTTGCATTATCAATATCACTCTTAAATTCGGGTTTACTCAACAAGACTTTGATTTCTACATCTGTCTTACCAAAAGCCTTTAGTCGTTGAACCATCATTTCAATTACTTGAGTTCTAACTTGACTCTCAGCTTTCGCTGTCAGCCTGTAATGAATAATTGTACCTATCTTAGAATCTTTTTGTTCGACAGATTCATACATTACCTGAATATACTTTGCAAGTTTATCTACATTTTCTTCACCAGTATTACCATACTGATATGACAATCCTACATCATTACAATTAGCTGCTAAGTTTGCACAATTTGATAAATTTTCTGCGCTTAACATTTGATTGATTCCTCTGTTTATTTGTTTAACCTCTGACAATTCAGACAATCCAAAAGAAGAACCCGTATTTATATTTGCTCCATTAAGTTCTGTCAACTTGTTTAAGACATCTACAGAAATTCCTAATTGTTTACTCAATGTTTCTATATTGTCACCTTCTTCAGCTGTAAATTGTAAAGAATAAACTACATCCCCGTTTGAGTTTGTATTTGAAATCAAACTAACAGTCCACATCCCATTTGGGTCAGTTGAATTGATAGGATTATTGTTTACATAATTATAACCTGATAAATGATAAAATGTTTCCGCCAACGGGTCTATATTCATCCAACGTCCCAATGCAGGGTCATAATTCCTTGCTCCATAGTCATACATATTCAGCCCTAGCTCGTCTTGCAGTTCCTTACCGTTGTATTTATACTTATAATTCAAAGAACTTGGAAAAGTTGTTACATTCCCCCAATCCATGATATATTGATCCGGTACGTTGTACCCTTGATGTTGCAATCCAAATGGGTAATAATTACTTTCTTCTGCAATAACTGGACCATCTCCTTTGTCATGGTACGTCAAACGAACGTTCCCCAAATGATCGGTGTAATTGAAATGGTATTGTGGATAACCTTCAACCCATTTCACAAAGCCTTCAGCATGAGGAATAAACTCCAAAACTGAGTTTTTATACTGATATCCACCAGCCAAATAATCCGTTTGGTCCATGGTCTGCATATGCATAGCACCTCTTGCTAATGAATTCGTGCTTGCCGATGCTGTGCGTCCAAGGATTTCGTCATCACCTCCTCCGCCCGGTGGATAGTACGTATTGAAATAATGTACTTTCTTGGCTACTTTCCTTCCTGTAGCATCGTAAAGATAATCAATTTTAGTATCCTTGTTGACGTCGTTTAAAAAAGTAATTACCACAGGTAAGTTCAAGTGATTGTACTGAATGCTACTGATTCCTTTGTTTTCATCACTAATCATGTTCCCGTTGGCATCGTACTGGTAATCAGTGCCATCATTGGTACCATCAGAATTCGGATCCCTACCTTCATTAAACCCATCCGACCAACCACTTTTATCAGTTACCTTAGCGAGTTGATTTTTATTATTGACATCATACGCATACATCAAGTTGTCTATCTCGTACTCATAACTCTCGTCTTCAAACGAGTTACGAACCAAAGTGGTGATGTTCCCGTTTTTATCGTAGGTCAGTTTTTCCTTATAGGCATTCTTGATGTTTTTATTGTCCGGTCGGGAATAATCCGCCTGCAACAATCGGTTCAAGTGATCGTACGTATATTCGTATTTACGCTTTTGATCATCATACAAAGTTCTCCAATAGGTTTCTGAGATATTCCCATTGAAAAGTGCCTTGTTGGTATCTTCCGGTGTATTGTAACTGATTTTGAAAGCAAATAAATCATCTTTATTTTCCAAATCGGTACTCAATAATCCATCAATATCATTGATAGCTTCCAACCAACCACGAATGTTGTATTTATAATCCACTTTTTGTAGTGCAGTATAACCAGTGGCGCTACCTCCAACATTCTTACTGGTCAATTGTCCCAAAGCATCATAGGTATTGCTGGCTAACAATTGTACATCACCACCGTTGATTTGTTGCACATGCAACGCCAAACGATCTTGTGGTGTATAGGTAAAAGTATCGGTAGTTACGATTTCAGCATCGGCATTAGCACGTTTGTGACGTGTAATGGTATGCTGTGTTTTCCCCATAAAATCCAGTTTGCTATCCACTTCGGTATAGCCTCCTAAATAATTATCGGTATGGGTTCTAACTGGTCGACCTTTGGTATCGTACAACGTATACGATAATTCACCCAATGTCTCGTTAGCAGTAGTCAAGATGCGTACCCAACTTCCGGTAGCCATTCCTTTCACCGCAGTTTCCACATTTTGTCCTTCCACTTGAGAAGGAAGAGTTGGAACTCCGGCATAACTATAATTATCGTAGTAATTTTTAGTCAAAACATCATTACTCCCCAATACAAACGGATTACTTCCACCATTCACATTATTTTGTTGCGTACCACGAGCGTACTGACTAATAGCAATCGGTCGCCATCCCGTTTGGGTCACTCTTCCATATACATCGTATTGGGTAATTAATACCCCTTGCGTACCATCACCCCATGGCGATAAAGCCGGTCCTGTGGCTATCGGGCGATCTAGAAGATCGTACACAATAAACTCCCATTGTTTTCCCGGTAATTTCTTAGCCACTAATCGGTTCCGATTATCGTAGCGGTACTGATAGCACAAGCCATTAAGAGTGGCTAAATCGATAGCGCCCTCTGCCAATGGTGGGATCACACACGCCAAGTTCCCAAACTGATCGTATACATAATACGTCTCGTGAGCATTGCCTTCATTGAACGTTCTTTTCAAAACCACTTTACCGGTTTTATCCTTAAATTCCTGCGTGGTATGGTTGTTCCCTGTGGTCCAGTTCTCGTCTTTAGTTATGGTCAAATACAACGTATTGGCACTATAGTTACCGTTTTGGGTTACTACATTGGTATATTCTAACGACGAACTATTCCAACTCGCATCCGCTTTAAACAGTTTTACGGCATTGGCTCCCTCGGCATCATTGGTACCGTACTCGAATTTGATTTCATGTCCGCTTCCCATTTTCCAGGCTTCACCCGGAGCGGCTTGTTTCAGGACTTTGTCTAAAGGAGAAGCCTCCAATAGTTTTTCACTGAACGGTGCGGTTGTGGTTTCTCCATTGGAAGGATTGGTATAATAGGAATTTTGCATTCCCAAGGCACCGCTCATATAATCCAATGTCGATACTCCGGTAGCAAAAGGCAAATAGTCTTTTACCAGTCTGCCATAAGCATCGTATTCGATATGGGTGACAATATTGGTTCCTGTGCCACTTTGTCCCTGGTCAATCTTTTGAATCGGGCGCCCCAATCCGTCATAATAGGTTACTACCGTTTGGGGTAATGTTCCTCCTGGACCTTTGTAGGTCGTAGCTTTCGTATAATTCTGATTCGTACTTTGAGCTAATGCAAAAGCAGGAACCAACAAAAGGTATAATAGTTTCTTCATCTTGCCTTAGTTTTTAAAGTTTTGGTCGAATTCTTTGATCACATTGTTATCATTGTCTTTGATCAACTTCAGACGATGTAATGCATCGTACTCATAAGTCATCTTCTTCCCGTTCGGGTCATACATTCTAACTAACAAATTCGTAATCGGATCGTACTCAAAAACGCTCACCATTGCATTTGGGAATTGGTTTCTAAAAGCCGTTATATCTCCAATACTGTTTGTGTTAGCATCTAAAGTTCCCGTAAAGTTCTCAATCTTGGCAATGACCTGATTTTGGGTGTTGTACAAATATTTAATCTTCACTCCACCGGTAAGCGACATTATGGTTGGATTTCCTTTGCTATCGTATTGTTCAAAAACGGCACGCTCTTCCAAATCAAAGTTCTCTTTGGCAGTTTGTATAGTTTCTGGTACAACTTTATTGCCCGATAAAACTTTATAAGTAGTACGCTTTTTATTCAAGACTCCTAAATTGTCACTTTGTTTGGTTTCAATTGGTGAAGCTACATTGTTTTGCGCCAACAAAGCGGCGTAAGCATTGGTTTGCGCGGTATTCAAACCGGTTAAAGTACCGTATTGATTCACATACACGTTTTCGTTAATTTGAAGTTCTCCGTTACTATTGGTCATCGTTATTTTTGTTGGCATTCCTCGTAATGCTCCGTACTCATAGGTTTGAGTGGTGGTGACTTTTTTGTAGGAAGCCTCCAATTGATCTTGTGTTGGAAATGCATTAGGATCTTCAACTTCTGAAGGTACATGAGCAACCAATGTAGCTGGTACCGGATCAATATAAGTAATCTCTTTTTCAGCTATTTTTTTAAAACCATGTGAATTAGTATAAAAATAACTTAACCAATAATTAGACAAGACCCTACCATTAGATCCACCAGATTGATTACAAAAAACTGATATATCACTTAGTAATTTATTTCCTTTTAGATTAATTTTTTGATACTCAATTAAATTAGCATACTCATAAGAAATTTCTTTTATTTTTTTTAAGTTACTACCAACATTTGAAAAAACTTTTTCTTTAATTAATTGTCCATTTAATGGATTAGGATTTGAATAAGAAATTTGATCTTCAAAAGACAATGCGTATTCCCCCAAAAAATTATTAATGCTTTTTGGTTCAAGTCTAACACTAGACAATGGAACTCCTAATGCAAAAGTCTTCTCTAAACCACCATTTTTAAATGGTTCCTCTTCTGTTCCATAACCCACAGTTACACAGCTATACTCTCTAAAATTTCCAAATAAAGTATTATCTAGAAAATCTGGAGTAGAATTAATAGTCTTGGTGACAACAGGAATCCTTACAGCCGAAATTCCCAATGTACCTAACCCTCCATAATCATCACTTCCTTGACATATGACAAGATACCCTCCATTTCGTTCTACATTTGCAAATTGAAAAGAATCTGCGCCAAGATCATTCAATTGATGATATGGTTTATAATAATATCTCTTAATTTCAGGATTAGAAGTCCCTAAAGAATAATTTTTGACTCTCTTAAGTCTTACTCCATAACCATTAGGAGCATGGTAGCCAGCATGTAATTGAAAACTCACATATCCAGTTGAGGAGTGGTAAGGACTTGCATCGATAGATGGAATTAAATCCAATTCAACTTTGTAATTATAACTTTTCTTAAACTGATAAAGAAATGAAATCGATTCTACTGATTCTTTTTGAAGTACTGAAACTACATTACCTAGCTGATCCTTCTCTGTTATTTTGACTTTGGCTTTAAAAGGTTTAGCATTTATATTTTCCTCGTTTTCATTACTTACTGAAAGAATTACGCTAACTGTCTGATCTCTAAATATAGGCCCCAATGATTCAACTGTATGAACTCCTTGATTACTGATATGAACTCCAGGAATTTCATCATGTAACTTTTGATAAACTCCATTTGAGAAACTTCCTTCTCCATCCAATCCACCTGTTCCATTAAAATATGTTTCTATGTGATAATTATCATACTTTGGTTCTATAAATGGTTGTGATTCGTATTCGAACTCAGAATAGCCTTTAGTTGGATAAACAACTTTTTTTAAAACTCCTTTACTTGCATAAAAAAAATCAGAAGTCCTATCAGGAGAATTAGTTTGACTATCATTTGAAAAATGTGGGTATAAATAAAGGTTTGACTTATTATTGAAATAGCCTAAAATATCTTTAGAATATGAATTTAAAGTCGGTAATGTATTCGGCTCATTATATTCAAAGACGTATGTTTCTCTTTTGTTATCTAAACCGGTAATCTGATTATTAAAATCAATTTTTGAAAGAAAAAAACGATGTATGTTTAATGGAACTAATCCGATATAATCAAAATTGACCTTATTATAAATACTATTTCCTTTATAATATTCAATAGATTTCAATACTTTTTTAAAATTCATAGCTGAATTATAGAAATCCCTATTGAATAGGATATAATCTTCTGTATCTGGACTATATATTTTTTTGACCTTTTTCTCATTTACTATATATTGTTGCGTTAAAGTGAAACCTGAGGTTACCGATTCGCTTGTTTCTGGCAATCCAGGACAACTATAAAATGAATTATTAGAGTGACTTTCTGCAAATGGATCAATTATTTTTTTTACTTTAAAATAATTGGTATTGATTGGGACATTATGAGGTACTGTAGTTTCATATTCTAACAAAATGGAACCGTTAAGGGGATGTTCAATTTTATAAAGATAAAAAGATGTGATACCTCCAACAGCATCAAGATCAGGATTACCATTATTACGAACCATCAAGGCTGATTCCTCAGAAGCATTTACCCCTCCAAAATAGAATTTTACTCCATCAGGCGTTGTTATCAAAAAAGTCTTTCCTTCGCGCAAACGTTTACTTTTATCAGGGTCACTTCCAAAAATTTCAATACGCAACTCTTGATCATTTTTTGTCAGAACCGGGTCAAAAGAATCATTCAAAAAGAAAGAACCGGAATAACCCAAAAAGTTGAAATTGAAAATATCATTCTCTTTATCAATATTTTTATTATCAATAATTGCCCGTAACTGTTGCGCTTCAACACTACAATCCTCTTTATTAAGGTTCATGATCTGCGTTAGCGATAATGTCAATTTATCCAGTGATTCATCAGGTTGTCCTTTGATTTCACGGCTGATTAGTCCACCGGCATTTAATGTCCAGTTAATACCAACCTGAGTTGGAATGTCAGCAATTTTTACACCCGCCCCGTAATAATTTACACTTACAGGAAGACTAAGCATTCCTGCATTATACTGCAAAATAGGGACATTTAAATTAACCTTACCATTAAATTCATCCACAGGGACATCCCCGTATTTAGTCATGGAAAAAGCCTCCGGTGCTGGTGGAGTTGAATTGGGAATAAACGATTTATTTTTATCTATATCTTCCGGTGTTTGTGCATATACAGTGGTCATACTTCCTAAAAGCAATGCCCACAAATAGATATGAATTTTCTTCATCTTACTTCTTTAAAATTTTCACGGCTTGGGTACCGTTGTTCGTACTTACATTAATCAAATAAACGCCTTGTGGCAAATTGTTCAACGCAAACGGAATTTCTTGCTCACCATTCAATTGTTTCACTTGCAACTGCCTTCCATTGATATCATACAACGTAGCGGTACCTCGCTCGTATTCAAAATTAATGCTCACATTGGTGCTACTTACTGCCGGATTCGGATACGCCGCCAATATCTTTTCTATTTTCTTTTTCTCTGTGTTTTTCAACTTCACAATCCAGTAGTCGTTTCCTCCTATCTTGTTGTTTTTGTCTCTGGATTTCTCTCCATTCGAAGTTCCGGCCAATAAATAACCGCCGTCCTTGGTAGGAATTACTTTCTTCAATACTTCATCACCACGACTTCCAATGGTTTGTGACCACAATTCTTTTCCTTTGCCGTCAATCTTCAAAGCTATATAATCGTTGATGCCTTCCTTTTCTTTACTAATACGAAGTCCCGTGCCTTTGTTTTTGAGTTCACTTTGTGCAAAACCACCAATCAGTAGCGTACCATCGGTATCTTCGGTTAGGGTAGAAAACACATCATTCGTTCCGAAATTGAAGGTTTCCTGCCAATCGGAAACACCTTCCGAATCCAATTTGATCACCCATAAATCGGTGCCTTTGGCATTGCTTTTTGTTTTGTTACTGTTTTGTGTTTTTCGGTTGTTGCTACTTTGGGATTCTGGCCCCGAATTACCACCAACGATAAAACCTCCATCTTGCGTTTGCATCAAACTAACCAATACATCATCGCCTGTTCCTCCTAAAGTTTGTTGCCAAATGATAGATCCTGTGGCATCCACTTTCAATATCCAGTAATCACCAAGTCCAATAGTATTGCTAGTCTTATCTCCGGATTGCGGCGAATTGGAATAACCTCCTAATAAATACTCATTATTGGCTAAAGGCTGAATGACCTTCAGTTCGTCTTGGAATCTGCCACCAAGAGTTTTTTGCCAACTTACACGACCATTGGCTTCCAATTTCACCATCCAAAAATCCAATCCACCTTTAGAGTCTTCTTTTTTTAGATGAGAAGCAATCACACCATTGGCACCGGGCTTGCTTTTGGTAGAACTCGATGAACCGGCAATAGCATAACCGCCATCAGCCGTCTGAACGATACTACTTAGTTTTTCCTGACCATTACCGCCAATAGTATTTTGCCACTGGATGCCTCCTGCATTGTCAATCTTAACAATCCAGTAATCGGTCGATCCTTGACAGGCATACAACTTATCGCCGTTTTTCCCGGAAGTAGAAATTCCAGCCAAAATATAACCGCCATCCGAAGTCGCTTTCACCGATTGCAGCAAATCCATACCGGAACCGCCATAGGTTTTCTGCCATAGCAAATTATTATGGGCATCCATTTTGCATACCCAATAATCCAGGTCGCCCTTATTGGCCTGGGTCATATTCCCGGTACGATTGGAAGTGGTACTTCCGGCAATTAAAAATCCGTCATCTGATGTCGGTATCGCATCAAACAAATACTCCTGACGAATACCGCCAAGCGAACTTTGATACTCCACCTGCTGGTCCTGCGCATAGGATGTAACCACACAGAAAGTCATGAGAAACAAAAGGAATGCTCCCCTAGTGTAATGATAAAACATAAATAATGAGATTAAATAAAATTAGGACAGTTGGTTATAAATACGAAAAGTCTTATTTTTTGCAAAAATAGGATAATTAGTAGTTACAAAGCAATCACTAATTTTAGTGATTTTTTACCTATAAATACGTAAAAGTAAGTGAACACAATTGTAAGTATTTGAAATTAACATATCTATCTATACAGTTTGCAACTTTGCATCAACAATACTAAACAATTGAATAAAATCAGTAGTAACCTTAAATCAAAATCAATGAAGAAACATAAACGCTAAAACCACACTATATGAGCAACTTCGATTCTATTTTACATCGAAAGCTATCCAATGAAAGTTCTTTACTTAATGATTTGTTTCCGGCAACCAAAAACACAACCACAAACCTTGGATTAGGTAACACCCACCACACAGTTCATCAAATGAAAAAATGGGTTGGACTGCATTACCATCAAACTAATAAAGTTGCCAAACTCCTAAAAAGAGCAACGCTAAAAGAAACGGTCAATCTGATTTATTCCTTTTTGTACAATACACTTCAGTACAAACAGGATTACACACTTCAACAACTCAGATCACCAACCAACAGCATCCGCAACCGAAAAACTGGTTTAGATTGTAAAAGCTATTCAATTTTCGCATCGTGCATCCTTACTTCATTAGGCATAAAACATTACATCAGGCAAATCAAGCAACCGCACTTTAAGCCTACACGATTCACCCATGTTTACATAGTTGTTCCGATTAATCAGGAAACCGCCAATCTCAACGACGGTTACTACCCTATTGACGGAACGGTAAAAGGAAACCGAGAACCATTATTTATAACCACAAATGACACTTTTATGGACAAACTTCCACATGTTGGGTTAAATGGTGCCAAAAGAGCATCCAAAACCAAATCAAAGAAAAAACCAGTTGCAACCAAACGCAAAAAAACGGTTGCAACCAAAAAAAAGAAATCTACTAACATTGTGAGAAACGCTGTTATTGGATTGGGGACAATTGCAGTTGTATCACAGTTACTCAAGTAAAAACTATGATGACAATTGAACAAGAGAGCGGTTTACATCCCGGTCTCAATGGACTTAAAATTGGTAAGTTCATCAAGAAAAACATCAAGTCAGCGAAAAAAGACATCTCGATTAAAAATATCGGCAAAGTTGTAAAAGTAGCTGCACCAATCGCAACTTCACTTATACCGGTTAGTGGCGGATTGGTCAACAAAATGTTAACTTCCAAAATCGGTAAAAAAGCATCTAAGATAGCCAATTCAAAAGCCGTCAAGAAAATCAAAAATGTGGTCAATACCGGAAAAAAACTTCAATCCTCCCTGGTAAAACCAAAAGCACCTCAAACAAGTTTCAACTATATGGGGGCAACACAACAACCAGTTGCGCAATCAGTTGCAGAACAATCGGGAACATCAATTTATCAAGAACAATTCTCCGAATTACCCAACATTGAAAAAGTAGATTATTCAACACCTGAAACAACACCGTTACCAACAGAACCAAAAGACAATACACTTCTTTATGTGGCCGGTGGACTTACACTTGTAGGAGCAATTTATTTCGCAACCAAAAAATAACTAAAAACTAAAACAAGTTATGAATACAAAAATTTTAAGATCAATGGCCTTTATGGCATTAGGAGCAGTTGTAGCTCGTGGCGTTGGAGGCTTAGCACCAACAACGGCTAATCCTAAATTAGTTCACGGTGGCTTAGCTGGCGCATCAGCTTTTGGCGCAATGAAATTCAGCAACCCAGATTTACAATCCGCATTAATTGGTGCAACCGTGGTAAAAGGATTGGATTTAGGTAAATCTATTTTTGAAGGTACATCAACCGCTGCGAATTTACAAGCTAAAACAGACAAAGCAAGTGCGTTCTTACGTGGTGCAACCGGTTTAGGATGTCCTTGTGAAGAAGGTTTAGGCTATGCCGATCAAATGGCATATTTAAACGGAGCTTCAGAAATGTATATCGATGAAGCAGGAAACGTCATTGGATTGGGTTTCGCAGAAGATGAAGAAAATTATTTAAACGGAGTTGAAGAATTAGCTTATCTAAATGGCGTAGAAAACGAACTCGCAGTTTTATAAACATTAACTAAATAAATCATTAATAATCAGTCAATCAATCATCAATCAAAAAACAGAACAATGAGTAGAGAATCAAAAAGAGGTTTAGCTTTTGCAACCTTAAAGAACAAAGGACTAGTACAAGAAGGTGCTAAATTAACCGACACGGTAAAATACATCGTAGTTGATATTTCAGGTGCCGGTGGTATTTTCCCAATTATGGATTCTAATACGAAGAAAAAAGTCGGCGTATGTAATTTCGATGGGAACAAATTAAATGTTGGCCGTCATTTAGTAATCGACGGAATCAAAATCGAAAAAGCCACAGCAGGATCAACACCAGAAACGGCACAATTTTCTGGAAACACCACTCTTCCACCGGAATTATCAAACACTGAATTTAGAGTAAAACAAGGTGAATCAGTGCCTATCGACATTTCAACTAGTGATTTGAATCAAAGAGCTGACAGTACATACGGAATTAAATACCGTGAATTCACTACCGCTCCAGTTTTGGTAGCCAATGAAGAAATGGAAATGTATTTACACTTCCCTGCCGGTGTAGCTGCACCTGCAAATACTATCATCAAAGTTTCTTTCAATTGTCACCAAATCAAGGGCGACAAATAATCCAAACCATCCACTGTATTAAAACAAATATCCTTCCTGTTTAGGAAGGATATTTTAAACTTCAATTCTCATGAACACTCATAGAACAGAGACCATCACCGTAAAATTACCCAATGGTTCCAATGTTGGTTCGGTTACACAAGCTTTACCCAAAGGTTTTGTTTTAGGTGTAAATGTTTTTATCCAAACACCAGGACAAAACGACTTATTCCTGAACGCAGCCATTAAAAATGATGCAGGTGGTTCACCTAACAAACCTACTGACATTCGTTTTTTCAAACCACGTCAAGGAGGATCATTTGATCAAAGCTATGTACCGATTAAACAAGAAACACAAGGGCAAACTTTCATCTTTGAAGTTACTACCGCTACAGGAAGCGCACTTCCCATCAATGACACTTACATTCAATTTGTATTGATCTACGAACAAAAGGACGATCATACTTGCTTAAATAGATAGAAATGCTACAAACCGGACTTACAACTATACCTGTTACAACCGATCAAACCATTGAGCTTGAAAATGTAACTTCTGTTCAAATCATTACTGGAGAAAGCAATAACCAAAAAGTTTTTATCAACGGTGTACCACTTGTTGACAGATTAGAAACAATTCTTCCAGCTGATGGTACAGTTTGTCCTTCAATTTCTATGACTATTGAATTTAGGGATGGACTTATACCTACTTCAAGTCCGGTTTGCCTTATCTATTTGAGAATTCGAAAACTTTTAAAATGTGTGAATAATGGGAAGTAAATTAGACAGTGTATTACATAATATCAACAATAATAAAAACTTTCTTTTATCAATATTCGATACCGAAGCTGCAACCAATGTTGTGAAATATTTTCCTGGAGCAAAGATCCTGGAGCAATTTGGTAATGGTGAAGCTTACTTCGAACATCTATTTCAGAACGGCCATAGAAATATGGTAATCAGTTCACACGCCAAAAATGGATCAGGAAAGAAGAAACTCGAAGAACCAATCACAGTTTCACTAAGTCCGAACAATGACACTTCAATGGAAACCGTATCGCAATCAGTTCCAAATCCATTATATCCTGCAATGCCAATGACAGCCGCAAAAAATGAAAATTTCGGTTTGGGAGTTCCTGAACTTATGAGTTTATATGTCGCTCAAAGTGAAGCCAACAGATTAAGAGGCGAAAATGCCGAATTGAAAGCAGACAACAAACGATTGGAGGCAGAAAACAAAAAGTACCATGAACAAATCTTGTCTGATAAATACGACTACGACAAGGAAAAAGACAAAAAAGAATCAACAAATAACACGATTCAAGGCTTGATGGGTGCTTTACCAATGGTTATGCCCTACTTAATGCCAAATCAACAATCTGGGTTAAATGCTCCAACTGATTTCGGTAGCCAGGTAAAAAACGATTTTATCCAAACTATCAAAACCAAAGATGATATTACAATCACTGTCTTGTCTAAAATTACTCAACATTTAGGCGAAAACGAACTCTTCTCAGCAGAACTACTTGAACTTTTAAAAAAACACAACTTATGGCAGTAAAAACTGAAATACAAATCCCAATTACAACTGCAACTCCATTTGAAGCAAAAGCCAAGATGCTAGCTATTAAAACAATCGCAAGTTTAGATACTGATGCAGTTGAAAAACTGGCAGAATTGGCCCAAAACCCAAAGGCGGTAAACAAACTAAAAAACAGTTTTGGAATGATCAAGGCTTTCATTGGTTAAATAAAAATTTGAGCGCAAAGCCTAATAAGCCGAGCGCTCACGCCATTGGCGTGAAACAATCTTTCGTGTATGACTAAGCTGACATCCCCAAAATTCTTGTCAGCTTAACGCACGAACTAAAACAAAAACAAATGAGTAAACTTGGTAATCCTGCAATTACAGCGGTATTGGCAACACCCGAAGGACAAAAAGCGCTATCCAATGCCACTCATGCAAGCTCAAAAGCAATCGACCTAGCTTTTACCGTTTTAAAGGTTGGCATTTTCTGTCTAGGAGGCTATTTAATTTACAACAAGTTTATTAATGGTTTTGATACTAAAAAAGAAGATTCAAATTACAGGCCTTCTAATATCACAACCCAGGGTGCAGCAATTCGAGCCGAAAATCTTTATCGTGCAATGTACGGCCCTGGCGACAACTTCAATAAAGTCGCAACCAACTTAAAAGGGCTGAACTATAACGGTTATATAAGAGTTTACAATGCTTTTGGGGAACGCAGAGGTATGGATTTAAAAAAGCAGAATTTGGAAGAATGGTTATTCGACAACTTCACAGAATCTGAAATCAAACAACTAAAATTCTTAACCAATAACGCCTTTTAATGAAAACAAGAACAAAAATTATTGGAGGTGTTATTCTGGCCGGAACAATTGCCGGAATAATTTTCCTCAATAAAAAAAACACTACTCCAAAAGGAAGGTATTTAGACGATAATCCTGAAAGCAATTTAACAATAGTCTTTGATCCAAAATTAGTGGCGCAAAAGCTTTATGAAGCTATGAAAACTACCGGAACGGATGAAGACTACATCTTTGAAAATTTAACTGGTGTTACTCAAAATCAATTTGCTGCAGTCATCAAAGCTTTTGGATTAAAACCCTATAACAGTCTAACCGGTAATCAATACGGTGTGATTGGAACAACACTTCCCAAAAGAGATTTAAAGTATTGGTTGAAAAACGAACTATCTGACAAACAATACAAACTATTACGAACAAAATTTCCAAACTTCTTATAATATGGGTTTCTTACAAAATTTAGACAACGAAGATAAGCTCTTAATAGGCGTAGGATTGCTCTCTGCGGGATTATTAGGAATTCTGTGGTGGAGAAAGAAAAAAGCCGAACAGGAAGTTAGCCAATTACCTATTGAGGAACCCTTAGAAGCGACATCGATTCCAAAAGTGGCTACACCACCAATATCAAAACCTAAACCTCAAATTACACTTAACAGATCACTGCCATTAAAAAATGGTTCTCGTGGAAATGAAGTACAAGAGCTTCAAAGAAAATTAGGTGTAGAAGCTGACGGCATTTTCGGTTCAAAAACTGAAACTGCCTTATTGAAAGCCAAAGGTGTAAAATCCATCACTTTGAACCAATTTGACGGCAAAACGAGCTTACCAATTAAACAAGCCGCTAAAGTGGTAACTACAATAAAAATTCCAAAGCCAGGACAAAAGTTGATGGCTATAAAAGATGACTTCAACATTTTTAAAGCAGCACAAAATGCAGATGGTACCTACACCAACACCGGTGCATCAGGAACATTCTCAACTTTTAATTATGGTGAAGAAGTTGGAATTTTTAAAGTAGCAAGAAATAACGGCCAATACCTTATTGAACGTGAGGGTAAACTTTATTTTGTTACCGGTACTAATGTAAAAGCCTATTAAATGAACACAAACACTAAACTTATTCTGTTGTTTGCGCAATTGGCAATTTCAATGATGCTTTTATCCGACAATGAGTCAAAAACAACAGAACCCCGAAAAGTAACACTATGATAGATTTTGTGTATAAAAATGCCAGAACGTTTTTGGTTTCAATGGCAAGAAACGGTATAAACACACCAATACGTATTTATCATTTCTTAGGCCAAACCGCTCACGAAACCAATGGGTTTACACGATTTGAAGAAAACCTGAATTACAGTGCAGCTTCACTTAAAGTCAAATTTACTGCTTTTAGTTCCAATCCTGGACTAGCTGATAAATACGGTAGAACTACAAAACAAAAAGCCAACCAGATAATGATTGCCAACATTGCTTACGCAAATAGAATGGGTAATGGTTCGGTGAATAGTGGCGACGGTTGGAAATTTAGAGGGCGTGGACTGATCCATTTAACCGGACGTGCCAATTATGAAGCCTACAAAAAATACTCCGGCATCGATGTGGTATCAAATTCGGATTTAGCCTCAAGATTGGATATAGCTATCGATATAGCATGTTGGTTTTGGTCAAGAAACAAGCTCAATACTTATGCAGATAGAAACGACAGCACAGGATTAACCAAAATCATAAATGGTGGTTCAAACGGATTGAAAGACCGGATTTCTAAAACAAATTACTTCAAGGAAACAAAAGTTTCCATTGATGTTTTGAAAAAAAAAAATCAAGCCAGTCATTAAAATCAACATTGCTAATTGGCTCACTAATAACTCTAGCAACTGGAATCTATTTCATCAAATTCCAACACAACTAACCAAAAAATCAAAATTCAATGTATAATCTAATCGCTAAACTTATGAGTTGGTATGAGCATCATAAGATTGACATAAACGACATTACAGGACTCATTGTAACAATTATCCTGGGCAACTTTATCAAAATTTACCGCGAGCCGGAAAACCCGAACAAATGGAGATTCTCACGTTTCATCAGCGAACTTTTACTTTCTTCTTTAATCGCATTTACCTTCTACAAAGCAAACGACCTGTGGTTACATCTACCTTATCTTTTTACCATGATTCTATGCGTTTGGTTCGGCTCGCTTTCCTCTAAAATATTTGACGAGATGGACAACTTAATTTCCTGGGCATTTGAAACTGTAAAAGCCTATTTCAATAAAAAGTTTTTAACTCCATTTATTGCCATAACTACTGGTATGTTGTTAATCGGTTGCAAAGGATCGCAACCGGTTGCAACCAAACAAAACCAACAAATTAATACAGAAATTTCAAATCATAATCTAAGAAGCGAGATTATTAAAAACCAAGCAATAATCGATAGTTTAAAAATTAGTATTGGCGAAATTAAAACTTCAAAACCAGAATGTGATAGTATAACTCAGGCGGCAATTAAAGAATTACTCAATCGGCTGAATACCAAGAAAATTTCAGGTAACAACTCATTCGGAGCTTATTATGATACACTCAAAAATGAAATCGTAATGTATGCCAACATTGCAGCCACACAGGATGAAAAGATAAAGGAATTAGAATGGAAACTAAGCAGAAAAGAACAAACTACTAAAGAAAACAAACCCGTAAAATACATTCCAAAAGAAGTGAAAGTGCTTGCTTTTTTTGGACTACTCCTACTTCTCTACTTTCTCTACAAAATCTTAAAACCATTAATCTTATGGGTTGGAAAACGATCGCTGCCATTACCTTAGCAGGAGCTTCAATAACGGCTTTATATGTAAAAAACAAAGTCGATAGAATGACCAAGCAATTCGAGAACATTCAAATCATTCCGGTAGGCTTCCGAGGCTTAAAATTAAAATGGAACAATGGATTTCCTTTACTTGAGTTCAAAGTTGATTTTAAGTTGACTAATCCACAACCTGAGCCGTTTGATTTAAATGGATTCATCGCTAAGCTTCAACGAATTATCATATATGATGGAAAAGGAAAACCTCTTGGGGTAAGCACACCTAATTTAGACCGGTTAACTATTCCAGGAAACGGAACTTCAACTTTGCCTAACGTACCATTTACAGTTGATGCAACACAACTTCTTAAAAACATAGTCGACTACAAAAACATCAATTTATCAAACTTCAAGTTTGAAGGAATCATTTCAATTTTAGGAACAGAACACAAGATTTAATTATGAATCTCAATCAGAAATTTAATTCACTTCATGGAACCATAGTTTCTCGTAAAACTTTGGAAAAGCTTTTAGAGAAAGCCGACAAAGAAAAACACACTCATATTTCAACACGGATTATAAGAATACTTGAAACCTATCCTGATGATCGTTTTTTGATTGAGATTACTAGTCTAGTAGAACCTTATGGTTTGAATGGCGTAGAAATGGAAATGTTGGATATTGATGAAATCAATGAACCTGAGAATGAATCCGGATTAAACGGAATCCCTCAGGCTGATATTTATGATTTGATCACTAAGAAAATAATTAAAGATTTTGAAAATGATCATAATTGGGAAAGCGGAATCAATGACACTTTTGATGATGATAGTTTTTTAACTGCTTTCAATTTTAAAACTAAAAAACCTTACCGTGGTATCAATCAACTTTTATTGGGTGATATATTGGGAACTGGAAAATTGAAAAACCCCTATTATTTGACATTTAACCAAGTAAAGGAATTAAAAGGAACGGTGAGAAAAGGGGCAAAATCACACGATGCAATTTTCTATACCATCCTATACAGATACAAAGACTTCAAGACTACAGATCGCCAAAAGTTCATTGACTATTTAAAAACTACAGGAAAATTCAAACCGGAAGAAATTCCTGCTGCTGTTGCTTTGAACGGATATGGTATAATCAGAATATATAATGTTTTTAATGGTTTTGATATTGACGGAATTGATTTTAAACTCGATCAGTTAAAACCAAAACCATCAAAAGATGATGACAAAATTGACATAGCTGATAAGATCATCGAAAGGTACCCTGCTCCAGCTCCGGCTATCAAATACGGAGGTAAACAGCCATTTTATGAACGAATAAGAGACTTTGTTCAAATGCCAAAAAAGACTTCATTTAATGATATTCGAATCTTCTATGCAGTTATGTTTCACGAGCTTGTTCATAGTACCGGCTCACCGAATCGATTAAACCGTGAAAAAGGCGCAAAATTCGGAGATAATAAATATGCTTTCGAGGAATTAGTTGCCGAAATCGGAGCTTGTTTTCTTTCTGCCACTTGTGGTTTTCTTTATTATGTAAACAAAAATGCCAACTCATATATCAAAGGTTGGAGACAGGGAATTATTGCCGAATTAAAAGAAGATAATAAAGGAATTTTTAAAGCTGCTGCTTTTGCACAAAAAGCGGTCGATTTTATGCTAACCAATATTACTGAAAAGGATTTTGAAGCATCAGAAACTCTTTCGATTAAAAAAACTGATTCACGAAAGAAAGATTCAGTACACAAAAAAACAACTATCAAAGCAATACCAAAACCCATCATTGCAAAAAGAAAACAAAAACAACTTTCCCTTTTTGATCCTGGATTGAAATCCCCAGCAACCAAAAAAACAAAAGAAGCTCTTCAACCAATTTCTACAAATCCAAAAGTTCAAAAAATAGGAGCTTCCAACAATCATAAATCGGAATATTTCAAAGTTTCCGGTGAAGAAGGTAAATTTTTACAAGCAGTAGAAAGAAAACCAATACATAGCGTAGTCATAACAATGGATGGTCAACAAGGAGCGGGAAAAACAACTACGTTGTACAAGTTCATGAACTCTTTTGCTGAACCCGGTAACAGATGTCTTTTTATTTCAGGTGAAGAGCATCCATCAAGTGATTTGGCTAAGGATAAAGTCAAAAAATACCTATCCAATTCAGCACAACAAAACATCGATAGCATTGGTGAATTAGAAAGCCAGGAAGAATTGTACAAATTGATTGCTCCTTACGAAATCATTTTCATTGATAGTTGGCAAAAACTTCAACGAATGGTGGGTAATATCCGTCTTGACGAAGATTTGAGAAAGAGATTCAATGGAAAAGTTTTTGTGATCATTTTCCAACAAACCACTACTGGAAGAACCAAAGGTGGAGCTGAAGTTGTTTTTGATGGTGATATTATCATTAAAATGATTAAAGAGGCAAAGTTCTCCGAAAACTATGCCTATTTCGATAAAAACAGATATACCAAGGTTCCTATCGAAACCATACGCTACAATATTGCATCCGGAAAGAATTACAATCCTGAACAGCCGCAAGAATCTAAACCTTCCAAATTTTCTTTTTCAGTCAATTAACCATGAAAACCAACAAATCAAATACAAATAAATGAGTCAATTAAAAAAAGAAACTTTTAAAACCCCAAACGGAAAACCTCTTACAATTTCAAGAAATGAGTTGATTAAAACCTCTCAATCATCAATAAAGTTGTGGCAATCTATAGAGAAGGAAAAAGGTTGGAAAATTCAAGCTAAGAAAGAGTTAACCTTTTGGCGTTTTATGTTAAAACAAGCAACAATACAAAAAGAGAAAACTAGTTTAAAAGCACCTGCAAGTAAGGGTTTAACAACACTTTGTGCGATGAATGTGGGTGTTACCGGTCGTCGCAAAAAAGATGGAACGCAAAAGAAAGGATATGTTGCTAAAAAAGGGGGAAAACTTGTAAAGAAATCAACCAAAACAAGAAAAGTAAAATTGTAAATCATTATGCCAAAAATCCATTTTATAAAAGAAGAGAACGGCAACGTAGTTATTAGAAAAACGGCTTCGAATGAGATAATTACTTCACTTTCTCCATCTCAAATAGTTCAAACCAGTTTGGACAATTCAAATTGCATCATCATCAAAAGCTTCTTGGCCAACGAAACTGAAAAAGGAATTGTTATTAATTATAAAGATATTGATGCTTCTTTGTGTGTTCCACCCATTTTTGCAAACAATCGCAATTCGGTTTTAGAAGCATTAAAAAAAGATTTTTTTTTTAGCCTAAGTGGTCAACAAATAATCTTTGTTGATCATATGGGGCAAATTCCCGAAGTTGGTAAAGAACAAACACTTTATGTTACAAATCTTGAAAAGAAGATTGGCTATTGGCACAAACACACTGAGGAATACCGATGGTTCGAACAAATCGAATATTATTACACACGGAATGACTTTCCTCCGCAAGGTGTAATTGGGAACTTGTATCTTGAAATAGCCACTTTTAAACTGTACTTTTATTTTGGTGATTACTATGAATTTAAGTCAGGATTACAAAATTTAGAAAACACTATCGTCTCTCCTACTGAGGTTATCCGCACTTTCTATTTTGATATGTCTTTTGGTTGGAACAACCGAGTTGATTTACAATTACCATTTGGAGATATTTCAGGAATCACCACATTAAAATTAACTTCCAATGAGTCCTATGGAAGCCTTAATAAACAGTTTTCATTTGAAAGTAATATCAATAATAATCAACTCAATTACTACAAAACCAAGAACGGTCCTGTACTATCAAGCGACATTTTGAATGAATTGGGAATTGGAGAAGCTACAGTTAAATTGGATCCGACTACTGCAATGAAGCGAATTACAATTCCAATCATTAAACGAGTAGAAAAAGCTATCAATTCATTGAAACTGGAAGTAAAATTTGAAAACCCTAAAGCATTCAACAATTATATTCAAAGCTTCATGGATGTAATGTCGATTTCTTCCAATTATAGTTCAACAACGCCTTTTGTTCCTTTAAATTATGAAACTGTTGGCTATTTGCAATCAGGACAACGAAGTAATAAATTATACAAACAACTTATAGTTGATCCTAATACTGGTACTTTATTGCAATCCAATCAAAATTATTGCCTTATTCCAATCAGTAAAAAGATAATAACTAACGTAAATGATCCTATAAATTCAAGATACATTGGCATAGAGAATGAAATCACAAACCATCTTAATGTTATTGACCCAACACCAAACACACCCTCAAAATCGGTATTTTCAAACACAATTATAGCTACTTATGAAAAGTTGAAAATCATAAGCGGGAAGCTATTTTGCACAGATAACAATATTCGGATATTTTTTAAATATGTTACAATTAACTCAGGAACTCTCACTCATTATGGTAGTCCGGCATTAATTGCTCAATTTGATCTTGTGAAAGGATGGAATGATTTACTATTCCAGGACACTTTAGATTTTGATGCTGGGCCGGCAACATTCATTATAATTGAAGTGCAATCATTAGCCCAATCAACTAGAAATGTAATTATACATGGTGGTTTAAGCTGCCTAAATTAAAAAGCCTGCAATATGCAGGCTTTACTTTTTTATTTTAAATCCAATACGGTAAAAATCGTCTAAATACTGTATAAAAAATTGCTTATCTACTTCTTTATGTCTCTTAAATAGTATTTTTAGTTTTGCTTCATTTATTTTATCAATATCTATCCAATAGGCAATCACTTTTCTTTTATTAAGCAATCTTACAATATAATTAGGCCTTTTATTATTATCAAGATAATCTTGTACAGAAGTATTTAAACCCGGATTAATATGCTTAAAAATTGAAATAATTGTTTCCAATTCATGATCATTAATTTCCTCCATTTAATTATTTTTTTAAACTATCCGAAAATCTTAACTTTTAAAACTGCTTCTTCTATCGTTGTCAATATCTTAGGATCGATATAATGTTTCTCTAAAACTTGTTCTGTGGAGTGAGATGTTAATTTACCAGTATCTTTACCCATTGCATGATTAACCCAACTAATATATGTTTTTCTCAAATTCTTCAAACTAACTTCTTTGTTTATACCTGCTCCTTTTCGATAATGAGTAAACGACCTCGATAAGTTTGTTTTTATCGTTTCTGAGCTAATATCTCGTTGAGGAAACAAAATATACTCTGAAGTATATTTTTTGTCGTTATATCCCATTTCATTTAGCAAATCCATCAAATCCGAATTGATTGGTATGTGTTTGAATTGTGAAGCACTGCTTTTTCCTTTCGCGTTATTTGATCGTACAACCTTCAAATTTTGAATTTTGAAGAATTGTACATCATTTTCAGTAATTAAAATATCGGACCACTTTAGATCAACCACTTCCTCTCTTCTTCCTCCAGTCAATAGAAACAATCGAAAACCATCTTTCAGATATGGTTGATACATACTTCTATTTCGTGTATTTTTCTTACCCCAAGGTACAATTAGATTGAAGTTATCTACCGCCTTTAGAATACTATCAAATTCATTTTTAGTCAATGTCTCGTTATCTGACTTTTGAACTGATTTTGATACGTAGGTTTCAAAAGGATTTTTCATTTCAATCTCTTCTACATTGATCAAGAAATCAAAAAAAGATTTCAAACCACTCATACATTTATTGAATGTAGATGGACCATAATGTGTTTCTGCCCAGGAATAAAAATTGGCCACATGGTTTTGTGATACCTTTTCAATCCTCATCTGCTTGATATCGTCTGTTTTTTCTAAAGTCTCAGAAAACAGTCTACAAAAACGAATCGCTTCGTCTCTATGTCCTTTAGATACTATTTTTCTTCTATGTACGTATTCATGCTCACCCGATAAATATTCATTGTATTTTTCAATTGCACTTGTAACAGTATAGTTTTTGGGCTTTTCATTACTAGCCTGAGTTTCGTAGGGATTGAATCCATTTTCCAAAAGTTGTAAAAGTTTCTTACGAAGGCCTTCAATTGCTTTGGTCCTTTCTTTTAAGGTTTTAAATCGATTAACGCCCAAATAAACATTTTTTTGTCTTGTCAATTTTCCATCGATGGGATTTCTGAAAGAATAGTACACATACCATCTCACTGACAAATCATCATTTGCCGTATAAATCTTAGGTTCTGAATATTGTTTTTTAAAACTCAAATCGTGTTCGTTTCCGTGTTCTTTTAGTAAAAGTAGTGAAAGTTTAGACATAAAAAAAGCGGTTTTAAATTGCTTTAAAACCGCATAAAATCTGTCTTTTCTGATTTTTCAACCTAGTAGCGAGGACGGGAGTTGAACCCGTGACCTCAGGGTTATGAATCCTGCGCTCTAACCGACTGAGCTACCTCGCCATTATTCATTTGTAGTGCATCTCTCAATGCGGGTGCAAATATAGCACTAAATTCGTTTGTTCCAAATTTATTTTAAGAAAAATATTTATTTCCATTTTTATTTTTTTTTCAAAACTTAATTCTATATATTTCCCAAAAAATAACAATACATGGATAGCAAAATACGTTATGAATTAGAATTTCCTATTCACTCTTCGCCGCAACTTTTATATCAATATATTTCAACTCCATCAGGACTTCAAGAATGGTTTGCAGATAATGTGAATTCTCGCGGGGAGTTTTTCACCTTTATATGGGATGATTCGCAAGAGAAAGCTCGTTTATATTCAAAGAAAACTGGAGAAAAGATAAAGTTCAAATGGGTTGATGACGACAACAAAGACACTGAATATTACTTTGAATTGCGAATATTAGAAGACGATATCACTAAGGATGTTTCATTAATGGTAGTAGATTTCGCCGAAAGAGACGATCTAGAAGAAGCAAAAATGCTTTGGGAAAATCAGGTATCCGACCTCAAACATGTAATCGGTTCTATCTAGGAATTCCAATTTTTAAAACTTAAATTTGTCCCGCCTTGTTCTAAAAACGAGTCGGGATTTTTTTATGCAAACACATTCTTTACAAACCAACAGAGGTTTTTTATTCGGTGATGCCGTTTTTGAAACAGTAAAAATTTTAGACAATAAAATTCTATTTTCAGAAGATCATTACTTCAGATTAATGGCTTCTATGCGTATTTTAAGAATGGAAATCCCTATGAATTTCACTTTGGAATTCTTTGAAGAAAGCCTACTTTCCATGGCCAGAAATGAACATTTGGAAAATTCAGCAAGAGCCAGAATCACCGTGTTCAGAAAAGACGGAGGCTTATACCTTCCTAAAACCAATGAAATAGATTATATTATTTCTGTTTCCAATTTAGAAAATCCTATATATGCTTTTGAAAAAAAAGCGTATGAAGTAGACATCTACAAGGATTTTTACATCTCCAAACAACTCCTTTCCACTTTAAAAACCACCAATAAGGCGCTCCACATCACTGGAAGTATTTTTGCAGATGAAAACGGATTGGATAATTGCATCTTACTTAACGATGACCGAAATGCAACAGAAGCACTCAATGGAAACATTTTCATGCTTAAGAACAGTGTTTTAAGTACCCCACCAATCTCCGAAGGCTGTTTGAACGGAATTATGCGCAGACAAATTCTAGCCATTGCTAAAACAGTTGAAGGAATTGAAGTGAAAGAAGAGGCCATATCTCCTTTCGACCTACAAAAGGCCGACGAATTATTCATCACCAACGTTATTAAAGGAATTCAGCCCATCACAAAATACCGCAAAAAAGAGTTCAACACCACTTTATCTGAAAGTTTGCTTCAAAAACTAAACACCAAAATACGATTAGGCTAATTATAAATAGGATTTTCAGGTGCGTTTGCCCAAATTAGGTATTCCCCACCTTGTTCTTTAATTTTTTCTTTCCAAAAATCGGTTGGAGATTTTGCAATAATTTTATTGCGAAGTTCGTTTTCCGAAATAATCCAAGAATTGGATTCCAATTCACTTTGTAATTGCTCAGCATCCCAACCCGAATACCCTAAAAAGAATCGAATATTATTGCGTCCCACTTTTCCGTCGTTGATTAAGTTCTTGGTCAGCTCAAAATCACCACCCCAATAAATCCCTTCTGCAATTTCAATACTACCAGGAATCAACTGTGGAACGTTGTGAATAAAATAGAGATTGTCCTGCTCAATGGGTCCTCCATTATAAATTTTAAATGTAGCGCTAATTTCAGGAATCAATTCATGTAAGGTATACCCCAAAGGTTTGTTAAGTATAAACCCAACCGAACCATCTTCATTGTGGTCTGCAAGCAAAACCACCGATCTGTTAAAAGATAAGTCTCCCGTGATAGAAGGTTCTGCTACAAGCAAGTTTCCTTTTTTTGGTTTTACAGCTATCATAACACTAATTTTTAGACTTAAATTTAACAAAATTTTTACGGATGCTCCAAATAAAATCGTTAAATAGCATAAAAAAAGCCACGCAATGCGTGGCTTTTATAATTTATCCAGAAAGTATTATTTATTTACTGCTCCTTCTAATTCAGCACCTGCTTTGAATTTTACTACATTTTTAGCAGCAATCTTGATAGTCTTACCTGTTTGAGGGTTTCTTCCTTCTCTTGCAGCTCTTTTAGAAACTGACCAAGATCCAAATCCTACTAAAGATACTCTACCACCTTTTTTCAAAGTACCTTCAACATTGTCTAAGAATGATTCTAAAGCTAGTTTAGCAGCAGCTTTTGTAATACCTGCATGTGCAGCCATAGCATCGATTAAATCTGATTTGTTCATAATAATTGTTATTAATGATTGGTTAATACTAATTGTTAGTCTTACAAATTTAATAGGATTTCCTTACCACACAACACCTTAGCGTTATTTTTGCTAATTTTGTTAATAACTTCGATTTTTTGTTGATAAAACCTCGCTATTCATCGATAAAACGTAAATTTTTCTCATTTTTTTCAAGAATTAGTAGGCCTTAGCGCTGTCAGAAAAAGTCATTCCGTTTAGCAATTCATGAATTTTCATTCTCTTTTTACCCGGAAACTGTATAGATACCACATCTAGAAAACCTCCGTTTACAGCAATTTTCATTTCCTTCTTTGTTGTTATCACTCTCCCAGCCTCATATTCATGCGCTTCAATCTCTTTCTTTACATCATATATTTTAACATTCCAATCCTCATTTCCATCCTTAAAATTACAATAAGCTGCTGGGTAAGGAGACAATCCTCTAATCAAATTATAAACTGCATCTATAGACTTTGAAAAATCAATTTTGCAATTTTCTCTATCCAACTTATACGCTGTTTTTATATCTGGCGAATCCTGCTGAATGGTCGTAACAACACCTCCTTCAGAAATCCTATCCAATGTCTCTAAAACTGCTTCACAGCCAATATTTATTAATCGATCATGCAATTCACCTGCTGTTTCTGCTGGATCAATCGCAGTTTCCTTATTTAAAATCATTGCCCCGGTGTCAATTTTATCATCAATAAAGAAAGTTGTCACTCCAGTTTTAACTTCTCCATTAATAATTGCCCAATTAATTGGAGCAGCCCCTCGATACTCTGGCAACAATGACGCATGCAAATTAAAAGTTCCGAATTTAGGCATGGCCCATACCGCCTTCGGCAACATTCTAAAAGCTACAACCACCTGCAAGTTTGCATTTAAAGAGGCTAATTCTGCCAAAAAGTCCTCGTTTTTCAAATTGGTGGGCTGTAATAAATGTAACCCTTTTTCTAACGCGTATTCTTTAACCGCCGAATATTTAATTTTCTGCCCTCTACCAGCCGGTTTATCTGCTGCAGTAATAACTCCTACCACCTCATGTTTTCCTACTTTCACAATAGCATCAAGAATCCCAACAGCAAACTCTGGGGTTCCCATAAAAACAATTCTTAATTTTTCCATTATTTATTTAATGTAAACTGATTTTTTAAATTCATCGAAACAATCTGGTATTCCAACATTTGTTGCAATACTGCTAAAACTTCTTTTTCTTCTATTTGAACCATAGTTACGATCTCTCTTGAAGTCATTGGCTTTTCGCTCAAAATATTCCGAATAGTATTCGAAACATCTTCTTTATTGACTTTTACTTTATTCTTTGAAACACAATACGAACAAACACCGCATTCATTCGCTATTGTTTCTCCAAAATAATTCAATAAAAAAACACTCTTACATGATTTTTCATCAAGCACGTAATCAATAACCGATGCCAATTGTGATTTCTTTACTTCGTTCTGTTTTTCAAGGTATTTGGCTACACGATTTATGGTTCTTTCGTCTTCTCTAACTTCCAAAAAAACAATTTTGGATTCGTTTTGATTTGCGAAATAATCAATGATTTGTAACTGAGCCAACTTCTCGAGCAAAGTTACTACTTTAGCTTCGGTTACATTCGCCTTTTTCGCGACAAAAGAAGTGTTAATATTTACTTGAAGATCAAAAACTCCGGGATATGCTCGTAAAATTGTCCCTAAAACAGGTTCATCCTCTGGATTCAGACTAATATACCGTATAACTTCTTTTGATTCTGTTAGAAATTGTACTTGTGCTTTTTCTGAATATTCATTGGATAAAGAAATAATCCCTTGACGATCCAAAAATTGTAATGCATTAAAAACTTTAATGACCGGCATTTGATACTTGACACAAAACTGATTCAGACTAAACGAAAATTCATCATTAATCCCTTCCCCATAAGCAATTTGAAAGTAATTACATAACTTCACATAAACTTGCTTTAAAAAAGAAACATCTGGCAAAACCGAAATAAATTGACTTTCGGCACGAACGGTATCTTGAGGAGAATACATTAAAACACCAAACGCCTTTTCCCCATTACGCCCTGCCCTACCAGCTTCTTGATAATAACTCTCTAGATTCTCTGGCAAATTAACATGGAGTACCGTCTTTACATCTGGCTTATCTATACCCATTCCAAATGCACTGGTTGCCACCATTACCTGCGCTTCATTTTTCATCCATTTCCCCATATTCGCTTCTTTCTCTTTTTGAGGAAGCCCACCATGGTAAAAAGTAGCTTTAAAACCCATTTGATTCAGTTTTTCAGCATATTCATGACAACCTTTTCTGTTTCGGACATATACAATGGAAGATTGCGGATTTTTTCTAAGGATTTGTTGCATTTTATAAAGCTTATCTTCCGCCTTTATAATATGATAGCCTAAATTCTCTCGTGCAAAAGATTGTTTAAACGTTTGAGGATTTTCTAAAGCTAACAAATCGACAATATCTTTTTGAACTTGCGGCGTAGCTGAAGCCGTTAAGGCAATAAAAGGTATTTTAGGGAAATGTGTTTTGAGATTTTTAATTTTTAAATAGGAAGGCCTAAAATCATGACCCCATTGCGAAACACAGTGCGCCTCATCAATGGCAATGAGTGAAATCGGAAGTCCTTTTATCCGCTCCAAAACCCATTCCTGTTCCAAACGTTCAGGAGAAAGATACAAAAACTTATAATTACCAAATTGACAATTATCCAACAACTGAATTAACTCGTCCGATTTTATACTTCCAGTTAATGCAATCGCCTTAATATTCCGGTTTTGCAATTGGGCGACTTGATCTTTCATCAAAGCAACCAAAGGAGAAATAACCAAACATATTCCATTGAAAACCATTCCAGGCACCTGAAAACACAATGATTTACCACCTCCGGTTGGCATCAACCCGAAAGTGTCATTTTTATCTAAAACAGACTGAATAATATCTTCTTGAACTGGTCTGAACGCATCATAACCCCAATATTTGTCAAGAATTTGTAATGCTTGTTGCATTCTGAGAGTTTATAGTTTACGGAAGCAAGTTAAGTAATTTCATTTTTAACTCACAAACCATTACTATAACTTTATTTTAAGTGATCTAAAATATAAAGCACTCTATCATCAACTGTTCCAATAGGAACTTCGATTAGAGCATATCCATATTTAGCATAGGTTTCTTTTAAATGATCGTAGATAATTTTAGCTTGCTCAAAATTTTCATAGCGCGCCTCATCACTTTCGTAAATTTCTTCCCACGGTGGTAGGACAAATACTTTAGTGTAACGACTTTCATGACAGGTATGATCGAAATGATCAGGATAATCATCACCAATAAAATGCATGTAAGCCAAAATATCCGGAATACCTCTATCGATAAAGACAAGATTACTTTCTTCTTGCAAAGCATTTTGGAATTGCTTTATTCTTCCATCAAGCAACATTTGACTAAACAAAAGAGGTTCTGTCAAGAAAAGCTGATCAACACCTTGTCTTTTGGCCTCTAAAGTTACTTCGCGTGAAATTTCAGGATAACATGAGTATCCCTTTTCGACTAACGCATCGATAATGGTTGATTTACCAGTTCCCGGTCCTCCGGTGATAACAATTACTTCTTTTTTCAAAACCCGAATTTCAAGGTGCAAACTTAAATAAACTATTTGGTTTTTGAAAATTGAATTAAAATATTAGCATTTCAATTTTACTTCTCTTCCTTTCTAATTTCAAAAAACGTATATTTGCGTTTATTTTAATGCGGAAGATGGATAAAAAGACTACCGAATTTTATATTCGTTTAAAAGAAGAATTAAATAGTGTTAACAAAGTTTGGCCTTCAAAATATTTATATAAATTTATAGTTCCAACAGATAAAGAGAAAATCGATACTGTGGAAAAAGCTTTTGACAGGATGGGCGCTATTATAGACACACGTCAATCAAAAAATGGCAAATTTACCAGTATTTCGGTAGATGTAGTAATGCCAAATGCAGACGAAATTATTAAAAAATACCAGGAAGTTTCGACAATTGAAGGTATAATCTCATTATAGATGGTTACAAAATATACAAAAGCAAACGCCAGCGATGTTGTGGAATTTTTAGAATACAATTCTGAAAGAAAACCACTTATCATTCCTGAATATGGCCGTCATTTACAAAAGCTAATAGATCAAGCTGTTGCCCTTGAAGATCGTGAAGAGCGAAACAAACTGGCTAAATACATCATATCTGTAATGGGTAGCATGAATCCTCATTTGCGTGATGTTCCAGATTTTCAGCATAAGCTATGGGATCAGATATTTATCATGGCTAATTTTGAATTGGACGTAGACTCTCCGTATCCCATTCCATCAAAAGAAGTCTTACAGCTAAAGCCTGACCCTTTACAATATCCACAAAATTTCCCGAAGTATCGTTTCTACGGAAACAACATTACTTACATGATCGAAAAGGCCAATCAATGGGAGGATGGGGAAATGAAACAAGCGTTAGTTCGTGTGATCGCAAACCATATGAAAAAATCATACTTAAGCTGGAATAAAGACACCGTTACAGACGCTGTTATATTTGAGCACCTTTATGAACTTTCAGATGGAAAGCTAAATCTAATGAGCACCACGGAAGAACTTTCCAATACACATGACTTAATGCGTACCAACAAACGCATGTCGAACAAAATACAGAATAACACAGGAGGAAAACCAAAATTCATTCCTAAAAACAATGGTAAAAAACCATTCAATAAAAATAACAATCAGAAATAAGTCAAAAAGCAAAGGCAATTACAACGTAAAGCCTAAAACTTTTAAAAAAATAGTATATGGGTACTTTTAAAATCGAAGGAGGAAAACCCTTAAAAGGGAATGTACAACCGCAAGGAGCAAAAAATGAGGCATTACAAGTATTATGCCCAGTTTTATTGACTTCAGAAAAAGTCAGAATTACAAATATTCCCGACATCATTGATGTAAACAAACTAATCGTCCTTTTAGGAAATCTTGGGGTTAAAATCCAAAAAAATGGCCCTGGAGATTATACTTTTCAGGCAGACGAAGTAAATATCGATTATTTAAAAACAGAAGCTTTCAAAAAAGAAGGTGGTAGCTTAAGAGGCTCCATCATGATTGTAGGACCACTTTTAGCTCGTTTCGGCTGTGGTTATATTCCAAAACCAGGTGGAGACAAAATTGGTCGTCGTCGTTTGGACACTCATTTTGAAGGCTTTATCAACCTAGGTGCAAAATTCAGATACGAAAGAGAAGATCATTTTTACGGAGTCGAAATTGATGGTCGTTTACAAGGTAGCTACATGTTACTCGATGAAGCATCAGTTACAGGAACAGCAAATATCGTAATGGCTGCAGTTCTTGCTGAAGGAACCACCACGATTTACAATGCTGCTTGCGAACCGTATCTTCAGCAATTATGCAAAATGCTAAATTCAATGGGAGCCAAAATTACTGGTGTTGGCTCTAACCTATTAACTATCGAAGGGGTTGAAAAACTAGGCGGTTGTGAGCATAGAATTTTACCCGACATGATTGAAATCGGATCATGGATTGGTTTAGCTGCAATGACTCGAAGCGAAATCACAATCAAAAATGTATCGTGGGAAAATCTGGGTGTAATTCCTAATGTATTCAGAAAATTAGGGATTACTTTAGAAAAGAAAGGAGATGATATTTATATTCCGGCTCACAAAGACGGCTATGAAATCAAAACCGATATTGACGGATCTATCCTTACCGTTGCCGATGCACCATGGCCAGGATTCACTCCGGATTTATTAAGTATTGTCTTAGTAGTAGCCACTCAAGCAAAAGGTGATGTATTGATTCATCAAAAAATGTTTGAAAGCCGTTTATTTTTCGTCGATAAATTAATTGACATGGGAGCTAAGATTATGCTATGTGACCCACATAGAGCTGTGGTTATGGGACATAATTTCCAATCTCAGTTAAAAGCAACAACCATGAGTTCACCTGATATCAGAGCTGGTATTTCTTTATTAATTGCTGCTTTGACCGCAAAAGGAACTAGCACTATTCAAAACATTGAACAAATCGACCGTGGTTATGAACGTATCGACGAGCGTTTACGTGCCTTAGGCGCTAACATTGTCAGAGCATAACCGTAAAAAATACATTGATTATCAATTCCAAATTCCAATTAGTAAACTACTGGGATTTGGAATTTTTTTTTAACGAAACTTCTATGGAAACCTATATCATTGTTTTACTTTGTTCTGCTTCATTTATAGCTGGCTTTATCGACGCGATTGCAGGTGGAGGCGGTCTAATTCAAACCCCTGTAGCCTTAATCCTATTACCGCATCAACCGGTTGCCAATCTAATGGGATCGCTCAAAATCCCTGGATTTACCGGAACAGGAATTGCCTCAATACACTATTTAAAAGAAGTAGATATGAATTGGAAATTACTGCTAACCATGGCTTTCTTTTCCTGCATAGCTGCATTTGGAGGGAGTTACGTCTTAACTATTGTAAACAATGACTTTATGAAACCTTTATTATTTACAGTTTTAATAGGAGTGGCTATTTATACATTCTTAAAGAAAGACTTTGGAAATCATAAGCCCAAGAACATTAGTTATCAAAAATCGGTTGTTTCAGGCATCTTGATAAGTATCTTAATCGGGTTTTACGATGGTTTTATTGGACCTGGCACTGGAAGTTTCCTTATGCTCGCCTTTATTTCTATTTTAGGTTTTGATTTCTTACACGCTTCTGCCAATGCTAAATTAGTGAACCTCGCTTCCAATTTAGGCTCTTTAACATTATTCATCTCCAAAGGAAAAATTATCTGGCTTATTGCCATCCCGATGGCCTTCTGCAATGGATTAGGTGGATGGCTAGGCGCCAAATTAGCAATCAAAAAAGGGAATGCCTTTATCCGAATGTTTTTCTTGTTTGTCGTCGTAGGCACATTATTTAGACTGAGCTACGATATTTTTTTCAAAAATTAAACCAAAGATTGAATTGCCAAATCATAACTAAGCAAACCAAAGCCGATTATTACCCCTTTTGCATTGGGTGAAATAAAGGATTGATGACGAAATGTTTCTCTTGAAAAAGTATTTGAAATATGAACTTCAATTACGGGAGTAGTAATTGCTTTGATACAATCTCCTATCCCTATTGAAGTATGAGTATAAGCACCGGCATTTAAAACAATACCGTCATAACTAAAACCTACTTCTTGAAGTTTATTAATCAATTCTCCTTCAATATTACTTTGATAGTATTCCAATTGCAGATTGGAATACTTTGATTGCAAATCACCAAAATAACTTTCAAAATTCAGATTACCATAAATTTCAGGTTCTCGTTTCCCAAGTAAATTCAAATTTGGTCCGTTAAGGATTAGGATTTTCATGCGGTTGATTTTTGGTAAAAATAAAAAAACCATTCCGAAAACGAAATGGCTTTTTACAGTAATATTCAGTAATTAGAAAGAAAAACCAACTGACAACTGTCCAACTGAGTTTTTAACATCGGCATTTTTAGAAATTTCTGTCAAACCTAAAACATATCTTCCCTGAATAAAAAACTTTTCAGTCAGATTAAAGGTCAAACCACCAACAGCAGCAAAATCCAATTCATTGATATCTGTATCGAAATCAACATCTTTAGACAATAAGTACGAAAATTGAGGTCCTAAATCAAGACTTACGGTTTTTCCCATGTGTACTCTTGCCAAAACCGGAATCGAAATATACCCCAATTTTGCCTTTACCTCTTCCGATAAATTATCATACGAGGCACCTTGCGTGGAATACATAACTTCAGGTTGGAGGGATAACTTCTCTCCTAATTTAATCTGAGCCATCAATCCTGCATGGTAGCTCGTTATTGCATCGGTTTGCAAATCTGATCCTGAAAAATTGGCATAATTAAGTCCTGCCTTAACTCCAACTTTTAACAACTGTGCCTGACCTAAAGTTGAAAATAAAACAACAAAAAGTCCACTTAAAATTAGCTTCTTCATATAGTATAGTTTCTTAATTTATAACGAAAATAATGCCAAATTAGTGTTATTTGCAAATACAACACCAGTCAAGCCTTGAAAAACAAGGTTAATAACTCTTTTTTTTACTTCAAAACACTCATTATTATAGTGTATTTTTCTATAAATTTTTATCACCAATTTTAGTTATTTTATCGACCAAAAACCAATAAATCCGATGATTAACAATATTAATCAAAATTGTTAATAACTTTAAAATCTGCAACTTAACAACGTAGCAAATTTTAGTATTTTCACCGTACAAATTTTAATACAAAATAGACTATGAAAAAATTATTATTAACTGCTGCTGCAATTTTTGCATTCAGTTTTGCAAATGCACAAGAAACAAAATTCGGGGTTAAAGCTGGTTTGAACATGGCTGACCTTGGTGGTGATGACGCAGACGGAATTGATTCTAAAATCTCTTTTCACGTTGGTGGTTTCGCTGAAATCAAATTATCTGACAAATTCGCTTTCCAACCAGAGTTAGTATACTCTGCTCAAGGCGGTAAAGTTGATGGAGGTACTTACAACTTCGATTACCTTAACATTCCTTTAATGGCTAAATTCTATGCTACAGAACAATTCAGCATTGAAGCAGGACCACAAGTTGGTTTCTTAATGTCAGGTAAAATTAAACCAGATTCTGGAGACAGTGTTGATGTTAAAGACGAATTAAAATCAACTGATTTCGGTTTAAACCTTGGTCTAGGTTACAACTTCACTGAAAACATTTCAGCTGGTTTAAGATATAACTTAGGTTTATCTCAAGTTGTTGATGCAGATAACGTAGATGTTAAAAACAATGTTTTCTCATTATCAGTAGGATATAAATTCTAATAGTTAATACAACTATAAAAAACCTCCTTTAAAGGGAGGTTTTTTTTTACCTTTTTATGAGTTCATCGATATTTTTAACAGATTAACGAAAAACCATTACTTAAAAAAGGAAAGCAACTCTATTTAATTATTTTTACGGAAATTTTAAAACTAAACATACTATGAAAAAATTATTACTTACTGCTGCAGCTGTATTTGCTTTTGGTTTCGCAAATGCGCAAGAAACAAAATTTGGAATCAAAGCAGGTTTAAACTTGGGTACATTATCTGGAGACTTTGAAGATGCATTTGTAAACTCTGACATGAAAATGAGACCTTCATTTCACGTTGGTGGATTTGCTGAAATAAAATTTTCAGAAAAGTTTGCACTTCAACCGGAAGTTTTATACTCAGTTGAAGGTGGGAAACAAGATGTTGACGGTGAATCTGAAAAATTAATCTGGGATTTAGCCTATGTTAATATTCCAATCATCGCAAAATATTATGCTACAAACAAGTTAAGCATTGAAGCTGGTCCACAAATTGGTTTCTTAACTAAAGCAGAAGCAACTTTCGATGGAGATACCGTTGCTGATTTCAAAGACGATTCAAAGTCAACAGCAATCTCTTTAAATCTTGGAGCTGGCTATAATTTTACAGATAACATATTTGCTTCTTTACGTTACACTTTAGGTATGACAAATATTGTTGATCAGGATGATTTTGATTCTAAAAGTAACGTTTTAGCTCTATCTGTAGGATACAAATTCTAATAGACAATCGAATTACTAAAACCTCCTCAATCAGGAGGTTTTTTATTTAAAAAACAATCTGAATGAAATCATTTTTTATCACAATCATCTGCTTAGTGTCATTCAATTCAACCTACTCTCAAAAAACAACTTTCGGATTAAAAGGAGGCATAAACTTAGCCAATTTTACAGGAGATAACGACGGATCAAATTCAAGAGTAGGCTTACAAGCCGGATTTTACACTGAATTCAAAATGACAGACAAATTTGCCATTCAACCTGAAATTCTGTACTCCATTCAAGGAGCCAGTAATAAAGGAACTACAATAGCAGAAGGCTATAACGTTAATTACAAAGCAAAATTCAATTTAGGCTACATCAACATTCCTATAATGGGAAAATACTATACTTCTGACAAATTCACTATAGAATTCGGACCTCAGATTGGGTTCTTAACCAGCGCTAAACTTAAAACAGATATCACAATTATTGAAACAGGACAAACCGGAAGTTCAACAGATGATGTTAAAGAATTCTTTAAAGGAATCGATTTTGGATTAAACTTCGGATTGGGATATCAATTATCGGATAAAATAGGTACTAATTTGCGATACAATGCCGGTTTAGCTAATATTGCCGATACGGATGACGGCAGTAAAATCCAAAATAGCGTGTTTTCGCTTTCTGTAAACCTTAAATTATAAAAAATAAATCATTGACAATCAGGCTGTGAGAAATTACATAAAAAAAACAAAGGGTAATGCTTCCAAGAAATCAAAATTTATATAATTTTGCAGTCAAATTCAAAAATAAAATCATGAAAAAATTAGTATTAACTGTTGCTGCAGTTTTCGCTTTTGGTTTTGCAAATGCACAAGAAACAAAATTTGGTGTTAAAGGTGGTTTAAACTTAGCTGATTGGTCAGGAGATGATGCTGACGGAATTGATTCTAAAGTAGGATTCCACATTGGTGGTTTCGCTGAAATCAAATTGTCTGACAAATTCGCATTACAACCGGAATTATTATATTCTGCTCAAGGTGGTAAAGCTGATGGAGCTAAAGTAAATGTTGATTACATTAACATCCCTGTTATGGCAAAATTCTATGCTACTGAGCAATTCAGCATTGAAGCTGGACCACAAGTTGGTTTCTTAATGTCAGGTAAAATCAAACCAGATTCTGGAGATGATATCGATATTAAAGATCAATTAAAATCTACTGATTTCGGTGTTAACCTTGGTTTAGGTTACAACTTTACTGAAAATGTTTCAGCTGGTTTAAGATACAACTTAGGTTTATCTAACATTGTTGATGCTGACGGTGCAGACATTAAGAACAATGTTTTCTCTTTATCAGTAGGATACAAATTCTAATAAAAAACAGCAAAAGTCCCGCTTCAAAAAAAGCGGGATTTTTTTGTGCTTATTTTTTCCTAAATTGTCTACATGAATTGGCAAAGCTATATTAAAAATTATCAATCGTACTTGAAGATTGAAAGAGGACTTTCACAGAACTCGATAACGAACTACGCTTTGGACATTGAGAAACTTTGTCACTACCTGGCAACTAATAATATCAATGTTTCCCCTATTCAAATCAACGAACAAATCTTACAAGAATTCATCTACGATGCTTCTAAAAGTATCAATCCTCGAAGTCAAGCTCGATTAATTTCAGGATTAAAGAGTTTTTTCAATTACTTGATTTTTGAAGATTACCGTGAAAACAACCCATTGGAATTAATCGAAGCGCCGCGTTTAGGCAGAAAGTTACCGGATACACTTAACATCAACGACATTGACAATCTAATTAGCGCTATTGATTTATCTTCCAACGAAGGAGAACGAAACCGCGCCATGTTAGAAACGCTTTATGGTTGTGGTTTACGTGTTTCAGAATTAGTAAACTTAAAGATATCCGACTTGTTTTTTGACGAAGGTTTTATCAAAATTACCGGAAAAGGGAATAAACAACGTTTTGTTCCTATTAGTCAATTCACCCAAAAATACATCACGATTTATAAAAATGAAATCCGTCCGTTAGTTCCTGTGCAGAAAGAATTTGGAGATACTTTATTTTTAAACCGAAGAGGGAAACAACTCACTAGGGCGATGATTTTCACCATTATCAAAGATTTGGCCAAAAAAATCAATCTCAACAAAACAATCAGTCCACATACTTTCCGACATTCGTTTGCCACCCATTTGTTGGAAAATGGCGCGGATTTAAGATCAATCCAACTCATGCTGGGCCATGAATCGATAACTACAACGGAAATTTATATGCATGTTGATCGAACACATCTCAATCAGGTTATGCAAACTTTCCATCCGAGAAACCAATAAAAAATCCCTCATTTGAGGGATTTTATTATTATTTCAATATCGAAAACAGCTCATCGAAATCAACTGTTTGTTGCTCTCCAGTGCTTAAGTTTTTTAGATTATATACATTCTTCATTACTTCTTCTGCACCTACTATTACAGTGTAAGGAATTCCTCTTTTTTCTGCATGTTGAAATTGCTTTCCGATTTTGGCCGCATCAGGATACAATTCCACTTTAATTCCTTTCTGACGCAGTTTTGAAATGGCTCGCATGGCAAATTTCGCTTCAGCATCTCCAAAGTTCAAGAAAATTGCTTTAGATGTTGATGTTACCGTATCTGGAAACAATCCCAATTCTTCGATAACTAAATAAATTCGGTCCAATCCAAATGAAATTCCCACCCCACTCATATTTTTCAGTCCGAAAATACCTGTCAAGTCATCATAACGACCACCACCGCCAATTGAACCCATTGCAACACCTTCAGGAGCAGACACTTCAAAAATGGCTCCGGTATAGTAGTTTAATCCACGAGCTAAAGTGACATCCAGATCTAAATTGGCAGACAAAAGTCCGATTTCCGTAACATTTTCACAAATAAACTGCAATTCAGCCACTCCTTTTTTCCCTTCTTCCGAAGCATCCAACAGTAACGATAATTTTTGAATCTTTTCTTCGATTGTTCCGTCAAAACTAAATAAAGGTTGAACTTTCTCAATTGCTTCTGCTGCAATACCTTTCTCTAACATTTCCTTCTTTACCCCGTCCTCGCCTATTTTGTCTAGTTTATCCAATGCTACGGTGAAATCGATCAATTTATCAGAAGCTCCGATAACTTCAGCAATCCCAGATAATATCTTACGATTATTGATTTTAATGGTTGCTCCTTTTAAACCTAAATCGGTAAAAACAGCATCGTATAATTGAACCAATTCAACTTCCTGCCACAATGAAGTTGAACCAACTACATCGGCATCACATTGGTAAAACTCACGGTAACGTCCTTTTTGGGGTTTATCTGCTCTCCAAACCGGCTGAATTTGGTAGCGTTTGAATGGAAATTCAATGTCATTTCTGTGTTGTACTACATAACGCGCAAAAGGAACAGTCAAATCGTAACGCAATGCCTTTTCGGAAATACGCGCCGTAAATTTATTCAACTCAATTCTTTGCTCCAACGTAATGGTTTCGGCAGAATTTTTTTGTAATTCCTCAATCGATGATGGCAATTCAATTGTATTTCTATCATAGAAGAAATTTCCTGAATTCAAGATTTTAAAAATCAAACGGTCGCCTTCTTCCCCATATTTTCCCATCAAGGTTTCTGAATTTTCAAACGTAGGTGTTTCAATTGGCTGAAATCCAAATCTTTCAAAATGAGTACGGATTGTATTAAAAATATAATTACGTTTTGCCACTTCGGCAGGAGAAAAATCACGGGTTCCTTTGGGAGTACTTGGTTTTTGAGCCATTAGAAATATGAGTTATTAGTTATGAATCATGAATTGATATCACAATTGACCTTACAAATATCTTACATTTTAAACGAATACTAAAATTTTGAAACCAATTGTAACAAAAAATACAAATTAGTGACTTATAGCTCATGGTAGGACTATTTAGAGAAAACGTAAGAATTGCTTTAGGATCAATAAAAACCCAATTACTGCGCACTATTTTAACGGTATTGATCATTGCCATTGGAATTACCGCATTAGTTGGCATTTTGACCGTTGTTTCCGCTTTAGAAAACACATTGTCTAAGGATTTTGCCTCTATGGGTTCCAATACGTTTACCATCAATCAATACGATAACCTTACTCGTACCGAAGGCAGAGGCGAATTAAAGAAAATCAATCCTATTATTTCCTATCCAGAAGTAAAAGCTTTCAAAGAAAACTATGATTTCCCATTTACACATACATCAGTATCGTTTACTGCTACCAGTAATGCTGAAGTAAAATTCGAAAATGACAAGACCGATCCCGAAGTTTCCGTTTTAGGCATTGATGATAATTTTATACCCAATTCCGGATTGGAAGTTGTAAAAGGAAGAAATATCAATCCTTTCGATGTTGAAAACAATAATTATGTATGTGTATTAGGTTCAGACTTTGAAAAAAAATTATTAGCTGGTGTCAATCCCATCGACAAAACCATATCAATTCGAGGCGCCAAATTTAAAGTTATTGGTATCTTAAAAGAAAAAGGATCAACTTTTGGCAACAGCCAAGATTTAAGAGTCTTAATTCCGATACAAGTAGCTCGAACCTTATTTACAGCTCCGAATATCAATTATTCGACCAGTGTTATGATTGACAAAAAAGAACTCTTGGATGAAGCCGTTGACAATGCCACCATTACCATGCGTAAAGTCCGCAAACTCAATCCAATTGAAGAAGACAACTTTGGCATATCAAGAAGTGATGATCTCATCAACAAAATATTAGGAATTACACAATATTTAGGAATATCTGCTTGGGTTATCGGTGTGATTACCATTTTTGGTTCTTCTATCGCATTAATGAATATCATGTTAGTATCCGTAACAGAAAGAACTCGTGAAATTGGAACGCGAAAAGCTTTAGGCGCCAAACGCAGTACCATAGCCATGCAGTTTTTTATGGAAACACTAGTTATCGGTCAATTGGGTGGACTGATAGGAGTTATTTTAGGAATTTTAATCGGATATGGAATTGCAGTAGCAATCAACTTCCAATTTGCTATTCCTTGGTTGGCTATAACTTCCGCTTTCATTGTCTGCTTTATTGTTGCTATTGTTTCTGGTTCCTATCCTGCGATGAAAGCAGCAAAATTAGATCCTATTGAAGCATTGCGCTACGAGTAATTTTTTGGTTTAGCCCATAGTCATTAGTACTTAGTAATTAGTGAAGAAGAACTACTAATTAGCACCTTATCCTTAGTACTTAGTATTATTCAAACAAAAACGAATTCCGGTAATTTACTATAGTCTGTATATTGGTTAACAACACAAGCTCATAACTTATAAATTAGTTCACCTAATTAAGTTTGGAGTTCTACTTACTTAATAACTAGTTCACCTAATCGAGTTTGGAGTTCTCATTACTTAATTAGTAGTTCACCTAATCGAGTTTGGAGTTCTCATTACTTAATTAGTAGTTCTCCTAATCGAGTTTGGAGTTCTACTTACTTAATAACTAGTTCACCTAATTAAGTTCGGAGTTCTCATTACTTAATTAGTAGTTCACCTAATTAAGTTGGGAGTTCTCATTACTTAATTAGTAGTTCACCTTACGAAGTAATTACAGATTACGAATGACTGCCGTAAATCATGCGGTCATTGCCGTATATATCTTTTTTAAGCTCGATGTTTTGAAATTGATATTCCTCTAATAAAGCGATCATCTCTTTTCCCAGATACTGATTGATTTCGAAGTACAGCTTTCCGTTTGGGGTTAAGTTTTTCTTCGCCAATTGTGTTATTTTTCGATAGAACAGCAATGCATCATGATCTTCCACAAAAAGCGCTAAATGCGGTTCATAATCCAATACATTCTTCTTGATTTCCTCTTTTTCCAGATGGCGCACATACGGAGGATTCGAGACAATGATGTCGAATTGTTGCACCAAGTCTTCGGTTTCCAAAATACTTTGATGCAGGAAAGTAACATTTACTTCATTCCGAACTGCATTCTTTTTGGCCACAACCAATGCTTTTTCAGAAACATCTAGAGCAAAAACTTCGGCATTGGGTAAATTTTTAGCCAAAGAAACCGCAATACATCCGCTTCCTGTTCCTATATCCAGTATTTTAATTGCACTCTTTAGCTCCGCTCCGTTCGGCTTTGCCTCGGGTTGATTTTCAACTTTCGACTGACTAATAATCCAATCGACTAATTCTTCGGTTTCCGGACGGGGAATCAGTGTATTTTCATTGACATAAAAAGGCAATCCGAAAAATTCGGTTTCTCCTAATATATATTGTATCGGTCGTTGTTCTATCAGTTGTGCTAAAACCGTTTCCCACTGTAAAAGCTGCATTGGATCGAGTTCTATTTCCGGTTGCAACGCCAAATCAACACGCTTCATCTGATGGAATGCTTCCAAGAGAATGTAGAAGAAGCTATCTATTTCCTGAACATCATATATAGCACTAAGTTCTTGCGCAAATTGGTTTTTATATTCTTTTAGTAGCATCTGATGGTTATTGATTGTCTATTGCCAAATCCTTGATCATCCAAACCGGGCAAGAAGTATGACCTGTACACCCCATAGGTTCATCCAGATACTCAAATCCTGACTTTTTGTATAATTTTTGAGCCGCTTCCATATACGGCATGGTTTCAAGATAACATTTTTTAAATCCGAAACTCTTCGCTTTTGCAAGACAAACTTCCATCATTTGCGCGCCAATTCCCAAACCTCGAGTTTCAGGAAGCAAATACATTTTTTGCAGTTCACAAACATCGGGCGATCCATTCGCTAAAGGAGCAATACCGGCCACTCCTATTATTCTGTTTTCTTTCTCAACCACAAAGTAAGCCGAATTAGGTACTTGATAGGCTTCGTACATAGCATCCAATTGCGGATCTGCATAGGCTGTACCGACTTTTGGCACATTGAATTCCTCAAGCACAGTACGAATTACCTGAGCGACTTGTACATTATCTTCGCGTTGTATTTCTCGAATCAACATAAAATTAAAAGCTTATTTTTGTGACGTGAAGATACAGGAAAAATACATACAACGCTGCATTGAATTAGCCAAAAAAGGTTTAGGAACCACCTACCCTAATCCCCTGGTAGGAAGTGTTATTGTTCATAATGGAAAAATTATAGGTGAAGGTTGGCACCAAAAAGCGGGACAACCTCATGCTGAAGTGAATGCCATTCAATCTGTAAAAGACAAATCTTTATTGCAGGAAGCAACAATCTATGTCAGTTTAGAACCGTGTAGCCATTTTGGCAAAACACCACCCTGTTCTGATTTGATTATTCATCATAAAATCCCTAACGTAGTGATTGGCACGATTGATCCGTTTTCAAAAGTATCGGGGAACGGGATTCGAAAACTGAAAGAAGCTGGCATCAATGTTACTGTAGGTGTTTTAGAAGAAGCCTGCAACGAGCTAAACAAACGGTTCTTTACTTTCCATACTAAAAAGCGCCCGTATCTCATTTTAAAATGGGCCGAAACAGCAGATAGCTTTATTGCTCCACAAACCAGAGACGAACAAAAACCCGTTTGGATAACCAATCCCTATTCAAGACAACTGGTACATAAATGGCGAACCGAAGAACAAGGAATACTCATAGGAACACAAACCGTTATCGATGACAACCCAAGTTTGACGGCAAGAGATTGGAAAGGAAACCATCCAATTCGTATAGTTCTGGATAAAAAAAACCGAATTTCAAAAGAAAGTGCTATATTTGATAATTCGGCTTTAACATTTTTGATCACCGAAAATGAAATTGATTTCTCACAAAACCTTCCAAAACAGCTTTGTGATTACTTGTACGAGAAAGAAATTCAATCGGTCATCATCGAAGGAGGAAGCCAAACTTTACAAACTTTTATCGATGCCCAATTGTGGGATGAAGCAAGAGTTTTTAAAGGACACACGCATTTTTCAAGTGGAATTAAAGCCCCTAAAATCACTGGAAAAATAATAGCGGAACAAAAAATAGGAAGTGACGAACTTGTAATTTATGCTAAACTATGATTAACACTATTATTTTTGATTTTGGCGATGTATTGATTAATTTGGATAAAAACGCTTCACTTGAAGCTTTAAAAAAATTAGGGCTTCCCGCTTGGAACAAAGAATTAGACAACCTCAATATCCAATTTGAAAAAGGAAAAATCACTGAAGTGCAATTCATGATTGAAATGAAGAAGATGATTCCAAACGCTTCGATTGATGACATCAGAACAGCGTGGAATTCGGTCTTACTTGATTTTCCATTGGAAAGATTGGAATTTCTTCAAAAACTATCTCATAAATACCGTTTATTTCTTTTGAGTAATACTGACGAAATTCATGTAGCCAAATTCGAACACAAAGTGGGACATACTTTTGCCCGTGAGTTTTACCAATGTTTCGAACGAATTTATTTCTCTTTTGAAATTGGATGGCGCAAACCCGAACCTGAGGCTTTCAATTACATTGTAAAAAAACATGAATTATCAATGAAACGTACTCTATTCATTGATGATAAAAAAGAGAACACTGACATTGCCGCTTCATTAGGTATGCATGTTTGGAATTTACAAGTAGGAGAAGAAGATGTCATTGATTTATTCAACAGAAAAGAAATTCCAGTATAAATAGTAAAAAATAAGTATTTTTGAAGCCGAAAAATCACTTCATTGGATACTTACAAAACCATAGCCGAAGCATCACCAGAAACCCTATACAAAGAAAAAAACAGTAAGTTTTTCGGCTTTGCTTTCCCCATTACCACCGAAGAAGAAGTCAAAATCCATATTGACCAACTCAAAAAAGAACATTTTTCAGCGAGACACTGGTGCTATGCGTATCAGCTGGGAACCACAAAAATACAATACCGCGCCAATGATGACGGCGAACCCAACAATAGTGCCGGCATGCCTATTTATGGCCAAATTCAATCCTTTGACGTAACTAATATATTAATCGTAGTGGTGCGTTATTTTGGCGGAGTGAAATTAGGTGTTGGTGGATTGATTTCTGCCTATCGTGAAAGTGCTAAAATGGCATTGGAAGCTTCCTCAATAATTGAAAAAACGATTGATGTTCATTTCAAGATCACATTCGACTATAAAAACATGAATAAAGTGATGCGAGTAATCAAAGAAAAAAACCTGAATATCGTTTCACAAAACATGAATGAAAATTGTCAGATTGAAATTGCAACCCGAAAAAAAAATGCCGAAACTGTGTTCGACATTTTTACTAATTTATTTGAAGTGGATATTGAGGAAATCGATTCTTAACCATAATCTAAATAAAAATATGTTGCACAAGAACTACCTCATCCTAGCCCATAAAAACCCTGAGCAGCTTCTGGAATTAATTACACAGCTTAATGATGTATTATCAACATTCTACATTCATATTGATAAAAAAACGGATATAACTCCTTTTACAGATTTACTTCCAAAACTTGAAAATATCATATTTATACAAAAGCCTTTTGATGTTATATGGTGCGACCACAGTACGGTTGAAGCTACCTTATATGTATTGAAAGAAATTATCAAACAAAATGCAAAAGGACACTGCATCTTAATAAGCGGCCAAGACTTTCCAATAAAAAGCAACAAACACATAAATAATTTTCTGGAAGAAAATAAGGATTACGACTTTATAGATATCCATTCCATACCCACTAACGAGTGGTATCAAAAAGGACTCAACAGAGTTAATCATTACAAATTCAACTTAAGTTCTAAAAGAGGCCATTTTGTGACATGCCCGAGCATTTATGAGAAAAAGTTTTACAGCATTTCAAATCTAAAATCTGTAATCAAACTTATATTGAACGGTAAAATAAAATTCATATTCAAACTATTTCAAAGAAGAAAAAAACCAGAACACATCAAACCTTATGGTGGAAGTCAATGGTGGTGCTTAAAAACAGAAACAATACGAAGCATTTTGACTTTTTGCGAACAAAATCCGGAATTCTTAGCATACCATAAGTATACATTACTCTCAGATGAAATTTTTTTCCAATCTGTTATCATGCATTTAAAAAACAGCATTGATCTTAAAATTCAGGATTCATTAACTTTTGTAGATTGGGGAAGAGATGTTCCAATCAAACCACCCACATTTTCCATCAACGACAATGAGTTGTTACTAACCCAACCGAATAACAAACTCTTTGCAAGAAAATTTGATTCAGATTACGACTATAACATTATTCATTTTCTGAAAAATCATCTAAAAAATTAAATAGATCAAACAGGAATATTTAAATTGTTGCCAATAACTTTTTCAGATGTTCCGGAGGAGAAATTGGACGACCGGTTTTCATATCTACAAATACCAAAATCGAATTCCCCGTTGTTAATAACTCTGACTTTTCATTATACACTTCATAGTCAAATTCTATCTTGACTGAAGTCTGACTTTTGAAGATGGTGCGCACCGTAAGTTCGTCATCATAGCGTGCCGGTTTTTTATAATTCATAGACAGCGACACTACCGGAAGCATTATACCTGCCGCTTCCATCAATTTGTAGGAAACCCCCAGATTTCTAAGCCATTCCACGCGACCTAACTCAAAATATTGCGCATAATTTCCATGATATACCATCCCCATTTGATCGGTTTCTGCATACCGAACCCTTACTTTTATTTCGTGAATTTTCATTAATTTCTTATAATAATTATTTAACCATTTGGTAACCCCAATAAAATTTCTTACAACAATTTTTTCATAAAATCAATATGAAAAAAATTTTTTTTTACAATAATTATAATCCATATTTGCTATCCCAATCTACTCAAATTCTTGGCCTGTAATTTGTCCAAGTAAAACCTTTAAAACTAACAATATAAGAATGCATATAATGAATAAAACTGCGGAATCGGTCTGGGAAAATTGTCTTTCTTTCATAAAGGACAACATACAGGAGCAAGCATACAAAACTTGGTTTGAACCAATCAAGTCTGTAGAGCTTACCGACAATGCACTTTATATTCAGGTGCCAAGTAAATTCTTTTACGAATGGCTAGAGGAGCATTATGTTAAGTTATTAAAAGTAGCCTTACAAAAGGAACTTGGAAAAAATGCGAAGTTACTGTATAAAATCAAAATGGAAAACACCTACGGGAACAAACTTCCATTTACTGAACAGTTACCGAGTGCCACACGTCAACCGGTAAAAACGCAAGAAATTGATGTTCCGGTACAGCAAAAAAATCCAGAATTAAAAAATCCGTTTATCATTCCTGGAATCCGAAATATCAAAATTGAATCGCAGCTTAACGCGAATTACAGTTTTGACAATTTCTTGGAAGGAGACTCTAACCGTTTGGCTAGAAGTGCCGGTATGGCCGTTGCCAATAAACCAGGTGGAACTTCGTTCAATCCGTTATTGATTTTTGGAGGCGTTGGATTAGGAAAAACACACTTAGCACATGCTATCGGTGTTGAAATTAAAGACAAATACCCAGAAAAAACAGTCCTATATATATCTGCTGAAATATTCACACAACAATATATTGACTCGGTTAAGAAAAATACAAGAAATGACTTTATTCATTTCTATCAGTTAATTGATGTTTTAATTATTGACGATGTACAATTCCTATCTGGAAAATCGGGTACGCAAGACGTATTTTTTCACATCTTCAACCATTTACACCAAAACGGAAAACAGGTGATTTTAACTTCAGATAAAGCTCCGGTTGACATGCAAGATATCGAGCAACGCTTGTTATCGCGTTTCAAATGGGGATTATCTGCTGAATTGCACCAGCCTGATTACGAAACCAGAGTTTCTATCTTAAAGAATATTTTATTCCGTGACGGTGTTGAAATGCCTGAAGACATCATTGAATATGTGGCTCGCAACATCAAAACCAATGTACGTGAATTGGAAGGCGCTATCATTTCATTAATTGCTCAATCTTCTTTCAACAAAAAAGAAGTAACCATCGATTTGGCTAAACAAATTGTTGAGAAGTTTGTAAAAAATGTGAAGCGTGAAATTTCAATTGACTATATCCAAAAAGTAGTTTCCGATTATTTCCAATTGGATGTATTGACTTTACAATCACAAACGAGAAAACGTCACGTTGTACAGGCACGTCAATTGGCTATGTTTTTTGCAAAAAAATACACTAAGGCTTCTTTGGCTAATATCGGATCTCAAATTGGAGACAGAGATCACGCAACCGTACTTCACGCTTGTAAAACTGTAGATAATTTGGTTTCAACTGATAAGCAATTCAAAAAATTTGTTGACGACATCAACAAAAAACTTTCACTGTAATGACCACAAAAATATTAATGGTTTGTTTGGGGAATATTTGTCGTTCTCCATTGGCCGAAGGTATTTTACGCGCTAAACTTTCCGATGATTTTACAATTGATTCAGCCGGAACTGGAGATTGGCACGTGGGTCAGGCTCCCGACAAAAGATCGATTGCTACAGCAAAGAAAAACAATTTAGATATTTCACACTTACGAGGCCGTCATTTTTCTAAAACCGATTTTCAGGAATTTGATTATATTTATGTCATGGACAATCAAAATTACAAAGACGTGATTGCTCAAACACAAAATGAAGCCGAAAAAGCCAAAGTAAAACTCATTCTGGAAGAAATTTTTCCTGGCGAAAAAGTAGATGTCCCAGATCCTTACTATGGCCTGCAAGATGGATTTGACAAAGTCTACAACATGTTAGATCAAGCTTGTAGCAGTATCGCAGAGAAACTTAAACGAAAAATACTTTAAACTGATATAAAATTCTTTCAATTCTACGATGATCAGCAATGCAGTGCATGATAATCATCTGTAATTCGCATATCAAAAAAAGATATGAGCATATTCATTAATTTGATAAAGAAAACTGAAATCAGAAAAACATCAATTCATATTGACAAATACAAGAAAATCCAACTTCTTATAAGTTCTATTGCTATTCCCTTGTAAATAAAATTAATTGCACAAAGAGAATAAAATAGATGAAACTTAAATTTCGATTTTGAAATCACTTAACAACTGACTATTGTTTGTCCTACCGAAGTATTTGATACAATTTTCAAACATGTGAGACCACAGTCTTTGCCATTCATTTGTATATAATATAGATTTTTAAGACTTGCTTATTCTGCGTCAAAAACAGTTAAAAACCGCTTGATAAATCAAGCGGTTGTATTTATTTAATTAAGACAGCAATATGCCTTTCCAAAAACTACTCTAAATGAATACCCAGGTTGACAAACCACAACACCTGCTTCATTAACAGCTGCATGATAACAATTAGATGGGTTTCCAACACCTCCATTTAAAGACTTTTGCTCGTTAGCTGTTAATTTTTTTGTTCCTTCTAAGTTTAAAATGTTTTTTAACATGATTGTATAGTTTTAAAATTTAAATTACCTCAATCTTTTAAAGACAGTTGAGATTTCTGTCTATTCTCGGCCAAGAATATTGTATTATTATTTTAAGCTTGAACTAAAATTTGCGATTCATTGACTTCTGAAGCGAAATCATTTAAAAAGAATTTAAGTTCATTGATATCATATCCCTTTGGAAATAATTTGCCATTTACAATTTTTACAGGAGTATAATTAAATTCATTTTTAGAACACCAATTATACTGCTGAAACAATTGATTGTTTACTTGCATACCATTATGTTCAACTTTCCATTTTTTTATCCATTCACTCAGCCCAATCTTATGAATATGCCAGTCAACAATAGCCTCTTCGGCTTTTTCAGGCAAAGAGTTTTGGATTTCGAGTAAGGTTTCTACAACCGTTTTATATGGATTATTATCATTTTCAGGATTGATGTTGAACAATATATTCAAATGAAATTTTTCTGGAAATTTTTTAACCAATTCAAAACCATCCTTAAACACATCATGACAATGCCCACAACTTGGACTGATTATAATCGTAAGCTGTGCAGCAGCACAACTATTTCCAAAGTGTATTCCTTTTAATTCATTAAAACCTTCTAAAGAAGTAATTTCTTCAGATAAAAATTGAAAAAGCTTGTATTCTCTTTTGAATCTTTTTAGACTTTTGACTTCATTATCAGCTTTAATTTTGGATATCAACATTGGCTTAAGTATAAACCACATTGTGGTAATCACAATGGAAACAAACAATAAAACAAAATAATTTAAGCTTTGTAGTATTGTAAATGATTGCAATCTGAACCAAAAAAGCACACTTTGAAAGATTACAATCAATCCAACAATCAAGCACAAAACGCACCATTTTTTTAGCACTATTTTTTGCAACCAAATAGAATATAGGACTATCGGAATTGACAACACGCTCATTATACCTACCAACATTGAAGAATCATTGGGAGAAATTAGTATTGAAATAGTACTTATGCTAAAAAACAATAAGGGCAAATCCGAGAAGTCAACCCATCTACTAATCCAATTCGCATTTGATTTAATAACAGAAGCACATGATAAATTTGCATTTATTGAGCAAAGTTTTGATGCAACATCGTTTTTAATTCCTACATTCTCTTGAACAATAAATACACTTGTAATCAATCCAAGCATTGATGTAATTAGTAAAAATGCAGCAATTACAAGATAATCATTATAGAAAAAAGAAACAGAAATCAAAGCAATTACCGGCAAGAAAGATGTTTTGCTTTTAAAAGATTTATGCTCTTTTTTAATAACCACAACATTGTTCGGTTCTATTATAAGAACGACTTCATTCCAACCTGAGAGAAAATCATTATTGCTTATTATTTGCTTTTTCCCGGATTCATTTTCAATAACAACTATATCATCTTTCTTAGTCACAAAAACTAAATCATGTTTATAGACTGCTAAAAAATTATTCGGCAATTCAACAAATTGCTCTTTTGAAATTCTAATTGCGGCGCTCTCAATTGACAAGAGATGCAACGAATCGGTTATAGCATATACACTCGGATAATTTGGATGTGATAAAAAAGATTCTTCAAATTCTGAAAAATATCAGAATAGTTATTTATCAATAATAGCTTTTTAATTAAACTTTGCATCTTTTCATTTTTTCTCGGTTAGAAAAATTCTCGAGTTATTTTGGCAAAGATTTGGAGAATTCAGACAGAAAAAAAACACATACTAGGACAATTTATTAATTATAGCTACGACATTTTATAAATTATCGAAATGATTTAAAAATATAACGCATTGATTTTAAACTAATTACAAAAACACTTTCTCTTACTCCATTTAAAAATCAAAAAAACAACAAATCAATTTTATTAAAGTTTACATTTGCCTAAAATCAATACCAAATAAAGTTTTATGAAAAACAATAAATTAAATTTAGAAGATTTTAAAGCAAATCAATTAGTAAAAAAACAACTACTGTCTATCGCAGGTGGTGGAGGTGAAGACTGGGTGTATGATCCTAGAACAAACACTTTAAATTACATTTATTTGACTGGTCCAAATAATGGTGGCTCAGGGAGTGGTGATGGTGATGGAAAAATTAATACTCCATAAATTGCCTAAGAATCTATATTTTTAGCAAACTGAACAGGCGTAACACCTGTTCTTTTGCTAAAAGATTTCGTAAATGAGGAAGCGTTCTTAAAACCAACACTTTCAGCTATCGCTTGAGTAGAATATTTACGATAGATTGGATTTGCAATCATCTGACTAATTACATAATTTATTTTAAGTTCGTTTGTATACTCACTAAAAGTTTTTTCAAAATTTTTATTAATTACATAAGACAAATAAGTGGTGTTTGTTTTAATTTTTTTAGCCACATACTGAAGTGTATAACCTTCTTTAAGGTATTCTAATTTTTCTTCTAGTATTTTTAATTTTTCAACAATCTCTTTTTCTTTTGTTTCATCTAGTATTAGAATACTAGAATTGTTCGACAAATCATTTCTACCCGAATTATTATCAATTAGTGTATGATTCTCTTTTTCGACATCTTCAATCTCTCTTTTTCTAAACTCCTCAATCAATAATTTTACTTTTTTATTGGCCTTATTTTTATTGATATAATTTTTTATAAAGAAAAACAGTACAATTACAATAGTGAGAAAAACCAACATATATCTCAATATTCTTTCATTTCTAAGATCTTCTTTCAAAGTCACCATCTCTTTTTCTAAATTATCAGTACTTATCAGAGCGTTTACTTTAAGGGTTTCTTCATTTAATTCTGACCTATGCTCCTTGAAATTACTCAAATACAATTTCGAATACTTCAAAGCACTATCGTAGTCTTTATTTGCCGCATAAATTTTGGCCTGAAAATAATTGGAATGAACAAATTCCACTATGTTCATTTTAGTGTTTTGATAAATAGAATCTACTTTTTTAAAACACAATAAAGCTTCATCATACTTCTTTTGTTGGTAATATACCCTTCCTAATCCATAATTGACCAAGCAGTTTTCATACCCTAAATCTTTTGTTTCAACTAATAATTTTTTGTAATTTTTTTCAGCTTTATTTATATCTCTCTTTAACAAATAAGCAAGCGCAATATTTATTTCAGCATTTAATTTAGTTCCTTTAATATACTCAGAAAAAATGACGGTTTTATTATAGTAATAGATCGCCGAATCTAAATAAATCTTTCTATTTTGATTGAATAAAAAAAGGTCTTTATAACAATTCCCTAAATTCAAATTAATTTGACTCTTGGCTTGATAAAATTTATCTACATCATACAAATATTCTATTTTATCTGTTATTCTATCTGATTCCTTAGAAGCCTGTATAGATAATTTAAGATTTCCAATTTCCTTATTAACAATAGCTATATTATTATTAAACTTAACAACTTGCATAAAATCATCCACTTTTCTAGACAATTTTTGACCCTGCTGATAATATTCTAAAGCCTTACTAAGATGTCCTCTTTTCCATTCTGCTAAGCCCCCATAAGACAAAAGATAGGAATGATGCTTTGTTTTTTCAATGCTATTAGGAACTTTATCCAAGTAAATCAATGATTTCTTATATAACTGTTTTGAAGTAACACTATCTCCTTTTAATTGAAATAGATAAGACTTAATTCCATAGGCAAATGATTTATGCAAATTGTTATCCGATTTTTCAATTTTGCTTGCATAGATAAAGGAACTATCCTTATTCGAATTAATCAATAATCGAGCTTTATCATGCAGTCTTTGATATTCAGCATCACTTAAGTTTATATTTTGAGAAAAACCTGTGATTGAAAAAAATGAAAAACAAAAAAGGAATAAAAACTTCATATAAATTGATTTTGGAAGGGTCAAAACTAAAAAATAAAAAATGTAATTTCTATTAAAATTGAGGTTTGTTATCATAAAAGAGAATTCTGAATCGTAATATCTATTATTTAGATTCGTTTATTTTATCTTTGTTTAAAATTAAAAGCGATTAACCAATGAAACCCATTACATTTTTAGGCAAATTATATTTAATCCCAACCACTTTGGGCGAAATGAACCCTGAAGATGTTTTACCACAGACCATCAAAAGAAGTATTGACTTTATTGACCACTATATTGTTGAAAACGAAAAGACTGCGCGTCGTTTTATCAAAAGCGTTCATCCTGAAAAAAAACAACCCGATTTAAAGATTTCTGTACTCAACAAACATACAGAAACACATGAATATCAAGAATTCATCAAACCTCTTTTAGGCGGACAAAACATTGGCTTAATGAGTGAAGCAGGTTGCCCTGGCGTTGCTGATCCAGGAGCAGTGATCGTCAAATTAGCGCATGAAAAAGGAATTCAGGTTGTTCCATTGGTTGGCCCAAGTTCAATCCTATTAGCTGTAATGGCTTCAGGAATGAATGGTCAAAGTTTTGCTTTCAATGGTTATTTACCAATAGATAAAGGAGAAAAAAAATCAGCATTGAAAAATTTCGAAAAACTATCTTTCGACAAAAATCAATCCCAGTTATTTATTGAAACCCCTTATAGAAATAACAAATTATTGGAAGATCTTTTGACTACACTACAACCCAATACCAATCTTTGTATTGCTTGTGACATAACACTTCCAACAGAATACATCAAAACTTTGGCTGTAAAAGACTGGAAAAAACAAAAGGTCGATTTACATAACCGACCTTGCATTTTCATCATTCACAAAAACTACTAATATACGTAGTTATTTGCTTTTGCTTTTTTATTCGCCTCAATAAAACTGGTATCATAACCAGCGAATTCTTTTAAATATTCCGCAACGGAAGTTCCAAAACCGTCAACAAATTTCTTACGTCCTCCTGAACGTAAAAATCGTTTCACAGAACCTGGACCACCCAAGTGCGCTGCTGCTAAAATGCCCGACTCAGTAATAGGTATACCTTCAATTACTCGTCCCGAATATTTTGCAATCTCCTTGCGTAATTCCCACTTATTTCGTGCTAAATACGCAATAAAGGCCTTTTCCTGAAGCTTTCTGCTTTTTAGAAAAGTTTTTTCATCATCGATTCCCAACGATTCAAGCGTCTGAGAACCAAATTGATATTTCCCAAGATAACCAAAACTATTTACTTTATGATATTTCCCTTGGGATTCACGGGCAGCTAAACTTTGTTGAAAACCAACAAAGGTTTTTCCTGTGAAAGGAATATCAAAAAATGTTTGATCAACTTCTACTTCTGTAGGTACTGTGTAGGTAATTTCCTTTTCAAATACATGAAACCAAGGAAATAATTCAGATTGGAATGGTCTAAAACCAGAACTTAATGTGATGATTGAGGCAAATAATCCAAAATAGAATATTTGTTTTTTTGTCATATAATTAATTTTCTTCTAACTAAGAACACTGAAGTTTTTTCAGAAATTTCTATCATTGCCAGAAAATTTACAGCGACAAAGTTAACACCTAAATACTTAATAACGTGTTAATTTCGTCTAAAAATATAAACAGTCAAAGTTAACAACTCCGTTAGCGCCAAGTTTTACAGTTGGTGCGGGGATTTTGATTGTGTTAATAACTGAGAAAAAAGTTTTTAAAAAGTGTGATTTTGTTTCGATTTTTGATAAATCCGCATCAAAACTAAGGTAAAATTCCCGATTTCTTTTTATGTAAGGCAAATCTGAACCCGAATTTACGAATTCATCACCGGTAATCATTCCGTTTCCTCCATATCCTACAGCAATATTGAACCATTTCGGCAACTTTGAGCCTTTAAAAAAGGAATGCAAATTTACCGATAACCAATAGGTTTGGCCATTGTAATCTTTCAAGAGTTGCTCGTTAAACGATTCTCCCAAAGCATCGGGTCTGACTTCAGCATATTTTGTGGTATGAAACGAGAATTTTGGCATTATTCTTTGTTCCTTCCATAGTAACTCTTGCGAAACATACAATCCGGTTCCTGAAATATTCGCAATGATATCTCCTGATGATGCACCCCATTTTTGCGAAAACCCATCAAAAACCTCAACGGTAGTCAAAAAACCCAGACTCAGAACAGAACCATAAACCAACTGCTTGTTTTTAGGCAAACCAGCCCAGTTCATAGTTTCACAACCAAAACGATTCAAATGATAAGCAGAATAAAAATGTCCCACTTTATCCATTTGCAACCATTCCGAATTGTCATTAATAAAATGAAACTTACTTTGCGGATAATCCTTATACCACAACTGACTTAAACCTACTAAAGCTCCTGTTGCCAGTCCAATTTCAGCATACAGCACCGCTTTCTTCCTACCGATATTAAGCGAATCGGATGGTGCTAAAAAAGAATCGATTCCGGATTGTGGAAATACCGGAATCGAGATTAATATAAACAGTATGTATCGTAAAAATTTCAACAACTACTGAATTCCTAATTTACTAACCCATTCAGCATACTTTCTAGCATTCTTCATATGCTCTTCATAAGAGGCCGTAAAATCATGATAGCCAAAACGCTCCACACTTGCACAGAAATAAATATAATTGTGCTTTTCAGGGTTTAAAACTGCATCAACCGCCGAAATATCAGGCATAGCTATTGGCCCAGGAGGCAATCCCGTATGTATATATGTATTATAAGGCGAATCTACTCTAAGCATATCTCCCTTTACACGTTTGATTACTAAATCTAAATCATTTGCTTTACGTCGCATAGCAAATATAATTGTAGGATCAGCCTGTAATGGCATCTCTGTCTTCAAACGATTCAAATAAACTCCCGCCACTCTAGGGCGTTCATCTGCTTTTACCGTTTCCTTATGAACCACCGCTGCCAAGGTAATCACTTCTACCGGAGTCATTCCTAATGCCTTCGCTTTAGCTTTTCTTTCATCTGTCCAGAAATCATTGTATTCATTCAGCATTTTATCTCTGAATTTTTCCGCTGAAGTATTCCATTTGAATTGGTATGTATTTGGAATAAACATCCCTAAAACAGTCTCTTCGTTAAATCCGTTTTTAGCCATAAAAGTCGGATCTTTAATTGCTCTCATCAAACTCAAACTGTCCGCTTCGATTTGTGACGACACTCTTGATACTAATTTTTCAAGACTCTCCTGATTATTAAAAGCCAAATCCAAAGGTTGATTATGACGTAAAGCTGAAACCAAGCCTAAACTTCCGGTTCCTCTTTTAAATAAAAATCGACCAGGAAACACATTTTGATCGTACGATCTTAGTTTTGCCACCATTTTAAAACCATTCACATCTTTAACATAAGGATCAATAATTTTCAAAACATCCTCATAAGTTGAACCTGTCGGCACAAAAACATACTGCTCCTCTTTGTCAAATTTAGTATTAGAGGCGAAAAAGTTCATATATAAATAACCCGCAACAGCGATTGCTACGACTGTAAGTACGATTAAAATCTTCTTTTTATTCAAAATGGTAAAATTTAAAAATTGGTATTGATTAATTGGAATAGTTCTTCATCATGAAATTTACCGTTATGGTAAATCCAGTCTTTTTTTATTCCTATTCTTTGGAATCCAAAATTAGCAAAAAGCTTCAAACTGGCTTCATTATGAGAAGCAATATTTGCATATAACTGATGTAAATTCAATTTTGAAAATGCGTAGGCAATCAACAGCTTTAGCGACTCATTACCGACACCTTGATGGCGTTCCTCAGGATTAGCCACAATAATCCCCACTCCTGCTCTTTTGTTTTGCGGATCATAATCAAACAGATCGATCAAACCAATTGCTTTGTCGTTTTCATTTTTACAAATAGCCAATCGCAATTGTTTTGCCTCATAGATATCTTGATGTGCATTTTCCAGATACTGACGAATCAAAAACCGGGAATAGGGCGTTTGTGTATTACTCACTTCCCAAATAGTCTCATCATTCTCCAACCTGTAAACAAACTCCAAATCTTCCGGTTCGAGTGCTCTCAAATAAATAGTTTCACCTTTTAATGTAATCATTGAAATAATCGAACGTATTAGATTGTTAAACGGTAAAAAATAAACTATTCTACCGAAATTGTACCTGAAAACACGAATTTAGCCGGTCCTTTCAGAAACACCTGAGTAAAGAAACCGTTTTTTTCATGAAAAGAAACCTCTAATTCACCACCTTCCACACGAAGCTGAATTACCGAACTGTGAGTTTTACCGATTGACTTCATTGCTATAGCAACTGCTGTAGCTCCTGTCCCACAGGAAAGTGTCTCATCTTCAACCCCTCTTTCGTAGGTTCTCAGCGCAAATTTATTTTCATCGGTCTGCGTTACAAAGTTCACGTTACTACCAGCTTGCCCATACAACTCACCGTACCGAATTTTAGAACCCTCGTTTCTAACATCGAAAATATGCAAATCTTCCACCAATTGTACATGATGAGGCGAACCCGTATTTAAAAAAATATGATTCTCATGTTGCTGCACCTCATCAACATCTTTCATTTGTAATGAAACAATATCATGCTCGTCAATGGTAGCATGATGCAAACCGTCCACCGCAATAAAAGTAGTCGAACTTTCAATAACCCCTAATTTTTTAGCAAATGCAACAAGACAACGTCCACCGTTTCCACACATCGAACTTTGGTTACCATCAGAATTATAGTATACCATTTTAAAATCGGACGATTCGTCGTTTTCCAAAAGCATTAATCCATCTGCACCAATACCGAAACGTCTATCGCATAAGAACTTGATCAATTGGGTATCATTTTTTGGGAATGTTTCTTGGCGATTATCCAAAATAACGAAATCATTTCCTGTTCCTTGGTATTTATAAAATGTATAGTTCATTGTAACGATTAACTAGTGAAAGAGACCTGATCGAATCAAGCTACCATGTAGCGCGAAGAACAGGAAACCAAATATGAATAGTAGCAAAAATGCTGAGCTTCAAAAATACAAAAATACAAATATTAATGATACGTTAAAGAGTGTTAAACGAGCGTTAAACCTATTGACATAAAATAAGAAAATTATATTTTTACGTTATAAAATTTTAAACAAACAATTACAGATTATGAAAAGATTTGGAAGTTTATTTCTGGTTTCATTATTGAGTGGAGCCACTACTTTAGGAGCTTACAAATTATTTATTGACAATGATGCTCCAAAATCAGGATTGGCTATTGCTTCAGAAAGCTATGCCAGAAATGTAGGCCTTGGAGGCGAAGCAGTTGATTTCACAGCTGCGGCAGATAATGCCATTCATACCGTGGTCCACGTTAAAAACGTAACCGTATACAATGTACCCAACAATCCATTGATGGAATTCTTTTATGGTTATCAAGGTGGCGGAACAACACCACAAAAGCAGATCGGAACCGGTTCTGGAGTAATTATTAGTGAAGACGGTTATATCGTAACCAATAATCACGTGGTAAAAGACGCCACAGAATTAGAAGTTACTTTAAACAACAACAAAACTTACAAAGCCAAATTGGTAGGAACCGACAGCAAAATGGACATCGCTTTGATTAAAGTAGAAGCTACTGAAAAATTGCCTTATACCACTTTTGGAAATTCTGACAATATTAAAGTTGGCGAATGGGTACTAGCAGTTGGAAATCCTTACAATTTAACTTCAACGGTAACTGCAGGAATCGTTTCGGCCAAAGCCAGAGACTTATCCAACAACGGGATTCAGTCGTTTATTCAAACCGATGCAGCTGTAAATCCTGGAAACAGTGGTGGTGCATTAGTTAACACACGCGGAGAGCTTATTGGAATCAATACTATGATTTCTTCACCAACCGGAAGCTATACCGGCTATTCGTTTGCCGTTCCATCGAATATAACCCGTAAAATTGTCGAAGACTTGATGCAATTTGGCAATGTGCAAAGAGGTGTTTTAGGCGTTGAAGGTGGCGAATTGAACGATGCAGCTTCTAAAGAATTCGGTGTAAAAGAAACGCAAGGGTTTTACATCAATAAAGTATACAAAAACTCTGGTGCTGAAAAAGGCGGATTGAAAAAAGGCGATGTAATTGTTCAATTGGACAACCAAAAAATTAAAGGTTTTGCTGATTTAACATCATACATCAACACTAAACGCCCGAATGACCAAGTACAAGTAGGTATTTTAAGAGGTGATGACAAAATGAGTTTACCAATCAAATTAACCAAAAAAGAACTGGTAAATTATGAATACAACGGTTTTGAACTTGAAGACATTGATGCTGCCGACAAAAAACGTTTCCGCTTGAACAATGGTGTTAAAATCAAAGATGTAACCAATGAAAAATTCATGGAATACCGTAATGAATTAATTGGAAGTATCATTTTAAGCATTGACGGAGTAAAAATCACTTCGATGGAACAAGCTTCAAAAACATTGAATTCAAAATCAGGCGCAGATAAATTTAGAATTGAAATATTGACTCAAAACGGAGAACAAGTACGCATGTTATTATAAAATTGGTTATGTACTTAATTTCTTTAAACCTCGGTTCACGCCGAGGTTTTTTTATTTCTAAAATATCCGTTAAAAAATTTTACGAAAACGTTTGAAATAGCTACTTTTGCCGCAGTAAAAAACAAAAAACATTTTCATAAAAATGAGCAACACAGCAGTTTACGAAAAAGAATTGGCTTTCCAAGCAGACAGAAGAAAGGCAGCGGTAGAGTTTATAAAAATCGTCAGCGATTTATGGTATGACAAATCGATCGAAATGGTTCTTTTCAGAAACCAATTGATCGACAGAAGCGTAAGTGATATCATGAATTTACATGAATACGCTGGTGAATTCGTTCAAAAACCGATCAATGTATTTGATTCTGTTGAAATCCTTAGAGCCATCAACAATTTAGACTTACCTCCTTCACGTTTGGATATTGGTAAATTAACGTACGAATACCACCTTGAAGACAACAAATACAATGATGCAACTGCATTCGTAATTGACAAATTAAAAGACGCCAAAAACACACACGAAATCAAACCTAAAGATGTCGTTTTATACGGTTTTGGTCGTATCGGACGTTTATTAGCGCGAGAAATGATGTCTAAAATTGGAAAAGGACAACAATTACGTCTTCGCGCAATTGTAACCAGAGATAAAAATGATGCTGTTTTATTAGAAAAAAGAGCTTCTTTATTACGTTATGACTCAGTACATGGTGATTTTGAAGGTTCAGTTCAAGCGGATGTTGAAAACAACGCTCTAATTATTAACGGAACAACGGTTCACATCATTACTGCAAACGGTCCTGAAGAAATCGATTATACACAATACGGCATCAACGACGCATTGGTAATTGACAACACAGGTGCTTTTACAACTGAAGAAGCCTTAAGCAGACACTTGACTTCTAAAGGAGTTGAAAAAGTATTATTAACTGCACCAGGTAAAGGAGTTCCGAATATTGTGTACGGTGTAAACCACGAGGACTACAATCCGGAAGAAGTTAAAATTTACTCTGCCGCTTCTTGTACAACGAATGCTATCACTCCGGTTTTAGCTGCAATTGAAGAAACTTTAGGCGTAAACAAAGGACACATCGAAACAATTCACGCGTATACAAATGACCAGAATTTAGTAGACAACATGCACAAAAAATACCGTCGTGGTCGTTCTGCTGCATTGAACATGGTTATTACTGAAACTGGAGCTGGAAGTGCTGTAGCTAAAGCTTTACCTAGCTTAACAGGTAAATTAACTTCAAATGCAATTCGTGTTCCTGTTCCAAATGGTTCATTGGTAGTATTAAATCTTGAAGTGAATAAAACGACTTCTGTAGAAGATTTGAACAACATCATGAAAAAATACGCTTTAGAAGGTAAATTGGTAGAACAAATCAAATATTCATTGAACAACGAGTTAGTTTCTTCTGATATCGTTGGAACTTCTGCACCATCAATTTTCGATAGCAATGCAACAATTGTATCTGCTGACGGTAAAAATGTAGTAATGTATGTATGGTATGATAATGAATACGGATACAGCCACCAAGTAATTCGTTTGGCAAAATATATTGCACAAGTAAGACGTTATACGTACTATTAATAGATATTGAATATCACCCAAGTAAAAAATCCGCTCTCATTTTTGAAGCGGATTTTTTTTTCATAGTATTTTAAAAAACAGTATCTTTCTTAAAATAAATCAAAAACTTAAAACAATTCATTTATGGGAAAATTTGTAATCTCTAAGAGAACAAACGGTGAGTTTCAGTTTAATTTAAAAGCCGGTAATGGTCAAGTCATTCTTACGAGTGAAGGCTATTCTGCTAAAGCAGGCTGTGAAAATGGCATTGAGTCCGTTAGAAAAAACGCTCAAGACGAATCCAACTTTGATAAAAAAACAGCTGCTAATGGAAAATTTCATTTTAATTTAAAAGCAGGCAACGGTCAGATTATTGGTTCAAGTCAGATGTATGAAGCGGAAGCAGGGAGAGACAACGGTATCAAATCGGTACAAGAAAACGCTCCTTCAGCTACTATTGAAGACGAAACCGTTTAATAAATAAACAAAAAAAACCGTCCTTAATCAGGACGGTTTTTTTTATCTTATCTAGTATTAATTATTGTAAAACACGATTGACTTGTACAAATCTTTTTGCATAGTAGGGTTCTTTTATTGAAGAGATAATAACACCCGAACTTGTCGATGAATGAATGAATTTAATATCATCCTCAACCACTTCCGTTACCATTCCAACATGACTAACACGTCCGCTTCCCATGGTAGCAAAGAAGATTAAGTCTCCTTTTTGAGCCTGTTCACGATCGATACGTACACCTGCATTTTGCGCCATATCACGAGAAGAACGCGGTAAAGTCATTTCAATATTCTTGAATGTTGCAAACATCAAACCTGAACAGTCGAATCCAGCAGATGTAGTACCACCACTTCTGTAACGTGTTCCGATATTTTCTGAAGCTTTTGCAATTAAAAAATCAGCTTTCATACTAGCATCCGCAGATAATGGCAAAACAACTACAGGAACATTTTCAGTAGTTGCCACATCCTGATTATTCTCCATAACCACAACAGGAGAAGTTGTATTTTCTTCGACAACTTCTTTCTTCAACTCTCCTTTAATGATTAAAACATCACCAACGTGCAATCCGTTTTTAACATGAGGATTTCGCAGTTCTAAATCGGCAATAGAAATTCCGTAACGTTTTGAAATACCATATTTGGTTTCTTTGGTAAGCACAGTGTGTGCTATATTCTCGTCCGCAACAACTGGTATTTCAACCTTAGGCTTCGTATCTTCAATTTTCTCTACTGATGGTTTTGATTCGGCTACAACTTCAACTTTTGGCGAAGTGATGATAGTATTCTGACTTTCAAAAATTGCATCAGATACTGGAATTTTCAGTTTCATTCCTATCGCTAACCCTTCATTTCCAATAGCACTATTATTTTCTTTAATAGCTTCAATACTCACTTTGTATTTTTTGGAAATTCCATACAATGTTTCTTTTGGCAGTACTTCGTGAGTAATTATTTTAGAAGTTGTTTCGGTTTTAGCCATTGCAGTTTCAACTGTAGTGGCATTTTTAGCAGGAATCCACAAAACCGATTTCAAGGCTAAAACACTCCCTTTTGCTTTTGGATTCAATTGGTAGATATCCGCCAATTTCACGTCGTATTTTTTGGCAATACTATACACTGATTCTCCGCCAGCCACGATATGTTTAATTTTCTCTTGAGAAAATCCTGACATCGTGAATAAAAGCAGCAACAATAAATAATACCTCACCATAAATTTTTTTTTTTGGTTTCGCAAGATAGCGTTAAAGAACCAAACGAAAAAACCTTCACTTTATTTTAGCATTTCTTTAAGATTTTAAGAAAGTCGAAAAACTATAGGCAAACAAAGTAATTTCTTAATAAAAAGTTGATAACTTGTTCATCGCTATGTTGTTAATTGAAAAATTAGTAATTTAATTGCAGTAAACTAATTAACGATCAAAATGAAACACCTTTACCTTTTTCTTTCCGCCTTTTTTATGATTTCAATTGACGGAAACGCACAAAAACTGGAACTTCCTGAAAGCGCAACTTTCCACCTTCCCACCAATTCATTCTATATTTCGAATGTAAGAAGCAAGAATATCATCAAACAAAACGCCAAAGGAACTCAAACGGTATTTGCTCATATCGACGCTCAATGCCTAGGCGTTACCATTTATAAAAACACATTGTATGTTGTTGCCGATGATCAAATATTAGGATTTGACTTAACCTCCAAAAAACAAGTTTTCTCGATCACAATAGACGAAGCAAAACAATTGAACGACATTACAGCCGATGAAAAAGGGATTTTATATGTATCCGACAAAGGCGACAACAACATTTACAAGATAGAAACCAAAGAGAAAAAATTCAGTAAACTTTTAAAACAAAATACTATCAAAGCACCAAACGGATTGTATTATGACAAAACAGCTAAAGTTCTTTTGGTTTGCAATACTACTGACAACAGCAGCATTTTTAGCGTTAACACTAATGATGGTGAAGTAATTTCACAATTTGCCACTAATTATAGTAATTTTGATGGTTTGGCAGTCGATAATTTAGGCAATATGTATGTCACTAGTTGGTCCAAAGACTGGAAAAAGAGTAAATTATTACAGTTTGGTAAAATGGCAAAACAACCAAAAGTACTACTATCCAACAACAAAGGGATGTCCGACTTGGATTTCAGCACAGCCTTGAATAAACTAATAATGGTCAATTCTTTTGAAGGCACCATCAAAGCACAATCTCCAAAACTTATTAAATAATCATGAAAAAACTGACTTTCTTATTCTTAGTTACACTTTTAGTGAGTTGCAATTCGGCAAAAACGAGCAATGGACTTATCCAGGATTGTCCTGATGAAAAAATTGTGAATAATATGCCTACGGTAGGTGGAACTAATGAAGTCAAAGAATATTACATCTATAAAGGAAAACGTAAAGAAATAAAAGATTTTGATGCTAAATGGGTAGCCCAAAACTGCACCGTTAAAACAGCTGAAGTCTATTAAAATGATAATGTAAATCCGCCAGAAAAATTCGAGCGGATTTATTTTTTTTAATACCAATGGAAAACAAAAAGTACCAAACCGTTCAAGAATACATCAATGACTTTCCTGCAGAAGTCAGTGAAATTCTCAATGCTATTCGGAAAACTATTCAAGAAGTTGCTCCTCACGCTACTGAAGTCATCAGCTACAACATGCCGGCATTTAAGACGAAGAAAGTATTGGTTTATTATGCCGCCTTCAAAAAGCATATTGGTTTTTATGCCTTACCATCCGGAAACGAAGCTTTTCAAAAAGAACTTTCCCAATACAAAACAGGAAAAGGTTCTATCCAGTTTCCTTTAGACCAAGAAATACCTCTAGAACTGATTCAAAAAATGGTTACTTTCAGAATTCAAGAAGTGGAAGCAAACTAAAACACAATTTTTTCACAAAATACTTATAACAAACTGTTAATTGAATCTGTTCGCCAAATCATTCTCTCTACATTTGAAAGCATCAATAAAAAACAACTTTCAAACCATGAAAAACCTTTTAACTGTGTTTGGTATTCTCTTCTCGATGTATGCTAATGCACAAAATGAACCTCAAAAATTCGAACCCTATATTATCTCAGACGGAGGTGTATTTGGTCTAACCATTTCTCCGGATTCTCAAACTGCCCTTTGGGTAAAATCGAAAGGAAAAAGAGATACGCTAATCATTATGGAGTCTCATAAAAGAAATGGGAAATGGATGAAACCGGTTGTAGCCTCTTTCTCAAGTCCGAACGGAAGCTGGAAAGACATCGATCCCGTTTTTAGCCCGGATGGCAAAACGGTGCTTTTTCAATCTACCAGAAGTGTAGAAAACCATCCTGACCGAAAAGGTTTCGATATTTGGGCGGTTAAAAAACTAAAAAACGGCTGGAGCGCGCCTTATCATTTAGGCAATACCATCAATACCGACGCCTCCGAATCATTTGCATCGATGACCAAAAGCGGTAACATCTATTTTATGAAAGACAATGAGACCCAAAAAGGCAATTCTGATATTTGGGTTTCCCGTTTGGTCAAAGGCGAATACCAAAAACCGGTAAATTTAGGCAGCCCCATTAATACGGACGAAAGAGAATCGAATCCGTATATTTCACCTAACGAAGATTATATTATTTATTTTTCAACCAATCCAAAAGGTAATGGAGAAATTGACCTTTACATTAGTTTTAACCGAAAAGGCAAATGGAGCGAGCCGGTTAATTTAGGTCAACCGATTAACTCCGAATTGGCCGAATTTTGTCCTTTTGTGCATCAAAAAGAAAAGAAACTTTATTTTGCACGCCAAAAGAAAATGGAAAATGGAACATTTACTGAAGATTTATTTTCTGTAGATTTTGACCCTAAACAATACAAAAAATAATGACTGATAAAAGACAGCAACTCACTTTATTTGTTCCTGAAGCTTTTTCAGGAACAATTGAGTTAGTTCGGTCGCAATTCAATCCGATACAACACCAACTTATTGCCGCTCACGTCACGTTATGTCGCGAAGATGAAATAACCGATATTGAAACTATCCTCCACAATCTTCAAAAGGAAAGCTTAGCAGAAATAACGATTCACTTCGACGATATAATCCGATTTCAAGAAGGAAAAGGCGCTCTATTACCCGCGTTCCACGCAGATGAATCCTTCCAAAAATTAAGACAACTAATTCTCGCTGGAAGTATTGAGCAACCTAGAAATCATGAAGCACACATCACATTGATGCATCCTAGAAATGCAACTTGTACTGACGAAATTTTCGAAGAACTCCAAAATTTGGAATTCCCTAAAAGCATAACCTTCCATGAAATTTGTCTCATAGAACAAGAAATCGGAAAAGAATGGAAAATCTTGGAACGATTTCCTTTACAATAAAAAACTCCCGCCATAAGCAGGAGTTTTTTTATAATTCAATTTTTGTTTTATGCTTTACCAGCCGCAATCAAGTTCAGTGCAGAACCAGCCACAAACCAGCCAATCTGGCTTTCGTTATACGTATGATTTGCTAGAATCACATCTTTTGAACCATCAGCGTGAACGAATTCCAAGGTTAATGGTTTTCCCGGTGCAAAATCGGTTAAATCTAAGAAATTGATCGTATCGTCTTCTTTGATTTTATCATAATCCGCTTCGTTAGCAAACGTCAACGCCAGCATTCCTTGTTTTTTCAGGTTGGTTTCATGAATGCGGGCAAATGATTTCACCAATACCGCTTTCACGCCTAAGAAACGAGGTTCCATGGCCGCATGCTCGCGAGATGAACCTTCCCCATAGTTATGATCACCCACTACAATTGAAGGCACACCAGCCGCTTTATACGCTCTTTGCACTTTCGGCACCTCATCATAAGCACCTGTCAATTGATTTTTTACCGAATTCGCTTTGTTATTGAAGGCATTTTCGGCACCAATCAACATATTATTAGAAATATTATCCAAATGTCCACGGTAACGCAACCACGGTCCCGCCATCGAAATATGATCGGTGGTACATTTACCAAAGGCTTTAATCAACAACTTCGCTCCGGTAATATTTTTACCATCCCAAGCATCAAATGGCGCTAGTAACTGTAAACGATCTGAAGTGGGCGACACCAATACTTCTACCGATGAACCATCAGCAGCCGGCGGTTGGAAACCCGGATCTTCCACTTCGAAACCTTTGGTTGGCAATTCATCGCCTTTTGGTGGATTCAATTTTACTTCCTGACCACTATCGCTCAACAATGTATCTGTCAACGGATTGAAATCCAAACGTCCCGAAATTGCAATGGCAGCCACCATTTCCGGTGAGGTTACAAAGGCGTGAGTATTGGGATTTCCGTCGGCTCTTTTCGAGAAATTACGGTTGAAAGAGTGAATAATCGTATTTTTTTCTTGCTTGTCGGCTCCTGCTCTATCCCACTGCCCGATACACGGTCCGCAGGCATTGGTAAACACTTTGGTTCCCATTTTTTCGAAGGTCGCAATAATACCGTCTCTTTCGATGGTATAACGGATTTGCTCCGAACCCGGATTGATACCGAATTCTGCTTTTGGCGTGATACCATGTGCTACGGCTTGCTCCACGATAGAAGCTGCTCTCGACATATCTTCGTACGAAGAATTGGTACACGAACCGATTAATCCCCATTCCACTTTGATGGGCCAACCGTTCGCTTCTGCTTCCGCTTTCATTTTAGAAACCGGAGTTCCGCGGTCGGGTGTGAATGGTCCGTTGATGTGCGGTTCCAATTCGGATAAGTTGATTTCAATTAATTGATCGAAATACTGTGCCGGATTGGCATATACCTCAGCATCGGCAGTTAAGTACGAAGCCACTTTATCGGCTGCATTAACCACATCCTGACGACCGGTTGCTGCTAAATATCTTCTCATGGAATCGTCGTAACCGAAAGTTGATGTGGTCGCACCAATTTCGGCACCCATATTACAAATGGTTCCTTTTCCGGTACACGACATCGACTCGGCACCTTCACCGAAATATTCTACGATTGCTCCTGTTCCTCCTTTTACAGTCAGAATATCCGCTACTTTTAAGATTACGTCTTTAGGCGCTGTCCAACCGTTTAATTTACCGGTTAGTTTCACACCAATCAGTTTCGGAAATTTCAACTCCCACGACATACCTGACATGACATCTACCGCATCGGCACCACCCACACCAATGGCCAGCATACCCAATCCACCAGCGTTTACCGTGTGCGAATCGGTACCAATCATCATTCCGCCAGGGAAAGCATAATTTTCCAATACAATTTGGTGGATAATTCCGGAACCCGGTTTCCAGAAACCAATGCCGTATTTATTGGACACCGACGACAAGAAATCGAACACTTCTTTGGATTGTTTGTTGGCAAACGCCAAATCCTCGGCTGCACCGTTTTTCGCTTGAATTAAGTGGTCGCAATGCACTGTAGTAGGCACAGCCACGGTCTTCTTACCCGCATGCATGAACTGCAGCAATGCCATTTGTGCCGTAGCATCTTGACATGCCACACGATCCGGAGCAAAATCGACGTAGTCTTTACCTCTTGTGAAAGCTTGAGAAGGCGTTCCTTCCCAAAGATGGGAATATAAAATCTTTTCAGAAAGCGTGAGTGGACGCCCCACCAGCTCACGTGCTTTATCCACACGAGAAGCCATAGTAGCGTACACTTTTTCAATCATTTCAATATCAAAAGCCATAATTCTAAGTTTTTATTTTTTGCTAGTTGTTTATAACCCTACAAGTTACAAAAAAATAAAACAGTAATAAAAAAAAGCCCGAGTTATTAGCTCGGGCTTTGGTGTTATGTTGAATAGATTTATAATCCATTTTAATTCGTCAAACAAAATGATTGTTGCATTAGAAATGCTAAGTCAGGTCTCGATAGCTATCGGGATTGCGGAACAAACCCATCTTAAGACTTCGCAGAGCTGGGGACGACCTTTTATTTTTCTTACCAAAAAAATTTTGTGATATTTTTTTTGTGATAATTTATTTTATCACACTTTTTTTATCACATGCTTTCTATAACTGATAAAAGTTGAGAGAGAGAATTAAAAGGATTGAAGATTCAGTTCCTCATGTTACGCAAAGCCCGTAAATCGAAAATTCGACGTAGTCAGTCTTTGTGAAGCAAAAGAAACTCAATCAATCTATTACCTTTACAAAATCCTATTACTCTAAAATTTCAGTGTAAATAGTAACCGAAACTGGATATTTAATTAATTCTCCGCTGGAAGACACACCTCTACCTCCCATCCCTTTTCCAAATGTCTCGAATTGATATGAATTTATCCTATTTGAGGCGTCATCATTTGGACTATTATTTGATACTATATATAAAATTTTACCTAATTTCACATTAGCCACATTAGCAATTCTATTGGTTGTTTCTATAGCATCTTGAATGGCTAACTCTTGTGACTTTTTAATCAAATCTTGAGAGTCTGTATTGAAATAAGAAATTCGCTGAATTTTATTGAACTTGGTTTTTAATAGATCTTCTGTAAAATCTTGCATTTTATTCAAATCTTTAAGCGTAAATACATTTTTTTGAGAAGACTCAAAACCTACAAACACTTCTTTATTAAGTTTTTCATTCCATCTCGTTGATTTATTTGTAGAAATTAAACTTGTTTTAATGTCTTGTTTGTCTACTACATAATTTGAAATTATCTTTAAAACCTCATCAGCCGTTTTTTGATTTTCATTCACTGCTTCTCGCAACGTTGGTTTTAAATGTTCCAAACTAATCGTAATTTCTGCTGCATTTGGGAAAGCACTCACCATTCCCATTCCAACTGCGTTTATTTTAGGCTTATTATTTTGCTCTTCTTGAGAAAAACAAAATTGATTGACAAGAATCAGTACTAATACAATTTTTTTTATCATATGTAATAATTTAATAAAGTTGAGTCTACAATACTTGACTCGTTATGAAACTATGAAAAACTCACGCTTGCAAATGTATAAAAAAGCTGCTCTTAATACTCGGTAGAAATGGGAGTTTGAAAAGTAACATCATAAGTAAATTTTCTCAATTGATATAAAAAAACTTTTTATCATAAAAAGTCTTTCCATATCATTTTTAATATAGCTTTCTAGGCAAAGACTGATTTATCCGTAAATATTTATTGCGTTTTCCATGTGTATTTTGTCAATTTATTTGTCAATTTCTGATCAACCACCTCAACACTCAAAACTCCATCTTCCTTTGTCAAAATTATCATAACACCATTTTCCAAAATCCCACTTTGATTAAATTCCAATTCTTTTATTTTTATGGATTGTGTTATTCCATTACAATCTATTTCCTGAGTAAATGGTTCTCCAGTATGTCCATAAAAATGATAATGAAAAATTACATTGTTCAACACTTCTCTAATTTCAGTCATCCCATAATCAGTTTGACCACCACCTGCTTTATCGTGCGTAATTAAAACATCGAAAGTTTCTTTCGTTTTGAGTAATTTATTCACTTCTTTTCTTTCATAATCTTGAATAAATCGCTTCTCGCTTCTTCCTTTTCTATCTCCAATTCTTCCAATCCCTACAAAAGTTAACACTTCATTCCCTAGTTGTAATTCTTGTCTTAAACCCGATTTACAGACAAAAACTCTTCCATAAGCATCTATTGGAAATATATTACTTTGACAATTTTCCTTTTCCAAAGTATCTAAAAAAACATGATCTTCATGATTTCCTCGTACACAAATCATATCAACATTTAGGGTATCTAAAAACAACTTGATGCTTTGATTTTCTTTTGTAAAATCGTCATAAAACCCCAACTCATCTCTATCATATTGCGCATGCTTAATTGTAGCTTTGTCCAAATTATCAATATCTGGATAAGCGCCAATATCGCCACATTGTAAAATTAAATCAATCTTTTTTCCAGTTTCTTTCTGGAACAAATCAACTAACTTAAACGGTAATAATATTTTACCGTGTATGTCTGAAAAAACAGCAATTCTCATTGTTTATATCCGTCTGTATAAATTCTCTTAATCTAAAAAAAAGCCCTTTTACAAGCACTATCAAATCAGTGTAAATATAGCTAAACCTTACAAATAGTAATCCAACAAAAAACCCGAGCTTTCACTCGGGTTTTCTTATTTATGTACAGAACTATTATTTTACCTATAACTTGTGAGAAGGCGAAAACTTCGTCAAGTTAATTCGTTCTACTGCTGCGGTGTACTCAACTTGCTACTCAAAGTCTGTCTAAATCAAATTTTCGATTTCTCGACTTTGAGGAACCGAACAACCTATTTATCAAATGAATGTTTCACGAACGAGACAAATGTATCAGAGAAGGACTCAAAGTCAGGAGACTTTGTGTAGCGGGGTTAGTATTGGTTTAATTATATTGCATCTTCGAAAGTTGGTCTCTTACGTTTACCTAAAATAACATCTTCAACAATTGATTTAATATTTTTATTTACTGAATCATTGGGGTGAATTTTAATGGCTTTTTCAATCATATCTTTCGCTTCGTTATCCTTATAGGCAAGTAGCAAATTCATTGCATGATTTCCCATTACTGCATAATCATTTGAACTTCTCTTTAAAGCTTCTCCCGAATAATATAAAGCTGCATCAGTATCTTTAAGATGCATGGCTTCCAATGAAGCTTCCAATGGAATCGCATGATTTTCCAATTCGATTTTGAAAGCCGCTTCCAATTGTTCAAAAGCCTCAGAATGTCTTTCTAAACGCTGTAATGATTTCGCCATTAAAAACATGCTTTGCCAATGTTCAGGGAAAATTGCAATGCATTTTTGAAAATCATTTATTGACTCTTCGAGTCTCAGCTTATGAGATTCTTCCAATTTTTTTATTTTGTAACCATCAAGTATGATTAGTCCTTCTTGTCTTTTTTTAGCTCTCTCAAAAATTTCATTTATCTCTTGGTATTTTTTATTTTCAAGTTCAAATTTATCTATCTCGTCATAGATAGTTCCATTCATGATACTCTCAATTTCTTCTGGAATTAATTCTTTCCAGTATTCAGAATAGGGGTTTAACACAAAAGTAACTCCCTTTGTAATCTCAAATAAAACTTGACCTTGCAAACTTAAATAACTCACCTCATCTTTAATAATACCTTTATCAAAAATCCTATTAGTCGAAGTAAATACGGGTATTTTCCCGTCATCAAAAGTCACAAACTGTACTTTTATATTTTCATCTGATCCACTAGATTCTTGAACTTGACCGGGGTTATCTGCCGTCAAAACAAATAATTGATTCCATAATAACTTTTGATAAAAAGCCTTTTGAGCTCTTGTATCTGAACTTGCCTGCAATAAACATTTTTCCAACTCATTTTCGGGAAATGTTAAATCGGTCTTCTTTTTCTTAAATATATCAAATAATCCCATCTAGTATTGTTTTGGCATTCCTAAATATAAAAATTTATGGTAAACTATTTTTATAAACATCAATAATAAACAAAAGGAAACCATGTTCATTATTCTATTATATATTACAAAAAACCCGAGCTTTCACTCGGGTTCCCATACTTATCTAATAATTTATTATTTCACTAATAATTTATGAGAAGGTGCAAACTTAGTCAAGTTAATCCCTTCCACTGCTGCAGTGTATTCTTCGATATTTGGTGTTCTACCCAAGATCGTTGACAATACTACTACCGGTGTAGAAGACAATAATGATTCTCCTTTTTTCTCCGCAGAGTCTTCCACCACACGTCCTTGGAACAAACGTGTAGAAGTTGCCATTACCGTATCTCCTTTAGCCGCTTTTTCCTGGTTACCCATACACAAGTTACAACCTGGACGCTCTAAGTATAACATGTTTTCGTATTCAGTACGAGCTGCAGCTTTAGGTGCATTATCGTCAAATTCGAAACCAGAGTATTTTTGCAATACTTCCCAGTCACCTTCTGCTTTTAATTCGTCAACGATGTTGTATGTCGGAGGTGCAACAACTAAAGGCGCTTTGAATTCTACTTTACCATTTTGAGCTTCGATGTTTTTCAACATTTGTGCTAAAATTTTCATATCGCCTTTGTGTACCATACACGAACCGATGAAACCTAAATCAACGGTTTTAGTTCCGCCATAGAAAGACAATGGACGAATTGTATCGTGTGTATAACGTTTAGAAACATCTGCATTGTTTACATCTGGATCGGCAATCATTGGTTCAGCAATAACATCTAGATCCACTACAACCTCAGCATAGTATTTTGCATTCGCATCCGGACGTAACGCAGGCTCTTCGCCTGATCTGATTTCCGCAATACGTTGGTTTGCTTTGTCGATTAATCCTTGTAATACTTGAGTTGCGTTATCCATACCTTTATCGATCATGATTTGGATTCTGCCTTTTGCAATTTCCAATGATTCGATTAAAGTTTCATCTTCTGAAATACAGATCGACGCTTTTGCTTTCATTTCAGCCGTCCAATCCGTAAATGTAAACGCTTGATCCGCAGTTAATGTACCAATGTGAACTTCGATGATTCTACCTTGGAATACATTTTCGCCACCAAATTGGTGTAACATTTGTGCTTGCGTAGCATGAACTACATCACGGAAATCCATGTATGATTTCATTTCACCTTTGAAGGTTACTTTAACCGATTCTGGAATTGGCATTGAAGCTTCACCCGTTGCTAACGCTAACGCAACAGTTCCTGAATCCGCACCAAACGCCACACCTTTTGACATACGTGTGTGTGAGTCACCACCAATAATGATTGCTCTATCATCAACCGTAATATCGTTCAATACTTTGTGAATAACGTCAGTCATTGAGTGATACACTCCTTTAGGGTCACGAGCCGTGATCAATCCGAAATCATTCATGAATTTCATTAATTTCGGAATGTTGGTTTGTGCTTTTTTATCCCAAACCGAAGCCGTGTGACATCCTGATTGGTACGCACCGTCCACAATTGGAGAAATCGTCGTTGCCGCCATTGATTCTAACTCCTGCGCCGTCATTAAACCTGTAGTATCTTGAGAACCTACGATGTTTACCGTTACACGAACGTCAGAACCTGCGTGCAATACTTTTTTAGAAATCGTACCTACCGCGTTACGGTTGAAGATTTTCTCAACAGCAGTCAATCCTTGCCCTTCGTTGTGAATCTCTTTAGAAGGAGCGTATACTAAAGGCGCATCGATTCCTAATGTTTTAGCCGCAAATGTTTGTAGTTTTTTACCAAAAACGATAGCGTAAGAACCACCCGCTTTGATAAACTCCATTTTTTGAGGCGTGAATGATCTTGAGATATCGATTAACTCTTGATCACCATTGTATAATTTTTTTGATTTTGTATTGATCGTTAAAACAGTACCTGTTGCTACAGAGTATTTTTGCTCTAAAACCGGCTCACCGTTTTCATCACGAACCACTTCACCGTTAGCATCCGTTTTCTTTACCCAGTTTTTAAGGTCGATTCCGATACCACCCGTTACGTCAACTGTAGTTAAGAAGATTGGCGAAATACCATTTGTTCCACCCACAATTGGAGCAATGTTCACGAAAGGCACATAAGGACTTGCTTGTTTACCTGTCCAAAGCGCTACGTTATTAACCCCTGACATACGAGAAGAACCTACACCCATTGTCCCTTTTTCTGCAATCAACATTACTGATTTGTCTGGATGTTGCGCTTGTAACGCTTTGATTTCTTCTTGAGCTTCAGGCGTAATCATACACTTCCCGTGTAATTCACGGTCTGAACGCGAGTGTGCTTGATTACCTGGAGATAACAAGTCGGTTGAAATATCACCTTCACCAGCGATGAAAGTTACTACTTTGATTTCTTCTGTTACTTCAGGCAATTTGGTAAAAAACTCTGCTTTCGCATAACTTTCTAAGATTTCTTTTGCCACAGTGTTACCCGCTTCATAAGCTACTTTCAAACGATCCATATCGGCATCGTACAAGTATACTTGCGTTTTTAACACCTCAGCCGCTTGTTTCGCGATTGCTTCATCGTTTCCTAAAGCCAAGTCCAACAATGCAATGATTGATGGTCCACCTTTCATGTGCGATAACAATTCGAAAGCAAAAGCTGGAGTAATTTCAGCTACAGTTGCTTCGCCTAAAATAATTTCTTTTAAGAATGCAGCTTTCACACCTGCCGCCGGAGTAGTCCCTGGCAATGTATTGTAGATAAAAAACTTAAGAGAATCTTCTCTATTTGGGTTACTTGTATCTTTAATTTGAGTGATAATTTCGCTTACTAGTTCAGCTCCATCAATTGGTTTTGGGTGAAGCCCTTGAACTTTACGCTCTTCAATTTCTTTAATGTAGTCGTTATAAATGTTCATTTTAGAAGTTTTATTTTTTGTTGCACAAATTTACAAAATTGGATTTTCGGTTGAAAATTTTTCAATCAAATAAGTTATTCAGTTGTAATAATTTACGAAAAGCATAGTCTGGTGATTGATTTTTTGCGAAAATTCAAATTAACCGAAATATTATTGACAGAATATTAATTTTTCTCCCTAAGATTCGTCATAGGTTTTTCGAAAAATCGATATAAAATATAGGAAAAAGAAACTACAATTCCCCAATAGACCAAAGTATATATCCACAAAGCGGTTCCTTTGAGATTATCGGAAGGATAAATAGTTTTCATGGCATGCAAAATCACTGTATAGTGCAGTAAATAAATACTATACGCCAACAAACTGATTAACGTTACCCATTTCAATCCAAAACTTGGCTTCATCTTTAGGCGCGTCAAATACGGAATCGTCAAACAGATAGCGACTGAATTAAGAGGCAAATACAAGACATCAAAAAAGAAGGGAGTATTTTCAACTTTAACTCCAATGGCAAAGAGAAAAATATGGAGTACAAAAACGCCAATAAATCCGATTACAAACAAAATACTATCCCACTTTTTCGTTATTTCTCTTTTGCTATAAAAATAAAAGAGTACAAAACCGTAGTAAATAGCGTCCAAACGATAAATGGAAACCTTGCGTAAATTTTCATTCCAATCATAAATAGACGTCGTATCATGATGGAAATGATAATACACTCTCACGAAGAAAAATACAGTTATGACAAACAGACTCATCCATAAGAAAAGGAGTGACCGCTTCTTATTTGGAAAAAGGCGAATTAAGAAAAATAGTGTAAATGGGCCAATGATATAGCAAAACTGTTCGACAGAAAGACTCCACGCTACACGGTAAAAATCGGGAGAGGTTTTGGTAAAATTCTGAAGGTACACAAAGTACAATAGCAGCTTTTCTGGAATTTTTTGGTAAATCACATACCAAAGCACCAGATTCAAGAAGAGCACAAAATAATAGTTGGGAAGGGTACGATACCATCTTCTTTTCAGGAACAAAAAGATCGATTGTATTGAGAAATCATCCTCATGAATTAACCGCATCACGATTTTACCAATCAGAAAACCACTGATAATAAAAAAAATCTCCACACCGATTGTACCACTCAGCTGCATTAGCCAACTCACTAGCGGCGGATAATGATTACTAATCCATAAAGTATGCGCAAAAACCACCAAAGTGATAGCCACAGTTCTGGCTAAATCCAGTCCCGGATTTCTTTTGGACAAGTCAACGTTTAAACCAAACATTTCGTTTGACTCTAAAACAATTTTTTAATAATTGCTTCTTCAGAAATACCTTCCGCGTCTGCCTTATAATTTTTGATGATTCGGTGTCGAAGAATACCTATGGCAACAGCTTGCACATCTTCTATATCCGGAGAAAACTTTCCATTCAATGCTGCATGCGTTTTAGCTGCTAATATTAAATTTTGCGAAGCACGAGGTCCGGCACCCCAATCCAAGTAATTTTTAATAAAATCTGTAGCTAAAGGATTATCAGGACGTGTTTTAGACACCAAGGTCACCGCATATTCAATTACATTATCAGCAACGGGTATACGACGAATCAAATGCTGAAAATCAATAATTTCCTGCGCTTTAAACAACGGATTAATCGTTGCAGAAAAATCGGCTGTTGTGCTTTTCACTACTTGAACTTCCTCTGCAAAAGAAGGATAATCTAATTTTATTGCAAACATAAAACGATCCAATTGCGCCTCAGGCAAAGGATAGGTTCCTTCCTGCTCGATAGGGTTTTGTGTTGCCAACACAAAGAATGGCAAATCTAGTTTATAATGATGTCCGGCAATTGTCACCGCTTTTTCCTGCATAGCTTCAAGTAATGCAGCTTGCGTTTTTGGCGGCGTACGGTTAATCTCATCCGCTAAAATAATATTGGAAAATATAGGACCTTTGATGAATTTGAATGTTCTGTTTTCATCTAATATTTCACTTCCTAAAATATCGGAAGGCATCAAATCGGGTGTAAACTGAATGCGTTTAAAATCCAATCCCAATGCTTGAGAAATCGTATTAACCATTAATGTTTTCGCTAATCCGGGTACACCAACTAATAAAGCATGTCCTCCAGAGAAAATACTAAGTATAATTTGGTTTACAACTTCTTCTTGGCCAACAATAATTTTTGAAATTTCTTCTTTGAGCTCTTTTTGTTTTTGAACTAGGTTTTGGATCGCAGCAACGTCAGACATCTTGGAATATATTTAAATTAAAAAGAGTTAGTTTATGAATTCATAAAACTAACTCTTTTCTCTGAAATACTAAAATATTTATTTTTTCAACCAATTATTGGTAAAAGCACAATCGCGGTATTCCCCATTGATTTTGATGTAGGTTTCCTTGATCTTCTCTTCTGTCCATTTTGCAATGGCTTTGATTTGTTTTTCTTTTAATGCCAATTCTTTAAGACGACCATAATCTTTCGAGTAGTCTGCAGTATGCTCATCAAAACGATTAGCTACCGTCATGATTTTGTAAAATTTACCACCAGAGCGTTCTTCATCAACGATAGGCAAAGAAACTTCTCCGTCTTTTAAATTAGCAACAATACCATACAAAGAAGGATCCATTTTTGTCAATTCAAAACGAGAATCTTGAGTTCTAGGATTCGTCAAAACACCACCGTCGTTACGTGTTTCTTTTTCATCAGATAGTTTACGTGCTGCTTCGGCAAAAGTAATTTCCTTGTTTAAAATTCTTGTTCTGATTAGATCAATTTTTTCTTTAGCCGCTTTCATTGCTTCATTTGAAACTTTTGGCTTAATCAAAATATGTCTTACATCGATTTCCTGTCCTCTAACTTTTTCTAGAAAAATAATGTGGTATCCAAATTCAGTTTTAAATGGCTCAGAAATTTCACCTTCTTGCAAGCTAAATGCAACATCTTTGAATTCTTTAACAAACTGTGTTTTTCGGTTCATTTTATACAAACCGCCTGTTGATCTTGATCCTTCATCTTCTGTGTATAAAACAGCCTTACTGAAAAAACTAGCTCCATTTTCAAGAATATCTTTTTTAAAGCCTTTCAATTGATCAATTACTTGTTGCTCGGCCTCTTTTGAAATTACTGGCTTCACTACAATTTGAGCGACTTCCATTTCAGCTCCAAAAACAGGCAATTCCTCTTTTGGAATTTTTTTATAAAAGTCACGTACTTCCTCAGGAGTAATTGTTATTTCATTGATAATTTTTCGTTGCATTTCCGAAGTAAGCTTCCCCATTTTGATGATATCAAAAAGTTCTACCTTCAAATCTTCAACGCTTGATTTTTTGAAATACTGTACTACTTTTTCTTCGGATCCTAATTGTTCAACCATATAGCCATACTTTTCATCCAATTTTTCATTGACTTCCGCATCGGTAACAACGATACTATCTTGAATTGCCTGATGTGCATACAATTTATCTTCCAGTAGTTTCCCTAACATTTCGCATCGCGTTATGTTTCCCACTTCAACACCTTGTTGTTTTAATTCCAAGTAGGTTTTGTCAATATCAGAATCCAAAATGACATAATCTCCTACAACTCCTACTACTCCATCAACCTTTGTTTTTTGAGCAGAAACCCCAAAAGCCATCAACAACGTTGCGACGATTACATTACATTTAAAGTTTAAAAATTTCATCTTATTTTATTTATTGGCATTAATTATTTTTTCATGGCTATTTTTAACCTTTGAAAAACTTCTTGATTTATTGTAATTTTAAATTCTTTTCGCAATTCGGAAACCCAATTGTCTTCTAAAAACTGTTGGTAATCGTTGATTACCCTACCTTTTGTTTCTTCCAATGTTTTTGGTCCGCCGGGAATCACTTTCACTACTTTATTTACGAAGTAAAAGTCGCCGTCTTTATAGACATCAGAGACTCCTGTTTTGAATTGTACATTTTTAGGAAAATGCTCGTTTCCTTCCTCGGCAGTTTCCTGTTTTGTCATGATATTGACAACCTCTTTGGTGTTTAATTTTTCTTTTATCGCATCAACTGTTGCATCAGACTGTAACATTTTTTGTGCTTTTTTAGCGATATCAGCCTTTGTTGAAGAAGCAACAATAACGTCAACCCTGTTTTTCCACTGATATTTAGCACCATTTTTAACGAAGAAATCTTTCAATCCAATAGTATCTTGTTTTGCTTTATTCCAGATTTCTTTTTCCATTAGATCGAAAAGCAGCAAACCATCTCTATATTCTTCCACGATATGATCAAACTCAGGGAATTCTTTTTCAAGATTATCGTTATAGTAAACATTCAATTGGTCATCGATGAATTTTTGATAACAATGATCCACTAAATTTCCGATTGGTTTGATCGTAAGATTGGCCTTTTGTTGCGTTTCCAATTCAGACAAAAACACACTTGCTTTTACAGGCTTGTCTTGAATTTTTACCAATTCTTTGTCAAAATCCTTATTATTTGCAGGCAAAGTCCACTTCCCTTCGTAATACGCATCGTTTACTGTAGCTTTCACTTGCTTATATAGCTTATCGTCTCTTTTAACTGAATATTTTTTGCGCAACTTTGCATTCAATGAATTGACAATTAAACGAGAACGTTCGTCTCTACGAATTTTGCTTTCCAAATCACGCTGCATTTCTTCCAGCTTTTGTATTGGATGCTTTTCAATTAATTTGACAATATGCCATCCGAATTGCGTTTCAATTGGCTCTGAAAAATCACCATTGTTTTTTAGACCGAAAGCTACATTTTCGAATTCTTCAGAACTTAACTGACCAGAACCAAATTTTGGTAAAACACCACCTCTAGGACCAGAATTTTTATCTTCAGAAAACTGTGCTGCAAGGCTTTCAAATTTTTCACCTTGCTTTAATTTCGTATAAATATCGTTAATTGTTGTTTTTGCTTTTTCAGCATCGACAGTTTCGTTGCCTGTTGGTTTTGGTTTCATAATCATGATATGCGCCACGGTAATTTCACCCCTGTTATCGCGAATATCCGAAACTTTCACTAGGTGATACCCAAATTTCGTTCTCACCGGCATTGAAATTTCGCCTTTAGGCGTTTTAAACGCAGCACTCTCAAAAGCGTATACCATTCGGAAAGCAGAAAAATACCCTAAATCTCCTTGGTTTTCCTTAGCAGAAGGATCCTGGGAATATTTAATAGCTAAATCTTCAAACTTTTCTCCAGATAACGCTCTTTTTCTGATATCAAGTATTTGATTATAGGCTTTCAATGAATCTGCTGGCAGAGCATTTTCATCAACCATAACCAAAATATGAGATGCTCTTATTTCTTTCTGCATTCTTGCATAGGCTTCATCAAGTAATGCTTTGGTAACTTTAGAATCTGAAGTATAATTTTTAGCCAATTGATTTCGGTACGATTTCAATTCGTTGATATATTTCGGATCATTTTGTAATCCTAATTTATTGGCTTTATTAATTTTCAACTTATACCCCACAAAAAGTTCCAAATATTGATCCAAATCTTTTTGCGACTCATCTTTTACCAGATCAATATTCTTGTTGTAAACTCTTGAAAATTCGTCAGTATAATAAGGTTTATCATCGATGGTAAACAATACTTCTTTTTTTATTTCTTGTGCAAAAGAGAGCGTATTGACACCTAAGAATAAACTTAAAATTAATGTATTAAACTTCATATTCCTTAATTTAATGAGGCTATTTTGGGGTTGGTTTTTTTAATAACGAACAAAAATAGCAATTCGGTTATATTATCCAACTATAATAACGTGTATTAACAAAAAATTATTAACGAAAAATAGTACTTTTGCAATCGATTTTAGAATGATATTATGAGTTTTATAAAAGAAATACAACGCCGAAGAACTTTCGGTATTATATCGCACCCCGATGCAGGTAAAACCACTTTGACTGAAAAGTTGCTTTTATTTGGAGGTGCCATTCAGGAAGCCGGAGCGGTAAAGAGCAACAAAATTAAAAAAGGCGCCACTTCCGATTTCATGGAAATTGAGCGCCAGAGAGGTATCTCGGTAGCGACTTCCGTATTAGCATTCAATTATAAGGACAAGAAAATCAACATTCTTGATACTCCTGGTCACAAAGATTTTGCTGAAGATACTTTTAGAACATTGACAGCTGTTGACAGTGTAATTGTTGTAGTAGACGTTGCCAAAGGGGTTGAGGAACAGACGGAGAAATTGGTGGAAGTATGTCGTATGCGTCATATTCCTATCATTGTTTTCATCAACAAATTAGACCGAGAAGGTAAAGACGCGTTTGATTTGATGGATGAAGTGGAAAAGAAATTAGGCCTTCATGTGACTCCGTTAAGTTTCCCAATTGGAATGGGTTATGATTTCCAAGGGATTTACAACATTTGGGAAAAGAACATCAACTTGTTTGAAGGAGACAGCCGAAAAAACATTGAGGAAACCATTGCATTTGAAGATGTTGACAGTCCGGAGTTAGAGAAAATCATTGGTGAAAAACCTGCTACTAAATTACGTGAAGAGTTAGAATTGATCAATGAAGTATACCCTCCATTTGACAGAGAGGCGTATTTGGCTGGACAATTACAACCCGTATTCTTTGGTTCAGCATTGAACAATTTTGGCGTTCGTGAATTGTTGGATTGTTTTGTTGACATTGCACCAACACCTCGTCCAAAAGATTCGGATACACGCGAAGTGAAACCAGATGAAAACAAATTTTCTGGATTTGTGTTTAAGATACATGCGAATATGGATCCGAAACACAGAGACCGTTTGGCTTTCGTAAAAATTGTATCGGGAACCTTTGAAAGAAACAAACCGTATTTGCATGTTAGACAAGGAAAGAATTTAAAATTCTCGAGTCCGAATGCCTTTTTTGCGGAAAAGAAAGAAATTGTAGACATTTCCTACCCTGGAGACATTGTAGGATTACACGATACCGGTAACTTCAAGATTGGAGATACGTTAACCGAAGGCGAACAAATGAGTTTCAAAGGAATTCCGAGTTTCTCTCCGGAGCATTTCCGTTATATCAATAATGCCGATCCGTTAAAAGCCAAGCAATTGGAAAAAGGAGTAGATCAGTTGATGGATGAAGGAGTAGCGCAGCTATTTACATTGGAAATGAACAACCGAAAAGTAATCGGAACCGTTGGTGCACTACAATATGAGGTTATTCAGTACCGTTTAGAGCATGAATATGGTGCTAAATGTACGTATGAGAACTTCCCTGCATTCAAAGCGTGTTGGGTTAAGCCAGAAGATCCGAAGAATGAAGAGTTTGCTGAATTCAAACGTATCAAACAAAAGTTTTTAGCGAAAGATAAGTATGGGCAATTGGTTTTCTTAGCGGATTCAGACTTCTCAATTCAGATGACACAGAGCAAATATCCGAGCGTGAAGTTGTTTTTCACATCGGAGTTTGAGTAAAGGTTTGTTGTTGATGGTTTATTGTTTGTTGTTAGTAGTTCACTTACTACGGAAAACACTCTATAAATCAGCTTCATTAGATAAATCAGAAATATATTGTTATACTAAAAGACAATGTTTTGTTATTACAGAGCATTGTCTTTTTTCTTTATAGTGATTGGACCTTAACTATTGGAGCACAAAGCCCAACACTAAACACACACGATCCAACACCACAAACACAACATCTAATACTTTTTACACCAGACGTAACGCTCTTTACACAAAGCCCAACACCTTTTACACAAGAACCAACACCTGATGCATTAAATACAACACTCTTTACACGATGCATAACGCCCAATACACAAAGCATAACGCTCTTTACACAAGACACAACGTAAAGTGAACAAGCTTTAATGTAAAGCGCACAAGGCCTAACAATAAGTACACAAGGATTAACAATCTTTACCAGAGTTCTAACAATCAGTGTACAAAGTTTAACCAACTTTACACAAGGCTTAACAATAAGTACATAAAGCCTAACAAGGTTTACACAAGGCTTAACAATAAACACATAAGGCCTAACAATTTTTACACGAGGCCTAGCAAGAGTTACTGGAAGCTTAACAACTTTTACTATTCATTCAACAATAAAAATAGTACAACAAATAAAAAGCGACCGATTGGTCGCTTTTTTAATATTCATAAATATCAATTAATTCAATTTGATTTGGAATTCCAAGAGAATCCAACTTCCTTTTAAATTGATTCTTGTTTAAGTTCTTAAGAACATATTTCTTGTCAGTATCAAGTATACAATAACTTATTTTTGATTCGTCAGGAATCATGTAACTATCATTTCGATCCAATTTTCTTGGTTTTAATTCCTGCCTCTCTGCAATAATAAAATCATTATAATCATTCAATCTTATTACTTTCTCAGGAATCGTGGGAATTTCATCGTTCCATCCATCTTCAGGCGCTATAAAAACACTATTTGACGACGTTCTATATAAAACATAATCTCCTGTAACCTCCTTCGTAAAATCATAAATTCCGGGACCAAAAGGGATTCTTTTGAAAAGAAAAAATCCAGTCAAAATTACAATGACAAAACAAGTTAGAACAATATATTTTATTTTGACCATATTTACTATGCTTGTCCGGTAGGACCGAAATTCAACGGAATAGGAGCTTGTTCCACTTCTTTGATTTCGCCATGTGCATTTTCAAAACGGCTGATGTTTTCAGCCAAGGCTTTTACTAGGCGTTTTGCGTGTTGTGGTGTTAAGATAATTCTTGATTTTACTTTTGCCTTTGGCACACCCGGCATGATATTGATGTAATCTATGACAAACTCAGTATTTGAGTGGTTGATAATCGCTAAATTCGAGTAAATTCCTTCTGCTGTAGCTTCATCTAACTCGATATTGATTTGTCCTTCCGGATTGATTGGGTTGTTCATTATTTCTACATTTAAACATTAAAAAAAAACCTAACAGTAAAGTTACTGTTAGGCTTTATAAATATAGTCAGAAAAATTAATTATTAATAATTATATTCTTCTTTAGTAATCATTAACTCATCATACTCTTCTTTAGAACCTACAATTGTGTTATCGTAGTCTCTCATACCTGTACCGGCTGGGATTCTGTGACCTACAATTACATTTTCTTTAAGACCTTCTAATGTATCTACCTTACCTGCAACAGCAGCTTCGTTCAATACTTTAGTTGTTTCCTGGAACGATGCCGCAGAGATGAATGATTTAGTTTGTAACGATGCTCTTGTAATACCTTGAAGTATTGGAGTCGCAGTAGCTGTGATTACATCACGAGCAGAAACTAAGTTTTTATCTTCACGTTTTAGCAATGAGTTTTCATCACGTAATTCGCGTGCAGTAACAATCTGACCTGGTTTAAGGTTCACAGAGTCACCTGCATCTTCCACGACTTTCATTCCGTATAATTTATCATTTTCAGAAATGAAATCTTTCGTATGAATTAATTGTTCTTCAAGGAATAACGTATCTCCAGGATCTTGAACCTGAACTTTACGCATCATTTGACGGATAACCACCTCGAAGTGTTTATCGTTAATTTTTACCCCTTGTAAACGGTATACCTCTTGAATTTCGTTTACCAAGTACTGTTGAACAGCAGCTGGACCTTGAATTCTTAAGATATCTTCCGGAGTGATAGCACCATCAGAAAGTGGCATACCCGCTCTAACGAAGTCATTTTCTTGTACTAAGATTTGGTTTGATAATTTCACCAAGTATTTCTTGATTTCACCAAATTTAGATTCGATAACGATTTCACGGTTACCTCTTTTGATTTTACCGAAAGACACAACACCGTCGATTTCAGAAACTACAGCTGGGTTAGAAGGATTACGAGCCTCTAGCAACTCGGTAATTCTTGGTAAACCTCCGGTGATATCGCCTGCTTTCGAAGAACGACGAGGGATTTTTACTAAAATTTTACCTGCTTTAATTTTCTCTCCATCTTCTACCATAAGGTGAGCACCTACCGGTAAGTTGTATGTTCTGATTAATTCACCGTCTTTACCATAGATATGTAAAGTTGGGATTAACTTTTTATTTCTACCTTCAGAGATTACTTTTTCTTGGAAACCAGTTTGCTCATCGATTTCAACCATGAACGATTGTCCTTGTTCTAAATCTTCGTAACCGATTTTTCCAGTAAATTCTGAGATAATTACACCATTATAAGGGTCCCATTTACAGATTACATCACCTTTAGCTACTGATTGTGCATCAGTAACGAAGATACTTGAACCGTAAGGGATATTGTGTGTACTTAATAAGATTCCTGTTTTCTCATCAACCAATTTCAATTCAGTTGAACGAGAAATTACGATATCTACTACATTACCTTCGTTATCTTCACCTTTAACCGTTTTCAAATCTTCGATTTCTAAACGACCTGGGAATTTAGCGATGATACTAGACTCTTCAGAAAGACCTCCAGCAACCCCTCCAACGTGGAACGTACGAAGTGTTAACTGAGTACCCGGCTCACCAATTGATTGTGCTGCAATAACACCAACCGCTTCACCTTTTTGAGTCATCTTACCTGTAGCCAAGTTACGTCCGTAACATCTAGCACAAATACCTTTTTCAGCCTCACAAGTTAAAGGAGAACGTACTTCTACTTTTTCAAGTGGAGATTCCTCGATTTCTTTCACAATTGCTTCAGTAATGTGTTCACCAGCAGCAACAATTACGTCAGAAGTTAAAGGATTGATTACATCTTGTAATGCAACACGTCCTAAGATTCTTTCTCCTAAAGATTCAACGATTTCTTCGTTTTTCTTTAAAGCCGTTACTTCCACACCTCTTAAAGTACCACAATCCACTTGGTTTACGATAACATCTTGAGCAACGTCATGTAAACGACGAGTTAAGTAACCCGCATCCGCCGTTTTTAACGCCGTATCCGCAAGACCTTTACGAGCACCGTGCGTAGAGATGAAGTATTCTAAGATCGATAGACCTTCCTTAAAGTTGGATAAGATCGGGTTTTCGATAATTTCACCACCACCAGCAGTTGATTTTTTCGGCTTCGCCATCAAACCACGCATACCGGTTAACTGACGAATCTGTTCTTTCGATCCACGCGCTCCAGAGTCAAGCATCATATATACCGAGTTGAAACCTTGTTGGTCCTCACGGATATTTTTCATTGCTAATTCTGTTAATTGCGCATTGGCAGAAGTCCAGATATCAATAACCTGATTGTAACGCTCATTATTAGTGATAAGACCCATGTTATAGTTCATAGAGATTACCTCTACTTGCTCTCTAGCCTCAGCAATTAATGATTGTTTTTGATCTGGAATTTTAATATCCCCTAATGAGAACGATAATCCTCCTTTGAATGCGAATTTATATCCCATATCCTTCATGTTGTCAAGGAAAGCTGCCGTTGTAGGAACATCAGTTACTGCAAGGATTTTTCCGATGATATCACGAAGTGATTTTTTAGTTAATACCTCATTGATATAACCAGCTGCTTCAGGTACTACTTCGTTGAATAATACTCTACCTGCAGTAGTTTGGATAATTTTATAAACTAATTCTCCATTTTCGTTGAAGTCTTTTGCTCTAATTTTCACACGAGCATTCAATTCCAATCTACCTTCATTCAAAGCAATGTGTACTTCTTCAGCAGAGTAGAAAGTTAAACCTTCACCTAAAATTTTAAGTTCAGGAGTAGTTAAACGCTCTTTGGTCATATAGTAAAGACCAAGTACCATGTCCTGAGAAGGAACCGTGATAGGCGCACCATTTGCAGGGTTTAAGATATTGTGAGAAGCCAACATTAATAATTGCGCCTCTAAAATAGCTTCAGGTCCTAATGGTAAGTGAACCGCCATCTGGTCACCGTCGAAATCGGCGTTGAAAGCCGTACATGTCAACGGGTGCAACTGGATAGCTTTACCTTCGATCAATTTAGGTTGGAAAGCCTGGATACCCAATCTGTGAAGAGTTGGAGCACGGTTTAGTAATACTGGGTGACCTTTGATTACATTTTCAAGGATATCCCAAACTACAGGCTCTTTTTTATCGATGATTTTCTTAGCAGACTTCACTGTTTTTACAATACCTCTTTCGATCAATTTACGGATCACGAAAGGTTTGTACAATTCAGCAGCCATATCTTTTGGTAAACCACACTCATACATTTTCAATTCTGGTCCAACGACAATTACCGAACGAGCCGAGTAATCTACACGTTTACCTAATAAGTTTTGACGGAAACGTCCTTGCTTACCTTTTAATGAATCTGATAATGATTTTAGTGGTCTGTTTGATTCTGTTTTAACAGCAGAAGCTTTTCTAGTGTTATCGAATAATGAATCCACAGCTTCCTGTAACATACGTTTTTCGTTACGTAAGATTACTTCAGGTGCTTTGATTTCCATTAATCGCTTTAAACGATTGTTACGGATGATTACACGACGGTATAAATCATTCAAATCGGAAGTTGCGAAACGACCACCATCTAGAGGCACTAGCGGACGTAATTCAGGTGGAATAACCGGGATCACTTTCAAGATCATCCACTCCGGTAGATTCTCTCTGTTGTTATTCGCTTCACGGAAAGATTCTACAACTTGAAGACGTTTTAATGCTTCAGTTTTTCTTTGTTTCGATGTTTCATTGTTAGCAGCGTGGCGTAATTGGTAAGACAAAGCATCCAAGTCAACACGAGCTAATAAATCCATGATACATTCAGCACCCATTTTAGCGATGAATTTATTTGGATCATGGTCATCTAAATATTGGTTTTCCATTGGAAGAGAGTCCTGAATGTTCAAGTATTCTTCTTCAGTAAGGAAATCTAATTTTTGTAATGATTCACCTTCAGCGTTTTTAGCAATACCCGCTTGGATAACTACATAACGCTCGTAGTAAATGATCATATCTAATTTCTTAGACGGCAAACCTAAGATGTAACCAATTTTGTTTGGTAACGAACGGAAGTACCAGATATGAGCGATAGGCACAACTAAATTGATGTGTCCTACTCTATCACGACGTACTTTCTTCTCGGTAACTTCAACCCCACAACGGTCACAAACGATTCCTTTATAACGGATTCTTTTGTATTTACCACAAGCACATTCGAAATCTTTTACAGGACCGAAAATTCTTTCACAGAAAAGACCATCACGTTCAGGTTTGTGCGTTCTATAGTTGATAGTTTCCGGTTTTAAAACCTCACCTCTTGACTCAGCCAAGATAGATTCCGGAGATGCCAAACCAATCGAAATTTTATCAAATCTCTTAATGGTATTTTTATCTTTATTTCTATTCATCATAGTTTCTACTATTGATTTATTTGCAATTAAAAATTGATTTATAGTGGTGTTCTCATAACATTATTCCACTACCTCGGATTACTTCTCTAAACTTCAAAACATTTTTGAAGTGCTAATTATAAACTAAATGTTTATAAAAAATCGGAACGGTTTACGGGGCTAAATCCTAAAAACTCGAATTAATAAGTAATCAGTTCCGAAAAAATCGGAACCGATTACTGAAAATTTATTTATTCTTCTAATCTGATGTCTAAACCAAGACCTTTCAATTCATGCATTAATACATTGAATGATTCAGGTAATCCTGGTTCTGGCATTGTTTCACCCTTAACGATTGCTTCGTAAGTTTTAGCTCTACCAATTACGTCGTCAGACTTCACGGTTAAGATTTCACGTAGTGTACTAGAAGCACCGTATGCTTCAAGTGCCCAAACCTCCATCTCTCCGAAACGCTGACCTCCGAATTGTGCCTTACCTCCTAATGGTTGTTGCGTAATCAACGAGTAAGGACCAATTGAACGTGCGTGCATTTTATCATCCACCATGTGTCCTAATTTCAACATGTAGATTACACCCACAGTAGCCGGTTGGTGGAAACGCTCTCCAGTACCACCATCATAAAGATAAGTATGACCGAATCTTGGAACTCCAGCTTCGTCAGTTAAGGCATTAATTTGGTCAAGAGAAGCACCGTCAAAAATTGGCGTTGCATACTTTCTACCTAATTTTTTACCTGCCCATCCAAGTACTGTTTCATAAATCTGACCGATGTTCATACGAGAAGGTACCCCTAGTGGATTCAATACGATATCTACCGGTGTTCCATCCTCAAGGAATGGCATGTCTTCCTGACGAACGATACGAGCAACGATACCTTTGTTACCGTGACGTCCCGCCATTTTATCACCCACTTTAAGTTTACGTTTCTTAGCGATGTAAACTTTAGCCAATTTCAAGATACCTGATGGTAACTCGTCACCCACTGTGATAGTGAATTTCTCACGACGTAACGCCCCTTGAAGGTCGTTTAATTTAATTTTATAGTTGTGAATTAAATCATTAACCATAGCATTAGTTTCGTCATCAGCTACCCATTGACCTTTAGTCAAGTGAGCGAAGTCTTCCACAGCCTGTAACATCTTTTTAGAGTATTTCTTACCTTTTGGTAATACTTCTTCCCCTAAATCGTTCATTACACCTTGCGAAGTTTTTCCGTCAACGATTACGAATAACTTATCGATTAATCTGTCTTTTAATTCAACAAATTTAGTTTCGAATTCCATTTCAAGAGCAGCCAATTCGTCTTTGTCTTGCGAACGCTTACGTTTGTCTTTTACAGCTCTTGAGAATAATTTTTTATCTAAAACCACACCGTGTAAAGAAGGAGAAGCCTTCAATGAAGCATCTTTCACATCACCTGCTTTATCACCGAAGATCGCTCTTAATAACTTCTCTTCAGGAGTTGGATCTGATTCTCCTTTAGGTGTAATTTTACCGATTAGAATATCGCCAGGTTTAACCTCGGCTCCAATTCTAATCATACCGTTTTCATCCAAGTCTTTAGTAGCCTCTTCAGAAACGTTAGGAATATCATTCGTTAATTCTTCGTTACCTAATTTAGTATCACGAACTTCCAACGAATAGTCATCAATATGGATTGATGTAAAGATATCGTCACGAACTACTTTTTCAGAAATTACGATTGCATCTTCGAAGTTGTATCCTTTCCAAGGCATGAACGCTACTTGAAGGTTTCTTCCAAGAGCTAATTCACCATTTTGCGTAGCATAACCTTCACAAAGTACTTGTCCTTTAGTTACTTTATCACCTTTTCTTACGATAGGTTTCAAGTTGATAGATGTACTTTGGTTGGTTTTTCTGAATTTAATCAAGTTGTATGATTTCTCATCCGTGTCAAAGCTTACCGCTCTTTCAGCATCTGTTCTTTCATACTTGATAGTAATCATGTTAGCATCCACGTATTCAACGGTTCCGTTACCTTCTGCGTTGATCAATACACGTGAATCTGAAGCAACCTGACGTTCTAATCCGGTACCAACAATTGGAGATTCAGGACGTAACAATGGTACGGCCTGACGCATCATGTTTGATCCCATCAACGCACGGTTCGCATCATCATGCTCTAAGAATGGAATCAATGACGCCGAGATAGACGCAATCTGATTCGGTGCAACGTCAGTATAGTGAACCACATGTGGATCAACAACCGGGAAGTCACCTTCTTCACGAGCAATTACTTTATCAGCAGTAATTTTACCATCAGCATCCATTTCAATGTTTGCCTGAGCAATCATTTTTCCTTCTTCTTCTTCAGCGCTTAAGTAAATAGGTTCAGAAACTAAATCTACTTGACCGTTAGTTACTTTACGGTAAGGAGTTTCGATGAATCCCATTCCGTTAACTTTAGCATATACACCAAGAGATGAAATCAAACCAATGTTTGGTCCCTCAGGAGTTTCAATCGGACATAAACGACCATAGTGCGTATAGTGAACGTCACGAACCTCGAAACCTGCTCTCTCTCTAGATAAACCTCCAGGTCCAAGTGCTGATAAACGACGTTTGTACGTAATCTCCGCTAATGGATTCGTTTGATCCATGAATTGAGATAACTGGTTCGTACCAAAGAAAGAGTTGATTACAGAAGACAAAGTCTTCGCGTTGATCAAATCAATTGGTGTAAACACCTCATTATCACGAACGTTCATACGCTCACGAATAGTACGCGCCATACGAGCTAAACCAACACCAAACTGAGCTGACAATTGTTCACCAACTGTTCTAACACGACGGTTAGATAAGTGGTCAATATCATCGATTTCAGCTTTAGAGTTAATTAACTCGATCAAATATTTTACGATAGTAATGATATCCTCTTTAGTAAGCACCTGCTTATCCATAGGAATATCAAGACCTAATTTTTTGTTCATTCTATAACGACCTACATCACCTAGGTTGTAACGTTGATCAGAGAAGAATAACTTGTCGATAATTCCACGAGCTGTTTCTTCATCAGGCGGTTCAGCATTACGTAGCTGACGGTAAATGTGTTCTACTGCTTCTTTTTCAGAGTTAGTAGGGTCTTTTTGTAATGTATTGTGGATAATTGAGTAATCAGCCGCATTCAAATCTTCTTTATGTAATAAGATAGATTTTACGTTTGATTCAACAATTTCTTCTACGTTATCTTTATCTAAGATCGTATCACGATCCAAGATGATTTCGTTACGTTCGATAGATACTACTTCTCCAGTATCCTCGTCAACGAAATCCTCATGCCACGTATTTAAAACACGTGCTGCTAATTTTCTTCCAACATATTTCTTTAAACCTGATTTAGAAACTTTGATTTCTTCAGCAAGGTCGAAAATTTCTAAGATATCTTTATCACGCTCAAAACCAATTGCACGGAAAAGTGTTGTTACAGGTAATTTTTTCTTTCTATCGATATAAGCGTACATTACACTGTTGATATCGGTAGCGAATTCAATCCATGATCCTTTGAAAGGGATAACACGGGCAGAATACAATTTAGTTCCATTTGCGTGGAATGACTGTCCAAAGAACACACCTGGTGAACGGTGTAACTGAGATACTACAACACGCTCAGCTCCGTTGATTACGAAAGTACCGCTAGGCGTCATGTATGGGATTGTACCTAAGTAAACATCTTGCACAATTGTTTCGAAATCTTCGTGCTCTGGGTCTGTACAGTATAGTTTCAAACGTGCTTTTAATGGCACACTATACGTTAGCCCTCTATCAATACATTCTTCGATTGTGTAACGAGGTGGGTCAACAAAGTAATCAAGAAATTCTAAAACGAATTGATTACGAGTGTCAGTGATTGGGAAATTTTCCATGAAGGTGTTGTATAAACCTTCATTACCTCTTTCGTCAGATTTAGTTTCCAATTGGAAGAAATCCTTAAACGACTTAACCTGAACATCCAGAAAATCCGGGTAGCTAGGAATATTTTTTGTCGAGGCAAAATTCAATCTTTCAGTCTGATTTAATATCATCATGGACAAAATTTTGATTAAAAAAAAGTAATTTTTGTGTTAAACACAATTAATTAATAAGACAATTATACTTCTTTTTATAACCAACACATCTCTAAAAAATAAAATGAAGTAAAGCTTTATTTTTGTCTTCGTGTTGATTTAAAAACTTTCGATTCCAAAATTATGGTAGAAAAAAAATACGATAATTTTATTAAACGAAAAATGGTTTAGGCCTTGAGTAAAGTACTCAAAGGCCTAAACCTGTATTCTAAACTATGTGAAATTATTTAACCTCAACAACAGCTCCAGCCTCTTCTAAAGCTTTCTTAAGACCTTCAGCCTCATCTTTAGAAACTGCCTCTTTAACGTTTGTTGGAGCAGCATCAACTAAATCTTTAGCTTCTTTAAGACCTAAACCAGTTAATTCTTTAACCGCTTTAACAACTCCTAATTTAGAAGCACCAGCATCTTTCAATACTACAGTGAATTCTGTTTGCTCTTCAGCAGCAGCTTCACCTCCACCTGCAGCAACTACTACAGCAGCAGCAGCTGGCTCGATTCCATACTCGTCTTTTAAGATTGTAGCTAAATCGTTAACTTCTTTAACTGTTAAGTTAACTAATTGTTCTGCGAATTGTTTCAAATCTGCCATTTTTTCTATCTTTTAAAATGATTTGTAATTATATAATTTATTTGTGCGCAATTTATTCTGCTGCTTCACCTTTAGTTTCAGCATTGTTTAATAATGCAGAAAGTACACGTTTAGCAGGCGATTGAAGTAATCCAATGATTTCTCCGATAACTTCCTCTTTCGATTTAAGTGAAGCTAACGATTCTAATAGATTATCTCCAATATAGATTTCGTCATTAATGAAAGCACCTTTTAAAACTGGTTTTTCACCTTTTTTACGAAATTCTTTAATAATTTTTGCAGGAGCATTTGCTATATCAGCAATCATGATTGAAGTGTTCCCTTTTAAAGTAGATGGTAATTCACCAAATTCTTTATCAGAAGCTTCCATTGCTTTAGCAAGCAAGGTATTTTTAACAACTTCCAATTTGATTCCTGCTTTGAAGCAAGCTCTTCTTAAATTTGAAGTAGTATCTGCATTTAAACCAGAAATATCCGCAAGGTATACGATATTTGCTCCAGCTAATTGTGCAGTTAAATCTCCAATAGCGATTGATTTTTCTTCTCTTGTCATATCAAAAATTTTTAACTACCAATTATACTGCTTTAGGATCTAAAGCGATAGCCGGACTCATTGTACTTGATAAGTGAATAGACTTAATATAAGTACCTTTTGCAGCAGTTGGTTTTAATTTAATTAATGTTTGAATAATTTCGTGCGCGTTCTCTTGGATTTTTTGAGCATCGAAAGATATTCTTCCAATTCCAGCGTGAACGATACCAGTTTTATCAACTTTAAAGTCGATTTTTCCAGATTTCACCTCTTCTACTGCTTTACCAATTTCCATAGTAACAGTACCAGTTTTAGGGTTTGGCATTAAACCACGTGGACCTAAAATACGACCTAATGGACCTAATTTACCCATAACTGCAGGCATAGTAACGATAACGTCAACATCTGTCCAACCGTCTTTTATTTTTTGTAAATAGTCATCTAATCCAACGTGATCAGCACCAGCAGCTTTAGCTTCAGCCTCTTTATCCGGCGTTACTAATGCTAATACTCTCATGTCTTTACCAGTTCCGTGAGGTAATGAAACCACACCTCTAACCATTTGATTCGCTTTACGAGGATCTACTCCTAATTTAACAGCGATATCAACTGATTCATCAAATTTTGCAGCAGCAACTTCTTTGATTAATGCAGAAGCATCTTTTAAAGAATACAATTTATTCTTTTCAATCTTTGAAGCAGCAACTTTTTGCTTTTTCGTCAATTTTGCCATTTCTTCTTAATTTAAAGGAGATTCTCCAGTTACAGTTATACCCATAGATCTAGCTGTTCCAGCAATCATGCTCATTGCTTTTTCAATTGTGAACGCATTTAAATCAGGCATTTTATCTTCAGCGATAGTCTTAATCTGGTCCCAAGATACACTTGCAACTTTTTTACGATTAGGCTCTCCTGAACCTGATTTTAATTTTGCAGCTTCTAATAATTGAATTGCAGCAGGTGGAGTTTTAACAACAAAATCAAACGATTTGTCTTTATACACAGTAATTTGTACTGGTAATACTTTGCCAGGTTTATCTTGTGTTCTAGCATTGAACTGCTTACAGAACTCCATGATGTTAACCCCAGCAGCTCCCAAAGCAGGTCCAACCGGTGGCGATGGGTTCGCAGCACCTCCCTTTACTTGTAGTTTAACTACTTTACTAACTTCTTTAGCCATTGTTTAAAAATTTAGCACATCTATCAATTGGAAGCGATTGATGTGAGTTATATGTAACAAAAATTTATACTTTTTCTACTTGCATAAAACTTAATTCCAATGGTGTTTTTCTTCCGAAAATTTTCACCATTACCTCAAGCTTACGCTTTTCTTCATTGATTTTTTCAACCGTTCCATTGAAACCATTGAAAGGACCATCAGTAACTTTTACAGTTTCCCCTAATGTATAAGGTATAGCTCCATGATCAACAGTTGTCGCCAACTCATCTACCTTACCTAACATACGGTTCACTTCAGACAAACGCAAAGGCACAGGATCCCCTCCCTTAACTTCACCTAGAAAACCAATTACACCAGTAATCGATTTGATGATGTGAGGAATTTCACCTGTTAAATTAGCTTCTATCATTACATAACCAGGAAAATAAACCTTATCCTTGCTGATTTTCTTTCCATCACGTACAGTAACCACCTTTTCAGTTGGAACCAATACCTGAGAAATGTAGTCAGCCATTCCAACACGATTAATTTCCTGCTCAATATAAGCTTTAACCTTGTTTTCCTGTCCGCTTACAGCTCTTACAACATACCATTTCTTAACACCAGCTTCTGCCATAACAAAAATTATCCTTTTATCCAGTTAAAAAAACCAGCAATTGCTTTTGCGAAAACTGTATCCACACCCCATGTAGCTAAAGCAAAAATCACAGAAAAAACTGCAACTACCACTGTAAGTTTTTGCACTTCTTCCCATGTTGGCCAAGTTACATTTGACTTTAACTCTTCGAAAGCTTCTGATATGTAATTAGTAACTTTATTCATCCTATTTTATTTTTGCACGGGCGGAGGGATTCGAACCCCCATCAACGGTTTTGGAGACCGCTATTCTACCCTTGAACTACGCCCGTATGTTATAAAATTAGCGCCGTCGTGCAACGACGCTAATTCTTATTTAGTGAATTGTAATTATTCTACAATTTCAGTAACCTGACCAGCACCAACTGTTCTACCACCTTCACGGATAGCGAAACGTAAACCTACGTTTAATGCAATTGGGTTCAATAAAGTTACATCAATAGTTAAGTTATCACCTGGCATCACCATCTCTACACCTGCAGGTAAAGAAATTGTACCTGTTACGTCAGTTGTACGAACGTAGAACTGCGGACGGTAGTTGTTATGGAATGGAGTGTGACGACCACCTTCTTCTTTTTTCAAGATATAAACCTCAGCTTTGAATTTAGCGTGTGGCTTAACAGATCCTGGCTTACAAATAACCATACCACGACGGATATCAGCTTTGTCAATACCTCTCAATAATAAACCTACGTTATCTCCAGCCTCACCTCTATCTAAGATTTTACGGAACATTTCAACCCCAGTAATAGTAGAAGTTAACTTGTCAGCACCCATACCGATGATTTCAACTGGATCTCCAGTGTTAGCAACACCTGTTTCGATACGACCTGTAGCAACTGTACCACGACCTGTAATTGTAAATACGTCCTCAACTGGCATCAAGAATGGTTTTTCGTTATCACGAACTGGCTCTTCAATCCAGTTGTCAACAGCTTCCATTAATTCGATGATTTTTGGTACCCAGTTTGGATCGTTGTTTAATCCTCCTAAAGCAGAACCTTGAACAACAGGACCATTATCTCCATCATATTCATAGAAAGATAACAAATCTCTGATTTCCATCTCTACTAATTCTAATAACTCAGCATCGTCAACCATATCCACTTTGTTCATGAATACAACGATACGAGGAATACCTACCTGACGTCCTAAAAGGATGTGCTCACGAGTTTGTGGCATTGGACCATCTGTAGCAGCAACTACTAAGATAGCACCGTCCATTTGAGCAGCACCAGTAACCATGTTCTTAACGTAATCCGCGTGACCTGGACAGTCAACGTGAGCGTAGTGACGGTTAGCTGTTTCATACTCTACGTGAGATGTATTAATTGTAATACCTCTTTCTTTCTCCTCAGGAGCGTTATCGATTTGATCAAACGATTTTGCTTGACAGTAACCTGCATCAGATAATACTTTAGTGATTGCAGCAGTCAAAGTAGTTTTTCCGTGATCTACGTGTCCGATAGTACCGATATTTAAGTGCGGTTTCGAACGATTAAAACTTTCTTTTGCCATTTTACTTAATTTTTAATCTTAGTTATATATTAGTGTTCAAAAATTTAAACTAATTTGAGCCAATGACGGGATTTGAACCCGTGACCTCTTCCTTACCAAGGAAGCACTCTACCCCTGAGCTACACCGGCTTTTGTGAGTTCAGAAGTTAGAATCCAGAAATCTGAATTCCCTCTTCCTTTTTTAAAGGACTACAAAGCAAACTTTGTGATCCTGTACCGATAAATCGGCACTCAAAGTTTTTTTTTCAAAATTTTATTCAAGCAAGCTTGATAAAATTTTCACTCAAAAACTTTGTGGGGAGAGCAGGATTCGAACCTGCGAAGGTTTCCCAACGGATTTACAGTCCGTCCTCGTTGGCCGCTTGAGTATCTCCCCTAACCTTAAAACAATATTTCAAAAACTCATTTTAATCGTAACCGATTAAAAGTGAGAAAATTGAGCCGATGGAGGGACTCGAACCCACGACCTGCTGATTACAAATCAGCTGCTCTAGCCAGCTGAGCTACACCGGCGACTCATTAAAAAAGTCCGCTATTTCTAACGGACTGCAAATGTATGTATTATTTTTATTAATCAAAACTTTTTTCTGAAAAATTTATTTAGGCATGTGCTCTCAACTTTTCTTTTCGCTTAACAAGCAATCTTTCTTGCGCTTCAATTGACAAATCCACCCCCTCTTCAAAAGTTTTACAGGTCTTCTTCACGATAAACTCGTCACCTGGTACAATTACTTTCAACTCTACAATTTTATTTTCTTTCTCACTAGTCTGTTCAACCTTCAAAAAAGCGTCAGCCGAAACAATTCTGTCATAAAATTTTTCTAATTTATTCACTCGCTCATCAATAAAATCGATTAATTTTTTATCAATGTTGAAATTAACTGCATGAACATTTACCTTCATAATATTAAAATTTTGGTTAAACATTATAAAGAATCATTTCAGGTTTCGCGGATGCGCATTTTGGTAAACATTTTTAAGTTCAGCTAAACTTGAATGGGTGTAAACTTGGGTTGACGCAAGACTTGAATGCCCTAACAATTCTTTAATCGAATTCAAATCGGCACCATGATTAAGCATGTGGGTAGCAAACGTATGTCGCAACATATGAGGACTCCTTTTTACTTTCTCAGATACATTACTAAAGTAATGATTTATTAATCGATACACAAACGTTTCATTCAATTTATTTCCATTCGATAATAAAAATAAATAATCCTCATCATGTATCGTTTTTACAACTTTTCTTTCACTTAAATACAAATTAAGCTGAGTTATCATCAACGGAAGCAAGGGAATAATACGTTCTTTTTGTCGTTTTCCTAAAACCTTAATTTGATTTGCTGCCAAATCAATATTTTTCATCTGCAATCCAATCAATTCGGAACGACGAATCCCAGTCGAATAAAACATATCAATAATCAATTTATCTCGAATCCCTTCAAAACCCTCTTTATACACCACATGAGTCAAAACTTTATCCAATTCATCTTCCGAAAATGGAATCTGTATTTTTTTTGGTGTTTTCAAAGCCTTATGCTTAGACAAAGGACTATTCTCTATCTGCTTGGTTTTCAACAAAAATTTGTAAAATGACTTAAGAGATGCCATCTTACGATTAATTGACGAATTAGAAATCCCTTCATCAACCATTGACACTATCCAGCTTCTTACAAGTGAATAAGAAACTTCTTCCAACTGTGTTCCATCAAAATTTGCTTTAAGAAATTGCTGGAAAAATTCTAAATCCTTCCCATAAGCCAATGAGGTATGAACAGAATAGTTCTTTTCTTTAAGTAAGTAATCCTGGAATTTTTGGAGATTATTATGCATAAAAAAATCGTTAGCATAAAAGTACAAAACTTCTACAACTAACGATTTATATTACCAGAAAATTAACTACTAACTTTCTAAGCTATCTCTTAATCCTTGGATATACTGAGCTTTTTGGATTTGTGCTCTTCTTGTAACAGAAGGTTTAGTGAAAGCCTGACGACTTCTCAACTGTCTTACAACTCCAGTTTTATCGAATTTACGTTTGTAACGCTTAAGCGCTCTGTCGATATTTTCTCCGTCTTTAATTGGTATAATTAACATAATCTAGACACCTCCTCTCATTTACGGGTGCAAACTTATAACTTTATTTTGGATTACAAAATATATATTTCGAAATATTTCAAAGCACGCACAACAATACCGTAAATCACAATAAAATTCTTTAACTTTATGAGTATCAATTCCTAACCCCATGAGCAATCATATCGTAAAAGTTTTACAGACCTTCTACATTACTCACGACGTAAAGAGTTTCATTGTGGAAAAGCCAGAAAACTACAACTATATTCCCGGACAAGCCACAGATGTAGCCATCAAATTGGACAATTGGGAAAAAGAATTCAGACCATTTACCTTTACAAGCTTGGCTGAAGACAAATACCTCCAGTTTATGGTCAAAATTTACAGAGATCATGAAGGTGTTACCAAAACATTAGAAAAAACCAACATTGGACATGAGTTAATCATCCAAGAACCATTCGGCACATTACAATACCAAGGCAAAGGTACTTTTATAGCCGCAGGCACAGGCATCACCCCTTTCCTAGCCATATTTAGAGCTCTTTACAAACAAAATAAACTTTTCGGCAACAAACTAATTTACACCAATAAGACATCAAAAGATGTCATTGCAGATGAAGAATTAAAAAAAATGTTCAGGAATGAGTATTTAAAAGTCTATACCCGAGAAAATATTGTCGGCTTCAAAGAAAGAAGAATTGATCGCAATTTTCTTATAGATTACATCACCAATTTCAATCAACATTTTTACGTTTGCGGCCCATCCGATTTTGTAAAAAACATTACCACTCTGTTAATAGAACTGGGTGCTAATCCTGAAAGTATGGTTATTGAAGAATAAAAAAAGCCAGGGAAATTCCTGGCTTTTGTAAACTTTTTTCGATTTTCAGTCATGAAGCAATTATTCAACGGCAGGTTTATACGTTTGATTGTCAATAATCATTTTGGACAAAATTTCTTTAAGAATCTCTGAAGTACCTCCTCCGATTGGACCTAAACGACTATCTCTTAAAAGACGAGCTAGCGGATACTCTTCCATATAACCATAACCTCCAAGCATTTGAAGACAACTATAAATTGTTTCATCAGCCACTTTTGTAGATTTCAATTTAGCCATAGTAGCTTCTTTAACCACATATTCCCCTTTATCCAATCTAGCAACAGCGGCATAATTAAATACTTTACAATGCTCTACATCGGTAGCATGCTCAACCATTGTATGTCGTAAAGCTTGAAACTTATTAATCTTTGTTCCAAATGCTTCACGTTGATTCATATAATCGATTGTATAGTCAATAGCATATTCTGCTCTTGCATGTGCATTAATTGCCATAATCAATCGTTCAAAAGCAAAATGTTGCATAATGTATGGAAAACCTTTTCCTTCTTCTCCCATCAAATATTCTTCAGGAATTTCAACATTATCAAATGAGATTTCAGCAGTATCTGATGCTCTCCATCCTAATTTATCTAGTTTGGTTGCTGTTATTCCAGAAAGACCGGTATCTACCAAAAACATACTGATTCCTTTATTTCCTAGCTCTGGGCTTGTTTTCGCTGCAACTACGTAATAATCAGCATAAACACCATTTGTAATAAATGTTTTCGATCCATTGATTACATATTTATCCCCTTTTTTCACTGCTGTGGTTCGCATTCCTGCTACATCACTCCCTCCGAAAGGTTCTGTAATACATAATGCACCTATTTTATCTCCACTGATACTCGGCATTAAATAATCTTGTTTGATTTGCTCACTACCTTCTGCATTAAGGTGTGTCATTGCCAAATAGGCATGTGCCCACATTGCTGCAGCAAAACCTGAAGACTTTATCTTTTGAAGTTCTTCTAAAAATACAACTGTATAAAACAAATCCAAGTTTAAACCACCGTACTTTTCAGAATAGCGCAATCCAAAAAAGCCCATTTCACCGAATTTCTTCCAAATGAAACGTTCTATAGTACCAGTTTTTTCCCATTTCTCAATGTGTGGCACTACTTCTTTATGTAAAAAATCGCGTAAACTCTCTCTAAATAATTGATGTTCTTCTGTAAAGTATATTGAATTCATGATAGATAAAAACTGGTTATTTTTAAAATTGTCGTGTTATTTTATTTGAAGTCCAAATATAGCGCAATAATTTTGACTTTTTCAACTGGAAAGCCTTTAATTTTTATCAAATCCTCAACAGAATGAATACCATTGTTCATACTTCTGAACGTCACTATTTCACGCGCCAATGCATATCTGAAATAAGGGAATTTCGCAAGGTTTTTAACCGATTCATTATTGATGTCAATTTTAGGAACTGAAGGAACTGTCGTAATTTTAAAATTCTTATGAAGTTCGGCAATTACCTCTGGAGACAATCCCCAGACATCGTCCATTTGATTCATATCTACAAAACCTCCAAATACTTCTTTTTGCTTCAGAATTCTATCCGATATAGCATCTCCAATCCCATAAATCTTCATCAAATCTTCTTTTGTTGCTTGATTAATATCCAAGACTTCACTATTCCTTTCCTTTCTCTCAAAAGAACTATAATTCGTTTTCGAATACCCTTCTACATAACTACGCTTGTTTTTAACCCATTCAGGGAATTTAAAATAGGGAGCAATTACAGCCAATAGCGAATCCGACACTTTAGTCACTGCCTGAAATTCTTCGGGAGAATTCACGAATTTACCTGCTTTACGAAAAGTCAGTAATCGATCTATTTCGTTAACATTCATACCCAATTTATAACCTTTAAAGTCAGTTATAAAATTAGGATTAAAAGGATAAATTTTATAGCCGTCGTCCTTTGGAAGCGCCTTAAGGGAATCCGTTTCTGATTGCAATGAAACCCATTGTTGTTCTTCTTTTGAAATATTGGATTCCGGTGAAAAATCAACAAAATACAGGACCGAATACAATACAATAATCAATCCTGCCAGAAAAAACAAACCGATGCGTTGCTCTCTGTTAAATTTAAAATAATAGGTAAAAGGCATGATTACAAATCGAATACAGAACTTCTTTTGGCTCGGATTAAATCCTTCAGCTTAATAATAAATCCAATTGTCAGATATACTCCAAACCACAAACCCGCAGTTACAAAAGATATATAAATAAAGAAAAGGCGAACACTATTCGTTCTCATTCCTAACTTTTCAGCTAAACGTGAAGCGATATGAAAACCTTGTTCTTCGAAGTAGTATTTTAATTTTAGAACAAATGACATAATTTTTTTGTTTAGTGATGTGTAAAACTACACAAATTTTTAATTTTTTAAAAGTTCAATACCTACAGCACATTGCAAACACCTGTTGGTATCACAATATTCATTCTTTAGCTGCAACAATGCTTGCGATTCAAGAGCGTTGCGTGGTTCAAGACCAAATTCTCTAAACTTTAAAATAATGGAATTTTCCTCCGGCTCTATTCGTTCTAAGATACTGATTGGATCTTCTAAAACATCTTTTCCTATACTTTTCCCATAAGCAAACTGCAAAGGCACAATTGCATTAATCACTAAAAGATCAATAAATGCTTTTGAAAGCACCTTTCCCTTTTGCTTGGATCTCTTTTCAAAATTATAATGCACAAGCCAATAATCGGAAACTGAAACATCAAAAATGGCATAAAAATCATTTGGAGATTTCGCTTGAATCACTTTTGCAAATAGATTTCGTTGTTGATGGTACAGCATTGCCAATTGTGCCAATCGAATAGTGGGAAAATTATCGGGTCGCAACCTAAAGAAAGTTACCGGTTGAAAATTTATTGTTTCCAACTGGTATTTTATGGTCAAATAATCAAACAAATCCTTCAGTTCTTTCACATAATTATCTTGTGAATTTTGAGGTAATATACCAACAAGTCCAAAAAACAACGCTTCTAAATACTGAACATCAAATGCTTCTTTGCGAATTACCGAAAAAGGGATTGCTTTAGCAATTGCTATAAATGCCTCTCCATTTACGTTCAATCCGAAATTTTTAGCCAACAAACAAAAAAGTGTAGCTTCCCAATTGTTTTGATTTCCTCGAAGTAAAGCAGTAATGGGCTGCATTTTACGTTCTAAACGTTCAAAAAACAATCGTTCTTCCCAATTCAACATCGCAAACTGCGGAATTGTACGAATACCATTCTCACAATTAATCCATGATTTTTTGGATCTTAATTGCTGGTATTGATTCATCAGCTCCAAAGAAACATAATTTCGTAACTCTAAAACCGGAATTTCCGAATTGTCTTTTCTAAAAACTTCAGCATCATGATTCCATACAACATGAAGAATCACATTATCATAATTTAGATCACTTTCATGCCGATGTGAATACCAGTTGGAGGAACTTAGATGAATTTCGACATTTCCAGCCCATTTTTGATTTCCAATCACAATTTGAGCGTTGAAAAAATCGGGACCAGCTTGTTGAAGTGAATAACCGGTATTCAAAATCTGAAGGAAATCTCCTTGTGCAGTTTTCAATCCGGAGAGGGCAAACTTCTTGTGTTGCCATACGTAGTGCAAAAAATCTTCTTTCATAATGTGGCGTATAAAAAACTAAAAGGCTTATAATCAATTCAAATGTAACACAAAAAAGAAAAACCTCCAAACATTTTACTGCTTGAAGGTTTTCCTGATTATGTATCTACCATTACTTTATCGAATTAATAATATCATGTTTGGTAATGATATGGAATTTGTTATTTCCCAATTCAACCAAAACTGCTTGATTGTCTTTATTAATCAACTTAGACACTTCTTCAACCGGAGCACCTAACTTAACTATTGGAAATGGCGCTCCCATCACCTCACGAATAGGTTTATCGGCCGTATTTTTATCTGCAATAAAACTTTGGAATAAATCAGATTCATCAACAGAACCAACAAAACCGTTCACATCGATAACCGGAATTTGAGAAATTTTATATTTACGCATGCGTTCGATAGCATGTGAAACCAATTCCTCTGTTCTTACAGTAATTAATGGTTTGTCGATATGTTCTTTGATTAAATCTTCCGCCTTAGTAATATCTTCTTCCAAGAATCCTCTTTCACGCATCCAATCATCATTAAACATTTTACCCACATAACGACTTCCAGAATCGTGAAACAAAACTACTACGACATCGTCTTTCGTAAAATGTTCTTTAAGTTGTAGCAATCCTTTTACTGCAGCTCCAGCAGAGTTACCTACAAAAATTCCTTCTTCCAAAGCGATTTTACGTGTATAAACTGCCGCATCTTTATCCGTTACCTTTGTAAATCCATCAATTAATGAGAAGTTAACATTTTTAGGTAAAATATCTTCTCCAATACCTTCTGTAATATAAGTATAAATTTCGTTTTCATCAAAAATTCCCGTTTCGTGGTATTTTTTAAAAACAGAACCATAGGTATCAATTCCCCAAATTTTAATATTTGGATTTTTCTCTTTCAAATATTTAGCCACACCTGAAATAGTACCGCCTGTTCCAACTCCCACAACAAAGTGAGTTATTTTCCCTTCCGTTTGTTCCCAGATTTCTGGTCCGGTTTGTTCATAATGCGCAATTGCGTTACTAGGGTTATCGTATTGATTCACATACCAAGAATTAGGCGTTTCTTCCGCTAGTCGCTTAGAAACCGAATAGTACGAACGAGGATCTGTTGGCTCCACATCGGTAGGACACACAACAACTTTAGCACCAACTGCACGTAGTATATCGCATTTTTCCTTTGATTGTTTATCTGAAATTACACAAATCAATTTATAGCCTTTTACGATAGCACCTAATGCCAATCCCATTCCTGTATTTCCAGATGTTCCTTCGATAATTGTACCTCCTGGTTTCAAACGACCATCCGCTTCAGCATCTTCGATCATTTTTACAGCCATACGGTCTTTAACTGAATTTCCCGGATTGAAGGTTTCCACTTTTGCCAACACAAGCGCATCTACTTCGGCGGTTACTTTATTTAATTTTACTAATGGCGTGTTCCCAATAGTTTCCAATATGTTTTTTGCGTATTGCATTTTTTATTGTTTTTTGTTGGTACAAAGGTAGAAAATTGAAATCGATTTTTGAAATTAACCTGAAAATGCGTGAGGGATGGAAACGGCATCCTTTAGTTGCGGATTTGCTTGGGCAAATCCGCAACTAAAGATACAGTGAACAGCCCGACCCTTGTGGTCACGCCATAACTATTCAAAAAACTTATTGGAAAAAGTTCCAAACCAATCCGAAACGAATCACGAAATCCTTATAAGGGTAATTAGGAGCTGAATAAAATTTATTCCCCGTAAAACTTGAATTAAAATGCTCGGCTTTTAAGAAGATACGTGTTTGACGTACGCGCGCATTTACAAAGAAATCCATTAACGGAAAGCTGCCAATTTTTTCAGTGTTTTGAACATAAAATTCAGACAATAACGGATTGTAGGAATTAGCATGATAGGCAGTAAAATATTGAAAAGTAATTCCTGTTTGCAATAACATCGCTTTTTTAAACACATGGTCTGAGAAATAGAATGTATTTCGAGTAACAAATTTAGGAACATTCAAAATCGGATCTTCCTGAGTCACTTGCTGAAATAAAACCGTATTATCTAAACCGAACTTTCCAAATTTAAATTCTTTCTGAGCTTTCACAGACAAATAACCAATTGTTTTACCGTATTGCTTAGGTGTTACCAATATTTTTTCTCCAGTAAGATCATCATTACTAAAATATAGATAGTCATTCAGTGTCGTTAATTGGGCCTCAGCAATTCCCCATTGCGTAGTAGCATTGAACTTGAAATTATTTATTTTCTCATTGTTGAAGCTATTGTACCAATTGTAATGAATAAAATCACTTTGAAATAACGTAAAATTCAAATTTGGCACTTTACTAAGGTTTTGGTATAGCGCAGTAAATGAATTTTTATCATTAAAACGATAACGTGCAAACAATTCCAACTTCGAAAAAGTTTGCTCTGAAATTGCCTTAGAAAAAAATCCGTATCCTTTAATCTTATTTTTCTCGTAAAAATATTTCCCTCCAATTGCATTCAGTTGGTTATGGATCGCATTAGGGATTACAACCTGATTCCCGGAAAGAGAATATCGATCGTAGAAATAATTGTATTGGTAATTTTCAACAAACACATTGAACTTACCCACCAAAGAATTGGAAAAAGTTGCACCAACTCTATTGTACATATCATTTGACTTTACAAAATCACTATAGTTATTAGCTACATATGCATCTCCAAATTTTTCTGTGGTGGTAGTTTTTTTAAATTCTGCGAACTTAGTTTCATAGCTGAATTGATGATCAAACAATATAGTATTCGTAGTATCTTTTCGATTCACTCTAAAAGTATGATCAACAAAATAGCGTTTGGCTTTCAAAACGGATGAGGCGTCTTCAAAATTAACTTCTAATCTAGAGCGTTGTTGAAATTCAGGGTCGTCGGATTCAAAGTCGGCTTTATTTAGCAATCCTCCATTTTCATTATTCAGAAAATCCTGCCCAGCAAAATGTATATTGGCATTGTATCTATTGTTCCTCGTATGATAACTGGTTGTAAACACAAAATTACCATTACTAGCTAAAGAATTGACATATTTCCCTAGGGAACGCAAACCTTTATAACCGATGGACATATTAAGATTCCTAGAAGTATTCAATGTAATGAAGGCATCAACACTTTGTCCTTGCTCGAGTGTAGTTTTAAAATAAAGCTCAGTTAATGGAGTTGCAACAGAATAATACTTTATGTCCTCCGAATCGTAATAATTAAAATACTTTGCTTTATATCCAAATTTTGGTTTCACATCAAAACGATCCAATCCAAAATGAAGGGTATTATATGTTTGCCCATCATTATTAAACGGCAACAATCCAAAATTATCTTTCCTCAGATAATTGAAATTATAATCTGAACCCACAGTAAGGGATGTATCTACATAAACACTATCTTTTTCAATAGTATAGATTTTATACATATTGTGCGAGGCTTTGGGCAAGTTACTCACTTTCCCTCTGAGTGATTTTCTAAGAGTATCCTTTTGAATGGGTAGTTCTCCATCTTGTGCGAATACACAAAATGAAGTGAAAAGTAGTAAAAGTATAAGAAGTTTCTTCATCAATGCAAAAATACACAAATGAACTTAAAATAAAAGCATAAAAAAACTCCCGCATTAGCGGGAGTTTTCAAACTATATATTACAAAATTAGTTTTGTAAGAAGTAAGGTGTTTTAGGATTGTTAGAAAAACACTCATCTAAAGTTACAGAAGGAACATTAGAACTGTTTGTAGAATACTCTCTTGAAGGGTAAACTAATCTGTAAGGTCTGTGAGTTCTACCAATAACTGAAACAGGTAAAGGTAATACAGGGAATCCAGTTCTTAAATGATCTAAATATAATTCAATACCGTGCCAGTTACCTAAAGCCAAGTATTTTTGAGTCATGATTGCACTGATTTTGTCAGTAGAACCAGTCCATCCTAAACCATTATTAGCTTCAGTATTAGCAATGTAAGTAGCAGGATTTAAAGCAGCAAGCGCTAAAGATCCCCAACTTCTGCTGTAGAAAGCGAAAGAAGCATTGATACCTTCATAGAATTTAGCTTGAGCAGTTCCAGAAGTTAAGAAACCACGTTGAATAGCTTCAGCTTCTAGGAATCTTGCCTCAGCAACTTGCATGATATATGCATCTCTTATAGAAGCATTATTGTTAGCATCGTCAACACTAGATCCAGTTCTACCAAAGTAGAAAGAACCAAATCTTGAGATTTCAGATGTTGGGAAATTACCTTGAACATTACCAACAACTGGGCTAAGTGTAAACATTCTACCTCTACGAGGATCAACAATACCTGTAGTAATGTTAGCATCATTCATAGTTCCGTTTACTAAACGAGCAGCAAAATCACCAGCAGCCATAGCTCTATTTGGAGATGTCCAAGCACCTAAAGCAGCATCCAATCCCCATTGTGCAAACACAGGGTTTCTTTGACCTACTGCAATGTTAAATCCAGGATTGTAAGCTACATCAGCATTGATGAAATTAGGATTAGCATTTAAACCTGCAAATCTTGTATTTCTCAAAGTAACTAAAGCAGCATCTGTTGTATTAGACAAACGCAAAGCTAATTTCAACTCTACAGTATTTAAAAATCTATTCCATTGATTCATATCTCCATGGAAAACAACATCCTCATCACCTAAAACGTGTACATTAGGATTTGTAGTATTCAATAAAGCACGAGCTTCATCCAATTCTGCAAATAAAGCAGGAATAATAGCCTTATCATCATCGTAAGCTGGATAAGAAATATTATCATTCAATGCTTGAGAGTAAGGAACGTCACCATACAAAGCAGTAACATAATCCATACACATTACCTTGAATATCTTAGCAATACCTACATGGTATTCAAAGTTAGGATATGTAGATTGTTTATCAATAATATCTTGAAAGTTATCAGCAACTAAATAAGAGTTGTTAAACAATCCATTATAACTACTACTATCAAAGTTGTAATCATAAGCAGGGTCAGTACTTGTAAAACCAGTATTTAATCCCCAGAAATAAGACATTCTATTACCAAAATCATTTAAAGTAACATTTTGGTGATTTCCGTATCCTACCAAGGCACCCGCTAACATTTGGTTAGGAGCAATTAAGTTAAAGTCTGGTCTATTAGACTGATCTTCATTTACGCTCAAGTAATCCTCACAAGAGAAAAGCGTAAATGCAGTTAAAGCCGTTAAAAGTATTTTTTTCATAAATTTAATTTTAAAAATTAAAATGACGCGTTAATTGAGAAACCAACAGTTCTAGTTGAAGGATATTGACCGTCACCAATAAATCCTAAACCATTTCTTGAAGTATTAGTTAAAGTACCATTTGCTGTTCTAGCAGCTACAGAAGTATTAGCATTAACCTGGCTAGTAGCCTCAGGATCTGCGTATCCTTTGTTGTCATCAGCTAACCAAATGAAAGGATTTCTAGCATTAACACTTACTTTGAAAGAAGTTAAACCAGTTTTTTCAATCATTTTGTTAGGTAAAGTATAGCTTAATGCAATCTCTCTAATTTTGAAAGCAGTTGCATCTGTAATGTTGAATGAACCTAAACCTGCAGCTTTACCGAAGTAATCTTGAGTACGGTTAGCAACACCTGTTGAAGTAGAGAAACCTCCAGTTAACACTGACGTATTATCAATATAATTACCAGGACTAGATGGATCTGGAATTGAAGAGTTCGGCATTAAGAAACCAACGTTTCTGTCGAATTCTGCTGTATCAACTAGGTGACCATTCCAAGTTAAGTTATATTTCGTTTGAGAAATAAAGTAGTGACCTGTTCTGTAATCCATAGTGAATGATAAACCAATTCCTTTGTAATCAAAACTATTAGTTAAACCTAAGATATATTTAGGAGTAGCTCTACCTAAGTTTTTGAAAGTAGCATCAACAGTTGGACGACCTTCTGAATTTAAGATTACTCTTCCTTGATCATCTCTAATCCAGTCAGTACCAGTGATGTAAGGGAAAGATTGACCTTGAACTGCAGAGATATCGAAATCTACTGGAGAGTTACCACCGTCAAATAATACAATTTTATCAGAATCACCAGAATCAATTACTTTAGTATCATTCGCAGTGTAAGATAATCTTGTGTTCCATTTGAATTTCTCGCTGTTGAAAGGCATAAATCCTAAATCAACCTCAATACCTTTAGCCTCTAATTCACCATTGTTAGTTTTCTTAGTAGTTAAACCTGTTGTTGAACTAACACTAGTATCAGTAATCAAATCAGTAGTATTTGTTTTGTAAGCAGATACATCTAAAGTAATTCTATCTTTTAAGAAACCTAAATTAACACCAGCTTCTAAAGTAGTATAAATCTCAGGTTTGATAGCTGGATCTACAATAGCAGTTAAGTTGTTATAAGAAGTTCCTGTAGCAGGATAAGGGAAGTTAGTAGATACCGCAGCTAATGATAATACATCATAAGCAGCTACTGGATCTAACGAACCGATTTTAGTGTAGTTAGCAAACAATTTAATGTTACTAATTTTACTATCTTTTAAACCATCAAATGCTTTTGTAGGAACAAATGAAGCTCCAACTGATGGATAGAAGTAAAATTGATTTCCTCTTGCAGCAACACTATTACCTTCATAACGTGCAGTAGCATTTAAGAATAAATAATCTTCATAGTTAAAATCAAAGTTAGCAAAACCTGCAACAGTTTTAGTAATGATTTTTCTGTTAACCAATCTTGAAGGGTTTTCTGGATCAAGTACACTTGTGATATGGTAGAAACCAGGAATAGCTAAGTTGAAACCACCCTGAGATCTTCTTTCATTCATGTTATACTGCATGTTGTGACCTAAATTACCTTTGAATCCAATTTTGTCAGTTAAGTCATAGTTGAAGTTCAATAATAAGTCACCATAGTAGTAATTAGAGTTCAAAGTTGATTGGAAGTAGTTTGAACCACTCGCAAATCCACCATCAGCAGTATCAGGAGAAGCGAAATCATCTGCATGCGTCTCTTGAACGTTATTTCTCATTTGGTATGAACCAGCATAAGAAACTGACCAGTTTTTGTTAATTTCATATGAAGCATTGATACCTGTATTTACGAAGTTATCAACATTCTCTAATCTATTAACTTTTTTAGCTAACCATGGATTTTGGTAGTAACCATTCCAACCATAGATACCTCTGTTTTTAAACAATTCGATAGGAACGTTTGAAGCTGTCTGTAATAAGTTAGTCAATAAAGTATAATCCGCACGGCTTGTAGCAGCATTAACGTCAGCTTGGTTTACTTTTTGGTTAGTCAAAGTAAATGTACCACCTAATGTTAATTTACCAGCTTTTTTACCAGCATTTAATACAACAGTATTACGATTTAAATTATCACCTTCTAAGATGAAATCTCTTCTTAAGTTACCTAAGTTCAAGTTTACGAAACCATCAGCACCACCAGCACTTACGTTGATGTTGTTTTGATAGATTTGACCTTGTTGATAGAATTTTTTAATCTCATCATTTCCAAGAGACTTGTAAGGAGCTTCAATTATATCTCCATTTGCATCAGGCAAACCTACTTGTCTGATTGAACCATCAAATAATTCACCCCATCCACCATTTTCTTGTGGATCCCAAGCTCCGTACCATCCTTGACCATATCTTTGCTGTCTTTCAGGAACGAAGTTGATTTCTTCAAAATCAACAGAAGTGTTGATACCAACAGTAAACTTATCATTTTGAGCACCTTTTTTAGTTGTAACAACCACAACCCCTTGCTTACCTTGCGAACCGTATAATGCAGCTCCTTGAGCTCCTTTTAATACAGTAACGTTTTGGATTGCATCAGCTGGCAATGAAGCTAAAACATCAGCAGTTGAAATAACGTTATCAATTACCACTAAAGCCTCAGTATTACCTGTTAAAGACAACATTGAACGTACACGGATAGAGTTACCACCACCTACACCATTAGCTGTAGCATTGATAGTTACACCCGATACTTTACCAACTAAAGCTCTAACTGCGTCTGGGTTATTTGCTGCTTTCAACTCATCATTGTTAACAGTTGAGTAAGTAGACGTAATAGCCGCTTTCTTTCTCTTAATACCCACAGCAGTTGTAATTACAACCTCTTTCAATTGAGTTGTATCATCTTGCAATGTTGTATTAATAACACTAGAAGCACCTACTGTCTTCACAACGTCATTCATACCCATAAAAGAGTAAACTAATTTTTCACCCTCTTTCGCTTTGATAGAATAACTTCCATCAAAATTGGTTTGTACTCCACGATTTGTTCCCTGAACAACAACGTTAGCACCCGGAATCGGACCTGAAGCATCAGATACCACTCCCGTAATAGTTTTCTCTTGAGCAAAAGAAAACTGCATTGTAAACGCCAATAACAGCGTAAAAATCCATTTGAACTTTGATCTCATATTATTTTTATTTGAGTTAGTTATTCCGCAAACTTCTTAATTATTTCTTAAACTACCAAATAATACTTCGGAATATTACTATTTATTTAAGTTAAAAAATTTGCCGAACCGCAATCATTTGTACAATGATTTTAGTATTATGATACCAATATTTTCAAAAGGTTGCGTTAAAAAGTATATTTTTGCTAAAATTAAGTTCATGTTACTCCAAAGTTTTACAAATAATGCATTAGAATGTGGCACAGACGAAGCCGGACGTGGTTGTTTGGCCGGACCAGTAACCGCAGCTGCAATTCTACTCCCCGAGGGATTTTCAGTACCAAAACTGAATGATTCCAAACAATTATCGGAGAAAATCAGAGAAAATCTTAAGCCTTTAATTGAAGAAAAAGCGATTTCTTTTGCAGTAACCCATTTAGAGCCCAAAATTATTGACGAGATCAATATCCTAAATGCCTCCATTAAAGCGATGCAAGAATGCATTTTAAAACTAACACCCACCCCATTACATATTATTGTGGACGGTAACCGTTTTAAACCCGTTAACGGAATTCCTTACAACACCATCGTAAAAGGCGACAGTAAATACCTAAGCATTGCAGCCGCATCGGTTTTAGCCAAAACGTACCGAGACGAATATATGAATCGCATTCATAAAGAATTCCCAATGTACGGATGGAACAAAAACAAAGGCTATCCAACCAAAGACCACAGAGAAGCAATTGCCAAATACGGTCCGACAAAATACCATAGAATGTCTTTCCGTTTATTACCGGAACAACTGAAATTAGAATTATAAAAAAAGAGACTCTTTTGAGTCTCTTTTGATTTATACCATTTCTGCTTCAAACAAATAAGCAAAATGGTGTACTATTTTTTTCTTTACTTCTTCTTCATCCACTTCTCTACCCAATTCCACATGGAGCGATGTAACCGCTTTCCCTTTTATACCACAAGGAATGATATTATCAAAGTAACCTAAGTTAGCATTTACATTCAAAGCAAAACCATGCATGGTTACCCAACGGGAAGCTCTCACTCCCATCGCGCATATTTTTCTTGCAAATGGCGTTCCCACTCCAAGCCACACTCCGGTCTCTCCTTCACTTCGTTCCGATTGCAAACCATAATCCGCTAAAGTTAATATGATAGCTTCTTCCAATAAACGTAAGTATTTATGGATATCGGTAAAGAAGTTTTCCAAATCCAAAATAGGATACCCCACAATTTGGCCCGGTCCATGATACGTAATATCACCACCTCTGTTAATCTTATAAAATGTAGCTCCTTTTTCTTCGAGTTGTTTTTCGGACAATAGTAAATTACTCATGTCTCCACTTTTTCCCAAAGTATACACATGCGGATGTTCTACAAAAAGAAAGTGATTGGGTGTTTCAATATCCGGGTTGTTTCTTTTTTCTATTTTTTGAGCAACAATATCGGCAAAAACCTTTTCCTGATAATCCCAAGTATCTTTATAGTCTTTATTACCGAGATCTTGAAGCTGGACTTTTTTATTCATGGTTGTTATTTTACAAATTCCACTTCGAAGTTTAATTTCTCCGGTTCGTTCATATACTCATTAAAAGCATACTCGATGGTGATTGTTTTTTTATCTTCAGAAAACAAGGCCGTTTTATTGGACACTTTTTTAACCGGTTTAGGAAAATGATATTTGATTACATATTTAGAAGATTCAAAAATAGCTTTATAAGCCTCCAAAGAATCTTTGTTGATTTTTTTCATAAGCGATTTATCAATCATTGCTTTTCGACTGAATTTTTTTCCGTCGTAAGCGTATTTGATATTGGCACCATTTCCACTAAACGCATCCATTGCTCCTACCGGACTATTACCTTGGCTCCCTTTTGCCATGTTTTGCACTTCTGATAAATCGTTCAAAACGTTTTGCAAATCGGCTACCGATTTAAAACTGGAATTCAATGAAAACAAAAATTCTTTGGTATCATAATTCATTTTCATTTTTACAATGAAATTTTCCAGGTTTTTAATTTTAGCTTGTTTTTCTGGAGACATCTTTGCAATGCTGTCTTTTTTTGCATCGAACAATTCTTTGAACGTAAATGTTGAATCCATGTTTTTAGTAGTTGCAGCAGAATCTTTAGGCATCATAGCCATCAATGCTGATCCATCCATACCTAAATTATACTTTCCAGTTCCGTCGGGGTTGATGGTTATTTCTTCTGTAAATGTACAACTCGCCAAACTGAAGGCAAAAGCAAATACTATAAATAATCTTTTCATTTCAAATTTAGTTTTGCCAAAGATACAAATAAGATAGTCGAAAGCGAAATTCCAAATTCCAAATTCCAAATTCCAAAAACAAAATTTCAAAAACAAAATTCCAAAAATAAAATCACAAGAACGGAAGTTAAAAGTCACTTGGCAGGAAGAAGTTTTCATTGGATGGTTCGATTATTCGATTGTTCGATTGTTGGATTCATTTTGTCAGGAGTAAGAATTCTATTGACAGGAAGAAAAATTCTTTTGTCAGGAACGAAAAGTCAGTTGACAGGAACGAAAAGTCACATGACAGGAAGAAGAAATCTTTTGACAGGAATAAAAAGTCTTATGACAGGAATAAAAAGTCTTTTGACAGGAGCAAAAAATCTTTTGTCAGTAACAAAAATTCTCTTGACAGGAGCAAAAAGTCTTTTTGTAGTTTTAAATTTCACAAAAAACGATAATTTTGTTTGCGTGAGCGGGTGCAGCGGCATCCTTTTATGTAGCGCAGCGGAATAAAAGATATAGCGGAACACGCGACCCTTGTGGTCACGCCATGATTAGACTTCTTAGACTTCTTAGACTTCTTAGACTTCTTAGATTTCTTAGATTTCTTAGATTGTTGGATTGTTAGATTATCTAGTGCTACTTTATCACTATCATCCACAACTTTGTGACTTTGAAACTTTGCCTCTTTGAAACTTTGTAACTAATACCTATCTTTGCACGCTTAAAAATAATGTTATGCAACTTTCGGAACAAGAAATCATTAGAAGAGAGAAACTGAATGCGTTACGTGAATTGAACATCAATCCGTATCCGGCTAATTTATATCCTGTAAACCACACTTCGAAGCAAATCAAGGAAAGCTTTGAGGAAGGTAAGAAGGTGATTGTGGCTGGGCGTTTGATGAGTAACCGTGATCAGGGAAAAGCTTGTTTTGCCGAATTGCAGGACAGCGAAGGAAGAATTCAACTTTATCTTAACCGCGACGTGATTTGTCCGGATGAAGACAAAACCTTATACAACCAAGTATTCAAGAAATTGACCGACTTGGGTGACTTTATTGGTGTGGAAGGAGAATTGTTCACTACGCAAGTAGGGGCACAATGTATCCGTGTGACTAATTTTGCCTTCTTGAGTAAAACATTACGTCCGTTACCGATGCCTAAAACCGACGAAGAAGGAAAAGTATTTGATGCTTTTGTGGATCCTGAATTGCGTTACCGTATGCGTTACGTGGATTTAGTGGTTAACCCACAGGTGAAAGACGTTTTCATGAAGAGAACCAAGTTATTCACTGCGATGCGTACGTTCTTCAACCAAGCCGGTTATATGGAAGTGGAAACTCCTGTATTGCAATCGATTCCAGGTGGTGCAGCGGCGCGTCCGTTCATCACACATCATAACAGTTTAGACATTCCTTTATACATGAGAATTGCCAACGAATTGTATCTAAAAAGATTAATCGTGGGTGGTTTTGACGGAGTATATGAGTTTTCGAAAAACTTCCGTAACGAAGGAATGGACAGAACCCACAATCCGGAATTTACTGCAATGGAAATTTATGTAGCTTACAAAGACTACAACTGGATGATGGAATTCACTGAAAACCTATTGGAATATTGTGCACAACAAGTTAACGGTACTACCGAAGCGACTTTTGGTGAGCACAAAGTGAATTTCAAAGCACCATATGCACGTGTTACCATGACCGATGCCATCAAACAATTTACCGGTTTTGACATTACAGGAAAAACCGAGGCTGAATTATTTGAAGCTGCTAAAGGCATGGGTATTGATGTGAACGAAACCATGGGTAAAGGAAAATTGATTGATGAAATTTTTGGTGAGAAATGTGAAGGTAACTTCATCCAACCGACATTCATTACCGATTACCCGAAAGAGATGTCGCCATTGTGTAAATCACACCGTGACAACCCTGAATTAACTGAGCGTTTCGAGTTAATGGTATGTGGTAAAGAGATTGCAAATGCGTACTCGGAATTGAATGATCCAATTGACCAAAGAGAGCGTTTTGAAGCACAGATGGCATTAGCTGCCAAAGGTGATGACGAAGCGAACGGTATTATTGACGAAGACTTCTTGAGAGCGTTGGAATATGGTATGCCACCAACATCAGGATTAGGAATTGGTATGGACCGTTTGATCATGTTCTTGACCAACAATGCATCGATTCAGGAAGTATTGTTCTTCCCGCAAATGCGTCCGGAGAAAAAAGGTCCGGAATTAACGGAAGAAGAGAAATTGATCATCGAATTGTTAAAATCAGAAAACAATCAGCCTATAGGCACATTGAAAGAAAAATCGGCTTTGAGCGGTAAGAAATGGGATGCTGCCATGAAAGGATTAGCAAAACATGGTTTGACTAAAGTAGTGGTTGATGGCGAGAATAAAACAGTGGTTTTGAATTAACGCTTCGACAAGCTCAGCAACCAACATGAATAAAAAAAGGAACTCAATTGAGTTCCTTTTTTGTTTACAGCATGATTGATTTATTTTCTTTTGAAAAGCAACAACAATCCTAAAACGACAACAACGACAACACCTAAAGCCACTAACACCATTGTTAAATCGCGAATATCTTTACCCGCCCACTCCATGAACAGGAACTTATGAAAAATGGCGAACGAGTAGCCTTCTACCCTATCATTATTGGTAACATGGGCCGCTAAACGCGAAGTAGCCGTTTCGACAAACAATGTTTTATTTTCATGAGTATCATATGCCACTTTTATGACCGGTAAGCGTTTGTTTACAAATCCGTATTCCTTGTTTTTAAAATCGGTTATGCGTTCGATTTCCTTTACCTTTTGTTTTTTCAAAGCCACACCGGAAAATTCGGCCATACTACAGCAACCTCCTTTTGTTTTGGCGATTTTTGTATTAAAATAATCCGCCAGAAAAGCAGCATATTCAACATCGATCGAAGGTTCTTCTTTTCCAGTAACTGCATTGAAATATTTCACTGTTTTTTCCTCCTCATTGACCAACTCACAACGATAATAAAGTACTTCATTAAAACGAATCAGACTTACGTTGTCAAAATTCGGCAGCGACACTAATTGTTTGATTTCCTTTGAGTCTAAATCGGCCGCCTTAAAGACCGGTTCATAGATCATCTTTTCAAAAACAATCGGGTTCCATTTTTTAGTGGCATGATAGCCTCCGCTAAACGCAAACAACACCGTAAACAAAGCCAAAGCCAAGCCTGTTTGACGGTGGTATTTCCGCCATTTGGAATGCTGGTTTTCCACCCTCACCTTTTTGAACTGTTTCCAGAACAAACCATAAATCACCATACCTGAAATGGCAGACAAACCAATGACTGTCAGCAACAGTAACATCAAAACAATCCGAACTCCGTTATTACTTATCGCATCAATAAACGACCAGTTATGAAACGTATCGAAGAACCAGATAAACCATTGTCTTGACTTGGGGTTGAACGTCGCCAATTTATCCGTAGTCGTTTCTACATAAACCTGCATTTCATCGTCTCTGTCAAAACAAATTTTATGCACCGGAAGGTAACGGTTGACATATTTGTATTCCGAATTGAATTGAGTAATCACTTCCTGTTTCTCAATACCACTTTTGGCATCATCCAAGAAATAACGTGATAGCCAAAGAGCATATTTGTCATCCCCATTTTCCAACATTTTCCCATCCGAAGTATTCAGATATACAATGCTATCCGATTTCGTTTTGATCTGATAATATTGGTTGTCATCAAACGAAACCAACCTAAAATTCTTGATTTCTTCCAATTTGTTTTGAAGCAAGGCTTCCTGTAATCCGACATCTATTTTTGCCGAATCAATTTTGGATTTCACCAACACTTCATTAGCGATAGTCGGTTTGAAAAAATGCGCCATCAACGGATGCATGATTCCAGATAAACACCAGAACAACATTGGCACCATCGTAATAAAAGCCAATACTTTATGCCATTTATAGACTTTTTGTTTAAGTCTTTTCTTCAGCTTTTTTCCGAAGCTTTTCTTTATTGAATTTTTCTCCATAACAACACGAAATTAAAGTGAAAGATGGTACTGCATTCCGAAAACAAATGTGCGCGGTGCAGCTGCGGTATAGCTTGGCTGCGCATTCGCTGCATTTCCCCTAGCCACATTGTAGGCATACAATTTATCAGTCACATTAATAGCATTTACATACCACTCCAACTCTTTCCATTTGTAACCCAAACGAGCATTGAAGACATTATAGCCGTCGTATTTAACTGTATTAACTTGATTTTGAAACCAACTCGAAACCATTTGCCACTCAATAGCAGTTCGGAAGCCAGGCAACCAGTTCGGGTAATAACTTACTTCCGAATTTCCGCTCCATTTTGGAGCCGAAGGCATCTCGAATCCATTCAAATTTTGCACTGGATCAGAAGATTTATCGGACACTTTAAAATCAATAAACGTATGTTGTGCCGTTGTTCCTCCTGCTCTGATTTTCCATTGTGGATTGGGCGAATAATTCAAAGCGAATTCAATTCCTTTGTGTCGAGTTCTTCCAGCCGATTGATAATCGGTAGAATTATCCGGCTGGCGGATGTTCAGCAATTCATTTTTACCTTCCATGTAGTACAGAGAATATTCGATACTTATTTTCTTTTTCATCAGTTGTAACCATCCACCTATCTCGTAGTTATTGAATTCAGCCGGTTTCAGATTATAGTAAAATTCAGCATCCGTACCTGTATTACCACCCGTTCCCGGTTTCGTTCTGAAAATTGAAGTTACACCTGGAGGTGAAAATCCTTGTGAATAATTCCCATAGAAACCAGCCCAAATTATTGGATTGTAGTTTATCCCCGATTTAAAAGTGAACTGATCGTACTTTTTAGTTCCCATAGTATTATCGATGCGATTCGTATACTTAAGACTCATGTCATCATAACGAAGACCAGTAGTAATGATCACTTTTTTAACCGGCTTCATTGCTACTTGGAAGAAACCGGCTGAATTGAAGATTTTTGCTTCATAATCCGCCAATTTAACATCGGGACGTTCGGCGACAATTTCGTAGGTATTTACCGTTTGACCGTCTGGATTTAAATTAGCTTTCAAATCGATTTGATACGCGTTATAATCTACTGGAGAATAATCCAAATACCCGCCCCAAACAAATGAAGCATCCAGAAAATCTATGGATTGATTATTTTGTAAAACCGCTCCGTAACTTTTAAAATTATTCGAGTTAATTTCCCCTTTTGCTGTTGTTTGACCTTGCGTCCAACGGATTCCGTACGATGGGTTTTGTCCTAATGAATTGTTTCGTGTAAAAACCGTTAATGATGAGCGGTTTTTTGCTGACCAATCGTGTTCAAGAACCATTTTTCCACGAAATGCTTTTGACTTTCTATAGGTAAAATCGGTTGTACTCTTGTAACTTCTTTGATTAAAATCAGTTTCATTGACAGTGCCACTCATATCCGAATAATATTCACCGTAAAAAGCAGTTCCAAACCACCGTGTTTTATCATTAATAGCGTAATCGACGCGACCGTTGATATTCTCTTTATTATAGTCGGAGAAAGTCATCCATGAATCTTTTTGCTGACTTGATAATCCGGCAATATGAAAACCAATTTTACCTACAGTTGCGCCGCCAGCAGCCTGCAACCTTCTGTAACCGAACTGATCGCCTTGCAAGCCAATCTTTACTTCTGGTTTTACATTCGGTTTTAGAGAGAGCAAATTAACCACGCCACCCACTGCTTCAGAACCATAAAGAGACGATACCGGACCTTTCACCACCTCAATACTCTGAAGATTAAACTGATTGATTTCCAATAATGCATTGTGATTAAAAACCCCCATCGGACGGATAGGCAAACCATCCTCTAGATACAAGTAATAGGCATTGGTATTCATTGGTTGCCGGATAGCCATCGCATGTTGTTCATTTCCAAGATTAACCATTAAAACCCCCGGTGTTTTATTGATGATTTCATACACCGCAGAAGCTTTGGTTTCTAAAATTGTCTTTTGTGAAATTTTTGAAATAGCAACCGGCACCTCTTTTTTGGAAGACGAACCTCTATTTGCAGTAATCACAACATCTTCCAGTGATTTTATATGTAAAGAGTCGTTCTTTTCAGTGTTTTGTCCATAGGACATTTGCCCTATTACAAATAAGGCAAAAACTATTTTTTTCATTGTTAAAGTCTAATAAATGTGTATTTATTCCGTGAGTAGTAACCACGGAAAACCAGCCTACATATCATGTAGGATTAAAAAAGTATACTCAAAAAATTAAACCGTTGGAGGATGAAATATAGCAGTAGTATTGACATAAGAATACAAGTCGGAATACGAAGAATTGATGTGGCTTTTTACAAAGAGTGCAACATAGTTGTATTCAAATTCAGGAAGTTGTTGAAGGAATAAAATTTCCATTTCGAAATGAGAAGTTTTTTTGTCGCTCGAAATTGGTTTTTCTTCTTCAGAAGCTTTAGCCAATTCCTTCATTAAATGACATTTACCATTACATTTCAACTCCGGCTTTGCTTTATTCTCACATAATACTTTGGTTATATAATCATAATTCACCACGTAATCCACAAACGGGAAAACAGGCTTCAAAAGCATCAATAAACCAATTAGTAAGAGTGCATTTTTCACCCTACAAAAGTAATTCTATAAACAATGCAATCCTAAAAAAAACACAAGCAATTAAACCTTCCAAACTTTTCCAAGTCTTATAGACAAACATAAAATTTAAAAGACATGAAAAAGTTTGTAACCACCTTTGCAATGATTATAATCGTTTCGTTGAATGGATTTTCACAGGAGAACGGAGAACCAAAAATGGAGAAATCAGCCTTAACAGCAGAGCAACGCAATCAATTACAGTTAAAGAGAATGACGTTAGAGTTGGATTTAACATCGAATCAACAAAAAGAAATGGCAACTCTTATTGCAGAACAATCGGCCAAAAGAGAGGCCAAAAAAGCAGAATTCAAAAAGCAAAAAGAAACACCTAAAGAATTAACTGCCGATGAAAAGTTTGCAATAAAAAATCAAATGTTAGACGAACAAATTGCGCATAAAGCCAAGATGAAAAAAATACTGAACGAAAAACAATTTGAGAAATGGGAAGCCAATCAGGAAAAACGACACGCTAAAATGCACAGAACTATGAAAGGACACAAATCAAAAAAAGAGGTTAAATCTGAATAATTTTTGATGTTTCACTTTTTTTATTTAGATTTGGCCAGCTAACATGTTAAAAAACAACTAAAAATGAAAAAAATATTATCTATCTTTTTATTCCTTTTCGCTTTTTCCCTTAGTTCAAATGCTCAAACTGACAATTCTAAACTTGAAGGTGAAATAAGAGCTAAAGCCAAAAAAGATTTACAAGCTATTACACAAGTAGTAGATTTAAGCGGAAATGATGAGCTTTTCAGAGGGCTGTTCAATCTACTAGTTGAAAAGCACACTAGTTTCAGTAGAGAAGGAATTACTGAAAGTGAAAGAAAAGCAGTTTCAGATATGGTAAGTGGAAAATTAATTGGTTCATTTACTGAGGAACAGATTACAAAAATGAGACAAATGGGTGTTTACAACATGATTGTCAACTAAATAATAAATAAAAAACTCCGCTTTTAGCGGAGTTTTTTATTTATATACTTTTCGAAACCTTATCTATAGCATTGATTGTAAAGTCTAAATCTTCATAAGTCAACGCATCGGTAATAAACCAGGTCTCATAAGCAGATGGTGCAATATAAACCCCTTCTTTCACCAAACCATGGAAGAAATCTTTGAAGCGTTGATTATCGCCATTTTTAGCAGTAGCAAAGTCATATACCTCATTCTTATCAAAATGTACGGAAATCATTGAACCTACTCTATTGATTGTATAATCGATGTTATTTTGAGTAAGCACCTTGCGAATTCCTTTTTCAAGGTATGCCGTTTTTTCCTCCAATCTTGAAAAAATAGTCTTATCGTTATTCAATTCCTGAAGCATTGCCAATCCAGCGGCCATAGCGAGAGGATTACCAGACAAAGTACCAGCTTGATAAACTGGTCCAAGAGGCGCTAAATAATTCATGATTTCATTGCGAGCCGCAAAGGCACCTACTGGCAAGCCACCACCTATCACTTTACCAAAACAAACAATATCTGCTTTTACATTGAACAATTCTTGCGCTCCACCTTTTGCAAGGCGAAATCCAGTCATTACTTCATCGAAAATCAACAAAGTCCCATGTTCATCACAAAGCCTTCTCAAATCCTCTAAAAACCCATTTTTTGGAGGCACACATCCCATATTTCCTGCAACCGGTTCGATAATTATAGCTGCAATTTCATTTTTATTCGCTTCAAGCAATTCCTTTACATTCTGCAAATCGTTATAATTTGCCAATAAAGTATCTTTTGCTGTACCTTGTGTTACTCCCGGACTATTGGGAGAACCAAAAGTTATAGCACCACTTCCAGCTTGAATTAAGAAAGAATCCGAATGCCCATGGTAACAACCTGCGAATTTGATAATTTTATCTCTTTCGGTAAAACCACGTGCCAATCTTACTGCGCTCATGCATGCTTCTGTACCTGAGTTTACAAATCGGATCTTATCAATATTAGGCACCATTGCTACAGCCAATTGAGCGATTTCAGTTTCTATTTCAGTAGGCATACCAAAAGAAGTTCCCAATTTTGCTTTTTCAATAACTGCATTTACCACTGGTTCGTGAGCATGACCCAAAATCATTGGTCCCCAAGAATTAATATAATCAACAAGGCGGTTGCCATCTTCGTCGAACAAATAAGCGCCTTTTGCACTTTTTACAAAAATTGGAGTTCCTCCTACATATTTAAACGCCCTAACCGGTGAATTCACTCCGCCGGGTATTACTTTTTCTGCTTCAGCAAAAAGCTGACTGCTACGTTGATAAATCATAAATTAACGAATTATAAGAATTTGACCAATAGAAATGGCATTATCAGCTAAATTATTTTTAGCCTTCAAAGTATCTACAGATACATTATATTTTCTAGAAATGGAGTACAGTGTTTCTCCTTGAGAAACTGTATGTGTATTTTCTCCTGATGCTGTTGGCACTGCTCTTTCCACAGCCTTTTCCGCAATTTTTTCTACTTCTTTAACTTCTGCATTGAATTCAATCCCCAACACTTCTGCATCATACTTTTGCAACTGATAGCGTTCAATCAAACTGATCAATTTGTTCGGATATTTAGGATCTGTAGCATAACCCGACTTTTTTAATCCATATGACCATCCCTTGTAATCATTTTTCTGTAATTTGAATAAAGGTGCATACCATGGACGACTGGTTAAAAACAAACAATGATCACGGTAGGAATCACGAGGATTATCGTATTTACGGAAACATTCCTGAGCTTCATCATCGTCATAGCGAACATATTCACCCGTCCATTCCTTATGACATTTAATTCCGAAATGATTATTGGCTATCTGACACAACATACCAGTACCCGCTCCCGACTCTAAAATTCCCTGAGCTAGAGTAATACTAGCCGGAATACCATGTTTTACCATATTATCTTTGGCCGCATCTTTAAATTGATTGATGTACGCATTAACTATTTCAGTAGTAACCTTAACTTTAGATGTTGCAACTAACTCTTCCGATTTTTTTTGTGTCTCATCAATTACAATTTTTTCTTCAGGCTTGATGACTTTTTTAGCGGGGTTAACTTGTACTGTTTTATGAACAATTGGTTTCTTTTTCGCTGTTTGGACTTTCGACTTTGAAGAGCCACATGCTACTAAAGCTAGAGTAATAATTATGTATAAAATCTTATTCATCGAAATGTATCTTTTTCATTTTCTTTTTTTCCAAATAACTATTCATACCTTCTATTCCTTGTAAGCCACCAGTATGAATCATTAGTACTTTTGAGTTGAGAGGGAATTGTTTTTTTTCAATCAAATCCATCACTCCAAAAGCCATTTTCCCAGTATAAACTGGATCTAGAGGTATTTTAGTTTCCTTGTAGAATTGATTTAAAAAATCGATTAACTCTTCCGTAATCTTTCCATACCCACCGAAATGATAATCCAATATCAATTCCCAATTGTTATTCTGTGCAAACTTACGAATTTCACTTTGTAAAAAATCACCTTTTAACGCAGGAAATCCAAGAACCTTTTGATGCGACAACGCCGAATTGATTAATCCAGAGATAGTCCCACCGGTACCGACAGGGCAACATATAAAATCATATTCAGAATCTATATCTTGTATAATTTCCTCACAACCTTTCACAGCCAATAAATTGGTTCCACCCTCCGGCAAAATGTAACAATTTCCGTATTTTGATTGCAGGTAGTTCCTAAAATTTTCAGACTCTTTTTCTTGGTACAAACTTCTGGTAATGAACTCAAATTTCATTCCGTTTTTTTGAGCAAATTTAAGAGTAGGGTTTTCATTTATTTTTGATGGAAGTTCTTCACCTCTTATAACCCCAACGCAATTAATACCTTCTTCTTTACATGCATAAGCTGTTGCTGCAATATGATTTGAGAATGCTCCACCGAAAGTCACTAAAGAATCGTATCCTTTGTGCTTGAATTCAAGAAGATTATAAAATAGTTTTCTAAACTTATTCCCAGAAACAAAGGGATGAATCAAATCTTCTCTCTTTATGGTCAAAGAGATTCCATTTACATTTTCATAAACAATTTGATTTTTGATGATTCCCATTGCAGCAAAAGTAGTGCAATAAAAAAAGCCCCGCAAAACGGAGCTTATCATTTTACAGCTATAGACTGTTATTTTTTTGAAATGGCCACTTTTTTCGCAACTTCCTTACCTTCGAGATTAGTCACTTTGACAATATACACACCATCACTTAATCCAGTTGTTGTAAATTCGTAACTGGCATTACTACCTAAGTTTTCTTTGCTAAAAATTAATTTTCCGGACACGTCATACAAAATCACTTTTTTGATAGTTACTGCATTCGGATTTCTTAGTGTCAACATTCCCGAAGAATTATTTTGGAATACAGTTAGAGTATTAAAAAATTCATCATCTGTTTCCAAACTATTTCCATCTTGGAACGTAATTTCAAATCTTGTTTTATATGAACCTGCCGGCAGTGTTATTGAGAAGAAATCTTCACGTATGTCATGATACACATCTGTTTCTTTGTCGTGCATATAAACCGCTTGTTTTGGATCAAATCCCCACAAATTATCCATCACTTTAATCATAAAATTGGTTTCTGCATTACAAACCAATCCAACAGGGATTTTTTTATCAATATCAAACTTATAAGCTCCAACGATATATTCTTTTGCGTCATTTTCTGCAATGTAGAAAAAACGTGCCGGATTGGACGTTGATGCAGAAGCACCGTCAAATCCATAATCAAACCCATCGGTTGCTTTATCATCAAATGCCAATGTTGTAGGCGTTACTCCACCTCTGTTAAACATCGCATTTATTCTTAATTGAGGTGCATATCCTTTTCTTTCAGTTGTATAATCTTTTCCAGCTACATTCGGTATGTTTGGAAAATATTCCATTTCGGTGTTGTAAACTGGATCCGAATTTATTGCATTATTGCCTTGACGGGCAAATTCAGAAAAATTCGCTGGTGCTTCTTTGACAAAAACACGGTACGCATTTTTCATTGATACCACTCCTGCCGCAGTTCCTTTTACCATGAAACCTTGACCTACAGGCGTAAATCGTCTTTGATAAACTGCTCCATTAGCACCAGTATCTGTATTATAAGTTCCATTCCCATTATAACTCCAAAAATCTGCAGGTGTATATCCTGTACCGGCAGTATAGATTCCATACCCTCCTTGGTATTGGTTTAGCATGTGACTATTTACTGGAACTTGCTCCCAAAACAAAGCTCTACCATCAATCACTGCTGAATTTGCCGGATCATTTAAAAAAGCATTCAAATCGATTGCACTTGGATAGGGATTTCCGATTAAAGTAAAATTACCTGCAAGAACCGCATTTGTAATTGTACCATCATTTGGTTTTCCTCTAAAATCGTATCGTTGTTTACTTCCTGGATTATTTTGACCAGCCCCAGTATGTGGCACTGTAGTATCACTACCACTTGTTCCCTTCATTGAAAAACCTTCACCAGGGTTAATCCCATATGAAGACCCTATGTAAACCCATTGAGAATAAGTATTAGACGCTCTAAAAGCATTAATCCATCTTTGTGAAATAGACAAATTTCCAGGACTCGAAACACCATCATAACTTCCTGCCGGCAGAACTGTAGCAGCATTAGTTGACGTTGCAGTCGTTGGCACACCTAACTGCTGAACCCCAAAAGGATTATTAACCAATGTACTTGAATTCACATTCCCAACTGGAGAGCACCAATAGTTGTATTGATAATTATTTACGGTACCTTCTTGAAAAACCGATAATTTTCCTAAACCTCTATTTGTACCGGCTGTAGTTGTTCCTTGTAATAACTGAGAACCATTCCTCAAATAAACGAAGCTACTTGCAGCATTTAGTTCAACATTTCCTTTCACAAAGACATGCTGATCGTTAACATACATGTAAGTATTCGGACTTACATACATTTGTGCATTTACCAAAAAACCACAAAGAACCGACATCATTAAGTAGATTTTTCTCATAGCATACGTTTTTAGAAACAGTAGTTAATACTTGAGTTCAAATGTAGATAATTCTTACAGAAGAACCAATTTAGACCGCTAATTTTTAACGATTTAAAACCAAATTTAGCATTAAATTGAAATTCCTACAAATAAAAAATAGCATTTATTTATTTTTTATAAATAATTTCCTAACTTTTTACTTTTCAACGTTTTTTTTTGTATTTTTAACGGTATATCAATTAGTTATATTTTTTTATCAAATAAAACAAGCAACTATTATGACTAAATTCTTCTTTTTTACATTATTTATTTCCTGCACTACCTTGTTTAGTCAGGTGGGAGTAGGAACTGTTGCACCTAATGCAGCATTAGACGTAACTAGTACTGATGACGGTATACTTATACCGAGAATAGCCCTGGTAAACACCACTACAGCTACTGTGGTAACCCCAACAACATCAGAAATCGTATACAACACTGCTACCATTAATGATGTAACACCAGGTTTTTATTACTGGAATGGAACCGTTTGGGTAAGAATCCTAACCGGAGCAAATGATGATTGGAGAACCACAGGAAACACCGGCACAACTGCAGGTACCAATTACATCGGGACTACCGACGCTGTGGATTTCAGAATCAAAACCCAAGCAACTGATCGTTGGAACATTTCTAACGCCAACAACGGACAATTACAATCCTACTCTTTAGGAACAGCAGCTTTACCGACCTTTTCATGGCAATCCGACACCAATACAGGAATTTTTAGCTCAGGAGCAGACCAATTGGATTTTTCAACCAATGGAGCCGCTCGCTTCAGAATCCCCGCAGCCAATCAAGTACACGCTTTGTCACTTGGTACTGCCGCTTTACCTTTCTATTCATTCAGCGCCGATACTAATACGGGCATTTTCAGCCCTGGAGCTGATCAAGTGGATTTTTCAACCAATGGAGCCGCGCGTTTCAGAATACCAGCTGCCGATCAAGTACACGCTTTATCATTAGGAACAGCCGCTTTACCTTTCTATTCATTCAGTGGAGATCCCGACATCGGTTTATGGAGCCCAACTGCAAACAATTTAGCATTCTCCACCAATGCAACAGAAAGATGGAGATTGGACGCCAATGGAAATGTTGGAGTTGGACAATCTTTACCAAAAGGAGTTTTAGACATAGATGCTACTGACAGAGGAATTGTTTTTCCTAGAGTAGCTTTAACCGCTTCAAATGTTCAAGCTCCAATAATCAACCCACAAACCGGAACAATACCTGCCGGAACCGTGGTCTACAACACCGCCACTGCAGGAGTCTCTCCCAACAACGTTTCCCCAGGATTATATTTCTGGAACGGAACCAGATGGTATGCATTTGCGGGATCATCAGGAGGGCTAGATTGGTCTCTGACAGGAAATAGCGGAACATCAGTTGGAACCAACTTCCTTGGCACAACAGACGCACAAGATTTAGCAATAAGAACAAATAATATTGAAAGAGCCAGAATTCTTCAAAGTAATGGTCATTTTTTAATAAACAGAACTGCAAATGACGTTACATCCGGTACAGATAATATTTTTGAAGTATTAGCATCAACAGATGGCGATGATGCAATTAATGGCTACGCTACCGGAACCGGAATTGGAGTATTCGGAACAACAACAGGAACAGGAGTTGGTGTTAGAGGAACTGCAAATAACGCAACAGGAACAGCCATCTCAGGATCAAATACTGATGTTGCCGGACCTGGTATAATAGGATCAGGCGGTAATGCTGCAGGAAGTTACTACACCACATCAGGAATCAATGGAAACGGGCTCACTACAGGAGCTGTCGGACTAGCTACCACTGTAGCAGACGGCGTAGGTGTACGCGGAAACGGAAACAACGTTTCTACAAATACAACCTCAGGCATAGGAGCAGGAGTTGCAGGATCAGGCACACAAATTGGTGTCTTTGGACATGCAAGCAACACAACAGGTTCCAAACACGGAGGAGTTTTTACAAGTGAGCATGGCGCCGGAGGAACAACTGATAATCCATATGCGTATTTAGCAGGTTCAGATGGAACCCTAGTTTACGGAGGTTATTTTGATGCCAATCAAGACAATGTTGCCGCAGGAGGTATGGATTATGCCTATGTTGGAGTTGTAAGTGGAGGAACAACATATAAGATTTTAGGAACCGGCACAGTATCAACTATGGTAGAAGATTCCAACAACGAAAAAAGGATTATGTTTGCTCCAGAAGCTCCAGAAATTTTATTTCAAGATTATGGAATTGGGCAATTAAACAATGGAGAAGCCAATATCATTTTGGACAAAATCCTAACTAAAAACATTCATGTTGATGAAAACAATCCTTTAAAAGTCTTCATCCAATTAGAAGGAGATTGTGAAGGTGTTTATGTAACAAATAAATCGGCCAATGGATTCACTGTTAAAGAATTAAAAAATGGAAAAAGCAATGTGTCATTTTCTTGGCAGATAGTTGCCTCCAGAGCAGACATGATGGAAAGCGTAACAAGTAAAAAAATACATTCCAAGCATGTTGGCGTAAGATTCCCTGTTGGTCCCGGACCATTAAAGCATCGTAATGAACATAAAGAAACTGCAGTTAAAGTAAAAGAAAGAAAAGAATAACATCATCTATTTTCTCTTTCTACAACCAAAAAGCCTTGACAATTCAAGGCTTTTTACTATAACTAACTTATCAAAATTCACACAAAAAGTTTGGAATATAAATTCCATATCCTACTCCCCATTCCATACAACTCTGGGTAAAAACTTCTCATTGTATTTCAAATCCAAAACAAGAAATTAAAAACCACACCAAATACGCATTTCTCAAAAAAAGAAAAACAAAACGCTTTGATTTTAAAACAATTACACCTCGAAACGGTATGAAATTTTGCAAAAAAAATGCTATTCTGTCATTTTTTTACAGCATTTTTCTTGTTAAAAAAAATTTTTTTTCGATGAAACGTAGCACTATTACGACGAAATACTATTTTTTCAAAACAAGTTGCAATAAAATTCTTTGTTTTATTAGAACAAAAAATATAATTTTACAAAATAGCGAACCTCATAAAATTCAGTACTGATTTTTATGAAGCCACTATATTACACATATTTAAAATTGAACAAATTTATTCCCAAAGAATAAAGACATTCATTTACAAAAAATTAATACAATACATCTAAACCATCAATCAGTCAATAGCATTACGCTTTTGTTCAATATATACGCCACTAACCGAAACAATATTTTATCAGACATAATTTGCCTTAACCTCTCAAAATCATTGATTAATAAAATCACCCAATGATTATGAGACAAAATTAGAGAAACAAAACAATAACCGGATATGGTTTTTCCGTAAAAATTGTTAAAATAAGTTCTTAAGACATTACATTATCAACCAAAAATCTAAATATCAATTTAAACAAAACAATCAAATTGCTTATGAAAAAAAACTACTATTTCCTTAAACAACTCTTAGAAAATATCTTAAGCTAAAAAGTAGACAGGCCTCATAAACCTTACACTCAAATGAGATATAAATCTAAAAAAACACCAATGATTAAATAGATTAATTTAAGAATGCTTATGAAAAGGAATTACCCCAATACTACCAAACAAGTAGTCAAAAAAAACTTACAATTCCAAGTATTTAACTCGAATAGTAAATTATCTTTAAAAACCTTCATGTTATTCGCTATTGTATTATTATACAGCAGCATAACAATTGGACAAGTCTCTAATTACGGCTTCAGTCAGACTATAGGAACATTTACCACACCTGCAGGTTTATCAAACAATAGCGGAAACAACTGGGACGATGAAAACAACCCAGGAACAATTGGCTTTACTTTTAATTTTAATGGAACCAATTATACAACCTGCAATGTTAACACCAATGGCTATATAACTTTCGGAGCCACGCTACCCGCAACCAACAACTTCACTCCCATTTCTTCAAACACAGGTTATGCAGGAGCAATAAGCGCTTTAGGCAGAGACTTATTTCATAACGGAACAAGGGTCAAAACAGTAACTACTGGATCTGCCCCCAATAGAACTTTTATTGTAGAATGGACCAATGCAAGAAGAATTTCATTGGGATCTGCAAGAAATGGCGATTTTAATTTTCAAATAATACTTCATGAAACCACAAATGTTATTCAAGTGGTTTACGGAGCATGCTCTTCTGCATATGCAATAGATCTAACCACACAAGTCGGGTTGAGAGGAGCCTCAAATGCTGACTTTAACAACAGATCAACAACCAATAACTGGCCTGCTTCAACCGCTGGAGGAACAAACACTGCCACATGTAATACTGGAGATGGCGCCGGCGAACTACCAACTAACGGACTTACGTACACATGGACTCCTAGACCAACTATTACAAGTTTAGTAGGATCACCAGCCTGTGCAGGGGGAAATATAACCATAAACGGTACTAATTTATCAAACGCAACTGCCGTTACAATAGGCGGCACACCTGTTTCATCAATTACCTCCAATACATCAACACAAATAGTTGCCGTTATCGGATCTGGAACAACAGGTACAGTGCAAGTTACAACAGCTGGAGGAACAGCGACAAGCGCAAGTTCATTTACTGTAAATCCTGCCCCTGCTGCAATTGGTGGAGGAAGTGCGAGTGTTTGTGCAGGAGCAACAACTCCGGCATTTACGAATGCCACAGCTGGAGGAACTTGGTCAATCACCAACGGTACTGGAAGTGCTTCAATTACCGCAGGAGGTATCGTTACTGGTATTAGTGCCGGAACAGCAACTGTGGTATATTCCCTTGGCACTTGTACTTCTACAACCCCAATCACAATCAACCCAACCATTAACACTTTAGCAACGGCTACTACACCAACAGATGGCGCAACTGCTGTTTGTTATTCTGGTTCAGGCGCTATAACACAATTAAGTTGGGGGGCTGCTGCAGGCGCTACTGGTTATGATGTTTACTTTGGAACTACAACTACTCCTGCATTAGTAAGTTCAAATCAAGCTGCAACGACTTGGACAATTAGTCCAGTATTGGCAGCCAACACAACCTACTACTGGAAAATCGTTCCAAGAAATGGTTGTGGTGTAACAACCGGAACAGCTGTAAACTGGAGCTTTACAACAACTAGCGCTCCTTGTGTTGCTTACTGTACACCTGCATCAACTTCAGGCACAGCTTACATAGCAGGAGTTAGCTCAGAAGGCACCTTAGTAAATGGATCCAACACTCCAACTGGTTATTCAGTTGGTGGATATGGCAATTTTTCAGGTATAACAATTGCAAGTCAAATACCCGGAGGAGGTATCAATATCAACATTAACTTAGTGGGTGGTCAACATATTAGAACTTTCGTAGACTGGAATAACGATGGTACTTTTGCTGATCCTGCTGAAGAAGTATATACTACAGGCGCAACAACATTGAGTGGCCCAACAACGTATGGCTTCCTAGTTCCATCTGGTCAAGCACCAGGCAATTACAGAATGAGAATTAGAACAAGATCTGTTACACCGATAGACCCATGCGTATCTCACCCGTCGGGAGAAGCAGAGGATTACACTATTAACATTGTAGCGGATTGTTTGCAAAAAATCACTAATGTTACCAATGGTTCGGCATGCGGTAGCCCTAATACTGTAACTCTTGCTGCAACATCTGCAGGTGCAACTGGATTCAGATGGTACAGTGCAGAAACAGGAGGAAGTTTATTAGCTACAACAGCAACAGGAAGTTGGACAACACCTTCAATAGCTGCAACAACAACTTACTATGTAACTGCCTATAACGGAACTTGTGAATCACTTTACAGAACTCCAGTTAAAGCCACTATATTAACAACTACCAACATCACAATCACACCTTCAGCACCTGTATTATGTGGAGACAATAATCCTATTACTATAACAGCATCTGGGGATACTACCGAAGAAGATATTTTAGTTCAGGATTTTGAAAGTGGCATGGCACCTTTTACTGCAACAATACCAACAAACACTAGTACTGGAGCAGATTCTCCATGGTCGGTAAAAACAAGTCCGTATCAACCATCTGGGACTTCTGTTTGGAAACCGGCAATAAACTCGGGCTCGATAGCAACAATTGGTAATAAATTTGCTTTATCTTCATCCGATTACAATGGTTCAAACATGGTGTCTATCATTACATCACCATCGATTAACCCATCTACATACACAAGTTTAACACTAACATTTGATCAATATTATTCTTATTTTTCAGCAGATAGTGGTGAAGTACAGGTTTCAATCAATGGTGGCGCATTTACATCGGTAACTCCCACTGCTGCAGTTTACAATTCAGATCTAGGAACACCTTCTAATTTCGTGACACAAACGGTAAACCTTAATGCTTATGCACTTCCTGCAAATACAAGTTTACAGTTCCGTTTTGTTTACACTGCGCAATTTGATGATGGATGGGCAATTGACAATATCAAACTTACAGGTATAAAACCTTTGAATACAGCTTTTACATGGAGCGGAGGTGTTGATGCCTATACAGACGTATCATGCACAATCCCTTATGTTGCTCAAAGTGTGTCAACAATTTATGTGAAACCAAACGCAACCCAATTAAACAGTGCATCATGGTCATTTACTGCAACCGCTACTCTATCGAATGGTTGTACTGCAGTTAAAAACATCAATGTAACGAATAATACAAAAACTTGGACAGGAGCTAGTTCACAATTATGGAATGATGCGAGCAACTGGGCACCAAGTGGAGTACCAACTTCATCAAATTGTGTTGTAATTCCAAATACAACGCAGATTACAGGTACAGGTTACAATGCATTTGCAAAAAACCTTACCATCAAATCTACTGGTAACTTAGAATTACAGTCATCGAATAACTTAACAGTTACGGATGAAGTCACTGTTAACGCTTCTGGAGTTTTCAACATTAGAAACAATGCCAGCTTAGTACAAACAAGCAATGTTGCCAATACAGGTAGCGTCAACGCACAAAGAAGTGCAAATGTAAGACAACAGGATTACGTATATTGGTCGGCTCCAGTAGCAAATTTCCCTGTAGGTTCTATCTCTCCAGGTACTAGTGGTAGTTATATTTACAAATGGCTACCCACAACCAGTACAAGCTACACAAGTAATTTTGGAAATTGGTCAGGTACAGCTGAAAACATGGTAACCGGCAAAGGATACATAGTTAGAGGACCTAATGCCTACTCAACTTCCGCTGCCGCTAATTATACTGCAACTTTTACAGGTGTTCCAAATAACGGTACAATAACAACACCTATATCAAGAAGCACATACAATGGCGCCAGCTATCCAGGCCCAACAACAACTTTGGTAACCGCTAATGATGATAACTGGAACTTGGTTGGAAATCCATATCCATCATCAATCAGAGCGATTGATTTCTTAAATGCAAATACAAATATTGCCGGATTTGTTAATTTATGGACACATGGAACATTACCTGTATCATCTGTAGATCCTTTCTATGCTAATTACACATACAACTATACTGTTGCTGATTACATCACTTACAATGCATCAGGCGCCTCTTCAGGGCCAGGAGTATTTAATGGATTTATTGGATCAGGACAAGGTTTCTTTGTATTGATGAATCATACTTCAGCTGCCACAACCGAAACTGTTACTTTCAACAATAGTATGAGAAGCGCAACCTATAGCAATTCGCAATTTTACAGAACTGCTGACAATAATGCCAATTCTCCTGAACCAGAACACAACAGAATTTGGTTAGACATTATCAAAACAGCTGACAATAGCAACAGACGTACTTTAGTTGGATATATTGAAGGCGCTACTAATGAGAAAGATCGTTTGTATGACGCTATCGGAAGTGAAAAACTCAATTTCAACATCTACTCACTTTTAAACAATGAAATGCAACTTATACAAGGAAAAGCATTACCATTTGATAATAATGACAAAATTGAGATTGGAATCAACGCTCCGCAAACAGGTGAATATAAAATAGCAATTGGAGCTTTGGATGGCTTATTCAATAATGAAGCTCAAGACATTCTCCTAGAAGATAAATTACTGAATGTAACTCATAATTTAAAAACAAGTCCATATACTTTCAGTGCAAATCAAGGAAGAGACAATTCTCGATTTGTTTTAAAATTTGTCAATCAGACTTTATCTGACGATGATAATGTATATGCAAATGACATCAAAATATTTGCAACAAACACTTTGAATATAGATTCGTACAAACACATTATTAACAATGTAACCGTTTACGATGTAGTAGGTAAAAAATTATTAGAGATTGATGCTATTCAACAAAAGCAAATCACCATCTCTCAATTAAAACCGACCACAAATATACTTTTAGTTAAAGTTACCTTGGAAAACGGAAACGTAATTACGAAAAAAGTAATTTACTAAAATCGAATTACTTACTTTAATCAAAAAAACCTTCAAGTATTTGAAGGTTTTTTTGTGATTTTTTTTATTTACACACCCAAAACTCTACTTCTGTTAATCTTATTTTCAATTTAAACACCTGAATGTTAATAACTTTTGATAAAAAAACCATTTTAGAAACACCCCACAAATAAAGGAAAGTTTAACATTTTTTTTAAAAAAAAAGTTTTTCTTAACATAATATACGGGAAAACCATTGCGTGTGTAAATATTTTTTTTATGTTTGTTTTTAACAATTCTATATAGAATTTCCAACAAAAACAACCTAAAAACGAAATTAAATGAAGCAAAACTACAAGTTTGTTGCATATCCATTATGCAAAGCACTTTTTTTGTGGCTACTCTTTGCATTTTTTGCAATCACCACAGGGCACTCACAAACTTTTACCGACAACACGCCTAATGGCACAGAATCTTGGGTAGTTCCTGCGGGAGTTACCTCAGTAACCGTACAGATTTGGGGATCTGGCGGTTCAGGAGGAGGATCAAACAGTAACGGCGCCGGAGGGTCCGGTGGAGGTGGAGGTGGATACTCTACAAAAACATTTACAGTAGCTGCAGGTCAAACCATCTCTTATACAGTAGGAGCTGGAGCAACTGCAACAACAGTTGCCAACGGAAACTCAGGAAACCAATCTACATTAACTCATGCAGCATCTACTACCAGTTTAACTGCCAACGGAGGAGGTGCTGGATTATTAAATTCGGCTACTGGTGGTGCTGGAGGAACGGCGAGTGGAGGTTCAACTAACACGAGTGGATCTAATGGTGGCGCTGGCGGAGCTTCAGGAGGTAATGGAGGTGATGGCGGAAATACTACAGGTACAGGTGGCGCTGGTCAAACTAACGCCGATGGAACAGCTGGTGGCGCACCCGGAGGTGGTGGCGGAGGCGGTGAACGTGGAGGCGGAAACAGATCAGGAGGAGCAGGTGCAAATGGAAGAGTTATAATCACTTATGCATTACCAGGACCATCAAATGATGAATGTTCAACAGCAATTGCTTTAACGGTAAACACAACGTGTTCTTATTCTTCTTATACTACAGTTAGTGCAACAAACTCAACTGGCATTCCAGCGCCGGGTTGCGCTAGTTATTCTGGTGGAGACGTATGGTTTAGTGTTACTGTTCCTGCTGGTGGTCAAGTGACAGTAGATCTTGTAGAAGGCGGAATGACAGACTCAGGAATGGCATGGTATACAGGCTCATGTGGTTCATTAACTTTGTTACAATGTGACGACGATAGCAGTACTAATGGAATGATGTCGTCTATAACGAGAACTGGCCTAACTCCTGGCTCAACAATATATATACGAGTTTGGGAATACGGTAATGACAATCGAGGAACATTCGGTATATGTGCAACAGCTCCAGTAGTATGTACTACACCAGCAAATCAACCTACAGCATTAACATTAACACCTTCAGGTGGCAGCATCAACGGAAGCTTTACAGCTTCTAGTTCTGCACCAACAAATTATCTTGTTGTATACAACACAACCAATACCGTACCCAATCCAGCAAATGGCACTTCTTATACCATAGGAGGAGCTGTTCCTGGAGGAACTGTTGCTGATAACGATTCAAACACTTCTTTTAGTGTTTCAGGGTTATCTTCCAACACGACATATTATTTCTTCATTTTTGCGTACAACACCACTGGATGTACTGGTGGTCCATTATACCTGGAATCACCTACTGCTGGCCCATTAACTGGCAGTGCATTGACCGGTTTATCATACTGTACCCCTACTACAACTTCGGGCTCTGATTATATTTCTGGATTTACAACAACAGGAGGAATTAACAATATTAGTTACACAAGTACAGCAATGAATACTGGTGGATATGGTGACTACTTCAACACAAGAACAGTATCTGGTACTGCAGGAGGGTCGATTGATTTTTCCGAAACTTATGTAGGTGGATCTCACGGTTTCAGAATTTGGGTAGATTGGAATAACGATGGTGATTTTGCAGATGCTTCAGAGAGCGTTTATACCTCAGGTGCAATCGCAACAGGTCATGCGGGAACGTTTAACATTCCAGCTTTACAAGCAGCAGGAAACTATCGAATGAGAATTAGAGCTTACTGGAACAACAATACTGTTGACCCATGTGCAACTGGACTTTCCTATAGTGAAGCTCTAGATTTTAAAATGACGGTTGTTACGCCAATAGCTACATGTCCTGGAAATCCTTCCAACATAACAGCTAGTGCAATTACCGGAACAACAGCAACAATCTCTTGGACTGCTGCATCTCCAGCACCAATCAGTGGATATCAAATTAGTGTATCAACAACTAACGGAACTCCAAGTTCTACCAATACAACTGCAGCCGGAGTTACCACAATTGGCTTAACAGGATTGACAGCAGAAACCACATACTATGTCTATGTTAGAGCGAATTGCGGAGCTACTCAAGGGTACTGGATTGGTCCAATCTCTTTTAAAACACCATGTGCCTCAGGAGCCGGTACTGGAACAACCACTTTAGGATGTCCATCTGTGGTATCAGGTGGTTTAGGTTTAAATGGTTCTGATCCAGCTGCAATTACTTGCTCTACTACCGGCTGTGTCGATTTAGAAGCAACGTATTTACAATTAGGACAAACCTCAAGCTACACCGCTCAAGCAATCCCGTATAATCCACCTTATCAATTTGGTTGTTTGGCCAATTCTGTGAGTGTTAACACCGATGATGTTTGGTCACCAACAATTAACTTGCCATTCAACTTTTGCTTTTACGGAACCAATTACAATCAATGTTTAATTGGCTCAAACGGCGTATTAACTTTTGACACTGCTAACAATACTGCAGGAGGCACATCAGCATGGGAATTTGCTTCAAACTTACCGAACACTTCTCTTTTCAGAAATACTATCTTCGGTGTATATCAAGATATCGACCCAAGCAAAGGAGGAACAGTAGGTTGGGAATTAGTAACATTATCAACAGGATGTAGAGCATTAGTAGCTTCTTGGAAAGACATTCCAATGTTCTCTTCTAGTTGTAATTCGATGTTGTATACAGGTATGATGGTGCTCTACGAAAACACAAATATCATTGAAGTCTACATCAAAGAAAAGAATGTATGTGGCTCATGGAATGCAGGAAACGCCATTGTTGGTGTTCAAAATGCTGCAGGAACTACTGGAACAGCAGCACCAAACCGAAATGGTTTAGATACAAACTGGACAACTACAAATGAAGCATGGCGATTTGTTCCAAGTGGAACGGCTATCACTTCAATTAAATGGTATCAGGGAGCAGGCACTACCGGCCCTGTAGTGGGAACAACAGATGTAATCAATGTATGTCCTTCAACAACTACAACGTACACTGCAGAGGTAACGTATTCAATGTGTAACGGATCTACTGTAAAAGTAACGGATCAAACTACAGTAACCGTTTCTGGTAATAAAGTTTGGAACGGATCTGTAAATACAGATTGGAATACTGCAGGCAACTGGACTCCATCAGGCGTACCTAACAATACGCAACCTGTAACCATTGCGAATGTAACCAATAAGCCGGTAATTAATGGAGGAGCAGCTGCTCAAGCATGTTCATTAACAATTCAAACAGGTTCACAATTAACAGTTGCTACCAATAACAACATCACGGTAACTAATGCAGTTACAGTTCAAGGAACAGGAAATTTAATCTTGAATAATGGAGCCAATTTGATCCAAATTAACAATGTGGCCAATTCTGGAAATATCCAATCTATAAGGAATGCAAATATCAGAAGACAAGATTATGTCTATTGGTCGTCTCCTGTAGCTAATTTCCCAGTAACTTCTGTATCACCAGGAACAACAGGTGGATATATCTACAAATGGTTACCTACAACTACAACTGGATACGCGAGCAATTTTGGTAACTGGGCAGCTACAACTGAAAACATGGTTATCGGAAAAGGATACATAGTACGTGGACCGAATGCCTATTCAACAACAGCTATAACAAACTTCACGGCTACTTTCACAGGTGTTCCCAACAATGGTATTATCACTATTCCAATATCGAGAAGTAATTATAATGGACTAAGTTATACCGGTCCAACTTCAACATTGGTTACCGCAAATGATGACAACTGGAATTTAGTCGGTAATCCATACCCTTCTTCGATTAGAGCTATTGATTTCTTGAATGCGAACACAAACATTTCAGGATTCATCAATGTATGGACACACGGAACTTTACCGGTTTCTTCTGTGGATCCATTCTATGCAAACTATAACTATAATTACACAACTTCTGACTACATTACTTACAATGCCTCAGGCGCTTCATCAGGTCCCGGTGCATTTAATGGATATATTGGATCTGGACAAGGTTTTTATGTATTGATGAATCATTCATCAGCTGCTACAACAGAAAACCTGACGTTTAACAATAGTATGAGAAGTGCGACTTACAGTAATGCACAATTCTATAGAAATTCTAGTAACAATGACACTCAAATAGAACCAGAAAATAATAGAATTTGGCTGGATCTTATTAAAACTGCCGACAACACAAATCGTCGTACATTATTAGCCTATGTCGAAGGTGCTACTAATGAAAAAGATCGCATCTATGACGCAGTAGGTAGCGAAAAGTTGAACTTCAACTTTTACTCAATAGTGGACAACGAAATGCAACTAATTCAAGGTAGAGCATTGCCTTTTGACAGCAATGACAAAGTAACTTTGGGAATTAATATTGCGCAATCGGGAGAATACAAAATTGGAATTGGTGCTTTAGACGGCTTGTTTACTAAAAAATCACAAGTTGTTTTATTAGAGGACAAATACCTGAATGTAACACACAATCTAAAAGAAAGTCCATATACCTTTACCGCCAATCAAGGTAGAACTGACAATCGTTTTGTGATAAAATACATTGATGGAAAAATATCAAACGGTGATGATACATTTATCAATGACATTAAAATATTTGCAATGTCGAATCTAAATGTAGAATCTTCTAACATTGATATCACTTCTGTTACTGTTTATGATGTAATCGGAAAAAAATTACTGGAATTAAACAATATTAAACAAAAACAAATCACTATCAGTCAATTGAAACCAACAACAAATGTTATTTTAGTAAAAGTAGCATTGGAAGACGGAACAGTGGTAACTAAGAAAGTAGTCTACTAAAAACAAACCTACTAAACCCCCAAAAAGGCCTTGATTTTAAATAATCAAGGTCTTTTTCGTTTGCATAAGCTTCACGTTCAAAAGAAATATTACGATATCCCTCATAACGGTCTTTGTACTGAATCCATCGAAAAACAAATTCAATACCATACCATAAAAAAAAGGGTAGGATTAACAACTCTAATTGCTGGCGAATGTGTATCCTTTCATGGTTCACAAATACAGGATTTTCCTTATCCTTTTTATCTGCCATAACCACAAATGGAAAAAAAGTAATCCCTCGAAACCCTTTTGGAGTCAAATATTTAAAAACAATCAAAATCATATGCTACAAAATTGATAAATTTGCGCACATGAACAATGCCTTGAATCCAAATAATTTACAAGAAGGTGAAGATTTTTATTATACACCGGAGGGATATAAATGCTTTACCGAAAAATACCATTTAAAAAGAGGGTATTGTTGTAAAAGCGGATGTCGACATTGCCCATATGGTTATGATAAAAGAACTGGAACCATAATTAAAAAATAGGGCGTGACCCTGCGGGTCGGGCTGTACGCAGTACGCGGTACTTCGCTCCCATCCCTCACGCAAAAGAAACAACATCATAAAATGGACCACCATTTACAAAAATACAGAGTCAAAATCAACAAGTCCTATCACAGGTCAGATATTCGTTACCCCTAGCGGTCAATCCACTATGAAATGACGAAATAATAAATCTAAAGAATAGTAAAAATTACAACATGACTTTTCAAGAACAAATACTCGAAGGAATCCCTTCTGTTTTACCACAGCTAAAACCTTACGAAACAGCAATAAATCACGCACCTAAACGCAAAGAAATACTTAACCGTGAAGAAGTAAAATTAGCTCTACAAAATGCTTTACGTTATTTTGAAGCAAAACACCACGCAGAATTAATTCCTGAATTCAAAGAAGAATTGGAAAAATACGGTCGTATTTACATGTACCGACTTCGTCCGGATTACGAAATGAAAGCACGCCCAATCTCTGATTATCCAGGTAAAAGCGAACAGGCAAAAGCCATTATGTTAATGATTCAAAACAATCTGGATTATGCTGTAGCGCAACATCCTCATGAATTGATTACCTACGGTGGAAACGGAGCTGTTTTCAGCAACTGGGCACAATACCGCTTAACCATGAAATACTTGGCTGAAATGACTGACGAGCAAACCTTAGTCATGTATTCCGGTCATCCAATGGGGTTATTCCCTTCTCACAAAGACGCACCACGTGTGGTGGTTACCAACGGAATAATGATTCCTAACTACTCCAAACCGGACGATTGGGAAAAATTCAATGCTTTAGGCGTAACCCAATACGGACAAATGACTGCCGGAAGTTATATGTACATCGGACCGCAAGGAATTGTACATGGTACAACTATCACGGTATTGAACGGTTTCCGTAAAATAAAAAAAAGTCCATCCGGTGGATTGTTTGTAACTTCAGGTTTAGGCGGAATGAGCGGTGCTCAGCCCAAAGCAGGAACCATTGCAGGCTGCGTTACCGTTTGTGCAGAAGTAAACCCCAAAATCACCAAAATCCGTCATGAGCAGGGTTGGATTCACGAGATCGTCGAAGATCTTGATCTTTTGGTTAGTAGAGTAAGAAAAGCTTTAGATAACAAAGAAGTAGTTTCAATTGCCTACTTAGGAAATGTGGTTGATGTTTGGGAAAAATTCGACCAAGAGAACCTACACATTGATTTAGGATCGGATCAAACTTCCTTACACAATCCATGGGCTGGTGGTTATTATCCAGTTGATATTACTTTTGAAGCCTCCAATGAATTGATGGCCAACAATCCAGAGCAATTCAAAGAAGAAGTCCAAAGAACATTACGACGTCATGCTGCAGCAATTAACAAACATACCGCCAAAGGCACTTATTTCTTCGATTATGGAAATGCCTTCTTACTAGAAGCATCAAGAGCTGGAGCAGATGTTATGGCAGAGAATCCAACATTAGGAAGGGAATTCAAATACCCCTCGTATGTACAAGACATTATGGGACCAATGTGCTTCGATTATGGCTTCGGACCATTCCGTTGGGTATGTACTTCGGGAAAACCGGAAGATTTAGCTAAAACCGATGCTATCGCTTGTGCTGTATTGGAAGAAATGATGAAAAACTCACCAGAGGAAATCCAACAACAAATGGCGGATAACATCCAATGGATTAAAGGTGCACAGGAAAATAAATTGGTAGTTGGTTCACAGGCTCGTATTCTATATGCTGACGCAGAAGGAAGAATGAAAATAGCTGAAGCATTCAACAATGCAATAGCAAACAATGAAATTGGACCAGTAGTTTTAGGTCGCGACCATCATGATGTTTCAGGAACCGATTCGCCTTACAGAGAGACTTCAAATATTTATGACGGCTCTCGTTTTACTGCCGATATGGCGATCCACAACGTAATTGGAGACAGTTTCCGTGGTGCTACGTGGGTTTCTATCCATAATGGCGGTGGTGTTGGCTGGGGAGAGGTAATCAATGGTGGTTTCGGAATGTTATTAGACGGTACTGCTGATGCTGACCGACGTTTGAAATCGATGCTGTTTTGGGATGTGAACAATGGTATCTCAAGAAGAAGCTGGGCTCGTAATGAAGGCGCCATTTTTGCAATAAAAAGAGCAATGGAGACGCAACCTTTATTAAAAATAACCATCCCTAATATAGTAGACGAAAATTTATTATAATATTGAATTTCAGTTTTTTAATAAATTTCGGTATAGATTTTGTGCAAATTATTTAAACTAAAATTATTAAAAAAATGAAACTATTCAAATTACTGTCATTTATCGGATTTTTCATTCTATCTTCTTGCTGTTCAGTAAGAGTTAATGCCGATTATGACAAAAACGTTAATTTTGGTCAGTATAAAACCTATGCGTTTCACAAGAGCGGAATTGACAAAGCAGAGATTTCCGATTTGGACAAAAAAAGGATTCTTAGGGCAATTGACGCTCAAATGGTGGCAAAAGGTTTTACAAAAAGCGAAACTCCTGATTTATTGGTGAATATTTTCACTAAAGAAAGAGAAAAAGTAGATGTAAATAATTTTTCTACAGGATGGGGTTATGGATGGGGTTACGGATGGAACCCTTATTTATGGGGAGGCAGAACCTATGTTTCAACTTCTACTGAAGGCACACTGTATATCGATTTGATTGATGCAAAAAACAAAGAATTGATATGGCAGGGAATGGGAACAGGTTATTTGACTCATGACACCAACAAAAAAGACGAAAGAGCGAATGAATTTGTCACCCGAATCTTAACGCAATTTCCTCCACAATCTAAATAAATAAAAAAGACTGCATTTGCAGTCTTTTTTATTTCTCCTTAAACCAATTCTTTTGCTTCTAGCAATAGTGGCTTATATCTTCTGTTCGCCTTACCTAAAAGCACCTTGGCAATTTGAGTTGATATTTCACCATCGATTAGCATATCCAACCAATAGAATTCTCCAGCAGAATTAATTTCAAGAAAGAAATATTCGTCTTCCGGTGTTACGATAATATCGGCAGCACCATAATTAATCCCATAAACATCCATCATTTGTAACAACTTCTCTTTGATATCAATTGGTAAGTCATAAGGAACCCAGTCCTTTAAAAGCTTAACTCCTTCTCTTCTCCAATCCAATTTGGCATTATCCAATTTTTGAGAATCGATAGCAAAAGCGTAAACTTCTTCACCAACAATTGTTATTCTCAATTCTAATTTTTTCTCTAATTTTTGCTGAAATTGCATTGGGCAGTATTGTAACGATTCAATACTCTCCAAATTATCTTCTTTTATTTCATTGGTAAAAACAACGTTTTCCACACCATCTTTATAAATAGCGAAAGAGCTTTGCATTTTGGCAATAACACTGGTATGACTTCTCACAAAACGTTTTGCTTCATCTGGACTATTAGTTATGCAAGTTTCAGGCACTTTCAAGCCTAATCCGGAAGCAATTTTCATTTGTTCTTCCTTGCTATCCAATCTTCTGTACATACTGTATTTTCCTAACTGAAAACAGTTCATACCTTCTAACATACCGTTCAAAGTTGTACGTACTTCACCGTGAATACTGCTTAGAAACTCGCCTTCTACTAAACCATTCAATCCGCTTCCTAAATTGTGACTTCTTCTGTACCACATTGCTGTACAATCATGAATAGAAGTTCGTGTTCCTTCATAATCCAAATACATTTTCCATTTACCTCCTTCATAACAAGTACTCAAACCATATTTCAAAGGATACTCGTCCACATTAAAACGAATGGGAACACCATTATTTTCTCTAATTTTTTGTGCAACTACCTCTACACTTTGATTATCCCCAGTGTGAGTAATTATTAATACTTTTTCCATAATTTATTTATTTGATAAACTGAATTTCAACTTTATTAACAGATTCTGGCCACCAGCTTTTCAGCTATTGTTTCCCCAATTGGGTAGCCTAAATCTCTTTGAATCATCCCCCATTCCCCTTGCGGGTTCACTTCAAGAAACACATAATCTCCTTTTGTGTCTCGAATCATATCGATTACTCCAAAAAGCAATCCCATACTTTCCATCATAGTCGAAAGAGAAACACAAATTTTTTCAGGCAGATTGTATTCTTCCCAAGTTGATTGAAGGTCATTCGCAATTCTCCAATCTGTTTTGCCATTTTCCGATTGCGTCGCATTGATTTTCCCGGCAAAAAAAGTTCCATCAACATAAGCGATGCGCAATTCGTAAGATTTATCAATTGCCTCTTGAAAAATCATTGGACAATAGTGTAATGTATCCAAACTTTCCAAATCATCTTCCTCGATTAAAGTAGTTGGAAACATTGGTGTATTTCCTGACATGCTTCTCGACAAAGCACCGTGAAGTTTTGCTATCATTTGTTTATTACAGACCGAATAAAAAAATGATTTCACTTTTTCCTGATTATTCGTAAACAAACTCTCAGGTATTACAAGGCCAGCTTTTTCGGCCTCGTTCAATTGTTTGAATTTATTTTCTCCTATTTTGTGATCAATATCCATACAATTCATCCACGGCACATGGCTAATGGACTCAAAGAACAAGTTTCGCATGGTAGTGTATTCCTGACGATAAATCCCATGAAATGACCCATCCAATTCTTCAGGAGTTGGTATTCCCCATAATTTTCGATACCAAACTGCTTCCACGTCTTTGGACGTAAATTTTTTACCGTCGTAAGTAACTTCAATTACTGACTCCCCTGAATGAATCTTATATTCAAAGGACAAATATTCAGAAAACTTATCCGAATTAAGTCTTACAACTTCTTTTCCTAATTCTTTCAATTTTTTTACGACAATATCAATCGTATAAAAATCATCAGAATGACTAATACATAAAATCATACGCGATAAAAATAAGAGCGACAACAAAGTTGCCACTCTCATTCTTCTAATTATTTATTAGATTTCAGTTCCTGACTCATCACTGTCAGAAGGATATTTCATAGTTTCATAAACATCTGCAGATGGCTTAGTACTTCCCCCAGGTCCTTCTTCACCGTCTGATGGATATTTCATAGTTTGAACAGTATCTTTTAAGATTGAAGTGATTGCTCCACCTTGAACTGCATTAGCTTCTTCTTTTGACATTTGGTTTTCTAAAAAGCTCGCGAAAAACGGCTTTTTTAATTCATTTTTTTTCATGATTTTAAAATTTAATTTTTTTTAAAAAATTTGTTTACTTGTCTGTTTATTTGCAAATATTCGACTGAGCTAAGTTACTTTTAATTCTATCCTCAAAAAATCCAAACCCTACTAGAATCTTGATTTTATACCTTAAATTTATAAAAATAGGTATTGGTTTTAGATTCAAAAAAAAAGTCTTACTCCTTAAAAATCAACAACTTTCATTTGTCAATTTTTGAGAAAAAAAACGTAAAAAAAATTCTGTTAAAAAAACCTAAAAAACAGAGTGAAAAATCAGCTTTTTTCACTATTTTATCGATATTCACTACTTCTCCAAAACAAGCAAAATCCCTAGGTAAGTCTTCAAGCGCACAAAAACTTCCCAACAAGTATTTCACTAGCCCTGATGGAAGCGGCATCCTTTTTTAGAGAAAAATTGAAGCGTGCGAAATTGTTCTCAAAAAAAGATATAGCGGACAGCAGGAATAAGCTCCTAAGATTTATTAACTTTGTAACCTACCGCAACTATTAAAACAATGAATACAGCATACGAAAGCAACCCATTGATAGACCGACTTCCAAAACATTTGAAGCAATTTATCAAACCGCAGGATTACAATGATTACACACCTATAAATCAAGCCGTGTGGCGCTATGTGATGCGCAAAAACGTGGATTATTTAGGAAAAGTAGCTCATGAATCGTATCTGGATGGATTGCGTCAGACCGGAATCGACATCGAGAATATTCCCAACATGTATGGTATGAACCGAATTCTTCAAGAAATTGGTTGGGCAGCTGTAGCAGTTGATGGTTTTATTCCTCCAAGTGCATTTATGGAATTCCAGGCCTACAATGTATTAGTTATCGCAAGTGATATTCGTCAGTTAGAACATATTGAATACACACCAGCACCCGATATTATTCACGAAGGCGCTGGACACGCACCCATTATTGCCAATCCAGAATATGCAGAATACTTAAGACGCTTTGGAGAAATCGGATGCAAAGCCATTTCATCTGCTCGTGATTATGAAATGTATGAAGCTATTCGTTTACTTTCTATTCTAAAAGAAGCAGAAGATACACCCGAAGCGGAAATTAAAAAAGCAGAAGAACATGTTGATTTTCTGCAAAACAATATGGGCGAATTGTCCGAAATGTCTAAGATCAGAAACCTTCATTGGTGGACTGTTGAATACGGCTTAATTGGTACTATTGAAGATCCTAAAATTTATGGTGCCGGATTACTATCATCGATTGGAGAAAGCGCTTGGTGTATGACCGATAACGTAAAGAAAATTCCATATGATATTTCGGCTGCGGATCAAAGTTTTGACATTACCAAACCACAACCTCAACTCTATGTAACACCAGATTTTGCACAATTAAGTCAAGTTTTGGAAGAATATGCTAATACTATGGCTTTACGTACCGGAGGCTTATCTGGAATCCAAAAACTAATCTATTCCAAAGCATTAGGAACAATTGAATTAAGTACTGGTTTACAAATTTCGGGTGTATTTACGAATGTTATTGAACATGACAACAAGCCCGTTTATGTTCAAACAACCGGAAAAACTGCGTTATCTTACAGAGAAAAAGAATTAGTTAGTCACGGAACTGAATACCATGCCGAAGGATTTGGTTCTCCTATTGGCAAATTAAAAGGCATCAATCTAACCATTGAAGACATGAGTCCTCGTGATTTAAAAGCCTATGATATTTACGAAGGAAAACATATCACGTTGGAATTTGAAGGCGACATTAAAGTTTCTGGAGAGATAATTACCGGAACCCGAAATATTCAAGGAAAAATTTTATTGATTAAATTCAAAAATTGCACGGTTACACAAGGTGACACGCTTTTATTTAGTCCGGATTGGGGAATTTATGATATGGCGGTTGGTAAAGAAGTCATCTCTGCTTTTTCAGGCCCAGCCGATGTTAACAGTTTTGACATGATTAGCCACGTTCCTTCTTCAAAAACGATCAAACAGAAAAAATCGGCAGCCAGAGAAGAACTTGAAAACTTATACAAAAACGTTAGAGCAATTCGCGAAAACAATACTTCAGAGATTACGTTAAAAGAAGCTTTCGGAGCAGTATCATCCAATCATTCCAATGACTGGTTACTTTCTGTAGAGATTGCTGAATTGGCCTTTAAAGAACAAAATAATGACTTACTTGACAAAGTGGTCAACCATCTTGAAAACGTAAAACAAAGACGTCCGGAAGTTGCGCATTTAATTTCTGGCGGATTGGATTTGATTTTTGATAAGGTTTCTGCTTAATGTAACATTAGTCACCATTATATTTATAGAATGCCCTTACTTTTAAACTCAAAAAAAGTATGGGCATTTTAGATTTATTAGGTTTTGGTTCTAAAACCAAAACGATTAAGAGCTATATAGCTAAAGGAGCTGTAATAATTGATGTACGGACAGTAAACGAGTTTAATTCCGGTCACATTCAAGGTTCAAAAAACATTCCATTAGATCAAATTACGAATAAAATCAATGTGATTAAAAACCTCAACAAACCAGTCATAGTTTGTTGCAGAAGCGGAATGCGCAGCAGCCAAGCGACATCATTATTAAAACCTCATGGCATTGAAATCATCAATGGTGGCGGTTGGGAAGAATTACGTCGGAAAATGTAATCAAAAAAGGCTTTCAGTTGAAAGCCTTTACTTACTCTATTACGATTTAAATTGTTTTTCCGAAGTCACTTCTTCTCCTTTATATTCTACTTTCCATCCTACGGAATGAGTAACTAAAAGTATTTTGGACAATTCACTGATCAATCGGTTTTGCGCATTGGTTTTTAAAGTTGATTTTTCAATTTTAGCCGCCAAATCTTTTCTAACCTTTTTATTGATATTGTTAAAGTCGTCACCGGTAAATTCATTGAACTTACTCTGTTCAATATCATAATACTGAATATTGGGACTAATTTTAATTTCTTCTTTAGGTATACTCAAAATCACAATGGTTTTATCCGCTTCATTAATCTTATACTGCATTTGACGCAAATCATACGCTACTGTCACATCAGAATTGACTACAACCAGTGCTTTTTTATCAAAAGACAACAATCCGCCTAAGTATTTATCTTGATCTCTAAATGTCAATACTTGTGAATAATGACCTTCCGTTACCACTAATTTCCCGACGTTTTTTATTTGTTCCTGAATCAAATTCGAATTGTATTCGGTCGTGCTACCATCGTCATCGGATGTGAAAAATTGGAACGTAAAAAAGCCCAATACAATTATCAGCAAACCATAAAACAATTTCTTGTACAAATTCATCATAAAACAATTATTAAAACGTCATAAAAGGATAATCTAAAGCTAATGTATTGATTTTTTGATTCAGATGCTGTAAAAATTTCTGATGACTTGCACTATCTGGATTGAAAGGACGATGATTGAATCCTTTTTGAATTTCGGAAACTTGTTGCATTACGGGGACAATTTTTCCAGCTATGTTGTGTTCCAAAAAACGGCTCCAAATATAATCGATGGCTACTGTATTGGGATGCAACATATCTTCAGCATAAAAACGATAATCCCGAAGTTCATCCATCATGATTTCGTAACTCGGAAAGTAATTTGAAGAAGAAGTTACTGAAACTACTTTATAAACCGCTGTTATCAAGTGTGATTTACTCACATTGTTCTCAACAAAACCATCTTTACTATGACGAACGGGAGAAACCGTAAAAATGAATTTTGCTTCCTTATTGATACTTTGTATCAAGGTCATAATATTCTGCATACTTTCCTCTATAATCTCGACAGATAGTAATTCTTTTGTAAAATGCTTTTGCATTACTTTATGACAATTGGCAACTATCTCGTGCGACTCAATATTTCTGTAAACCCAAGCCGTTCCTAATGTTAAAATGAAATGCGTTGACTTAGCAATGTATTGATGTGTCTCATCGACTATATGGTTAAGATAATTCAGAAACGCTTCCTTATCAAAATTGGAGAGTTCCGAATGCACTTCGAAACAATGCCAGGCTTCGTTATGAAAAAAAACATCTTTATCTGTAAAATACGTTTTCAGAACACTTCTTCGAATGAGTTTTTCCAAAGAAACCGAATTAAAAATAATGCCAAATGGATTTACTTTTGATTTGAATTTGAAATACTCAAACTTCGCACCTATGTTCTCTGCAAAACAAGATCCCAAGGATAGTATCTCCGATTCATAATCGATTGGAAAATCGGTATTCGAAATTGGTATTTGCGTCCGGAATTGCATACAGTTTATAATTTTATCAAAAATACGAAATTAGATCTTCCTTTATTCTACTTGCACTTCATTAATCAACCGTATCGATTTATTATAAATTAGTTTTTGCAACATCACTTCTATAAATGAAGTATACTTTTCATTGCCACATTCATACCACCAATACGATTTATAATGACGATTGTTTTTTTCCATCTTGTTAAACCAAACTTTGGAATGATATCGATCAATAATTTTTGATTCCGATATTTGATATCCATCACCTGTCCAGCAGATTAATGGCTTATGTGATGGTGTTTTAATATAAATGAGCTTATGTGCATCGGCAATTTTGAAAACTTCTTCATTAACCCACTCTCCCTTTTCTACCGAGTATTTCGGATCAATTTGATGCAACAGATTCCACTGCTGTCCTTTTTTCATTTCGATTGTCGTAACAAAAACTATTACGCTTGCTACCAAAGCTGGAATCAGATTAATTGATTGTACCACCTCATTTTTCCCATGTTGATGAGGCTTTATCCATCGTATTAAAAAAAGCATTGGAACAATTTGATACAGCAGAAAACAAGCCAATCCGACACTATGATGTAAAACGTTTTCTTGAGTACAATTCAATAAAATCAAGGTAATAATTCTAAAAAAATTAGAGATGATGTTTAACATTACTACTATCAAACTGAAGAAAAGAATTTGCGTATTACTAAAATAGCCGTTGCTTTTTTTCTCTTCGATTGTAAGCAACACTGCAGCAGCTAGTAATCCGGTCTTAAACATAGATAACCCCATACATGCAGTATCTACAGTTATCTTAGCACCATTACTATAAAAGTTCACGCCTTCAATCTTGTCAATGGATACAAACCCTTTTAAAATAAGATAAACACCTTGACACAAAAACTGTTTAATCTCAGCCGATAAATGTTCAAAAACCTTATTAAATAGCGATGAGAACAGCAAGAGACATATAAATGCAATGAACGAGAATTTCTTCGTAAAACTAAAATAAATCAAACAAATGATTATACACAAAGAAATCAAATGCAACGACTTGGCATGAAGCTGATAGCTGACAAATTCAAATAAAACCAAGAGTATCAAAAGTGGATAATGCATTTTTAAATTGGTAATTCGTCCACCAACAAAAAACAAAACCATAGAAAGAGCAACCCCGAGAAAATCATTTTCCAGAGCAAAAAACAACACTTCATAATTCATAATCAGTAACGTTGTCAAGATTAGAATTACAAGTGTTTTTTTATGTTGCAGAAGGAATCGCATTAAGCAACTTTGTTCTTTTTTTGTTTGTAATAATAGAACAAACTTAATCCAAGTAATACGATCATAGCCCATTCATGTGGTTCAGGAACCGCACCATCGTTATTTACAGATGCATTTCCAAGAGTATTTACATTTTTCTCAATTCCGTTGTTTTCATAGTCTTCATCTGTTTCTAGTACGATTAACGAAGAGATCGGAGTTACAACATTCGCCTCCTTTGCCAAATCAACGTATTTATTGTTAGCAAGAGAATCCTCTTGAATTTTTACCTGTTCCTCTAAAACTTTTCCAAAAGCATACATTCTAAAAATATGATTGGATCCATTGCTTTTATAATTATTTGTGTTCATATTTTCTTCGATAGCAACATCGGCCATCTCCAGATTTACCAAATTCTCATTTTTTCGGGTAACTTCAAATTGATTTTTTGAGAGTAAATCACCACATTTCTTAAGATCCGTTTGTAAGTAATCGACATATTTTTGTTCTTTAATTGTTTGCCAAAACGGATTCATAACTTTAGAAATCCCGATAACTTTTATATTCTTTTGTTTTGTTTTCGCTTTAACTTTTTTAAGATATTCTGATTCTTCCAACTCTTCAAAATTGGCCGAAAATGATCCGCTTTTTGTTACAACCAAAGCATTTTTCTCGAGTTTGTAAAAAGGCAATAATGAATACTGTTGCGACTGAAATTGTTCAAAAAGAGAATTGAAATTAGTTTTATCAATTGCCATTCTGTCCTTATTCAAAAAAACATAATACTTATGATTGGAATTATTCAGAATAGTTTCCAACTCATTCTTTTCCCAAGTAGCATTCAAATCCAAAACAATCTCACTTGGCACAAATGCAACCACTTCTTTTTCTATCTTTTTTACATTGTACACTTTATTCTCCCAAACAAAAGCACTTTTAAAAGCAGCATCGTTTAAAGGTAAAACAACTTCCCAATTATCTAATCCTTTGGATTCATTGATGTAAAAATTGTTTTTCAATTTGAATTCTTTGCTGGATTTAAATTCGCTATTCCCTACTATCTGAATTCTCGATAAAGTTGCTGCATTTGAAATATTGGGCCCTTTAATATTCAAACTCGAATAATACATCTTTCCATTATCTACTTTTAACGGTGTGGTAAATCCACATTTAAACGTTCTAGGCAGATTTTCACGAATAGGAAAAACACGTACAACAACTCGATTTCCCTCTTTCCATTGCATTAATGAAGGATCTCTAGCTTCTACTCCAACAATTTGCTTATAAACCGCTTTGGCTTTTTCTTTAGTCGTCAAAACGCCTTTACGTTCTATTCCATTCACCCACAAAGAAAGCGAAGTTGCAACAGAACCTTCAGGAAGTTGGAAAGAATAAATTGCTTCTTTATCACCCCAAGAATCTTTGGTACAAGCCACATCCATTGTTATTTCAGTGTAGGCTAATCTTTCATTGGCAAAGAGCTTGACATCTTCCTTAATATTTTTAGTTACCAAATCTTCACCACTCCACAATTGTTCTTCGGTTTCTAAACGTTTGTCAAAATTGGATTTCAGAATGTTAATCCTATCATCACCACTCAACGATAGATCTTCCATGAACATATAAGCAACATTTACAATTGGATTGTGCGTTTTCCTTTCATTGTACTGTTGGTTGATCCCACCAAGACCTCTGAATTCAAAAAAATCTTCTGTGTGCAAATACACAATATCTTTTTTGAGCAGTATCTCATTAAAAAAATTGGGTGTCAAATTTTGAGAAACTTTTATATAACTAGGTAAATCATTATCCGTATCAAAAGTTTTTGTAATCAATTGACCTTTAATTTTTTCATATTCCACATACAATAAAGAAACAAACACAACAATACCTAACATTCCAATAATGACACCTGAACCGAACAAGATCAAATTATACTTTTCCGTTTTAAATTTTCCAATCAATTTCAGTGCATGCCAAACACTTACAATTGAAGGAACCAATCCGTAAAATCCTAAACCTAACCCCAGAATACCAATAAATGAAATTGGCATAAATGGGATAAGATAGGTCATAAAATACAGAATCATCAAAAAGGAAATCCCATTTATAAAATAAGAAACAGGAGTTATTATCTTATGCCTGTGCCCACTGTATATAAAGAAATTAGTCAAACAAAAAACAAACGTGGTAACATACACCCAAACTGGCAGATTTTCGAAAATACAGATTAAAATATTCGTTGAAAAGCACCCTATAAACCAGTTTAAAAATAAAAAAGGAACAATATGATTATAACTTTCTTTATTCTTTATCACCTTAAAAGTGAAAGTTACACCATAAGCAACTTCGATTACCATGGCAAAAAAGCACAACATCTCCATACCTCTAATTTCCTGCCTTACACCTACCAATGAGACTATTAAAATAAAAATGCTAAGTATTGTAACGGCGATGCTTGTGTCAACCCCTTTCTTCTTAAGATATTCCATAGTTGTTTTTATTTTTTTAAAATTAAAAGTACTTTGAATTACAAAGTTATTACTAATTTTAACTTTTCCAAGAGACTTTGCCAAAAAACTAAAATTTATTGGATGCTAAAAGAGAAAGCACTCATTATCAATAGTATACTTTCTTGCAATTTTAACGATTTCTTCACTCTTTAATTCCTTAATTTTGTTCGTCCAAATAACACAGAGGATACAAAAACACTATGAAATTACTCTACAGTTACCTCAAAAAACACAAAACTTTATTATTTTTTGCTTTACTGATGGCCGCCATCAATACTTGTTTTAGTCTTTCAGATTCTATTATTACTGGTAAGCTGATGCAGGATTGTGGTGTAGGCATTGCCAAATATAAAGGAAACGAAATAGGTTTCATTAAAGCCGTTAGCTTTTGGCTTGGCCTATCACTAGGAGCAGCAATGATTTCAAGAATTACCAAAAACTTTCAAGATTACTTTACCAATATTGTGATACAACGCACTGGCGCTGAAATGTATACCGATGGTATCAAAAAATCTTTGGATTTGCCTTACATGGAATTCGAAGACCAACAAAGCGGCAAAACACTCAGTATGCTACAGAAAGTTCGAACGGATTCAGAAAAATTGATTACCTCATCAATTTTATTAGTTTTTCAAACAGCAATCAGTTTCATATTTGTACTTGCTTACATTTCTAATATCGAATATAGAATTGCTTTTATTTTTCTATTCACAGCGCCAATTATTGCTTTTGTTAGTTCATTACTAGGAAAAAAAATAAAGGTAATTTCTCGTAGAATAGTTCAACAAACGAACTCTTTAGCCGGATCCACTACAGAAAGTTTACGTAATATAGAACTCGTAAAAAGTTTGGGGCTTACACAACAAGAAGAAGGACGTTTGAATTCGAATACCTTAAAAATTCTACAATTGGAATTACAAAAAATTCGTTTCATCCGAAGTTTGAGTTTTATCCAGGGAACCACAGTTCATTTTATGCGAACCTGTGTCGTCTTTACTTTGTACTATTTTGTATTTGGTGGAAAAATTCAAGTAGGGGATTTATTAACAATGGTCTTCTTCACCTTTTTCTTATTCAATCCGCTTCAAGAATTAAGTACTTTCATTATCGCTAAAAATGAAACGAAAGTTTCGATGGAAAACTTTGAAAAACTTTTGAATGCAACTTCTGAACCTCGTCCTGATCAACCAGAAACAATAGGAACTATTCAATCATTGGTTTTTTCCAATGTGAGTTTCAAACACAAATCAGCCAATCAATCGGCCGTTGAAAACATTAATTTCAATATTAAACAAGGAGAAACCATAGCCTTTGTCGGTCCTTCCGGAGCTGGAAAAACCACTTTGGTAAAGTTATTAGTAGGACTTTATCCTCCTGCAGAAGGTCAGGTTTTGTATAATGGTGTAGATTCCAAATCCATCGATATTCTTGAGCTCCGTAAGCAATTAGGATTTGTTACTCAAGATGCACAATTATTTTCAGGAACCATTCGGGAAAATTTGTTATTCGTAAAACCCGATGCTACCGATCAGGAATTATTAGACGCATTGCAAAAGGCAAGTTGTCAAAAACTTTTAAATCGTGCTGAAAATGGTTTGAACACAACTATTGGCGAAGGCGGAATCAAAGTGTCAGGAGGTGAAAAACAACGACTATCAATTGCCCGCGCAATATTACGTCACCCTAATTTATTGATTTTTGATGAGGCGACTTCAGCATTGGATTCAATAACAGAAGAAGAAATCAACACGACGATACGAAGTATTTCCGATCAAAGTAGAATCACGATCCTTATTGCTCATCGTTTATCCACTATCATGCATGCCGATAAGATTTTTGTACTCGAACAAGGAAAAATAATCGAACAAGGAAAACATGATGAGTTATTGAATGAAAAAGGCTTGTATTATGCCATGTGGAGACAACAAATTGGAGAACGAAAATAAGATGTTTAAAAAAGAATATATTGAACCCAACGCTGGATTTTCTCAAGTAGTTTCCATCGAAACCAATGAAACAATAACGCTTCATATTTCAGGGCAAATTGGTGAGGGAACAAATTTAGAAGCACAAAGTATAGCTACATTTCAAAACTTAGAAAAGCTATTACATCAATGCAATGCTACTTTTAAAGACGTGGTTAAAATGACTACTTATATTGTAAATTTCAACCCTGAAATTGACTTACCCATTTTTAGAAAAGTTCGAGCTTCCTTTTTAGGTGACAAAAACTATCCGGCAAGCACCCTAGTCGGAGTTACTGTTTTAGGTAACCGGGATTGGTTGATTGAAATTGAAGCAACTGCTGTACTAAGTAAAAACCAACAAAAAACCTCTAAGCTATAATTACTTAGAGGTTTTTACTCTTTATCGAAATTGTAATAAATTTAATTATTTCACAAACTCAACTGCCTTTTCCAATGCTTCTTTCACACCTGCCGGGTTCTTCCCTCCTGCCGTAGCAAAGAAAGGCTGACCACCACCACCACCTTGGATGTATTTTCCCAATTCACGTACTACTTGACCAGCGTTCAAGCCTTTCGAATCTACTAATTCTTTCGAAACATAGCACGTTAACATTGGTTTATCTTCGGTTACCGTAGCTAAAACAGCAAATAAATTATTTTTGTTATTACCTAATTCATACGCCAAATCTTTAGCACCGTTAGCATCTAGGTCAACTTGTACGGCTAAGAAATCAACTCCGTTTACATTTTGTATTTGAGAAGCCAATTCCCCTTTTAGGTTTTTCGCTTTTTCTTTTAACAATTGCTCTACTTGTTTCTTCAACTTCGCATTATCCTCTTGTAATGAAACAACAGACTTGATTACATCTTGTGGATTTTTCAAAATTTCTTTAACCTCAGCAATTAAATTTTCTTGATTCGAATAAAAATCTTTTACAGCATCACCAGTAATAGCTTCTATTCTTCGAATTCCAGCTGCAACAGCACCTTCAGAAACAATTTTGAATTGCCATATATCCGCAGTGTTTTTCACATGAATTCCTCCACATAATTCCATACTATCGCCAAATTTAATCGCTCGAACTGTATCACCATATTTTTCACCAAACAACGCCATTGCACCTTCGTCTAAAGCTTGTTGAATTGGAATATTTCTTCTTTCAATTAAAGGAATTTGTTGAGCAATTCTTTCATTTACAAAAGCTTCAACCTGACGTAATTCTTCATCAGTAACTTTAGAAAAATGAGAGAAATCGAAACGTAAATAATTAGTATTTACCAGTGAACCTTTTTGTTCTACGTGTGTTCCTAAAATCGTTCTCAACGCCAAATGCATTAAATGCGTAGCCGAGTGGTTTTTAGAAGTTGCATTCAATAAATCCGTATTTACTTTAGCTGTAAAACTAGCATTCACATTTTCAGGCAAACGCTTTGCAAAATGCAAGATTAAGTTATTTTCTTTTTTCGTGTCGATAATTTCAATCGTTTCATTTGCAGAAACCAAAACTCCCTTATCTCCTACTTGACCTCCTCCTTCAGGGTAGAAAGGTGTATTATCTAAAACGATTTGGTATAAAACGCCGTCTTTTTTAGAATCAATTTTACGGAAACGGGTAATCTTCACATCATTTTCAGCTTGATCATATCCAACGAAAGTTTCAACATTCCCATCAATTAAAACCGTCCAATCGTCTGTTGTCATTTCAGAAGCAGCGCGAGAACGTGCCTTTTGTTTCTCTAATTCAGAGTCAAATTCAGCTTCGTTGTAAGTCATTCCTTTTTCTTTCAGAATTAACGCTGTTAAATCTTTAGGAAAACCGAAAGTATCATACAATTCGAATGCTTTGGCTCCTGAAACTTCTTTTCCTTGAGTTTCTGTAATAACATTCTCCAATAATTGCAAGCCTTGATCTAACGTTCTTAGGAACGACGCTTCTTCTTCTTTAATCACATTGGTAACCAAATTTTGCTGTGCTTTGATTTCCGGAAAAAACTCACCCATCTGTACTGCTAAAACCGCAACCAACTCATTAATAAAAGGTTCTTTTTTATTTAAGAATGTAAATCCGTAGCGAATTGCACGACGTAAAATACGACGGATTACATATCCAGCTCCTGTATTGGAAGGCAATTGACCGTCAGCAATAGCAAATGCTACCGCACGCACGTGATCTACAACTACACGAATAGCAATATTGATTTTATTTTGCTCTTCTGAAATATTTTTAACTTCGTTACTGGTATACTTCAATCCGGTAATTTGCTCCACTTTTTCAATCAATGGTGTAAACACATCGGTATCGTAGTTAGAAGTCACATCTTGCATTGCCATACATAAACGTTCAAATCCCATTCCGGTATCTACGTGTTGTGCCGGTAATTTTTCCAATGAGCCATCAGCCTTACGGTTGAATTCCATGAATACATTATTCCAGATTTCCACTACCTGTGGATGATCAGCATTCACTAAATCACGACCAGAGACTTGTGCTCTTTCTTCATCAGAACGGATATCCACATGAATTTCAGAACATGGCCCACACGGTCCTTGATCTCCCATTTCCCAGAAATTATCTTTTTTGTTTCCCAGTATGATTCTATCTTCAGAAACATATTGTTTCCAAATATCGAACGCTTCCTGATCGAACGGAACATTCTCAGCAGGATTCCCTTCAAAAACTGAAACATACAAACGATCTTTATCGATTTTTAATTCTTCTGTTAAAAATTCCCAAGCCCAAGCCAGCGCTTCCTTTTTGAAGTAATCTCCAAATGACCAGTTTCCTAACATTTCAAACATTGTATGATGATAGGTATCAAAACCTACATCTTCTAAATCGTTATGTTTTCCTGAAACACGAAGACATTTTTGAGTATCGGCAATACGCGGACTTTTAGGAGTTCCGTTACCTAAAAAGAATTCTTTGAATTGGGCCATACCTGAATTATTAAACATCAGGGTCGGATCATCTTTTAAAACAATTGGCGCCGAAGGCACAATCAAGTGACCACGGTTTTCAAAGAATTGCAAATACTTTCTACGAATGTCTTGTGATTTCATTATTTAACTTTATTCGGTTATATTTAATCTGATTACTCGTTTAGAAACGAATAGTGTAATTAACAAATTGATTGCTTCTGTATTAAAAAAAAGGAAATATCAGTTTTCAAAAAAATTTATCTTTTTGACTAATATTTCGTTACTTTGTAATAATGTGTGCAAAAATAGTACATTTTTAAAGAATGGGGAAAGTAAAATATTATTTCGATACCGAAAATTTAGCCTACCGAAAAATCAAACCCAAAAAAGGCAGAAATATAGGTTTTATCACCTTGTTTTTATTAGCTTCCGCGTTGTTCGGATTCTTATCTTTTTTCATTGCATCCAACTCTAGTTATTTTGAAACTCCAAAAGACAAAATTCATGCGCGTCAGCTGAAAAACATGAAAATTAACTATGCTCTTTTAAATGAAAAATTAGACGAACTAGACGAAGTTATCCTTGCCATACAGGAAAGAGACAACAATATCTACAAGGTATATTTTAACTCTGCTGGTTTTGATGAAAATGTGAAAGACAGCATCAATGCAAAAGCTACATTCAAGCAATTAATCAACTACGATAACGAAAAAATAATCAGTTTCACCAATAGTAGGGTTAAGACTATTTCCGAAGAATTAGCTACCCAGTCCAAGTCATTGGATGACATCTTGAAACTGGCTAAAAACAAGCAAAAATTTTTATCTTCAATTCCAGCCATCCAACCGGTTAAAAACGAGCAATTAAGACACATGGCATCTGGTTTTGGCTACCGAAGCGATCCTTTTACCAAAGCACGTAAAATGCACAAAGGAATGGACTTCACTTCACCAACTGGCACACCGGTTTATGCAACTGGCGATGGTGTGGTTCGTAGAGCCGATGCTGGCGCTTCTGGTTTTGGGAATCATATTGTGGTAAGTCATGGTTTTGGATATGAAACCGTTTATGCCCACTTAAGTCGCTACAATTGTCGCCCTGGAAAAAGAGTTAAAAGAGGCGATATTATTGGTTTTGTTGGAAGCACAGGACGAAGCCAGGCACCACATTTACATTATGAAGTTCACAAAGGTGGAAAAGTAGTAAACCCCATCAATTTTTATTACGGCGACATTTCTGCCGTTGAATATACGGCCATTGCCAAAATGGCAACACAAGAAAATCAATCTTTCGACTAATGCACATCGATTTACCTGAAAAATTATATTACAGTATGGGCGAAATTGCCAAAGCGTTTAACGTAAATCAATCGTTAATCCGTTTTTGGGATAAAGAATTCGACATACTAAAACCAAAAAAAAATGCCAAAGGCAATCGTATGTTTACGCCGGAAGACGTTAAAAACTTACAATTAATTTACCATCTAGTTAAAGAAAGAGGCTTTACTTTGGAAGGTGCCAAAGTACATTTAAAAGAAGGGCAAAAGAAAACATTGGACAAATTTGAAATCATTCGCAAATTAGAAACCATCAAGACACAACTTCTCAATATTAAAAATGAGTTGTAACTTTTTTGCAATTGTTTCGTACAATCATAAATTAAAAACTTAAAAACTAAATACATCATGAGAAAATGGTTAATTATCGGAGGTATCGTAGTAGTAGTACTATTTTGGGCGGTTTCATCTTATAACGGATTAGTAGGTGTTCAAGCAGATGCCAAAACCGCTTGGTCGAAAGTAGAAAGTGCATACCAAAGAAGAAATGATTTAATTGGAAACTTAGTTAAAACCGTTCAAGGTGCAGCCGATTTTGAAAAAGGAACATTAACTGCTGTGATTGAGGCGCGAGCTAAAGCAACCTCAGTAACTATAGATCCAACCAATGTAACTCCAGAACAATTAGCACAATTCCAACAAGTACAAGACGGATTAAAAGGTTCTTTATCTAAATTATTAGTTACTGTTGAACAATATCCTCAATTAACAGCGACTCAAAACTTCAAAGAACTCCAATCGCAATTAGAAGGTACCGAGAACAGAATCAATGTTGAAAGAGATCGTTACAATGACTCAGTAAACATATACGACAAAAAAATCAAAACTTTCCCTTCTGTGCTTTTTGCTAAATTATTCGGATTTGGTGAAATGGCAAGATTTGAGGCAGAAAAAGGCGCAGAAAAAGCACCAGATATTGAATTCAACTTTGACAACAAAAAATAAACAGTACAATGTCTAAAACCGAAGATTTCTTAACCAAAGCTGAAGAACAGGAAATAGTAAATGCTATTGTTCTAGCCGAGAAAAACACTTCAGGGGAAATTCGTGTACACATAGAAGAAAACAGCCAAAAACCTCCTCTCGAAAGAGCTCAGGAGGTTTTTCATCAGTTAAAAATGGACAATACCGAGTTGCGAAATGGCGTTTTAATCTATATCTGTATGCAAAGTAGATCATTGGCTGTCATCGGAGACAAAGGTATAAACGAAGCTGTAGAAAATGATTTTTGGGACTGTACAAAAGACCTGATTATTTCCAATTTCAAAGATGGCAAATACAAAGATGGCTTAGTGGCAGGAATTAACCGTGCCGGCGAACGTTTGAAAAAATATTTCCCATTTGAAGAAGGAGACACTAACGAATTACCCAACGAAATTTCAAGAGGATAATGAAAAAGCTTCTTTTATTTGCAGTTCTGTTTATTGGAATTGCAGCACAGGCACAACTTAAAATTCCTGAAAAGCCTTCATTTATCCCACCGATAATTGATAGTACACGAACTCTGGATGAATCACAAAAAAGTCAACTCTACCAAAAACTAAAAATCTATTCTGATAGTACTTCTACTGAAGTATTAGTGATGATGGTTCCCACAACCCAAGGAGAAGATGTGGCTCGTTACGCAACCGATTTGGGACAAAAATGGCAAATTGGTCAGAAAGGAAAAGACAATGGTATTGTAATCTTAATTGCGAAAGACGATCGAAAAATGACCATTCAAACCGGTTATGGCATTGAACATTTATTAACCGATGCACTTTCTCGAAGAATTATTGAACAAGAATTCAAACCCAATTTCAAAAACGGGGATTATTACAATGGAATAGATCAGGGAACAACGGCCATTTTCAAAGTAATGAAGGGTGAATACAAAGGAGAGCCCAAAAGCAAAGGCGGAAATATTTCCGGCATCTTCTTTTTCATCTTCATCGTTATTTTGGTATTGATAATTATATCCAAAAACAAAGGCAATCGTAATGGTGGCCATGGTGGCGGCTTGGATTTAGGAGACATCATCATCTTAAGCAGTCTTGGACGCGGAAGTGGAGGAAGCAGCTGGGGCGGATCATCAGGCGGAAGCGACTGGGGTGGTTTCGGTGGCGGAGGAAGCTTCGGTGGTGGTGGTGCTAGTGGCGACTGGTAGAAATCAACTTTATAAAAACAAAAATGCAGATAATTCATTCCCGAAAAATCTGCATTTTTTTTAATCTATCGCACCTTACTTCGAATTACAAAATAATGCAATAAGGTCGGAAAGAATCGCTTCATTAGTACACCAAGTGTTTCTTTTCCTCCTATATACGCTTCGAATTTACCTTTTTCAATAGCATGGATCATTTTTTTGACAAAAACATAAACAGGCATTCCGTTTTTTGTTGCCTCATCATCCGTAATTTGTTTTGAACCATCAGCCGTTAAAGCATTTTTAGCCACATTGGTTTGAATGAAACCCGGACAAATCATGGTCACATTCACTCCATCCTTCTGATGTTCCATCCGCATCACATCAAAAAAACCGTGTAAAGCATGCTTCGCCCCGCAATAGCCTGACCGGTAAGGCGAACCAAATTTCCCCATCAAACTGGTTACTACCGCAAAATGACCATACTTATTCTCTAAAAAATGAGGAAGTATAGCTTTTACTAAAGCTACGTTTCCTAGATAATCGATTTCGATCAATTTTTTATCTACACTAAAGTCGGTTTCAACAATTAAAGAACGTTGACTCACACCGCCATTCAAAATAAGCACGTCAATTTTCTCAAAAATAGCAATAGCTTTTTCAACATGCAGTTTAGCGTTATCGAAATCGGCCAAATCAAAAGGTAAAATTTCAACACTGCTATGACAAACAGATTTAACTTTCTCCAAAGCTTCACTATTCCGGGCTGATAAAATCAACTTGCAGTTTCTAGCAGACAATCCATAAGCCAAGCCTTCCCCTATTCCTGAGGACGCACCTGTTATCCATACAATTTTACCGTTCAGTGTATTCATTTTTTCTTTAAAAATAAAACAATTAGAACCATATCACCAAAAACAAGTAGAACAAAAAAGGGAAAAAAACCCTAATAAAAAGCGCTTAATTCCCCGATACTATTTTTCTTACGTAAACCATCTTTGCATCAGACAATTAGAAACACAAACAAACTAAAATACAATGAAAAAAATTCTATTAACGACAATGCTTTTACTAATTGGGGAATTAGTATGTGCACAAACGTATTCAGATCCAAAAGAAACCAACAAAAAAGAAGAAACAAAGCAATGGATGTGGTCACATTCCAATTTGGGAAGTGGCATCAACGTGGATTATTTTTTTGAAAAAGACAAAACGTATGAAATTACATTTTGGGTAAAAACAGCATCCAACATTAGCAAACCCAACAAAAAGGTTTTACAATCATCCATCACCTTAAGAACGGCAACAAACACAACCTTCAACAATCTTGATTATACGTTACCTAACTTCACTGAATTCAGCGAAGTGGTTTGGACACAGAAAGCGAATGAAAAATTCAATGAGTGGCAACAGAAAAAAATCTATTTCACGCCCGAATACAATAATATGCAATTGTGGTTTTACCCTTTAATGGTTGCAAAAGCGAATGACAACGGAGGCGCCAGAATAGAAATGGAAGTAGACAAAATAAGCATTAAGTCCATTGCAGATAAACAAATCAGTTTTTCTTCATTATAATGAAAAAGCAGCTATACAGCTGCTTTTTTTTATTATTTCTGTCTGAAGTATACGTCCATAGGAACGCCTTCAAAATCCCAATTTTCACGGATTTTATTTTCTATAAATCGCTTATACGGATCTTTAACATACTGAGGTAAATTAGCAAAGAACACAAACTGCGGAACCGGCGTTGGTAACTGCATACAATACTTAATCTTTATGTATTTTCCTTTCAAAGCTGGCGGAGGCATATGTTCGATGATATTTAACATGTGCTCATTGAATTTTGAAGTTGAAATACGTTGACTACGATTTTCATAAACTTTAACTGCCGTTTCTAATGCTTTCAGCAAACGTTGTTTTGTTAATGCCGAAACAAACAAAATTGGCACATCTGTAAAAGGCTCAATCTCTTTACGGATTTTCAATTCATAATCTCTAGTAGACATAGTATCTTTTTCTACCAAGTCCCACTTGTTCACTAAGATTACGATTCCTTTTCGGTTTTTTTCAGCCAACCAGAAAATACTCTGATCCTGACCTTCAAATCCGCGGGTAGCATCAATCATTAAGATACACACATCACTATGTTCAATAGCACGAACAGAACGCATTACCGAGTAAAATTCTAAATCTTCCTTCACCTTTGCTTTACGACGAATACCCGCCGTATCGACTAAGTTGAATTCAAAACCGAAACGATTGTATTTCGTATCAATAGCATCACGAGTTGTACCAGCAATATCGGTTACCACAAAACGATCTTCACCAATCAAAGCATTAATGAAAGATGATTTTCCAGCATTTGGACGTCCTACAACACAAAAGCGAGGCAACGGATTTTCCTCTTCAACTGCATCAGGCATTTCCGGCAAAACTTCCACTAATTTATCCAACAATTCTCCAGTACCGCTTCCGCTCATACCGGCAATTGTAAAATATTCTCCTAATCCTAAATTATAAAATTCGATAGCATCTTGTTCACGCTTTCCATTATCTACTTTGTTCACTGCAAGAAGTACCGGTTTGGTCACTTTACGAAGCAACTTCGCCACTTCTTCATCCATTGGAGTAACACCTTCTTCTACATCCACTACAAAGATGATTGCATCGGCCTCATCAATTGCCAATTCAACCTGCTTACGGATTTCTCCTTCGAAAATATCGTCAGAACCTTTAATATATCCACCAGTATCAATTACTGAAAATTCTTTTCCATTCCACTCGCTCTTACCATAGTTACGGTCACGGGTTACCCCCGAAACAGAATCTACGATAGCTTCTCGACGTTGAATCAATCGATTAAAAAATGTCGACTTTCCAACATTAGGTCTTCCTACAATGGCTACGATATTGTTCATCCTTAATTTCTGTTATTTTTTTTGCAAAAGTACGTTTTATTTCTGATTGTATCCGAATCGTTTTAATTGGTACGCATTGTTTCTCCAATCCTTATTCACTTTCACATACATTTCAATATGAATTTGTTTACCGAAGAATTTCTCTAAATCCTGGCGCGCTTCAATTCCTACTCTTTTAATTGCCGATCCTTTATGACCGATGATAATTCCTTTTTGAGTTTCACGCTCTACCATGATAACGGCACGGATTCGAATAATATCTTCATCCTCGATAAACTCTTCCGTTTCTATTTCCACTGCATACGGAATTTCTTTTTCATAATGTAATAAGATTTTCTCACGAATGGTTTCATTCACAAAGAAACGTTCCGGCTTATCTGTCAAAGCATCTTTAGGATAAAAAGCAGGAGATTCTGGTAACAATTCTAAAATACGATCAAAAACGGTCTGCACATTAAAATTTTCTAACGCCGAAATTGGGAAAATTTCCGCATTCGGAACTTTTTCTTTCCAAAGTGCAACCTGTTCTTCCAATTGCTCCTGATTTGACTTATCAATCTTATTCAACAACAATAAAACAGGAATTTTGGAATGAATGATTTTGTTGAAGAAGGCTTCATCTTTCAATTCTTTCTCACCAATTTCAACCATATAAATCAACACATCCGCATCTTCAAACGCCGATTTCACAAAATCCATCATAGAACTTTGTAATTCATAAGCCGGCTTGATAATTCCGGGCGTATCTGAAAACAAAACCTGAAAATCATCGCCATTCACAATCCCCAAAATTCGGTGACGTGTCGTTTGTGCTTTTGAGGTGATAATCGAAAGACGTTCCCCTACTAAGGCATTCATCAATGTCGATTTACCAACGTTAGGATTTCCGATAATGTTTACAAAACCTGCTTTGTGTGTCATATATTGTCGAATAAAAAAACCGAAAACTCCTGTTTTGGTGTTTTCGGTTTATTTGGTTTTAGTAGCGGGAACAGGACTCGAACCTGTGACCTTCGGGTTATGAGCCCGACGAGCTGCCTACTGCTCTATCCCGCGTTGTTTCGAGTGCAAATATACAACCATTATTCACAAATACAAGCTAATTTTAAAAAAATAATAATTTTATTTTTTAAGCATCTTATTTTCAGGTTTTATACATTTGAAAAATAGGAAAAATTACAATGGAAAAACTTAACGATATTATATTTTACAACATAGATAAGGCGATAAAAACCTACAGAATGTTTGCCATGAAGAAAATTCGTGAAAGTGGATACAAAATCACCACCGATCAATGGCTTATTATTAAATCTATATTGGAAAACCCGAAAATAACCCAACAAGAACTGGCAAAGAATGTTTTTAAAGACAATGCATCAGTAACACGTATTATCGAACTTATGGTAAAGTCCCATTACTTAAACCGTAAAGTTGACGCAAATGATAGGAGAAAATCGATACTCTCCGTTACAAAAGAAGGAAAAGACATCATCGAGAAAGTTCAAAGTATCATTCTTGAAAACAGAAAAGAAGCACTTGAAGGTATTTCTAAAGACGAATTGAACACTATGGATATAGTCCTACAAAAAATTATCAAAAACTGTTCTTAACCTAAATTAAACGTTAATTTTTTGCTAAAATACTCTAAAACAGTAACAATACAACACAAGCGAATACTTATCTTTAGATATTTATTTGATATATCAAGTTTCAATCAATCGATCAATTACAAAATCTAATTTGAAAAAATGAAGAACAGAAATTTAATGTGTCTGTATGTTGCTTTAGCATTGTCAACAACAGTATTCGCTCAAGGACCAAATCCAAATGTTCCAAAAAAACAAAAGTTAACTGAAAATCAATTAAAACGTTGGAGCCATTTGGATTTGGAAAAAGACAGTATTCCCGGAATGAGTATAGATCGCGTATATAGCGAATTACTGAATGGAAAAAAAGGGAATAAAATTATTGTAGGTGTGGTAGATTCTGGTGTTGATATTGACCACGAAGATCTAAAATCTGTCATCTGGACAAATAAAAAGGAAATTCCAGGTAACGGCATTGATGATGATAAAAACGGATACGTAGATGATATTCACGGTTGGAATTTTTTAGGAAACATTGAAAATGAAAACCTTGAATTAACACGTCTTCTAAAAAAAGGCGATGATGGCTCACAAGCTTATAAAGAGGCAAAAGCGGTATACGACAAAAAAATGGAAACACTTTTGGCCAATAAAAAACAAGTGGATGCCATTTTTGATGCCAATAAAGCCATAAGTACCTATCTTAAAAAGGAAGATTTTACTATCGATGAAGTAAAAGCAATAGTAACCGAAGATGCCGAATTAAAGAAAAGTATCGAAGTCCTTACAAAAATTGGCAAAGCCGGACCGGCATTCATGACAAACGTAAATAAATTCAAAACACAAGTTTACAATCAATTAAACTTCAATTACAATCTGGAGTACGATGCACGTAAATTGGTTGGCGACAATCCGAACGACATTAACGATAAAACCTACGGAAACAATATTGTGTACGGACCTACCAAAGAAGGCGCAATACACGGAACTCACGTCGCTGGAATTATAGCACAATCGCGCAACAATAACTTAGGCGGTGATGGCGTAGCGGATAACGTAGAAATCATGTCAGTTCGAGCAGTACCTCATGGAGACGAATACGATAAAGATGTTGCTTTGGCAATTAAATATGCAGTAGATAATGGTGCTAAAGTAATCAACGCCAGTTTTGGAAAAGACTACTCACCTAATAAACAATGGGTTTACGACGCCATCAAATATGCCGAAAGCAAAGATGTATTGATCATCCATGCTGCTGGTAACGATTCGAAAGATATCGACATAGAACCGAATTTCCCTAATGATTCTGATGACAAGAAAACCGAATTTGCTGATAATGTAATCACCGTAGGTGCTTTAAATTTTGAAAACGGCAAAAAAATCGTTGCCAACTTTTCTAATTATGGAAAACTAAATGTTGATGTTTATGCTCCAGGCGTAAAAATATATGCCACTACACCCAACAGCGAATACCAATATTTACAAGGTACGTCGATGGCATCGCCAAATGTTGCAGGAGTAGCAGCAATGATTCGTTCGTACTATCCAAATTTGTCTGCAAAAGAAATCAAAGGTATCATTATCAATAGTGGAACAACAATTTCGGAAGATGTAGTGGTTGGAGGCGATGCGAAAGACATCCGCCCCTTTAATTCTCTTTCAAAATCTGGAAAAATTGTAAACGGATTTACCGCAATGACTTTGGCTGAAAAAATGAGTAAAGACAAAATGAAAAACGCTAAAAAAGGGAAAGAAAAGTAGACTGTTAAAAGTAAACACCATATAAAAAACAACTATTTTTCATATAAAAACAAAATAGTACGCAATTATCTAATTGATTTCTATACTTTTGCACCGCGAAAAAATAATCCTCTAAATCAGGCTTATTACTATTTTAAATTTATGAAAAGAGTTGTTGAGTACAGAAAATTACTTGAGGTTGACAAAAATGTTACGTTAAAAGAGCTGAAAACGATTTACAGAAACAGTATGAAAGAAACTCATCCTGATAAGTTTGTAAACGACGAAGAAGGAAAACATGCTGCTGAGGAAAAAAGTAAAGCCATTATTAGTGCTTACCATTTCTTAGTGAGTATTGCTCCTGAAACTCTTGAAAAAAACCTACCGGAATACCAAGAAACCATCAATGGTTCAACAATCTTGGATTTCTACTTGGAAAAACAGACTTTACATGTTACCTATTTAAACGGAGTATCATACGAATACATTGGTGTTCCTAAAAATGTATACATAAAAATGATCAATGCAGAATCGCCTAACCGTTTTGCAAAACGTCATATTTACGGTAATTACATCTACAGAAAATCGGGAGAAATGGTTGAAGCATAACCTTTTCCAACAAAAAATAACCAAAGGCTTTCAGTAAATGAAAGCCTTTTTTATTTAAATATTTCCTTATATTTGAGTAACTAACTTTAAAAAACTAAAAACTATGCCTTTCAACATTTATGCCGTTTTAGTATCTTCATTAGTCACTTTACTAGTTGGATTCCTATGGTACAACCCTAAAGTTTTCGGAACTGCCTGGATGAAAGAAACTGGAATGACCGAAGAAAAAGCACAACAAGGAAATATGGCGAAAATCTTCGGATTAACCATTTTTTACTCTTTGTTAATAGCGTTTATAATGCCTGCACTTACCGTGCATCAAATGGGCGCATTAGGAATGATTGGTGGCGACCCATCGATTGCTAAACCTTCATATGCAGCATTTCTAGCTGATTATGGCGATAAATTCCGAACTTTCAAACACGGAGCATTACATGGTTTTATGTCTGGCTTATTTTTAGCATTGCCAATTACAGCAATTAACGCACTTTTTGAACAAAAATCATGGAAATACATCCTAATCAACGCAGGTTTCTGGATCGTTTCTTTAACCATTATCGGTGCAATTGTGTGTGGCTGGAAATAATATTTTTCTTAACATTTATTTATAATAACATCGCTCTACATTTGTGGAGCGATTTTTTTGATTTTGAATTCAATATCTTTTACCATCTATACCGCCATTAAGGATTTGCCTGCTTCTTGGGATCAAGTAGCAAAAAGCAATGCCTTTTTACAAACTCCATATCTAAAGGTTTTGGAAGAATCGGCACCAACTAACATGCAGTGCTTTTACATCGGTATTTTCGAAGAAAAAGAACTCATCGGTGTTGCTCTAGCCCAATATCTTAATGTACACAAATTAGAATCCTTTGGAGAAAGAGACAAATGCATCAAAACCGCCATCCGTAACTTTGTATTCAAAAATTTCGCTTCCCATGTTTTATTCCTAGGCAACAACATGATTACTGGCCAAAATGGCTATGCATTCAACAAACCTATGGAATTCAAACACATCAGCGAAGTTTTATTGCAATGCTCGGAAGACATTATCTCCTACTTCAAAAAGAAAAAAATCACTATCCATATAGTTTCGTTCAAAGATTTCTACGAACATTGTTCGGATGAATTGAAAAGATACGGTTTCGGAAAAATGTACGACTTTAACGTACAACCCAATATGGTTTTTGAATTGAATCCGGAATGGAAAACAGAAGCCGATTACGTTGCGGCCTTCTCTAAAAAATACAGAGACCAATTCAAACGTTCGCATAAGAAATACGAAGGCATAGAAACCCGTGAATTGAGCTATGATGAAATTGTAGCACACGAAGATCGCATATACGAGCTCTATCATTATGTAGCCAAAAACGCTCCATTCAATACCTTCTTTTTAGCTAAGAATCATTTCTCAACATTCAAAAAACAACTCCAGGAACAATTACGCTTATGCGGACATTTCCTGGATGGTAAATTAGTGGGTTTTCACACTATTCTCTTAAACGGCGAAACATTGGAAACCTATTTTCTGGGTTATGATGAACACGTCCAAAAAGAAAAAATGCTGTACTTAAACATGTTGTACCACATGACTAAATTCGGTATCGAAAACGGATGTAAAGAAATTATTTTCGGAAGAACGGCATTGGAAATCAAAAGTTCCATCGGAGCGAAACCGGTACTGATGTCCGGATTTATATTCCACACCAACAAACTCATCAACAAACATATTGACAAAATATTCAAAAGGCTAGAACCAAGCGTTGAATGGCAACAGAGACACCCGTTTAAGTAATTTCTTTGTTTTGATGGTACTGATAAATATACACTCCATAAAAACCTAAAATCAACTCTCCAAACACCCCAAGCAGAAGCAATGCAGATGGAATTCCGTCGAAAAGCATACTTACAATCCTGCCAAATGCCAATCCGAACATGAATATAAAATTGGAAACCGTTGCGATTTTCCAAAACTTTCGCTTACTAATACCCATTACCCAAAGGATAGCAAAAGCAATATAAATTCCCATTATTGCTTTCAAGATGTTTTGTTCATCGACTGTATTTACGGTAAGCTTAAAGAAAACTTCCGGTGCAAAACCATAAATCAATGAAATGGGAAACACTACGAAAGAAGAGATAATCAAATGGGTATTTCGTATCGCATCGCTTCTTTTCATAGCTTAAATTTAAGAACTACAAGTTATCAATTTCCAACTGAACTGCTTCCCAATCTTCCAACAATTTTTCCAACTCCAACTTTTTCTTTTCATACGCTGCAAAAAAACTGGCATTTTCAACATGTTTATCATAATTGGATGCCAACTCTTTATCATCGTGTTGAATGTCTTTTTCCAACTGTTGAATCTGACTTTCTATTTTAGACAATCTGTTTTGTAATGATTTTTGTGCTTTTTGCTCTTCGTACGATAAATTTTTCGCTTGTTTCGGTTCTTCTTTAACCACAACATCTTTCTTCTCCACTTCGCGGAAATTATCCACATTGCGTTGTTCCAAGAAGAAGTTGATATCTCCCAAATACTCTTTGATTTTCTGATCCTTGAACTCATACACGGTATTGGCCATACCTTGCAAGAAGTCACGATCATGCGACACTAAAAGCAATGTTCCTTCAAACTTCTGCAAAGCCGCTTTCAACACATTTTTCGATTTAATATCCAAGTGATTGGTAGGCTCATCCATCAACAACACGTTAATCGGTTGCAACAATAGTTTACACAAAGCCAAACGATTTCTTTCTCCTCCGGATAACACTTTGACTTTCTTCTCCACATCATCACCTCTAAACAAGAAAGCTCCTAACATATCACGTACTTTCGAACGATTCGTATCGGTTGCTGCTTCTAACATAGTATCGAGCAATGTTTTCTCTCCGTCTAAATATTCGGCTTGATTTTGGGCAAAATAACCCAACTGTACATTATGTCCTAACTTAATACTTCCGTCGTATTGAAATTCATTGACAATCGCTTTGATAAAAGTAGATTTCCCTTGTCCGTTCTGACCTACGAAAGCAATTTTACTACCGCGTTCCACTAAAAGTGAAATGTCTTTCAAAATTACTTTCTGATCATAGGCTTTGGTCACATGCTCCGCTTCTACCACTACTCTTCCCGGAGTAACCGAAACCGGAAACGTGATACTCATCACCGAATTATCGTCCTCATCCACTTCAATGCGTTCTACTTTGTCCAACTTTTTAATCAAGGACTGCGCCATCGATGCTTTTGAAGCTTTCGCACGGAATTTTTCAATTAACTTTTCGGTTTCTTCAATTTTTTTCTGTTGATTCTTTTGGGTAGCCAATTGCTTTTCACGTATTTCTTCACGCAAAACCAAATACTGTGAATACGGTTTATTGAAGTCATAAGCTTTACCCAAAGAGATTTCAATCGTTCTATTCGTTACATTATCCAAAAACATTTTGTCGTGTGAAACTATCACCACGACGCCAGGGAACGATTTTAAGAAACTTTCCAACCAAATGATACTCTCAATATCCAAGTGATTGGTTGGCTCATCCAGAAGCAAGATATCGTTAGACTGTAACAATAGCTTAGCCAATTCGATACGCATACGCCATCCACCCGAAAAAGTATCGGTCTGGTTATTGAAATCTTCACGTTTAAATCCAAGTCCGGTAAGAATTTTTTCGGTGTCACCCACATAATTGTAGCCGCCCAATATCTCATAATGATGTTGTACATCACTCAATTGTTCAATCAACTCAGAATAGGCTTCACTTTCATAATCGATTCTTGTCGCCAATTGATGGTTGATGTCATCCATTTTCAATTCTGCTCTTTTGATTTCCTCAAAGGCCTGATAAGCTTCTTCCAAGACTGTTCGCCCTTTAACAAAATCAATATCCTGACGAAGAAATCCGATTTTAACTTCTTTCTCGGTAGCAATACTTCCAGAATCCGGTTTCACATCGCCTGCCAATATTTTTAGCATTGTCGATTTTCCAGCTCCATTTTTTCCAACAAGACCTACTCTGTCGCCAGATCCTAAACGAAAAGTTACTTCTTCAAACAGATACGTTCCGCCAAAGGAAACCGATAAATTGTGAATATTTAGCATAATTTGTGACTTGGATTACAAAGGTAGATTTCGAAATTGAGTACCTTTGGATAAATTTTTTGCAAATGTTAAAAAAAGGATCCAAACTAAATAGTATTTTAACAGGAAGTTGTCCCAAATGCCAGGAGGAAAGTATGTATAAAGGTAAAAACTTATACAATCCTGAATATACCATCAAAATGAATGAGGTTTGCAGTCATTGTGGAACAAGATACAAAATCGAACCTTCTTTCTTCTATGGCTCGATGTATGTTAGTTACGCATTGGGTGTCGCCCTAGGTGTAGCTGCTTTTGTGATCTTCTTTTTTCTATTGAAAACCAACCTAAAAACCGCGTTTATTGGTATAACCGCTACTTTGATAATTTTAATGCCTTTTATCATGCGTATCTCTCGAAATATTTGGATTAATTTCTTTATTAGCTACGATAAAAATTGGAAGGATAACAAATAAATTGCACCCTCAACTATTGAAAAGTAAATAGCAAGTATTGCAAAGCCTCTATAAACTATTGCAGAAGGAATAACACTTATTGCAAAGCCAACAGAATAGCTTGCAAAGCCTCAACAATCTATTGCATAAGGAATAACATTTATTGCAAAGCCAACGGAATAGCTTGCAAAGCCTCTACAAACTATTGCAGAAGGAATAACACTTATTGCAAAGCCAAAAGAATAGCTTGCAAAGCCTCTATAAACTATTGCAAAAGGAATAACATTTATTGCAAAGCCAACAGCATCGGTTGGAAAAGTTCCCTTACACTATTACTAAACGAATTACAAAGGATAAAACCCAACAGTCAACAAAATAATAATCTAAGCTTTCTTCTTTTTATCAAAACGCTGAATATCGATTTGGGGATCTAAAGGCAACCCTTCTTCGCAATTTTCAAATAAAGCTTTCGCCAACCAAGGACCAAGCATAACGCCTCGCGTCCCAAGTCCATTTAATAAATGTAAACACGAATGTTCTTTATGAGTACCAACTAAAGGTCTACGGTCTTTCACTGTGGGGCGTACACCCGCAAAATGCTCTACAACCTCAAAGTCACAGTCAATAAGTTCCTTTAAATTTTCGATCAACTCTTGCTTACCTTCCTCCGTTGGTGTATTGGTTTTATCTTCCCAATTATAAGTGGCACCAACTTTAAATAAATCATTACCTATGGGCAGTATAAAAATACTTGATTTTAAGACCACATCAAGATTCAAATCAGGCGCTTTTATAATAAGCAACTCACCTTTCGTTCCATCGAGTGGAAAATTAGAAAAGAAAGGATTATTTTGCATACCGAAACCTTCAGCAAAAACAACATGCTTTGCTTCAACACCTTTATATCGAATATGGTTGTCTACAAAATCAATTGCATCATGATCAAAGGATTCATTTCGAAACACACCTTCCGAAGACAAGTACTTGATGTATGAGTCTAACAATACCGAAGTATCCACATAACCGGTATACAAGACTTCTCCAAAGCCAAATTCAGAACGAATCGACTGGTACTGCTTATGCACAATTGAAGTGGATAGGAAAGGGGCTAAAGAAGGTTTATCAGCTGCCTGAAACCAATTGTTCTGCTCTTCAACAGAAGCAAACTTTCTATAAATAGGAATTTTATAATCAAACTCAGTGTTAATCCGTTCAGCTATTCTCGCATAAAATGGCAATCCGAAATCCAATTGTTCTTTCGCCATCCACACCTGACTGAATCGTTTTAATATAACAGGATTATACAATCCTCCTGCTATTTTTGAAGAGGAAGTTGAATAATCATCAAAAACGAGAAAAGACTTTTGATGTTGCAAACACAATTCTGCAAAAGAAATTCCGGCAATACCCGAACCAACAATGATATAATCTAACATGGTACAAAAATAAAAAACTCTCACAATAAGTGAGAGTTTTTTATGTAATTGGAGAAATTAACAATTAGTAATTCCACATATCTTGCTCAAAATTACGAATCTTGTCTTTAACTCTTTCTGATTCAATTAACTGCATCAAAGAGTTATCTTTCATGTATTCAGAAATCTCTCTATCGTTATATACGTTTTCTTCTTTGTAAGTCAACGCATTGAAACGACGTGAGTTTAACAAATGATCATAAGAGATTGGCATTGAAGAGTTTTTATCATTGAATGCTTTCCACTCATGCAATACTTCACGTGCACCTGGATAAAATACCCAGAATAATTCAATATAATCCTTTTCTTCTTCTGTTTTACCCATTGTATAAACGTCTGGAATAACAGGGCAAATTCCTAAAATTCTGTAACGTAAATCCGATTGTCTTTTATCGAAATACCATAATCCAACAATTTTATAGTCAGATACGTCAATCGAAGCTAAATCAGTTTTATTGATATACTCAGGAGAGATAAATTTAGAAGCTGGGATTGTTTTAGTTTCAACACCAACTTTTTTCTTTTTCTTACCTGTTCCTTCATATTTAGGAACTTCAACTGTTCTTGTGCGGTAAGCATCAATATCAGTATTCATTTCCTCTCTACCCGCATCGGTTGTATCAATTTTAGTCAATGAAGCATTAATATCTTTTAAAGTTTTCTTTTCTCTGAAATAACTATCTGAATACACTTCAGTAATTTTTCCAGATTTAATTCCTTTAACCAAGACATCATACAAAGAACGACGATCAGCACCAATACTTACAGTATCAATTGGGTAATATAATGGGAAGTTGATTCTTTCATCAAGGTCAATGATTTCCCAAACTTTCTTAGACATTAAGATATCACGGTCATCAATATAACCGTAATCTAAAGGTTTGTCATTATCTTTTAACTGCTGCGCAGCAGACTTTAAACCGATTTCAGCCGGCGTCTTTGCGTTCAACAAGTTAGATTGCGCAACAGTTGTTGCACTACCAGCAAGAAAAACAACTAATAATAAATTTCTCCAATTCATAATTTTTATTATTTGAGGCGTTTAAATAAATTAAACGAAATTTACATTTTATTATTGTACTTCATAAGTACAAGAAGATACTCTCTTAGCAACTTGGTCGATTCCTGAGAAGCTAGCTTTGATCTCAGAAATTACAACTACATCACCTCTTTGTGCTTTTTGGATAGCCGCTTTAGCTCTACCATCCATTTTGCTACCAGAAACAACGATTGTAGGCTGTCCAGGCACTTTAATGTTGAATTGTGTTACGTTAACTGTTACTGGGAAATCGAAATCTTCCATTACAGCAGAGATTGAACACACTTCTAAGTTTGATTTAGAACCTTTAGCAGCAACTTCACCACGGATTTTTCCAGTTGGAGCAGGTAAACCTTTAATTCTAAATTCTTTTTTATCAGAAACCACTTTACCGTCAGGTAATGTAGCACTAACATTAACCATCACTGAAGCACCAGGTCCCGGTTTGATAACATATTTACCAGCACCACCGGCAGGAGACATTCCTGGAGCAGTAGCTCTAACTTTATCAGAACCAACACCAGCGAAAGAGATAGTCATAGGGTTAGGCACACCACGGTAAACTACATTCATTTTATCAGCAGAGATTGTTGCTGAATTTGGACGAGGAACAACTACATACTTCCCTTCGAATTTCAATGGAATGTTTTTCCCATCTTCTAAGAAACTGAATTGACCATTGATTGTTTGCTCACCAACGCTACCAGCAGTTAATGAAATAACAGCCTGACCATTTTCTAATTTACCAGGACCTTGGAAAGATGTAGGAACTGTAGACTCATCATAACGACCTAATACTACTTTACCTTTTACATTCTCACCTTGGAAATAAGCATTCTTTTCTAAAACTACAATAGCTTGATAGTTACTGTAAGAAGCAGTTTGTACTGCTGCTTTACCTAAAGCCGCACTAATTACATCAGATTCTGCTTTTTTTGCATCATTCTGCCAAGCAGTCAACTTCGCCAAAGAAGCGATTGCAGGGAATCCTTTAAAGTGATAGTTTAAATATTTATCTTTTAAACCTTCTTTATTAGCCACATCAGATAAATCAAATTTTTTGTTTACCTCATTAAGGATAGCAGAGTATTTTTTCTCGTTACCAAGTGCCGCTTTAATATCAGCTTTATAAGCTTCAATTGCTGCAACTACTTCGTTACCTCTCTTTGAATAACCTTCACCAGTGAACCAGCTGTTATCTAAGTTATCAGCTTTATCCATTGCTTCATAAGGTAACTTTCCATTTTCTTCTTTTTCAACTCCAGTTAAAACTTCAGCTTTTAAAGTTCCAACAAAGTCATAGAATTTCTTTGTAGCCGCTTCTACTTTGTGAGCAGTTGCCGCAGCACCAATAAATTCTCCTTTTGCCTCTGATGCTTTAGCATCCAAAGCAGCTAACATGCCAGCGTTACTTTCTGTAGAAGCCGCATTAGCACCTTCGAATTTTTCGTTCATTAATCCGAAAGCAGATAAAACTTCTTTTGACATGTTCATTGCCAACATCGCGATGAAAACCAAATACATTAGGTTAATCATCTTCTGTCTAGGGGTTAATTTTCCTCCTGCCATTTCTTTTTAATTAGTTTTGTTAATAAATACGATTATGATTTAGTTAAAACTAATTAACCTCTATTACTCATTGCAGAAAGCATACCTCCGTAAACATTGTTCAATGTAGCAATGTTAGAAGTCATAGATTGCATTTGTTCTTTTAATTTTGCAGCGTTTTCAGCAATTTCTTTGTTCGCTTCTGCATTACGAGCAGCGCTATCCAATTGCAATTTATATAAGCTGTTTAATGATTCCATAGACGCAGCAGCAGTAGTCATTTCTTCAGCATATTTCTTTTGAGAAGCGATAGCATCAACAGTTGGAGAAATACTTTTTGCAGCTCCTTCGAAATTTTTGATGCTGTTTCCTAAGCTAGACATTAATTCACCATCAATTTTAGCTTCTTTAAGCATTGCATCTAATTTTTGAGATAACAAACCTTGAGCTTCAGTTGCATCTTCTTTTTTCGCTTTTTTAGCTGTAGGCTCACCACCTGCCAATTCTGGATAAACCAAAGACCAGTCTAAATCTTTTTCTACTGGTTCGAACGCAGATAATGCGAAGATTAACGCTTCAGTAACAAGACCGATTGATAACATCAATGTACCTGTTAGAGGACCAATTTCGAAGTGAGTAATTTTGAATAATGCTCCAATAATTACTACTGCCGCTCCCATACCGTAAGCGAAGTTCATTGTTTTTTTGCTTAAAATCGCCATAATAATAAATTTAGTTAAGTTAATATAAATATTTGTGTTTGGTTTTTTTCTTATTTAGAAGCATTTCCTGTTACGTCTGTACCCATATAATCTTGGATTGTACGGAAACCGATATAACTTCTTGCCGAGTCTGCGTATTCGAAATCACGAGTACTTACTTGTAGGTAGTAAGCAACATCTTTCCAAGAACCACCACGAGTTACTTTACGCATATTTTTTTGATCAGATACATTTGGATTCATTGTTGAAACAAACTCATATGCAGTAGGATCATATGATGAATCTGTCCACTCAGCAACGTTACCAGCCATATTATACAAACCATAATCATTTGGTTCGTAAGCATCAGCTTCAACTGTATACAACGCTTGATCTGCTGCATAATCTCCACGCACTGGTTTAAAGTTTGCTAAATAACAACCTCTATCGTTTTTAGCATAAGGCCCACCCCATGGGAAAGTTCCTGACTCTAATCCACCACGAGCAGCATATTCCCATTCTGCTTCGGTTGGAAGTCTATATTGATTTACAAATTCTTGATGACGGTCTTTTCTCGCCGCATTGTGATATAAAGTTCTCCATGCACAAAACGCTTTAGCTTGCTTCCAGCTTACCCCAACTACTGGATACTCACCGTATGCTTGATGCCAAAAATAATCATTATGCATAGGTTCGTTGTATGAATAAGCAAAGTCTTTAATCCAAACTGTAGTATCAGGATAAACCATTACTTCTTCTTGACGGATAAATTCTTTTCTCTTTCCTACTTTAGCTTTAGCAGCAGCTTGAATATCCATCCAAGAATAACGGAATTTTAAATTCTCTACTCTTAAAGTTCTCAAACCATTGTAAGCTTCTTCAGCAGGGATATACATAGAATCCATAACTTCAGTATAGTAAGCATCAGGATATTCTCCTGTTTTCCACTTTAATGGAATCTTTTTATTCAACTTTCTACCCGCATAAGGATCATCTGCCGTTCCCATGCTATAGTAATTGTCATACATATACTTGTCATAAACACTCATATTAGTAGTATCTGCATCCAAGAATGCATAATCAGCAATACTACCACCTTTTGATTTTGAATCCGGGTCGTTTTTCTGACCTAATTCATCAGCAGAAATTGCCAATCTTGTTCTAACAATTGAATCTCTTACCCAGTTTACATACTGTCTGTACTCACTGTTAGTAATTTCAGTTTCATCCATGTAAAATGAACGTACCGTTACTGTTTTTGTAGGCGCATCCTGTACGTTTGCTAAATCATCATCGGATTTACCCATAATGAAAGCACCTCCAGGAATCAAGGTCATACCGAACGGTTTCTCAGGGTGCCAAGATTTACCTTTAACACCTACCAGTTGACCATTGTCTTTTGATCCGCAGCTGTATAAAAATGAAACCAGTACTGCTAATAAAATGAACTTCTTCATATAAATTGGGGTTATGTATGTATTCATATAGTTTTAAGGCCGTAAACCTATTTATTTATTTTCTAAAAAACAATTTTTTTATTAAAAAAACCTTAAAATTTTTTATTCTATCCTAACAAACAGGATTTATATTAAATTTTTCCTTTGTGCTTTCCACCATCTTTCGGGAACATCACCATTGCAAGCAGACAAATAATCATTGTGCGTGCAGGGGAATAACGTAGCTTTTTTTAATTTATTGTTCTGTCCTGCAATGAATGGAATTTCTATCCACCATCTCTCTGTTTTATTACTCTTATAAAAGACTACTTCTTCATCAAGAGTCACTATGTATTTGATGTAATTTTCCTTGGTACCAAAAGGATATTCATTGGATCTGTAATGAAAACCTTCAATAAAATACCAGATAATTTGAGCCATTAAAACGGATTCTCCCTGGGTATTAAAATGATTGAAAATTCCAAAAGAACTTGTTTTATCGCTTATGCCCGCATATCTGGATAGTGCACAAATTTCTTTACCATTAAAACCATTAGGTGCAAATTTAGTGAAATTTCCTGAATCTGAAGACTTTACCGAAAGTAAATCTATCGAAACCAGATCTGCATCACGAAAAACAGGTTCAGCAATAGCTGGATTATTACAAACTTCACCCAATCGATAGGCATCAAAGTAAAGTTTTTCAATCAAATCAATCTCTTCTTGCGAATTAAAATAGGTTTGATAACCTATATTACTATAATTAAACAAATTATTGGGCTCATCAACAATTAACTTGGTTAAATAAGATTCAGATCTGCTCACATTTTCCTTTGCAAAATCGAATTTACTGTCTACCGAAACCAAATTCACCATTTGCTCTAGCTGATCATATGCACGATACATAGCATACGTCAAATCCTGCGAACCACCAATAACAATTGGCAATACATTATTTTTAATCAAATGCGCGACCGCATTCTTTAACACATAATACGTATCCTCAATTTCATTACCCGCAAGCAAATCTCCCAAATCAACAATTTGAGCAGACCAATTACCCGGAAATAATGAATACAACTCCTTACGAATAGGCATTAAATCAACTGTATCATTATCATGCCCCAAACCTCTATTATCCAAAACACCTATGATAGCAATTTTTGCCGATCCTATAATTGGAAAATCAGTTTCGGTATGAAACACTACTTTTGAACCCAAAGCTTGTGATGACAAACCTTGGACAAACTCCACAAACTCAGAGTTTAAAGGCTGAAAGAAATCAAACACCATTCTTATTTCTTTTTAGCAGTCGTTTTTTTAGTTGCTGTTTTTTTAGCTGCCGGTTTCTTAGCCGGAGCCTTAGCTTCAATCATCTCCTTTACTTTATCCAAAGTTAATGCTGCAGCGTCAACATCTTTATTCAATTCGATTTTGATTTTCCCCTTCAGAATTACCGAACGTCCCCAACGTGCTTTTTCCACGCGAATTCCTTCTTCTTCCCAGTTATGTATTACCTTATCAATATCTTTTTGCAATTTATCTTCAATCAACTCAGCAATATCAGATGCGGATAAATTATCGAAATTGTATTTTTTACTTACGTTAATAAAAATTCCATTCCACTTGATAAACGGACCAAAACGACCCACCCCTTTTTGGACATCCATATTTTTGTATTGTCCGATAGGAGCATCAGCCTGATTCTTTTCATCAATCAATTCCTGTGCTCTTTCCAAAGTCACGTCTAATGGCTCTTCTCCTTTAGGCAATGAAATAAAAGTTTTACCGAAACGGACATACGGTCCGAAACGCCCATTATTCACTTCTACTTCTTCCCCTTTATATACACCTAAATTTTTAGGCAATAAAAACAAATTCAAAGCATCTTCTAAAGTAACTGTACTGATATTTTGTTCTGCTCGTAAACTTGCAAATTGTTTGTTTTCATCATCAGCCTCACCGATTTGCACCATTGGACCAAATTTACCTAGTCGAACAGATACTTGTTTTCCAGATTTAGGATCGACACCCAGAATACGCTCGCCACTTTCTCTTTCTGCGTTCTTTTCAACATTTTGAACATTTGGATGGAAATGATTGTAGAAATCCTTCATCATTTTCGCCCATTCAATATTTCCTTCGGCGATTTCGTCAAAATCCTGTTCAACTTTAGCTGTAAAATTGTAATCCAAGATCGTTTCAAAATTCTTAACCAGGAAGTCATTTACAATGATTCCAATATCGGTTGGTACCAATTTCCCTTTATCAGAGCCTACGTTTTCTTTTAAAACCTGCGCATTGATTTCGGCATTCTTCAAGGTAATCTGATTGTATTGACGTTCTTGACCTTCGAAATTTCCTTTTTCAACATAATTTCTGTTGATAATTGTTGAAATCGTTGGCGCATAAGTTGACGGACGACCGATTCCAAGCTCTTCCAGTTTTTTCACCAAAGAAGCTTCCGTATATCTTGCAGCTGCGCGAGAGAAACGCTCGGTTGCCGTAATGTAGTTATGTTTTAGCGCCTCGTTAACTTTTAATGCAGGCAACATACCTTCTTCTTGTTCTTCATCTTCATCATTTCCTTCAAGATACACTTTAAGGAATCCTTCAAATTTGATTACTTCTCCGGTAGCGCTGAATATTTCTTTATGATTATTCGCTTCGATTTTCACATTCGTACGTTCCAACTGCGCATCACTCATTTGCGAAGCCACTGTTCTTTTCCAAATCAAATCATACAAACGCGCCTGATCTCTGTCGATATCAATAGTATGACGCGACATATCTGTAGGACGGATAGCTTCGTGCGCTTCCTGTGCTCCTTTAGATTTGGTATTGAAATTTCTTGGTTTGCTATATTCTGCACCGTAGTAGCTTGTGATTTCAGCTTGAGCTGCTGCCATAGCTTCTTGTGAAAGATTCACACTATCCGTTCTCATATAGGTAATCAATCCCGCTTCATACAAGCGTTGCGCGATTTGCATCGTAATACCTACCGGCAAATACAATTTACGAGCCGCTTCCTGTTGCAATGTAGACGTAGTAAATGGTGCAGCAGGTGATTTTTTGGTTGGCTTTGTTTCTAAATCCGCTACCTTATATATAGAACCTATATTTTGTTGTAAAAATTGTTCCGCTTCTTTTTTCGTTGCGAAGTTTTTAGGCAATTTCGCTTTGAAACTTTTTCCTGCTTCGTTTGTAAACTCGGCAGTAACGCTATACGAAGCTTCTGCTTTAAAATTTTGAATTTCACGTTCGCGTTCCACAATTAAACGTACGGAAACTGATTGCACACGACCGGCAGACAATCCACCTTTGACTTTCTTCCAAAGTACAGGTGACAATTCATACCCCACCAAACGATCTAGAACACGACGCGCTTGTTGTGCATTAACCAAATCGTAATTGATACCACGTGGGTTTTCGATTGCTTTTTGAATAGCCGATTTAGTAATTTCGTGAAAAACAATACGTTTGGTCTTTTTAGGATCCAATTTCAACTCTTCCGCCAAGTGCCATGAAATAGCCTCTCCCTCGCGGTCCTCGTCGGATGCTAACCAAACCGTTTCGGCATTTTTAGACAAGTCTTTGAGTTTTTTAACCAATGCTTTTTTATCCGGGGAAACTTCGTATTTCGGTTTGAAGTCATTATCAACATCTACACCGATTTCCTTGGAAGGTAAATCAGCGATGTGTCCGTAACTTGATTCAACCTGGAACTCTTTCCCAAGAAACTTTTCAATAGTTTTTGCCTTTGCAGGCGACTCAACAATCACTAAATTCTTTGCCATTTGCAGTTTTATTTCTTCGGCAAAAGTATAGGTTTTTTTTAAATATTGTGTTTTTGCCCTTTTTAAAAGTATTTTTTAGCGATGAACGGCGAATTAGTGACTATTCGTAATTCGTCCTTAGCACTTAGTTCTTAGACCCTTTTCAAAAAGCAGGCAGCACTTGGTTCATACTATTCTAGAACAATAAAAAAGTCTTTGTACCATATAAATAATCATTCGTACCACCTAAAAAGTCATCGGTACCACATAAACAATCATCAGTACCACATAAACAATCATCAGTACCACATAAAAATTCTTCGGTACCACATAAAAAGTCTTCGGTACCACCTCAATAATCATCGGTACCACATAAAAAGTCTTCAGTACCACCTAAATAATCGTTGGTACCACATAAAAAGTCTTCAGTACCACCTCAATAATCATCGGTACCACTTCAACAATAATCAGTACCAACTAAACAATCATCGGTACCACTTCAACAATAATCAGTACCAACTAAACAATCATCGGTACCACCTCAATAATCATTAGTACCAGTAGCATAGTTCATAGTACCAACTGTAGAGTGATTCGTAATGCTAAAATCATAGCTAGCAACAATACTGACTATTAAACACTTATCTTTTTCCGGATAAAACCCAGTTAAATTATCTTAAATTTTTGTAAGAATTTTATTGTTATTTACTAATCTCCTCTTTACATTTGGAAAAAAACATACTATAAAAAACAAAACAGTATTATGAGTAGAATCAGAAAAGAAGAGTACACAAGTTTGGGGAACTTTGTACGCAAGAGCTTTGTTAGGGATCAGGAAATTATTATGACACGGTATCCAAAACTAAACGCTTCATTTCTGGCTGAATTCACGGCCAAACTAGAAGAAGTCAAAACATTGGAAAGCGGGTTGGTTTTGACAGAAAAACAAAAAGACACCACCTTTAGTTTGTATGCAGAAGCTGCAGAACTTAACAAAGAGCTCAATTTTTTAAAGAGTTATACCGATAGTGCGCATTTGAACACGGATAGTATCATTACACTAAAAAACGATTTGGCTCGCAACAATATTGAAGGCGCCATAGTCAAGATAGAAAGTCTTCGTCAGTTTGTGATGGAAAATTTAGAAGCCTTGGTAGATGAAGGAATGGTACCCACTTTTGCCGGAACACTTGAAGCACACCGAATTAGTTTATCCGAAAAGAATGCCAATCAAAATGTTTTCATGAACCAACGAAAAGAACTGACCGAAGCCAACATGACGCACTACAATGCACTGTATGGCTATATTTCGAAGATTGTGAATGCCGGAAGACTCGTTTTTGAAGACAGCATAAAAAAAGAAGAATACAGCGTAAGGCGAGTTGTAAGCAGAATGCGATCGGCCAAACACCCCCACGCTATTGAAGCTGCTTATTAAGTAAATAAAAAATCCCTCAACCGTATTACAGTTGAGGGATTTTAATTCTATACCTTAATATATTATAAAGAATCAAATTCAGAATCCTGTCCAATTTCATCCAACACATTTTCCATTTCGAAACCAATGACACTTTTATATATAAAGTATTTAGGAATTAGAATTATAGAAAACGTAAAAATGAAACCAATACCACACGTAACAATTCCACCAATGTATGCCAATAACATCAACACTAAAGTTAACGCCAAGGTTATCCCCCATTTATTGGTACCAATTTTAAATGCCAATTTTACAATATCTGCTGTAGAAAGATGAGGGTTAAAAGCATAAATAACCACAAAATAACTTATAGGTACAGAAGTATAAATCAAAGGAAAATAGCACAAAATTGCAGAAAGCAAAGAGACACCAAATGTAGCTAGACCGATACCCACTGTACGCTTAATAGCCCTGCCTTTAAAAAAGACAAAATAATTTTCGGTAGAAAAACCATGACCTTCATCGGCTTGTTTACAACCAAGATAAAAACCTGCCATTAAACCTGTCACCAAAGTCATCAACACTACAAAAAGCAACATCATAAAAACAAAAAAGGCAATAATGGCTGGTACACCAAGTCCAGAATCTAACCAATTACCATTTTCAAGAGAAGCGCCTAAAAGGGAGGCCGGCATAAGAAATAGCATCATAAGTGCAAAAGATCCTATACCATAAAAAAGCATAAATAAGGCACCTTTACCCCACACTATCTTGAATAAGTCAAAAGACTGTCCAAATACGTTCCCAAAATCCAATCGAGGATTTGTTGCAATTTTTTGTTCTAAATCGTAGAATTCGTTCATAGATTATTTTTTTTGCAAGATTAACAAAATATTTAACACCGCGCATCTGACATCTTGTCATAAAATCAAATTTTAGTACTATCTTTGCACGCACATTTTTACGCAAAGGCAATTTATGGAAAAGGAAATTGATGAAAAGAAACAAGGTACCAGCCTGGTTTTACAAGAAAAAGAAGGAAATACTAAAAAACTTTTTATAGAGAGTTATGGTTGTGCTATGAATTTTTCGGATAGCGAAATCGTAGCCTCTATTTTAACCGAACAAGGTTATAATACGACTCAAAAATTAGAAGAAGCTGATCTTGTATTGGTGAATACCTGTTCTATACGAGACAAAGCAGAACAAACGGTTCGCAAACGCTTGGAAAAATACAACGCAGTAAAACGCAGTATCAATCCAGGAATGAAAGTTGGCGTTTTAGGATGTATGGCCGAACGTTTGAAAAGTCAGTTTCTGGAAGAAGAAAAAATTGTCGATATGGTTGTCGGGCCAGACGCCTATAAAGATTTGCCTAATCTTTTAAAAGAAGTAGAAGAAGGTCGAGATGCAATCAATGTGATTTTATCGAAAGACGAAACTTATGGTGACATTTCACCGGTTCGTTTGAATTCCAACGGAATCAATGCCTTTGTATCTATTACTAGAGGTTGTGACAATATGTGTACGTTTTGCGTCGTTCCTTTTACTCGCGGACGTGAAAGAAGCCGTGAACCACAATCTATTATTGAAGAAATCAAAGATTTATGGGACAGAGGTTTCAAAGAAATTTGTTTGTTAGGACAAAACGTGGATAGTTATTTATGGTATGGTGGCGGATTGAAAAAAGATTTTGAAAAAGCCAGCGAAATGCAAAAAGCCACTGCTGTTGACTTTGCACAATTGTTAGAAATGTGTGCCGTACAGTTCCCTAAAATGCGTTTCCGTTTTTCCACTTCGAATCCACAGGATATGCACGAAGAAGTATTGCATGTGATTGCCAAATACGACAACATTTGTAATTACATTCACTTACCAGTTCAATCTGGAAGCACAAGAATATTAAAAGAAATGAACCGTCAACACACTCGTGAAGAATATATGGCTTTGGTAGATAAAATCAAACGTATCATTCCGGGTTGTTCGATTTCACAAGATATGATTACCGGTTTCCCTACCGAAACCGAAGAAGATCACAAAGACACTTTAAGTTTAATGGAATATGTGGAGTATGACTTCGGTTATATGTTTGCTTATTCCGAAAGACCAGGTACATTAGCCGCGCGTAAAATGGAAGACGATGTTCCGGAAGCAGACAAAATGCGTCGTTTACAGGAAGTGGTTGACTTGCAACAAGAATTAAGCGCAAAACGTACCGCACGTTTCTTGAACCAAACCGTTGAAATCTTAATAGAAAAAGAGTCGAAGAAATCCGATAAACATTGGTCAGGAAGAAATTCAGAAAATGTAGTGACTGTTTTTCCTAAAGAAAATTACAAGCCAGGAGATTTCGTATTGGTAAAAATTTCCGACTGCACAACTGCAACTTTGATTGGAGAAGCAGTTGGATATAGTGCGATGCAAACAAACTAATTCTAGAGATAAATGGATAAAGAGATTGTTATCAAATACCGAGTTAATGCAGAAAATCTATTAAAAGTCAGCAAATATATTTTACTGAATTCAAAATTAGCTAAGTACATAATATTTGGTTTACCTCTATTGATTTTATTGAACATTTTTAGCAATTCAACAATAGAAAACAAATCTGATTACACAAATTATATCTCTTTAATTTTAGTAATTCTATTTTGGGGATTTCTATATTACAGAACTATAAAAGAAACAAAAAAGAAAATACTAGAGAATCAAAGAAATTTTGAAAACATAAAAATCACTTTAGACAATAGCTCATTTACTCAAGAAGGACAGACTTTCACTGTACAAACCCTTTGGAAAAATATAAATAAAATAAAAGAAACTAAAGAATGGTTTCTAATCTTTCAAACAAAAACTACGGCCTTACCTATTTTTAAGAAGGATTTATCAGACGAACAACTAAAAGATTTAAAAGAATTATTTATCTCTTTAAACGTCGAAAAGAAACTACTTTAACAAAAGTTCGTAACAAACTATGGAAAACGTCCAAGCCATAAAACAACGATTCGAGATTATCGGAAATGATCCAAAATTGAACCGTGCGATTGAAAAAGCCATTCAAGTCGCTCCTACGGATATTTCGGTATTGGTAACCGGAGAAAGTGGCGTGGGTAAAGAAAGTATTCCAAAAATAATCCATTCCCTTTCACACCGCAAGCACGGAAAATACATTGCTGTGAACTGTGGCGCCATTCCGGAAGGAACCATTGACAGTGAATTATTCGGTCATGAAAAAGGATCATTTACCGGCGCAACTTCAACTAGAGAAGGGTATTTCGAAGTAGCAGATGGAGGAACCATTTTTTTAGATGAAGTGGGTGAATTGCCTTTAACGACTCAAGTGCGTTTGTTGCGTGTTTTAGAAAACGGCGAATTCATCAAAGTCGGTTCATCACAAGTACAGAAAACCAATGTTCGAATAGTTGCTGCAACCAACGTGAATATGGTTGAAGCAATAGAAAAAGGCAAATTCCGCGAGGATTTATATTATCGTTTAAGCACGGTGGAAATAGGTTTACCGCCACTTCGCGACCGTAAAGAAGACATCCATTTACTGTTTCGTAAATTCGCATCCGACTTTGCTCACAAATACAAAATGCCTCCAATTAAATTAGAGGAACCTGCAGTACAGTATTTACTAAAGTACCGATGGAACGGAAATATCCGTCAACTTCGCAATGCTGCAGAACAAATTTCGGTTTTGGAAACCAACAGAGACATTTCATTACAAACGCTTGTTTCGTATTTACCTTCTGAAGGTTCGAATTTACCTTCTGTCATCAACAAAAAATCCGAAAGTGATTTTTCAACCGAAAGAGATATCCTTTACAAGGTACTTTTTGACATGAAAAGTGATTTGAATGATCTAAAAAAACTCACTTTGGAACTCATGAAAAACGGAGCCAAAGTACAAGATATTAATCCGAGTCTGATTCAGAAAGTATATGGAACTTCAAAAGAGAACGAAAGTGAAATTCTTTTCGAAGAAGAACCAAGAATTTCTGTTATACCAACCGACAGTACGACGATTCAAGAAGAATTCATCGATGAAGATGAAGAAGGTAATTATATTTTTGCCGATACTGTGGAAGAAGAAGATTCTCTACGTTTGGACCAAAAAGAAATTGAACTCATCAAAAAAGCATTGGAACGCAATAAAGGAAAACGAAAAGCGGCTGCGGATGAATTAGGGATTTCTGAAAGAACATTGTATAGAAAAATCAAACAATTCGATTTGTAAAATTCCAATTTCATATCTTTGGAAAACTAAAATGAAAAAAACATATTACATAGTAGTAGCATCGCTTTTCTTCCTGCTGAACAGTTGTTCTGTTTACAACTTTACGGGAACCAGTAAAATTGATGCCAAAACATTTCAAGTCAACTACTTTCAGAATGTATCGGAATTAGTTGAACCGGGTATCGATCGTGATTTCACATTACGTCTGCAGGATTTAATACAAAATCAGACCAATTTAAATTTAACGACGACCGACGGTGACTTAGTCTATGAAGGTGAAATTGTAGATTATCGAATTTCACCAATGACAGCAACAGCTGATTTAACTGCGGCACAAAACCGACTGACTATTTCTGTAAACGTGCGCTTTAGCAATAAAAACAAACCGGAAGAAAACTTTGAAAAAAGATTCTCTTTCTTTTTCGATTATCCTGGCGACCAACAATTAACAGGAACACAGCTCCGTACCGCATTGGATGAGATTTTTGAAAGAATCACACAAGACATTTTTAATGACACTTTAGCCAAATGGTAATTTTATGAATATCTCAGAGTTTACCAATGTACTAAACAATCCCGGAGCCATCAACTACAATCATATTAATGAATTGGACAGAATTTTGGCAGAATTCCCCTATTTCCAAAGCGCAAGAAGTATTGTACTGAAAGGTTTGTATGCCCAAGACAGTTTTAAATACAACCAAGCATTAAAAACAACCGCAGCTTACACAACAGACCGAACTGTGTTATTTGACTTCATAACTTCTGAACATTTTCAAACAATTCAGAAAACAAACTTTGAAGCCAACGAAAAGGTGATACCTACTAGTGATAGTATTGAAAAGGTAGAAATTTCAGAAATCGAATTTGTACCAGTTGTTCCTCAGGAACCAATAGTGGAAAATACGCTAGAAAAGTCGATCCTATCTTCCATCAAAGAAGCTACCCAAGATTTAGAAACTGTATCCGAACCACTTAGTAAGGAAACTTTAAAACAAGAAGATCAAAAAGACAACATTCTAGAAGTAAAATCGGATGTAGAAAAACCCATTTCTTTCAATACTAACGAAACACATTCCTTTCAGGAATGGTTACAGTTGTCAAAGATAAAACCCATTGACAGAAACGAAGAGAATACAGACACTAAACCTGAAGTTAAAAGTTTAGAAGCCAAACTTGAATTGATCGACAAATTCATCGAAACCAACCCTAAAATTTCACCCCCGAAAGAAGACGCTACACCTCCGGCATTTACCCAAAAAAACGAGGACACATCTTACTTAATGACAGAGACGTTAGCAAAAGTTTATCTGGAACAAAAAAAATATAGCAAAGCAATACAAGCATATGAAATATTAATTTTGAAATATCCAGAAAAAAGTAGTTTATTTGCAGACCGAATTTTAGAAATAAAAGATTTACAACAAAATAACAATAAGTAACAATGAGTACATTTTCAATTTTTTTAGTTTTAATCACTATAGTTTGTTTTTTACTAATCGTAGTAGTTATGGTACAAAACCCTAAAGGAGGAGGCTTGTCTTCAACTTTCGGAAGTTCTCAAACAATGGGAGGAGTTCAAAAAACAACTGACTTCTTGGATAAAAGTACTTGGTATTTAGCTGGAACTTTAATCGTTTTGATTTTATTATCAAGCTTAAGCTTCACAGGTTCTAACAGTGAGACAGGTTCTAAAATTATTGATGAATCGGCTGCTCCGGCTGCTCTTCCAACTGCTCCGACTGCCGCTCCAGCTCAAGATGGTAAAGCAACTACACCTGCTGCTACCGAAACTCCAGCTACTGAAGAAGCAAAAAAATAATTTTCGACATAACGAAAACTTAAATGCCAGCCTGTCAGTGCTGGCATTTTTATTTAGAAAATTTGTCAGATTTTAAGCCTTGGCATAATTTCTGTCTAAAGGCAATAGCCAACTGAGTGAGGCTAAAACGAAAAATAGAAAATAATAAATCATAAATACATATAATTATGGCATTAAATATTAGACCACTTTCAGACCGTGTTATTGTAGAACCTGCTGCGGCTGAAACGCAAACAGCTTCTGGAATTATCATCCCGGATACTGCAAAAGAAAAACCTCAAAAAGGAACAGTGGTTGCTGTAGGTAATGGTAAAAAAGACCAACCAATGACAGTGGCAATTGGCGATACTGTTTTATACGGAAAATATGCCGGAACTGATCTGAAATTTGAAGGGAAAGATTATTTAATCATGCGTGAAGAAGATATTCTTGCGATTATCTAAACTTGATTATTTGAAACTCTTAACTTTTTAAACTTTAATTATTAAAACAAGAATAATGGCAAAAGATATAAAATTTGATATTGAAGCACGTGATGGTTTAAAACGTGGTGTTGATGCATTAGCTAATGCGGTTAAAGTAACATTAGGACCTAAAGGTCGTAACGTAATCATTTCTAAATCATTCGGAGCACCAACAGTAACCAAAGACGGTGTTTCTGTAGCAAAAGAAGTGGAATTGAAAGATGCTCTTGAAAACATGGGAGCACAAATGGTGAAAGAAGTAGCTTCTAAAACCAATGATTTGGCAGGTGATGGTACAACTACTGCAACTGTTTTAGCACAAGCTATCGTAAAAGAAGGTTTAAAAAACGTTGCTGCCGGAGCCAATCCAATGGATTTAAAACGAGGCATAGACAAAGCGGTGGAAGCAATTGTAACCGATTTAGGAAAACAAGCAAAAGAAGTTGGTTCTTCTACAGACAAAATCAAACAAGTAGCTTCGATTTCTGCAAACAACGATGATGTTATCGGAGATTTAATTGCAACTGCTTTTGGTAAAGTAGGAAAAGAAGGCGTTATAACAGTTGAAGAAGCAAAAGGTACAGATACCTATGTTGATGTAGTAGAAGGAATGCAATTCGACAGAGGTTATTTATCTCCTTACTTTGTAACGAATACAGAAAAAATGGAGGTTGAATTAGAAAGACCTTACATTCTATTATACGACAAAAAAGTATCTTCATTAAAAGAATTACTACCTATTCTTGAACCCGTTGCACAATCATCAAAACCTTTATTAATTATCGCTGAAGACGTTGATGGTGAAGCATTATCTACATTGGTGGTAAACAAATTACGCGGTGCATTGAAAATTGCAGCTGTGAAAGCTCCAGGTTTTGGAGACAGAAGAAAAGCAATGCTAGAAGATATTGCTATTTTAACCGGCGGTACGGTAATTTCTGAAGAAAGCGGATACAACTTGGAAAATGCAACGTTAGAAATGCTTGGAACTGCTGAAAAAGTATCTATTGACAAAGACAATACTACACTTGTAAACGGAGCTGGTGATAACGAAATGATTAAAAATCGTGTGAACCAAATCAAAGCACAAATGGAGTCAACAACTTCAGAATACGACCGTGAAAAACTACAAGAACGTTTAGCAAAATTAGCTGGTGGTGTAGCCGTATTATATGTTGGTGCTGCTTCTGAAGTGGAAATGAAGGAGAAAAAAGACCGTGTGGACGACGCATTACATGCGACTCGCGCAGCGGTAGAAGAAGGAATTGTTGCTGGTGGTGGTGTTGCTTTATTAAGAGCAAAAACAGCTTTAGCCAACATTAACACACAAAATGCTGATGAAGCAACAGGAGTTCAAATCGTAGCTCGTGCTATTGAAGCGCCTTTAAGAACTATTGTAGAAAATGCTGGTTTGGAAGGCTCTGTAGTAGTTGCTAAAGTTACTGAAGGTAAAGACAACTTTGGTTATAATGCAAAAACAGACGAGTATGTTGACATGTTGGAAGCTGGAATCATTGACCCTAAGAAAGTAACACGTGTGGCTTTAGAAAACGCTGCTTCGGTTTCTGGAATGATTTTAACCACAGAGTGTGCTTTAATCGACATCAAAGAAGAGAATGCCGGAGGCGGAATGCCAATGGGTGGTGGTATGCCAGGAATGATGTAAATCTTCCCATACATATAATTTAAAATAAAAACCCCGATTTCACAATCGGGGTTTTCTTTTAGTCTTTCTTTTTATACCAATCAAAATTAGTAACGTAAGACAATCTTACTGTTGGATTACTTTCCTGAAATGTGTTTGGGTAATTCCATATATTCTGATGAATATAAGAAAGTTGCAACTGATTTTGTTTATTGATTGAATAACCAAATCCCCCAATAATTCTATTTTGATTCAAAAATGTTTTCCCCGCATTCGAGCCTAGATTCACAAAAACCTCATCACCTAAAATAGCAAACAACTTTGTATTTCCATCTACTTTTGTTATTGGATAATTGACCAAAAACATATAACGCATTCGGTTACGATAGTCATAACGATCAACACTAAACTCTTCCGTTACAGGATCTTGTACAGTCACACCTACATAGCGTAATTCATCACGCAAACGATGGGTAAATTTAAAATCACCTGAATTATGAACAACCGTACCCTGAAACCATACATGATCTTCAGGAATACTGATTTTATTCATTGCCGGATCACCATAGGAGTATGTATTATAATGACTGAACCCAATACTTGCGGTAAACCATTTGCTAAATTGGTAATCTACCGATGGTCTTACAAACCATTGCTGCTTTTCTTCAAATCCATTTGCAAAACGCAATGTGCCTTCAAAAGTGAAAGACAATTTCTTGGTTAAATTATTTTTCCCAACATAATGTGTCCAAATATTCGTATTGCTATTTTTTATTTGTCCATTACTATTTTGGATTGATCCAAAAATTAGTATTCCCATTAGGAAAATTGATTTGATGCGATTCAATTTTAGCATATTCTTATTCTATTAAGGTATTTGATTAATTGAAAAAAGGATTCATTCGATAGTCAACAGACAATCCAAAACAATGACATTTAAATCTCGTTTATTATGCCAAAGTTGATTCTATTTCCAAGAAGTTTGTAAATATACTTCCTTTACTAATTTTTATCAACATCATGCTTACAAAAACCTCATCCCAAAACCATTTTCACTTTGGAAAAAGAAAGCTATTATGCCGAAGCACAATAACTTTCTAAGTAAATAACCAACTACTATATCAATTCCAACCGCCACCTAATGCTTTGTAGATGCTAACCATTGCATTCAACTGTTGCATCTTGGTTTCCACTAAATCAAATTTAGATTCCAATGCATCGCGTTGAGTTAACAATACTTCCATATAATCTGCCCTAGCAGAACGGAACAACTCATTTGAGATTGCAACCGAGGCCGTCAATGCTTCCACTTGTTTGAATCTTAAATCATAGCTTTTCTTCAAATTGTCAATTTTAGAAACCTGATTCGCCACTTCTACATACCCATTCAAAATAGTTTGTTCGTACTTATAAACCGCTTGAATTTGTTTCGCATTAGCAGTATTATAACTGGCTTTTATAGCATTCCTATTGATCAAAGGCGCCATTAAATCTCCTGCGAGAGAATACAATAACGATTCCGGTTTGAAAAGATAATTAGGATCAAAAGCTTTATATCCAATTCCAGCTGAAATCCCTAAGGATGGATAAAAACGCGCTTTAGCAGATTTCACATCCAATTTGCTTGCTTCTAATTCAAATTCAGCCTGTCTGATATCAGGTCGGTTACCCAACAACTGTGAAGGAATACCAGTATAAATCATTTCCGGTATAATATCAGTAAATACCATCGAACTTCTGTCTACGTGCTGTGGATAGCGGCCAATTAGGAAATTAATTCGGTTTTCCGCTTCAACGATTTTCTGTTGCACTTCAAACTGCAGACTTTTTGTTTTTAATACCTCAGCTTCAAACTTTCGGACCGCTAATTCAGTAACACGTGCTGCATCTTTTTGAATTTTAACAATCTCCAACGCATTGCTTTGAATTTCGATATTCTGATAAATAATTTGCAATTGGTTATCCAAAGCCAATAATTCATAATACGAATTGGCAATTTCAGCCACCATATTGGTCACCATGAAATTTTTACCTTCTACAGAAGAAAGATAACGGTTGACAGCCGCTTTTTTTCCATTGCGTAATTTTTTCCAGATATCGATTTCCCAATTGGTGTATATTCCGAGATTAAAATCTTTCAAGGGCTCAGGCATTTCTTTACCAGGTTTAATTTCTGTTGTTGCTTCCATCGCACCAATATTAGTAAAACGCGCTACTTTGTCTACCGAAGCACCGCCTCTTAATCCAACAGTTGGAAGGTATTCTCCTTTTCGGGCTCTAATTTCATTTTTAGCGATTTCGATTTCCTGCATCGTAATATTCAACTCTTGATTGTTTTTCAATGCTGTATCTATTAAAGCTTGCAAATAAGGATCTTTGAAAAACGTTTTCCAAGAAATTCGGCCTGAATTCATTGTGTCTTTAGTTGTTCCGGCAAACATTTCAGGAACCGATTTATTTTCTTTTCGTTCTACAGTTGAAAATGTTTTACAACCTACCATACTTATAAAAAGAATGGTTCCAACAATAAATCTGTAACTGCGATTTTTATTTAACTTCATCATTCTTTTCCGTTGTTTGATTATGTGTATTAAAACCATCCATAAGATGAACCAATTCATCCGACAAAGAGCTTTCGTCTTCATCTTTAATTAATTTTCTTCCATCGGCCAAAGAACCAAAAATGTAGTACAATCCTGGAACAATGACCACACCGAAAATTGTTCCGAAAAGCATTCCGCCCAAAGCTGCTGCACCAATGGTTTTATTACCAATAGCACCTGCGCCTGTAGCAATTATCAACGGAATCAATCCAGCAATAAAAGCGAACGATGTCATCAAAATTGGTCTAAAACGAACTTTAGCTCCTTCAATTGCCGCATCCTGAATAGAAAACCCTTCATTCCGCTTCTGTATAGCAAACTCTACAATAAGCACGGCATTTTTACCGAGCAAACCGACGAGCATAATGAGTCCAATTTGGGCATAAATATTATTCTCCAGTCCCATGGCTTGAAGCAAGAAGAACGAACCGAAAACACCCACAGGTAGTGAAAAAATTACGGATAACGGGATAATAAAACTTTCATACTGTGCTGCGAGAACAAAATACACGAACAACAGAACGATTCCGAAAATATAAATTGACTCATTCCCTTTATTCGATTCATCATAGGAAAGTCCTTCCCATGCTATATCGTATCCTTTCGGCAAAGAAACTTCTGCAACTTCCCGAATAGCTTTAATCGCATCGGCAGTAGTATAACCCTCAGCCGGCAATCCCTGAATAGCAGATGAATTATACATATTGTAGCGAGTAATTTCATTTGGCCCCTGCCCTTTTTTAAGTGTCATAAAAGCAGAATAAGGCACCATTTCCCCTTTATCATTTTTCACATAAAGATTCAGAATATCCGTTGGCAATCTTCGGTATTTTGGATCGGATTGAACATATAACTTGAAGAAACGTCCGTATTTAATAAAGCCTTGTTCGTAAGTACTACCAATTAGAATATTCAAGTTTTCCATGGCTTTCCCGATGGAAACCCCTTTCTGCATTGCGAGTTCATTATTAATTTCAAGTTCGTATTGCGGATAATTTGCGGCGAAGAAAGTAAACAATCCCGTTAATTCCTTGCGCTTACCTAGATCTTCCATGAATTTTTTATTCACTTTATCGAAATCCTGATAATCGGTAGTGGTATTTTTATCCAACAAACGCATTGAAAAACCTCCAGATGCCCCGAATCCAGGAATTGCAGGTGGTTCGAAGTATTCCACAATAGCTCCCAGTCCATGAGATTTCTCCTCCAACTCTTCCATAATTTCTTTAACCGTATGCTTGCGTTCGTCCCAAGGTTTTAAGTTGATCAAACATGTACCTGCATTCGAACCACGACCTTCGGTCATGATTTCATAGCCCGCTAAAGACGAAACCGACTCTACACCGTCCACTTTTTCACAGATTTTCTGTAATTTCTGAGAAACATGATTCGTTGTTTCCAAAGTAGAACCCGGGGGCGTTTGAATGATTGCATAAATGGTTCCTTGATCTTCGATTGGTATAAATCCCGAAGGAAGAATTTGATTTTCAACAAATATACCGGCACAGAAAACCGCCAAGATACCAAAAGTAAGTACCCTTCTGTTTACAATAGCTTTTAACAAAGTCACGTATTTCCCAGTAAGCTTATCAAAAGCTTGATTAAAACGATCTAAAGATTTCGTTAATAAATTCTGTTTTTTAGGATGCCCGTGATGATTTTTCAGCATCATGGCACACAAAACCGGAGTTAAGGTAAGTGCTATCAGTGCTGAAATTACTATGGAACTTGCCATTGTAATAGAGAACTGACGGTAAAAAGTTCCAACTGGACCAGACATGAACGATATTGGTAAGAAAACCGAAACCATAACCGCAGTAATAGCAATAACGGCACCTGCAATTTCACCTAACACTTTTTTAACCGCTTGATAAGGGGTGATATTCGGAAACTCTTCAAATTTGGCATGCACTGCCTCGACGACGACGATGGCATCATCGACGACAATACCTATGGCTAGCACTAGCGCAAAGAGAGTCACCAAGTTGATGGAAAGTCCGAAAAACTGTATTACAAAGAAGGCACCAATAAGCGAAACCGGAACAGCCAAAATTGGAATCAATGTGGAACGCCAGTCTCCTAAAAAGACAAACACCACTAGCGCCACCAGAATAAAAGCATCTCGCAAAGTATCGATAACTTGGTCTATTGAGGCATCTAAGAATTGAGAAACATCATAGCTAATTTTGTAATCCATTCCTGGAGGGAACGACGCTTTCATTTCTTCCAGTTTACCTTTGATTTCGTCAATCACTTCACTAGCATTGCTTCCATAATTTTGTTTTAATACGATAGCAGCTGAAGGATGACCATCCAAATTGGAGTAAATATCAAAGAATTCACTACCCAGCTCTACTTTACCAATATCTTTCAAATGGATACTTTCTCCATCTGAATTGGCTCGGATAATTACATTTTCATATTCTTTAGGTTCGCTATAACGGCCTTTATAGGTCAGAACATATTCTAGAGATTGTGCGGCGATACCCGAGCTTTGTCCGATTCGTCCCGGACGACCGATAATACTTTGTTCGCCCAAAGCTTCCATTACCTCATCAACAGAAATATTATAAGCTCGCATACGTTCAGGGTTCAACCAAACACGCATCGCATAGGTTCTACTTCCTAAGATTTGTGAACGTGCCACCCCTTTTAGACGGTTTATCTCCGGAATCATCTTTACACTTGCGTAGTTATACAAGAATTTTTCATCCATTCCTTTATCTTTGGAGTAAAGATTCACGTACATCAACATACTCGGTTGAATAGGCGTAATTACAACGCCTTCACGCTGCACCAATTCAGGCAATAATGGCATCACTTGGTCTACCCTGGTTTTAACACGAACAACCGCCTGATTCGGATCGGTTCCGGGTTCAAAAATAATACGTAGAGTCGCCTCTCCGGCGCTAGTAGCATCTGTAGCAATGTAACGCATCCCTTCTACCCCATTGATGGAGTTTTCTAGGGTAATCAAGGTAGATTTGACCAATACATCGGCACTAGCTCCTGGATAGGCAATAAATATGTTTACTGTTGTTGGGGCAATTTGAGGGAATTGTGATATTGGCATTTGTTTGATAGCCAAAGTTCCCACAAAAAGTATCATGATTGAAATTACAATCGCGAATACGGGTCTCTGTATAAATTTGCTAAACATTTTTTCTATTCTATTAAATTATTCAGCATACAATTCCAAATGAGAAAGTACATGAGCCGCATTCTCTATTTTATACTCTATTTTTTCGTTTTCTTTCACTTGGCGTAAGCCTTCTAAAAGAATTTTATCTCCTAGAGTCAAACCACTATTAATAGCAAAAATATGTGGCAATTCGGCTGCAATGGTAATTGCTCTGGATTTTACTTCATTGTTTTTATCAATCACATAAACGTATTTCTTTTCCAATACTTCAAAAGTAGCTTTCTGTGGAATCAACAGGGCGTTTTTTAGAGGAATGGTGGTTTGAACATTACCGGTTTCACCATGTCGTAACAACCCCTTCGGATTGGGAAATGTAGCTCTGAAAGCGATGTTTCCGGTTTCATTGTTAAAATCAGCTTCAATAGTCTCAACAATTCCGTGATAAGCAAACGGCTCATTATTGGCCATAATTAGATTCACTTTCGATTTACCGTAGCTCGCTTTCGATTTATAGTCCAAATATTCAGATTCTGGCACATTGAAATACACCCACATTTTACTGTTATCCGATAAATTGGTTAGAAGATCACCTTCTTCCAGCAAACTTCCCAATCGGACGTGAAACTTATCCACGATACCATCAAAAGGCGCTCTTATTTCTGTGAATTGCAAATGCACTTTCATTAAAGCCAATTCAGCATTAGCCTTATCTAATTTTGCCTTAGCCATAGCTAATTCATTAGGAGAAACAACATTTTTGTCCGCTAATTTTTTGGTATTTTGGTATTCAATTTTAACAAAATTGGCTTCCGCTTGAGCCTTTTGCACCTCTGCCTGATATAAATTCGGCATGATTTGGAATAACAGTTGTCCTTTGCGTACAAACTGCCCTTCATCAACAAATATCTTTTGTAAATAACCTCTTTCTTGTGCTCTCAATTCAATATGATTGGAAGCATGTATCTGACACACATAATCTTTTGTAATAATAGTATCTTTTTTTACTGGTGTAGTAACTAAAAAGTGTGTTTTCTCTTCTTTTTCTTCTTTTTTAGATTCGCAGCTTGCATTCAACAACAATGTCAACAAACCAGCAAGCAATAAAAACTTTCTTGCCATAACTAGTTAATAATAAATAGATTAAAATAATTTTAGGTAAAAAAAGTAGCCCATTTTCTGTAGTAGAAAAACGGATACAAATAAGGCTTAGCAACTGAAGATGTATTCTCAGACGAACCCATCACTTTCGAAAAAGCAAAAAATAGCAAACATCCAGACCAATAATGCAGTAATTCAGCAAAAACTACATTTTGTCCAACATGCAAACAATTTACTACAAAATAAATTCAGTTTAGTAAGCACTTTCAGGACTGATTGACAGCCAAGAATGCATTAAATAAGATGGAATTTCCACTTGCAGAACAGCGCATACAGTGGAAGTTTGGTGATTCTATGGAATTGATGTACTACGGAGAGCTCCGTTTCTTCCAAATTAAGAGCTGGACCTTGTATTGAAAAGTTTTCAAAGGTCAAAAACTCGAAATCGTCTAATTCGATTTCGGATAAATCTTCCTGAACTTCATCAGGTATTGAATTGATTTGATAAACCTTAGTTCCTACAGAAACTTTATGAACAAAAGAGAATGGTTTACCTTTTTCGGGTTGGGTATCACCTATGAAACCTTTTCCCGACATGTTGAAAACCAACAACAATGCAGCCATCAAAGAGAATAATCTCTTCGAACAATTCAAGGCTCTATATTTACTGGTATACAACATCTTTATTTTGAGGCAACAAAACTAAAAAAAATATTTCTTATGAATTACTCAATATGCACTCTTTTCTTAAAAAGCTTCCAAAGAACCGGAAGCGTTGTAAAGGCTACAATTCCTATAACAATAAACTCGATATAATGTTTTAAATCGATTCCATAAGCATTCAAAAAGAAAGCGTGTAGATAATGACCGGCAAAAATCATGGAAAAAGACCACAAAAAAGAACCAAGAATATTGTAATACATAAATTTCTTTTTGTCCATAGAAACAATTCCAGCTACTATCGGAGCAAAAGTTCGTACGATAGGCAAGAAACGTGCAAAAACAATCGCTCTGTTTCCGTATTTTTCAAAAAAGTCTTTGGCTTGGTATAGGTATTTCTTTTTGAAGAAAAAAGTATCTTTTTGATTGTATAGGTAGCTACCGCTTTTGGCTCCAAACCAATAACCAGTCATATTTCCTAAGATTCCCATTAGCGATACCAAAGATGCAAAAACAGTAACATTAAGAAAATCATTCCCTAATGAAATTTGCTGCATTAATGTTTCACTATAAATTCCTGCAAGAAACAACAAACTATCTCCAGGAAGGAAGAAACCTGCCAACAATCCTGTTTCAGCAAAAACAATAAACAAAACAACAAGCAAACCTATTTTAATTCCTCCAAATTCCAATAAAATATAGAATTCTGGATTTAGTAACTGCAACCAATTGAAATCTTCCATTCGGTAAAAATAAATATTTATAAAAAAGGCGAAGGTACTACAAATAGCACAATCGCCTAAATTTTTAGTTATTAAATTAATCTTAAATATCTAACTGATATAATTCGTGTAAATCTTCATTACTGGAAAAGTTCACATCCAAATCGGTAACATAACCCGAATTTAGTCCATAAACCCACCCGTGCAAAAACAATTCTTGACCGTTTTTCCAAGCATTTTGAACGATAGATGTTTTGGCCAAATTGAGTACTTGTTCCTTTGTATTGAGTTCAACAAATTTATTAAAACGCTCTTCTTCATCTTCAATCACCACCAGCTTGTCTTTATTCAATCGATAAATATCTTTAATATGTCTGATCCAGTTATCAATTATACCATACGAACTGTTTCCCATGGCTGCCTTTACTCCACCACAACCATAGTGACCACATACAATTACATGTTTTACTTTTAACACGTTTACGGCATAGTCCAACACACTCAACATATTCATATCGCTATGAATAACCATGTTAGCGATATTACGGTGAACAAAAACCTCACCTGATTTCGTCCCGGTGATTTCGTTCGCTGGAACCCGACTGTCTGAGCAGCCTATCCATAGAAGTGGTGGATTTTGTCCTTTAGACAAATCTTCGAAAAAGTTAGGATCTTGCCCTAACTTCTCTTCTACCCACTTTTTATTATTGTCCAGTATCCTTTTATAAAAATCGCTCATGTTATGTTTTTAAACAAAATTAAATTAGTAATTATTCCATTACTAAGGTGAAAGTTAATCAATATTGATTAAGCTTTTACGAATTCGCTATCATTATAGAATTGAACTTCTCCGGTTTCAACGTTATACATCGCTCCGATAATTCCAATCTCTCCATTTTCAATCATTTCAGCTAAAATATGGCTACGTTGCAAAACTGATTTTACCATTCTTTTCACATTGATCTCTGCAACGTTTTCAACGAATTCTGCATTTTTTGAAGTTCTTTCCTCTTTTGTAGTTTGCTCTTCGTAAACTGCTGGTTGCAATTTTGATAAAAGTTCTGTCAAGTTACCCATTTCAACATGATCACACGCCCCTTTTACTGCACCACATTTTGTATGACCTAAAACTACAATCAGTTTTGATCCAGCTACTTTACATGCAAATTCCATACTTCCTAGAATATCCGTATTAACAACATTACCTGCAATACGAATAGAGAAAACATCTCCCAATCCCTGGTCAAAAATCAATTCTGCAGATGTACGGCTGTCGATACAACTCAAAATCGTCGCAAACGGCCACTGTCCTTCGCTTGTATCATTTACTTGCTCCAATAAATCACGGTGCAATTTCAGATTATTAACAAATCGGCTGTTCCCTTCTTTTAATAATTCTAATGCTTTTTTTGGTGTTATTTGTGATTGTAATTCTTTATTTAAAGTTCTCATAATTATTATTTTGTTGTGTGTTCTACGTAAATGTGTTTTTCTTCTTCTCCGGTATTTTCTAACTCATAGGCTTTCTTAAAACCTACCAGTTTCACCTTGATATTTTCTTCTTTTGCTCTAATTTTTTTGAATTCTTTAATCAAATCCAACACATCGTGTGCAATATATACTGTATCCGAAGCATTGATTACAACTTTTGAATTTTCAGGAATTGAAGACAAAGTAGCCTTGATTGCCGCTTTATTTAGAAAGGAAACCTCTTGAGCCAAATCGATATGAATTACATCTCCATCCTGATATTCTTGCTTTCTGAAATTATACGCTCGTTGCATATTCCCTTTCAGAATAAAAATCACACTGATGATTAAACCCAAGGCAACTCCTTTTAACAAATCAGTAAATACAACTGCAATAGTTGTGGCAAAAAAAGGAAAATACAAATATTGATTTCTTAAAATTGTTTTCTTGAAATCCGGATTATTCATCCAGCGATTTACTATGTTTCCTATTTGTAACACTAAAAGTAAAGCAACAACACCCCAAGTAATCGAGGTGAACTCAGTATTATCATAAGCTACTTTCAAACCAATTAGGGATAAGATTAAGACATTGATACTTGTTGGCATAAATTTAGCAAAATGCTTAATATTAGGCACAGCCAATTTATAACCTACTAAAAGTAATACAGCAGCTAATGTAGCCAATGGAATTTTATTCAAAAGGAATGGTATAGAAACCGCACTCACAAGGAGCAAAATACCATGTGTAATTGCCGCCATTTTTGTTTGCGCACCGGCATTTGCATTGGCAGAAGTTCTAACCACTACTGAAGTCATCGGTAAACCACCTAAAAGGGAGCTAATAATATTTCCAACTCCTTGCGCTTTCAATTCGATATTGGTATCGGTATATCGTTTGTGCACATCCATGCGGTCTGCTGCCTCAATACACAAAAGCGTTTCAATAGATGCCACTACAGCAATCGTTATCGCAACAATCCACACTTCTTTATTACCAATATGCGAAAAATCAGGGAAAAGGAAACTTTGTTTGAATTCATCAAATGTTTTTGGAACAGGCAAACTTACCAAATGATCACCGGAAATGGCTAAAGAACTTCCCGAACTGATAAAAATCTGATTAATCGTAACACCAGCCACTACAGCAACTAGAGCTGCCGGAACTAATTTTAAATCGCGTAGAAAAGGAACTTTTGTCCATCCGATTAAGATACATAACGACACCAAAGCAACAATTACAGCTCCAGGATGAATGTTCCCAACTACAGAAAACAGTTCTGAAAATGTATTTTCACCATCGGGCTGCAAAAAAGAAAAATCTCCTTCGTAATCCTTATCATACCCTACTGCATGTGGAATTTGTTTCAAGAAAATAATGATACCGATACCTGCCAACATCCCTTCAATTACATTATTAGGAAAATAGTTGGAAATTGTGCCGGCTTTAATAAAACCCAAAACAATTTGAAAGATACCAGCAATCAAGACCGCCAACAAGAAAGCTTCAAAACTTCCTAATGAGGTAATTGCTGTCAACACAATTGCGGTTAATCCCGCTGCGGGACCTGAAACGGAAATATGTGATTTACTCAATGAACCAACCACAATTCCACCTACTACTCCGGAAATAATCCCAGAAAACAACGGAGCACCCGATGCCAAAGCGATACCTAAACACAAAGGCAACGCTACTAAAAAAACCACTAATCCAGCAGGAATGTCTGAACTAAGGCTTCCAAAAATATTTACTTTTTTTGTCATAACCCTAAACAATTTTTAAAACAATATTTTGCTCCGGAACTTTTCCGAAGAACTATTAGTTTAAACTTGTTCGGGAGGAGGAAAGAATGATAGTGAATCAGAAGAATAATCTTTCAATAAATATTCTTCAAAATTGTTTTGAGTAGTCTCTTTAAAAATGAAATCTTGAAAAACATTCTTTTCAAACACAACTTCGGCTTTCACTTCTTTGGTGTTTTTATGTTGTTCTTCTTCCTCCGTAATATTAAAAGTAAACGCCGCATCATTTTTCTCATTGATTATACAAACGACAATCGAAGAAAACTGAAACAGTATAAAAACCACTAATACTATTTTGGTAAAAAATTTCATGAGGCGAAAATATCACTTTAATATCAAATATCAAAAGACTTAACATTTTCTTATCAAGAAAAAAGCCTTGATTCAAGATCAAGGCTTCATTGTATTATTTCACTCTTTCGTATTGACAGCAGGCGTGAAGTTTTTCATAATCAGCATCTGTGGCTTTTACATTTTTGGTATCGTGACCTGCTTTTGCAATGGCTTTTTCCACCTCTTTCATATTGCACTTTTCCTCATTCAGAATTAAATGCAAAGTTGTGTCATCAGCATGCCAAACTGCGCTTTTCACGCCACTAACCGAAAATGCAGCTTTTTCGATACGTTTCTTACACATTTCACAATTACCATTGACCTCAACATTATACTTGGCATTTTTATTCTTTTTTTCCTGAGCCAATGTTGTTAATCCAATCATAAGCATCACCATCAAAACTAGATTCTTCATATGTTTCTTTTTTATTATTTTACTTTAAAACGCAGTCCGGCATAGAACATTTTTCCAAAAACCGGCGCATATACAACAGACGTATCAAAATTTGTTCCAAAAGGAGCATCTGCACCTACAATTGCTTTTCCTTGCTTATAATTTCCTAAATTCTCAGCACCAACATACATTTCAAAAGTGGATGAAAAAGTACGGGTTATTTGTGAATTCATCACTATAAAAGAAGGAGAAACTGACGGCAACTGACCTTCAGTATTTGGCAATTGTTGTTTTCCAAGCCAGTTCAGCGTATAATCAAACCTCCATTGCTGCCCTTTTTCTTTGATATGCGTTTCAAACTCTAAATTAGTAAAAAAACGATGCTTTGCCTGTAATGGTCTCTGAAAACTACCCGAATTGTAATCCGTTTTGATATCATAGTATTTATACGCCGAACGGAAATTCAAGTGTTTGATAATTTCAGTATTGAATTCAACCTGCAAACTATTTGCGAAAGATTTCCCTTTCAGGTTGTAGAAATCTACTTGACCGCTTCCTTGAAACAAGTCTACAACCACTTGATTTTGGAAGTCGGTACGGTAAAAATCCACCGAAGCATCCGATTTCATTCCGAACAAGTCAAATTTCTGCAAGAAACCAAATCCATAATTCCAGGCAATTTCGGGATCCAATCCGTAAATTTTACCTCCATTATCTAGTACATTAAAACTTCTAGAGCTACCGAACAATTGTTGATTTTCAGCAAAGATATTAGCCGAACGCTTTCCTCTACCTGCCGAAAAACGAATAACAGCACCTTCCCACGGATTGTAACGCGTATGCAATCTTGGTGTTGCAAATACTCCCAATCGATTATGATAGTCCATTCGGCCGCCTAAAATCATACTGAATTTATCCCCATCATCATATGTATATTCAAAAAACGCACCTAAAGAGTTGTCTCTTCGGCTCACATCATCAGTGTTTACAAACTCCTGATAGTCATCAAAAGCAAAATTCAATCCAGTTGAAAATTTATGCATGGTATTATTGATAATCGAATTGAAAATCAGATTAGAATACCAGCTTTTTTGCTTTATATCATACGTTCGTAAACCAAAATACGATTGTTGGCTATGTGAAGTATAGGCATTTTGAAATCCGATACTTTGGTAGGGCATATCCTTCCATACATAGCCTAATTTAGAAGAAAAATCGAAACGCTCGGTATTGATTTCAGAACCCCAATAGGTTGTAGTCAATTTATGCACATTCGGATCAAAATCTATCTGACCAGTTTGCTTTTCATCGTTCATATATCTGAAATTTAAAAAGCTCACCCATCCTTTTTCTGGATTAGCGTACTGCCAGCGATTCATAACATTTATTTGATTTCCCAATGGATTATCAAGAAATCCATCATCATTCATATCGTTTTTAGCCACACGCATATTGCCGTGAACCAACAAACTAGTAGACCACAAACTATCTATTTTTTGTGTAAGGTGCGTATTCAATTCGAAACGCGCATCGGTAGAACCGTAGGTATTCAAGAAGAAAGGGATTTCTTTAGCTGGCTTAAGCAATTCGGTGTTGATTTGACCGGAAATACTCTCAAAACCATTAATAACACTCCCCGCACCTTTGGTAATCTGAATGCTTTCCACCCATGTTCCGGGTGTAAAAGACAATCCAAAAGCTTGTGAAGCACCACGTACTGATGGGATATTTTCTTCCGCTATCAATAAATACGGACTAGTTAGTCCCAGCATTTTAATTTGCTTCGTTCCCGTTAAAGCATCCGAGAAATTGACATCAATAGACGGATTGGTTTCGAAACTTTCTGCCAAGTTACAGCAAGCTGCTTTTAATAATTCTTTACTGGATAAGACAGTAGTATTTGTTGCTTTTAGTAATGATTTTTGTGTTTTCGCTCTTTTGGCTTCAACCTTTACAGTCTGTAAAGTATCCTGCGTTTGTGCAGAAGCATGTAGAGATAGAAAAACAACAAAAAACATAAATATATTTTTCATTGTATTAGTAATTAAATGTTTATAAAATCAAATCCGATTAAAAAACATCAATCACGCGTAGAAAATGTACTGGGAGTATAATTGGTATAAAGGCGGAGCGTTCGTGTCACAGTAAAACGAAGGGTTTTCACTTTTCTCTACGACTTCATCAGTAGAAAAATAGGGAGAAGAATTCCAGAAATCGAAACCTGCAAAAGTTGCCAAATCCAAATGAAAGGTTTTGACTAAAACATTTTCAGTAGTTGTTTTTTCGATTTCAACTTTACTGTTTTTACAACATGCCTTATGGCTATTTTCTTGTCCGCAACATGCTTTATTAACTTCAACTTTCTGTTCTACACAAAGTTCTTCGGTTTTATAACTAAAAGAAACACCAGAAATCTTTCCTTCACAATAATGCACACTGAAAGCCATTCCAACATTGGAAACCAATATCAGAAATGACAATAGAAATACTATGTGTTTTTTTATTTTCATGTTGCTAACTGGGACCAAAAGTAGGCATTTTTTAGAAAATCAATTATAAAATCTTGTTAATTGATTTGCTCCGTATTCGCAACATTTAATCCTAAATCACTTTTTACCAAAACTGCTAAAGGTTTCTAACATCTTACCACAGTCAAGTAGAAACTACACAAAAAAGGTTGCCTTTTCAGCAACCTCCTTTTTATTTTTTTGTTCAAACTCTATTTGGCATGTACTTCATATCGTTGAATATCAAGAACAGCTTCGTTATTATCTAGCCTACCATTACCGTTCGCATCGTCATAAAAAACGGCCGTAATCGTATTACCAAATCTTGATGTAGTTACTTGTACATTTCGAACTGCGCCACCACAAATTGAGGTCAACTCCTTATCGTTTAACCCGTGATTTTTTAAATCAGTTATCCTTTTCATCTTACTTGCATTAATTATTAAACAGCTTCATTACTGATTTGGATTTGTCTTCTAAACTGCATGGTAGTTGTAATCTTGTCACCCGAGCTTAAAGTCCCGTCTCCATCCACATCGGTGTAATAAATAACCGTTACATAAGTATACCCGTCTCCTGGGCGGTATTCTTGATAATGCCTTCTAGTTTCTCCGCCTCTAATACAAGTCATTTCTGATTGTTTTAAGCTTTGTGATTTAAAATTTTCAATAGCTTTCATATGTATTACAATTAAAATTAGGATTCCCAAATATTTTTAAGTCAATTGGGTTTTGACATTCATTCTACTGCGATGATCAAATTGGATTTTAAATATCTTTTATTCCAATTGAGTAGCAACACAGGTTAATGAAACTTCCTCTGATAATATTTGATCACCAGCACCTAATTTTCCATCACCATTGACATCATTATAAGTATAAACACGTACGTAAAACGTACCATAAATAGGTCTGCAGGCAGTTCTTGTTTCACCAGCACCTTTAACCATAGCCTTTGCAATTTTGCTTAACTCATTGTTTTTGAAGTTTTCGATTGATTTCATTATTAAAAAATTTTAACTTATTACTTTTCCAACATTTTAAGTCAATGGAATTTCTGACTACTGTCTTTTTGTTTTCTTTCAAAATTCTTCAGAAGCCGAACAAGTGAGAACAGTGAGTCAAAATTCATTTTTTAAATTGTCATTTGAAAATCACAAAAACATGATTTTATAAAAAAATGCACAAAATAAAAATCACAACTCATTAATTATCAATAATAAAAATAAAAAAAACATATAAAAGCAATTTACATTTCAAGAAAGAGCCAACATGCTATTACCAACATAAAAAGTGGTTATAAATAATTAAAACATAAACTAATGATTGGGCAATAACTAATCGAAACGAAAAATCGTTCAAGAAAATATTGGATAAGAAAATGCCATTCATGGAACAACAATAGACATTTTCCGTAGCATACAATGTGGGGAGAAACATTAGAAACCACAGCATGAAGTTGCACAACAGCCGCTAGCCTATATGAAGTAAAAGTGATTTAATTTGAATGAAAAAATCTTGTCAATTGATTTCAAAAACTTGTCCGATATAAGGTATTTCGCAAAAGACATCGTACTTCTCTTCCACTTTTGTTTTTAGAGCTAGTAATGCATTTGTTTCACCATGAACCAAGAATATTTTTTCTGGTTTGGGTTCAATTTCAGAAAGCCATTGCAATAAATCTTCCTGATCGCAATGGGCCGACAACCCTTCAATTTCAGTTATTCTAGCTCGGACAGCGTAGTAATTACCATATATTTTTATTTCTTTCGCTCCTTCAATCAACTGACGCCCACGAGTTCCTTCGGCTTGGTAACCCACGATAACCACCGTATTTTTACTATCAACAATATACCGTTCCAAATAACTTAAAACTCTACCACCAGTAACCATTCCGCTGGCAGCAATAATCACTTTAGGTTGATCATCATAAATGGTTTCGATGGTTTCCTCGTAATTGGTAATCATTTGAAACATATCACACATGGCTTCACAATCCTCCAGTTTCAACTTGTGCCATGTTTTGTTTTCCGTAAACAAGTCAATCACCTTTATTCCCATTGGCGTATCAATAATATAGGGCATTTCGGGTATTCTACCCTGTTGCTTTAATTTCCAAATAAGATACATAATGGTCTGTGCTCTTTCAACAGCAAAACTTGGAATAATGACATTTCCGCCCATGGCAAATGTTTCGTTAATACACAATTCCAAATCTTCCATTGGATTGTTATCCGGATGCAGGCGATCGCCGTAAGTACTTTCCAGAAAAACATAATCGGCATTTTGGGGTTTGACGGGTGCAAAAAGTAAATCATCGTTATCTCTGCCAACATCCCCAGAAAAAACCAAGGTTTTACCTTCCAGTTTCAATGCGATGGAGCAGGCACCCAAGATATGTCCTGCATAAAAATACCTAGCGGAAATTTCGGCATCGAGATCAAATTCTTTATCCAATGGAATAACCCTAAAGAAAGGCACAACGCGTTCTGCTTGTTCCACAGTATAGAGCGGTTCAGCAGGATTGTGCTTGGAATATTGTTCCTGATTGGCTTTTTCTGCTTCTTCTTCTTGGATTTTTGCTGAGTCTAATAAAATAATTCTTGAAATCGCTTTTGTGGGACCGGTACAATAAATCTTCCCTTCAAAACCCTGATGAATCAATCTGGGCAACCAACCACAATGATCCAAATGACCGTGTGTGAGTAGCACATAATCGATGGATGAGGGCAATACTTCAAGCGGTTGCCAATTGAGATTACGAATTTCTCTTACTCCTTGAAACAAGCCACAGTCGACTAAAATCCGTATCCCATTGGATTCGATTAGTGTTTTAGAACCCGTTACGGTTCCTACACCTCCAAAAAATTGTATTTTCATAGCACTACTTTTATGTACATAATTCAGAAACCTCTTGTAGAATATTCTTAATTCGTTTGGCACTCAGTCCGATGTGATTTAAATCATCACTTGTTGTTTTCAATTGGTTGGCCACTATCACATCCAGTGAAAGCAACTGTTCCTTTTCGTTACGTGACATAGTCGTCAGGCAAGTAATAGGATACAGCCCCGTCTTATCAATCAGAGCATGCAAATTATTCCCACTAGGATAACTCCAACTCAACAATTGGAGTCCAGCGCATTCGGCAAACTGAATGGCATCTTCAGAAAACCGGTTATTGGTAGCGATTAAGCAGACATTGATGTGTTCCTCTTGCTCAAAAATGGAATGCGACCGCTCTTTGAGATCGTTAAACCGAGAAAGGGTGTACATTGGCACTTTGACATCGGAAACAATATCCCGGTTGGCATGAAATTTACACTCTACCATCGTAAGCTTGTTGTCTTTCTTAATTACCAGGTCGACTTCATGCTCTATACATTTCCCATGCAGATTCAGATTCATTCTAGTAGCATACCCTAATACTCTAAAAAGATGGGAGATATACTTTTCAAAATAAAAACCTGCAGGCCCCAGAAGCTCAAAAGAAGCTCTCAAATTGTAACGGGCCGCTTTGGCACTTGATTCCTCTTTCAATCTGTCAAAAGCCAGTTTGTAAATTTGTTGAGTAGTCATTCCATCGTAGAGATGAGTAGCTAGATTTTTCAATATACTTTGAATGGTAGGTTGATCGGCACCTGCTTTCAACAAAGACCTTTCGAGTTTTACTTTCTCAAAATCGACAACTTCTCCGGAATGCTTTACCACTTTCATTTTGTAACCAACTAATTACAATAAAGTTACGCAATATTTATGAAGTTTTTTTCTGATAAAAGAAGGCAGGGATAAATACTACTAAAAAAAGAGGCTGAATAAGGAAACGCCTCACGTAAAACAAGGTCATTTTATGGTTTTCACTTCCGTAAAACAATAGAAAAAACATTCCAACAAGAAGTAATACAAGGAACAGCATAAAAAGAATCGAGGAAAATCTTACTATGGAAGTATCTTTAAACAGCACATAAAGAATGGCTAATGAAATACCCGCATTGAGTACATATCTGAAAACCCAGTGCAGGAAAAGCTGTCCAACTTTGTAATCGGGATAAGGTAAGGCGTTGTATTCCGATTTGAAATAAGCGATGAAAGGATCATAAAACAAAACATTTTCAAAAGCCCTAACAGCTACCAATAGTCCGACCAAGAAAAAACTCAAGGCGATTTGCCATCTTCTATTTTGATTTCCCTGAAGCATACGCAGAATAATTATTCACCCAAAAAAGCCATAATAAAAAAACCACACCATAGATAATCAATGGAAAAATAACCCCATGCAGAAAATGTTCCTGTTCTGGAAAATGGTACACCAATACCGTCAAGAGGACGATTCTGAAAATATTGAGAAAGTACACCAAAAGACTCCCCCCTAGTAAAAACAAAACGGTAGGTTTTAGTCTACCGGAAAAAGCGATTATGAAGGCCACGAATAGAATAATGACACTAATGGCATTACAACCTTCGACGATCCGGGCGACATATTTCCCTTGGTATATGATTTGAGCATAGTTATGGGGTTTATCTTCAACAACCGAAGCTTCAGCATCAATTCCTTTTAACACCCATTCGGTTTGGCGAGCTACCAACTTGGTTACCCCATCCATTTTCACCTCATCGACAGATGCCAAATACAACCAATACACAACAGTCAACAGCAAGTATGACAAAAAGAATTTGCCAAGAAATAACAAGAAAGGTTTGTACTGTTGGAAATAGTTAGTCAAAATGATTTTTTAACAAATTTATATAAAAATTAAAATTGGCGTTCGTTACTTTTGCATAAAAACGAAATAAAATGACATTTGACGAATTACAACCCAAGGTTACCGAAATAACGAATTCATCAGCAAGTAGAGACGAAAAACTACTACAAATTTGCCAATTATTACAAGACAACATTAGCTATTACAATTGGGTAGGTTTTTATTTTGCGAATCATGAAGCCAAGACATTGCACCTTGGGCCTTATGTGGGTGCAGAGACCGACCATACTGTGATTCCTTTTGGGAAAGGGATTTGTGGACAAGTAGCCGAGTCGAATGCCAACTTTGTGGTACCTGATGTATCGGCACAAGACAATTATATTGCCTGCAGTTTTACGGTTAAATCTGAGATTGTTGTTCCGTTATTTGTTGATGGAGTAAACATTGGACAGATTGACATTGACAGCCATGTGATTGATCCCTTCACAGAAGCCGATGAGCGTTTCTTGGAATTTGTAAACAGTGAAGTAGCGAAGTTATACTAAATGAAAAAAGCATTCCTGCCTTTTTTGGGTTGTATTCTTTTATTGGTATTCTGCAAAAATCAGATTGGTCAAAACGAAACCGATTTTCATCCCAAAACCTTTGGATACAATCGGACAGCAGTACCTTTATTTTTCAAAGAACTCATTCAAAACCACAGGAACGACTTTCAGGCGGTTGATTCATCATCCTTTAAAGATGCTGTAAGGAAACACTCTATTAAAGAAGCAGATTCGGTAAACGTTACCACATTTTACACATTCCATATACTACATAAGCTTTTCACGAGCCATTCTGCCTCTAATTATTCTAGAGGCGACCTATTAAATATCCCGTATTTCTGGCATTGGACCACTCCAAATCCGAGGTATGGGATAATTGATTTGGAAACTAACCGAAAATTAATTGAAAAGACACCTCCTAAGGAGTTTTCAAAGTACAAATCCTTTGCAGATATCGACCGTACGCCCTATTTATTCCTGAGTGATTTAGTAAGTGAAAAACCAAAATACAACACTCCAGAATGTGGTAATTTCAATACTTTCGGGTGGTGTAGCGAACGCGAAATGGCTTTTGTTTCATTATTAAGCACGATGGGTTACGAGGGCAAGGTTATCACCAGAGGCAATCACAGTTGGTCCGAATTTATTGTTCCGTTACGAAACAACCAAAACTCCACAAACTTTTTTAAAGTCACCATCGACAATACTTTTGACAAGATGGAATTAGAAAGTATTCCAGCCAACCGTATTCCGGAATGGAGAAATCAAAAAAATGACGGTTTGGGAGACTGGTACAACCAAAAAGCACATACCGAAACGGAACTGAAACCAATCAGAAATCTTCAAATTACATCGACTGCTGCACAAGATATTGAGAACAAAGTGGTAGCTTATCTTTTGAGACAAAGCCCTTGATCGAAGCCAATCTTATTTTTGATTAACCAATTAACCGATTGATGGATTTACTAATTTTCGTGCTTTGTCATTACGACAACGGAGAAATCATACAATCTAAGTCTTCCAATGGTTTAGCAATCCAATAACCCAATACAACTTGACTTCGATATTTTAACAGGCACCATATCCATAACTCAACCACTACACTACACTATACTTCAATACTTCAATACTTCATTTATGGCACTTATTAACAAGTACTACATTAGCCACCTACTACTTCCATAACATTTTTATACAATTGAAACAGAACGAAACGCAAAAACAACTCAGTCTTTAAGTAGACTTTAACATATCATATATACGACATATATACGCTATATATACGCTATATATACGCTATATATATAGAAGACAATAATGTTACTTACCCTACTCACTCACTTACAACTATTTGAAACAACCCTTGACCTTTCTATTTCGTATTCAAAAAGCAATAGCATTACACTCGACATTACCTTCCATCTCTAAATCAAAATTTTAGCATCAAGTTCAAAATAAAACTTGTGATATTCAAAAATAGTTTTACCTTTGCACCCGTATTGGAATTATCCAATCTACATAATAATCATTTAAATAATATTAGCATGTATTTATCAAAAGAAACAAAGGCTGAAATTTTCGCTAAACACGGAGGTAAAGCTGAGAACACTGGTTCTGCTGAAGGGCAAATCGCTTTATTCACATTCAGAATCAACCACTTAACTGAGCACTTAAAAAGAAATCGTCACGATTACAACACTGAGCGTTCGTTAGTGAAATTAGTAGGTAAAAGAAGAAGTCTTCTTGACTACTTAAAGAATACGGAGATCAACAGATACCGTGCGATTATCAAAGAATTAAACATCAGAAAATAATCAAGATGAAAAGAGGTGCCCGCGCGCCTCTTTTTGTTTTATATATTTATACAAAGAAAAGTTTGGTTTTTCATTGGGTTTCAGACAACTACACAACAACACACAACAACACGACTAAGACCCTTTGTTTAATTTAGAATTACATTTTATGATTCCAAAAACATTCCAAGAAGTTATCGATTTAGGTGACGGAAGAAGTATCACGATCGAGACTGGGAAATTAGCCAAACAAGCTGACGGATCAGTAGTTGTTCGTATGGGCGATGCCATGTTACTAGCAACTGCTGTATCTGCAAGAACATCAAATCCTGGTGTGGATTTTTTACCGTTAACAGTAGATTATCGTGAAAAATTTGCTGCGGCAGGTCGTTTTCCTGGCGGTTTCTTCAAGAGAGAAGCACGTCCAAGTGACAGCGAAGTATTAACTATGCGTTTAGTAGACCGCGTATTGCGTCCGCTATTCCCGGATGATTACCATGCAGAAACGCAGGTAATGATCCAATTAATGTCACATGACGACAATGTAATGCCTGATGCTTTGGCTGGATTAGCTGCATCGGCGTGTTTAGCTGTTTCAGACATTCCATTTTACAATTTAATTTCCGAAGTACGTGTTGCACGTATTGATGGAAAATTAGTAATCAATCCAAGCAGAGAAGAATTAGCATTATCTGACATCGATATGATGATTGGAGCATCTAAAGATTCGGTTGCGATGGTGGAAGGTGAGATGAAAGAAATTTCAGAAGCTGAGATGGTAGAAGCTATCAAATTTGCGCACGAGGCTATTAAAGTTCAAATTGCTGCTCAAGAAAGATTGAGAGTTGCAGTTGGATCACCAGCTTACAGAGAGTACGAAGGCGAAGTGGAAGATGAAGCAGTTTATGCAAAAGTGAAAGCTGCTGCCTATGACAAATGTTATGCTATTGCACAAGAAGCTTCTGGAAAAAGTGAGCGTGGTGAGAAATTCGCTGCGGTTAAAGAAGAAGCTAAAGCTTTATTCACAGAAGAAGAATATGCTGAAAATGCAGATTTAGCTGGTTTAGTAGGAAAGTATTTTTACAAAACCAACAAAGAAGCTGTACGTAATGTTATCCTAGAAAAAGGATTACGTTTAGACGGTAGAAAAACGACTGAGATCAGACCAATTTGGTGTGAAACCGATTATTTACCATCGGTACACGGATCTTCATTATTTACTAGAGGAGAAACTCAAGCTTTAGCGACAGTTACCCTTGGAACATCAAGAGAAGCGAACGTAATTGATTCTCCATCAGAACAAGGTGAAGAAAGATTCTACTTGCACTATAACTTCCCTCCTTTCTCAACTGGTGAAGCAAAACCATTAAGAGGAACTTCACGTCGTGAGGTAGGACACGGAAACTTAGCGCAAAGAGCGTTAAAAAATATGATCCCTGCAGATTGTCCTTACACTATCCGTATTGTATCTGAAGTATTAGAATCGAATGGTTCATCTTCAATGGCTACAGTATGTGCTGGAACAATGGCCTTAATGGATGCTGGAGTTCAAATGGTAAAACCAGTTTCTGGTATTGCTATGGGACTAATCACAGACGGTGAAAAATTTGCTGTATTGTCTGATATTTTAGGAGATGAAGATCACTTAGGAGATATGGACTTTAAAGTAACCGGAACCGCTGATGGTATTACTGCATGTCAAATGGACATCAAAATTGATGGTTTACGTTATGACATCATGGAGCAAGCTTTAGGTCAGGCACGTGATGGACGTTTACACATTTTGGGTAAATTGACTGAAACAATCGCTACACCGAGAGAAGATGTTAAGAAACATGCACCAAAAATTATTACACGTACTATTCCTGGAAACTACATTGGTGCTTTAATTGGTCCTGGTGGAAAAGTAATTCAAGAATTACAGAAAGCTACTGGAACTACAATCGTTATCAACGAAGTTGACGAGCAAGGTGTAGTAGAAATTTTAGGTACAGATCCAGACGGAATCGCAGCAGTATTAGCTAAAATTGACTCGATCATCTTCAAACCGGCGGTTGGAGAAACGTATGAGGTAAAAGTAGTTAAGATGTTAGATTTCGGAGCCGTTGTTGAATATACAGCAGCACCTGGAAATGAGGTTTTACTACACGTATCTGAGTTAGCTTGGGAGCGTACAGAAAAACCATCTGACGTAGTCAACATGGGTGATGTATTCCAAGTTAAATATTTAGGTATCGATCCTAAGACACGTAAAGAGAAAGTGTCAAGAAAACAATTATTACCACGTCCTCCTCGTGAAGAGAAAAAGGATGACAAAAAAGATAATTCACAAGGTTAATTAAGATTATTTAATTCGTGAAAACCCCTAAAGGAGCAATCTTTTAGGGGTTATTTTTTGGAAATATATTGCAAAACACCTGCTACAATTTATAAAATGTATCACAATTCTTAACATTTTTGTTAAAAAAATGAAAATCATAAATACTTAAAAACCAAGTAATTGAAAGCATTCCTTTGTATTATTTTAAGATTTTTTACGGTTTTACCATAATCATACGTAAGAAATTTCTTTTATTCTGTTATTTTTACATAAAATTGCAACAAACTCAACCATCATGCTTAAAATTGGATTTTTATCTTTTTTGGTTTTTTTAAGCCTTAAAACCACTACCGCTATTTCTCAAAACAACAGAGAAAAAGAAATGTATATTGTACTTGACCAAGATTTAAGTTCAGGCAATGAACTCATCAATAACGGAAAATTACATATTAACAATGAGGACACCTATAATAACGAACACCGTTATTTTCAGGAAAACATACTCTATACAGAAGAAATAAAATTCAACAACCAGGTTTATTATAATAACAAAATAAAGTACGACATCTTCAAGGATGATCTATTATTGAATCCAGAAAATCAATCGGAGAAAGTATTGGTGGTACTCAACAAATCGAAGATTGCCTATTTCACTATACAAAATCGAAAGTTCGTACCTATACAACTACAAAAAGAAAAGCCGTTCGAATATGTTGAAGAAAATCTTCGCACGAATGCCTTTACTTTTTATATAAAATACAAAAAAACAGATAAGGAAATAATTCAAGAAAACAGCTTACTTACATCCTATATACAAGACAACAGCTACTTTATAAAAATCAACAACACGATTACCGAAGTAAAATCCAAGAAAAGTATTCAAAATTTATTCCCACAGTGCAAATCGGAAATTAACACCTATTATACGAATTACAGAAAACTCGAAAAGGAAAACAACATAAAATTCATGGAGAATTTAATGTTAACCATTAATAAATCATTCAAAAATTAAATTGTAGCTCCATGAATAAAATAGTTTTACTTCTATCATTTATATTTTTCAACTTGTCTTACTCACAAGACAACAACGCAGCTGTACAACAAGAAAACACACTTTCTTTCGAGTACTCTAACATTAATTTAAAAGCAATTCTCTTAAAAATTGAAGGAATAACAACCTATAAGTTTTACTATCAAGACAAGTGGATGGATGACTCTGTCTTACTATCTGGGGAATTTAAAAACAAAACACTCACTAGTGTTTTAGATAAACTTTTCGAGGATACTGAAATCAATTATTTCATAGACAATAACAAAATCATTTTAACACACAAAAGTCTAGTATACTCTAAATTACCGAAAGATTTCTTTCTAAAGGATGCAAGTGCAGAGCAAAAGAAAACAGTATCACCAGTATTTTTTCAAGAGTTCGATTCTAACAAAGAAGATAACGAATCTATTTCATTAATTGGAAAAGAAAGTCAGAACAGTACACAAAATGCATTGTTTACATTTTCGGGTTTTGTACGAAACAAAAAAAACAACGAACCTATTAGCGATGTTAACATACGCGTAAAGAATACAGAAATAGTAGTAACTACGAATCAAGAAGGATTTTACGAACTTAAATTACCTTCAGGTATTTACACGATAACAACAGACATCGGGAATTTCAAACCTACGGCTAAAAAGGTAATGATTTACAGTAATGGTAAGCTCAACCTGACATTAACTGAAAAAGTAAATCAATTGAACGAAGTAGTGATCAAACGCAGAAGCAAACAAAAATTAAGAACCGCGGTTACGGGAGTGACTACTATTGAGGCTGAAGGTATCAAGAATGTTCCTTTGGTTTTTGGAGAAAGAGACGTACTTAAAATAGCAACGACTATTCCTGGAGTAAAAACTGCTGGAGAAGGTTCTTCGGGTTTCAATGTTCGAGGTGGTAAAGAAGATCAGAATTTATTTTTACTGGACAAAGGTACCATTTACAACCCTTCACATTTCTTTGGTTTCTTTTCGGCTTTGAATCCTTATGTAACAAAAAAAGTAGACATTTACAAAGGAAGTATTCCGACAGAATTTGGAGGTCGATTGTCTTCCGTTTTCGATATTACATCAAAGAATGGTAACAATGAAAAATTCCAAGGCGAAGCTGGTATTGGACCTGTTACCAGTAACGTTGCGCTTTCTATCCCAGTGGTAAAAAACAAAGCCAGTTTACTTGTTGGTGCACGAGGTACCTATTCTGGATGGATTTTAAGAAGTTTAAAAGAGGAGAAATTAAAAGAAAGCGAAGCTTCTTTTTATGATTTCGTAGCCAAATACAACCATAAAATTAACAAGAACAACACGATAGAATCCACTTTATACTACAGTAATGATAAATTCAGCATTACAGCCGATTCGTTGTTCAAGTACAGCAATAGATTGGCCACATTAACATGGAAGCACAATTTTAATTCCAAAAACAATGCAGAAGTCACCTTCACCAATAGTAAATATAAGTTTCAAATTGATTACAATGGCTTACCTGAGAACTCGTATCGATTTGGCTATGATAATGGCGAATCGCAGATGATTTTGAAAGCAAGCACAGTAATCAATCCAAAAAACAAATTAACCTATGGATTATCGACCAAACTGTATACCATCAATCCGGGATATATTAATCCAAACAATGACAATTCCAACATACAATCCAAAACTATCGATTTAGAGAAAGGATTAGAAAGTGCATTATTTATATCGGACAGTTATAAATTCTCGGATAAATTATTATTAGATTTTGGAATTCGCTATTCTGTATTTAATGCTATGGGTCCATCAACCCAAAAGATTTATGAAGAAGGGCAACCCAAAAGTGAAGCCACTCAAGTGGGTGAAGAGAAATACAACAACAATGAGATTTTCAAAACCTACCAAGGCTTTGAACCGCGTGTTGCTTTACGCTATTCCATTAACGACGATTTATCAATTAAAGCTGGTTACGATAAAACCTATCAATACATTCATTTATTGTCAACCAACACTACAATGTCACCAACAGACACTTGGAAATTATCCGATTTGAATGTACGACCGCAAAGTGGAGAACAACTATCGGTTGGAATTTTCAAAAATCTTAACTATGAAGACTTAGAGGTAAGTTTGGAAGGTTATTATAAAAAATCTAAAAATATTTTAGATTATAAAGTTGGCGCTAATCTGATTTTAAATGACGATTTGGAAACAGAATTATTACAGGGAGAAGGTAAATCGTACGGAGCGGAATTATTACTAAAGAAAACCGAAGGAAGACTTAACGGATGGGTAAGTTACACTTATTCAAGATCTTTCATTAAATTAGATGGTAAATTTGAAGAGGAAAAAGTAAATAACGGAGAGTATTTTTCAGCCAATTTTGACAAGCCGCATGATTTCAGTGCTGTTATGAATTATAGATTAACCAAACGTTACAGTTTCTCTGCCAATTTCATATACCAAACAGGTAGACCTGTAACGTATCCAGTTGGTAAATACGAGTACAATGGCGTTGAATACACACTTTACAGTGATCGTAATAAATTTAGAATCCCGGATTATTACCGATTGGATATAGGAGTCAACTTTGAAGGAAATCATAAAATCAAAAAGTTAGCGCACAGTTTCTGGAACTTTTCAATATACAATGTATTAGGAAGAAACAACCCGTATTCGGTATTTTTCGTAACCAAAAACGGCGAAGTCAAAGGATATAAAACTACGATTTTCAGTGTTCCAATCCCAACGATTACGTACAATTTCAAATTCTAAACCAATGGCAAGATTATACAAACTTTTACTATTAACCGTACTCTTTTTACAAAGTTGTACGGAGCCTTATGCCTTGCAAACAGAAGATTTTGAAGACATTATTGTAATTGAAGCTACGTTGACTGATGAATACAAATACCAAGAGGTAAGAATAACCAGAAGCTTAAAATTAGCAGAAGACGAACCCGAAACAGTATCGCAAGCCACTGTATTTATTACAGACAGTAACGGGAACCACTTTGCATTTTCAGAATCTAATGGGAAGTATGTTTCACAACAAGAATTCAGAGCCATTCCGAATGTAACTTACCAACTGCATGTTACTACAGCAGATGGAAAGACCTACACTTCGACTCAAGAATCAATTGCATCACTTTCCAATATTGATGATCTGATTGCAGAAGTTCAAAACAGCAATGAAGAAGGCAAAGGAGTTCAAATCATTTCGAAAAGCACCAAAACAACTAGTGGCAATGAATATTACAGATATACCTATGAAGAAACCAATAAAATAATTGCCCCAAAATGGATACCTTACCGAGGTGTAGTTGAGTATTATAGCCCACCACCCGTTTCAAGTCCAGATTTAGGTTATATTTATATGGAACCATGGCCATATGAAGCCAAAATCTGTTATGCGACTGAAAAATCAAAGGATATTCTGATTGGTAATACTTCATTAAACAACACAGATATATCGGCCAATCTTGTGCGGTTTATCAAAGTTGATGATTATAAAATTGCCCACAGATACTCGATAGAAGTCAAGATGTATACCCAAAGTCAGGCGGCCAACAACTATTATGATGCCATGAAAAGAGCCTCCTCATCGGGAAGTTTACTGTCACAGACACAAAACGGCTTTTACAATGGAAACATTAGAAATCAGTCGAACCCAAAGGAGAAAGTAGTGGGTTTCTTTGATGTTTCTCACATGTCTAAGAAAAGGATTTTTTTCAATTTCGACACTCTTTTTCCAGGTCACAAGAGGCCGGAATATCCGTACTATTGTCCAGACAGCAATGACCCAAATGCAGCAAACATGAGTTTTCAGGTTAAATTTTGTGGGCAAAACGATCCTAGTAGTGATTGTGATGGAGATTATGTTTTAAGTTCTGTATCCAATCGATCTAAAACCGTTTATGAATTCGATCCGTCCTATGAGATTGGTATTAAATTAACTTCGGTTTCTCTACGTAACATTCAATGTGGTGATTGCACCTCTTTTTCGTCAAACTTAAAACCTATATTTTGGATAGATTAAAATTAACATTCAGCCTTATAGCCATTTCATTATTTCAGTTCGCTTTTTCTCAAGGTAACGAAGTAAATGGCAACAACACAGTAGTAAAAGAAAAGGTGTACATCACCACCAATTCCAACACCTTTTTGACGGGTGAGAAACTCTATTTTGCTGTTACTTGTTTGAATACAACTAAAAACACAATTTCTGAATTCAGTAAAATAGCGTATGTTGAGCTTATTAATGACGAGAAACAAGTTGTTTTTAAAAACAAATTATTTTTAAACAACAGTAAAAGCAATGGCGAATACTTTATTCCAGGTACACTAAAGACAGGTACTTACAAATTGATTGCCTACACCAATTGGATGTTGAATGAAAACATCATTGACAGTAGCATTTTGGACATCACCATCATTAATCCTTACCAACCGCTAGACCCTAAAAAAGTTGTCGTAAAAAATGAAGTGGTAAGTCAGCCCATGACCAATAATGATGCAAATTCAGCTTTTAACTTTGAAAAGAAAACCTATGGTAAAAGAGAAAAGTTGATGCTTCGTTTGAAGGAAACCCCATTAATCGACAAAGCAGGATCGTATACATTGAGAGTGTTCAAAAAAGATAGCCTTTCTAACCTTACACCACAAAACACAAGCCTACAAACAATCACTAAAAAGAGCGGAACTATTCTTATTCCTGAATTTAGAGGAGAAGTTATCGCTGGAAAAATAAAGCCCAAAAAAGAAGTTGGAGCAGAGATCAAAAATATTAATATCGCCTTATCTATAGTAGGTGACAATTCCTTTTTCAAAATCGTAAAAACAAACTCTCAAGGTGAATTTGCCTTTACAATTGAGTCATCTTATAAAACGGACAAGCTACAGTTACAGATTTTAGACAAAGAGAATGACGAGTATACAATCGAAATGGCAAATCAAGATGCCTTGGATTATTCTCAACTTACTTTTAATCCTGTTACCATTTCGCCAACGATGAAAAAAGCTTTGGAAAACAGATCCGTTGCCAGTCAAATTGAAAACGCCTATCTCGCTTCTAAAAAAGATTCTTTGGCTGTTATGAGTACACCCAAAATTGATTACCTTAAGTTTGACCTTGAATTCAAGTTGGACGACTACACCCGTTTTCAGACACTTAAAGAAACATTAACCGAGGTTATTTTTGGTGCGTTTTACAAAACCGTTGGAAAGAGAAATGAAATTCACATCGTTGACAACATTAAAGAATACGAATTATCACATCCGGCACTTGTGTTAATCGACGGATTCTATATTCAGGATGTTAATGAATTATTCAAATACAATGTTGACAATGTAAAGTCTATAAGCTTGATTAGAGGAGGTTACTATTATGGCACCAAGATCTTTAATGGAGTCATCTTTATTAAAAGCAAAAACAATGATTACGAGAATACCAACAAAAACATTTATTTAATTGAACCTGAATTACTGAGACCAATACAAGATAAAAATTATTTCAGTATTGATTATTCAACAAATGACTATACCAGAATTCCAGATTATAGATACCAATTGCTTTGGAAACCCGATGTAAAACAAGAAGAAAACGAAATTCATTTTTATACTTCTGATATTTCAGGAACATTTGAGATTGTTTTGGAAGGTATAGATTCTAAAGGAAATAAAATACTACAATCCGATTCATTTGTAGTAGAATAAACAACAACACGATGGTAAAAAGAGGACAACATCTACTACTTCTATTCAGTTTCATTTTAATTTGGAGCTGTACGGAGCCCTATGCCCTACAGACAGAAGATTTTGAAGACGTTATCGTTATTGAAGCTACGTTGACTGATGAATACAAATACCAAGAGGTAAGAATAACCAGAAGCTTAAAATTAGCAGATAACGAACCCGAAACAGTATCGCAAGCCACTGTATTTATTACAGACAGTAACGGGAACCACTTTGCGTTTTCAGAATCTAATGGGAAGTATGTTTCACAAGAAGAATTCAGTGCCATTCCGAATGTAACTTACCAACTGCATGTTACTACAGCAGATGGAAAGACCTACACTTCGACTCAAGAATCAATTGCATCACTTTCTAGCATTGATGATCTGGTTGTGGAAGTGGAAAACAGTAATGAAGAGGGCAAAGGGGTACAGATCGTTGCAAAAAGCACTAAAACAACAAGCGACAATGAATATTACAGATATACCTATGAAGAAACCAATAAAATAATTGCACCTCGATGGATACCTTACAGAGGTGTGGCAGTATATTATAATCCTCCACCTACTACAAGTCCTGATTTGGGTTACATCTATATGGAGCCATGGCCATATGAAGCCAAAGTATGTTATACGACTGAAAATTCAAAGGATATACTTATTGGTAATACTTCCTTAAACAATACAGCTACATCTTCAAATCTTGTTCGATTTTTAAAAGTTAGTGATTATAAAATTGCTCACAGATACTCGATAGAAGTCACGATGTATACTCAAAGCCAAGCAGCCAACAATTATTATGACGCCTTGAGAAGGGCCTCAACAAATGGAAGTTTATTGTCTCAAACACAAAATGGCTTTTACAATGGAAATATAAGAAATATTTCGAACCCTACAGAGAAGGTAGTAGGTTTCTTTGATGTTTGTCATGTGTCTAAAAAAAGGGTTTTTTTCAATTTCGACTCTCTTTTTCCAGGTCACAAGAAACCGGAATATCCTTTCTATTGTCCCGACAGTGAAGACCCAAATGCTGGAAATTTTTCTCATCCGGTTGCATTTTGTTTACCTCAAGAGCCATTACCCGGCTGTGATGGAGAATACGTATTAACAACAGTTTATCATCGAGTTAAATCCGTTTATAAATTTCTTCCTAACTATCAAATTGGCGTTCACTTAACTCAAGTTGATCTAAGAAATATTCAATGTGGTGATTGCACTTCTTTCTCATCCAATATAAAACCTCCGTTTTGGATTGATTAAAAATTAATCTTCGTTTAAAAAATGAATATGAACAAAACAATTAACCAGCTTGTTTCTCTCCTTTCGCTACTCCTACTAGGCTGTACGGAGCCCTACGCACTTCAGACAGAAACTTTTGAAAGTGCATTGGTCATAGAAGCTACAATCACGGACGAATATAAATTCCAGGAAATCAAACTATCGCGTACTTACCGATTAGAAGAAGATGGTCCCGAATCTGAAGTGGGCGCAGTAGTCTATGTAACAGACAGCAATGGCAATCGGTACGATTTTACAGAAAATGGAGACAAGTATATTTCGCAACAAGAATTTGCCGCTAGTGCCGGTATAAATTACCAGTTACATATTGCTACTTCTGATGGTAAGATTTATAATTCAACTGCAGAAAAATTAAATTCAACAACAAACATTGAGGATTTGGAAGTTGTAAAAGGAACAAATAGTCATGAAGAAAATGGTCTTCAAATTTTTGCTAGAAGCACACCATCTTCAGGCGCAACAGAATACTATCGTTATGTTTATGAAGAAACAAATAAAGTAATTTCACCGCATTGGATTTCGCAACGAGGAATCGTTTTGCCAATCTTACCAACTCCTCCTGAGGATCCTACAGAATATGTTGTTATGGAGCCTTGGCCCTATGAAGCAAAAATTTGTTACTCTACAGAAGATTCGAAAGAAATTCTGCTCGGAACAACATCTACAAATACAAGCACTTCCAATAATTTTCCTATTCGATTTTTAAAAGACACTGATTACAAGATAGCCAACAGGTATACCATTAAAGTTACAGTATACAATGAGAGTCTTGCTGCATACAATTATTATGATGCGTTAAAAAAAACAGCAGCTGGCGGAAGTTTGTTATCACAAAATCAACCGGGATTTTATAATGGCAATATTAAAAACGCCACGAATCCGATAGAGAAAGTTATTGGTTTTTTTGACGTTGCCCATGTCAGCAGCAAAAGGATATTCTTTAATTTTGAAGAGTATTACCCCAATCAGGAAAAACCCGATTACCCTTATTATTGCCCAAAAATGACTTTAGACAATGAGCATGAATTCAAATACAGATATTGTTTTTGCTATGGACAGCCTAACTGTCCGAACAACCCTATTTGTGGTGGATTTTATGTATTGACAACCGTGAAGAATAGAGAAAAAGCCGTTTATATTTTCGGAAACGAATTTATCCATTTAACGAATATACAATGCGGAGATTGCACCTCCTTTTCATCTAATATAAGACCTTCTTTCTGGATCGATTAAAATTAATCTTCATTATAATAGTGAATATGAAAAAAACAATCAACCTAATCCTATCTCTCCTGCTACTACTAATTTATGGTTGCACGGAGCCTTATGGACTTCAGACAGAGACCTTTGAAAGTGCAATAGTAGTTGAAGCTACCTTAACCGATGAATACAAACATCAGGAGATAAAACTATCGCGCACTTACCGATTAGAAGAAGATGGTCCTGACATCGAAGTAGGAGCAGTTGTCTATGTAACCGACAGTAATGGCAACCAATACAATTTTACCGGAAGCGGAGATAAATATGTTTCGCAACAAGCATTTGCAGCTGTACCCGATGTGAATTACCAATTGCATATTATTACAGCTGATGGTAAAACCTACACTTCAAGTAATGAAAAAATCAATTCATTAACGAACATTGACGATGTTACAGTTACTGAAGGCTTGAACAATAATGGTGAAAGAGGTGTACAAATTCTTGTTAACAGTACTAAAACCACGACTAACAATGAGTATTATCGTTATTATTATGAAGAAACACATAAAGTAATTGCCCCTCAATGGATACCAGAAAGAGGTGTTGCATTTTATTACGATCCGCCACCAGCTTTTAGCCCTATAATTGGAGAGGTACATGTTGAACCTTGGCCATACGAAGCCAAAACCTGTTACTCGACAGCAAAATCTCAGGAAATCTTAATAAGCAATACGGCTCTAAACAGTACGAATAATACCGTTGACCTAATCCGTTTTATTAAAGTAGATGATTATAAAATCGCCAATCGATATTCCATAAAAGTAACAATGTATAATGAAAGTCAGGAATCCTATAACTTTTATGATGCATTAAAAAAGATTTCTTCGACAGGTAGTTTGCTATCTCAAAACCAACCCGGATTTTTTAGTGGCAATATTAAGAACCAAGCTAATCCAACCGAAAAGGTAATCGGTTTTTTTGATGTGGCACATATTTCCACACAACGTATTTTTTTCAATTTTGAAACTATTTTTCCAAACGATCCAAAACCGCCATACCCTTATGATTGTCCTCCAATAAATGCATTCAATGAACTCGAATATACATTCAACATGTGTTTTAGTTTCCCTGGTACTGCAAGCGATTGCCAAGGCGAATTTATTTTAAACACACTCGACTTGAGAATAAAAACGCTTTACAAATTCGGAAGAGATAAAATCATGCTGGTCAATTCACAATGCGGAGACTGCACAATATTCTCCTCTAATGTAAGACCTACTTTCTGGGTTGATTAAAATTAATCATCATTTCAAATGAACATAAAAAACCCATTCCACATAGTCCTCTCACTATTACTACTACTTACAATTAGCTGTACAGAGCCTTATGGTCTTCAAACTGAAACCTTTGAAAGTGCGGTAGTAATTGAAGCAACTATCACTGATGAATACAAACATCAGGAGATAAAACTATCGCGCACTTACCGATTAGAAGAAGACGGTCCTGACACCGAAGTGGGAGCAGTAGTGTATGTTACCGACAGTAATGGCAACCAATACAATTTTATCGGAAGCGGAGATAGATATGTTTCTCAACAAGCATTTGCAGCTGTACCCAATGTGAATTATCAATTGCATATAGTAACTTCGGATGGAAAGACCTATACTTCAACTACCGAAAAAATGAGTTCCCTTACAAATATCGATGATATTGTTGCAGTAAGAGGACTAAATAGTGTAGGTGAAGACGGGGTCCAAATTCTCCTCAATGGAACAAAAACAACTGACAGTACTGAATATTACAGATATACGTATGAAGAAACCAATAAAGTAATTGCCCCTCAATGGATCACTCAAAGAGGAGTTGCCGTTTATTATAACCCTCCACTACCCAACAGTCAGAACATTGGATATCTGTTATTGGAACCGTGGCCTTATGAATCAAAAACCTGTTATTCTCATGAGAATTCAAAAGAAATATTGATTAGCAATACATCGCTAAACTCCACAAACAACGTAATCGACTTAATTCGTTTCTTAAAAATCGACGACTATAAAATAGCCAACCGCTATTCTATAAAAGTTACTATGCACAATGAAAGTTTTGAAGCTAATAATTTTTATGATGCGTTAAAGAAAACATCTTCAAGTGGCAGTTTACTTTCACAAAACCAACCTGGATTTTTTAGTGGCAATATAAAAAACAGTAACAATCCAAAAGAAAAGGTAATAGGTTTCTTCGACATTGCCCATGTATCAAGCAAGAGAATCTTCTTTAATTTTGAAGATATTTTCCCTAATGAACCGAAACCCCCTTACCCCTATTATTGCCCAGAAATCACGTTTTTCAATGAAAAAGACTTTAAATTCAATTTGTGTTTCGCTTCAATTGGCGTAAATTCTGAATGTCATGGGGAATTTATTTTAAGATCTATAGAATTCAGAGAAAAAACTGTTTTTAGTGCAGGTCTAGACGGTATCACCCTTGTCAATTCACAATGTGGTGATTGTACATTATTCTCTTCCAATGTAAAACCTTCTTTTTGGGTAGATTAAAAATTAATTGTCATTACGAATGAATATAAAAAAAACATTCCACATAGTCCTCTTACTATTCTCATTGCTTATAGTTAGCTGTACAGAACCTTATGCACTTCAGACTGAAACTTTTGAAAGTGCGTTAGTTATTGAAGCTACGATCACAGACGAGTACAAACTTCAGGAAATCAAACTTTCCCGTACCTACCGATTAGAAGAAGACGGTCCAGACACCGAAGTGGGAGCTGTAGTGTATGTTACCGACAATAATGGCAACCAATACAATTTTTCCGGAAGCGGAGATAAATATGTTTCTCAACAAGCATTTGCAGCTGTACCCAATGTGAATTATCAATTGCATATTATTACTGCAGATGGAAAGACCTATACTTCAACTACCGAAAAAATGAGTTCATTAACCGATATCAATGAACTTAAACCGATTGTTGGCACTAACCAAAATGGAGAAACGGGTGTACAAATCATGGCTAAGAGTACCAAGACTTCTGAAAACACAGAATACTACAGGTTCGAATACGAAGAAACCCATAAAATCATAGCGCCTCATTGGATCGCCGAAAGAGGTGTAGCTGTCTATTACAACCCTCCTCCTCTAACGTATGACACCCCTCCCGGTTATTTATATATGGAACCTTGGCCATATGAGGCTAAAATTTGTTATACGACCGAAAAATCGAAAGAAATCAACATTTCCAACACTTCTTTAAATAGTAGCAATTCATCGGTTAACTTAGTTCAGTTTATTAAAAACAATGACTATAAAATTGCCAATAGATATTCGATAGAAGTAACAATGTACAATGAAAGTTTGGCTGCCAATAACTATTTTGAAGCACTAAAAATGAGTGCATCCAATGGCAATTTATTATCGCAAAATCAACCTGGTTTTTTTAGTGGTAACATTAAAAACGCAACGACTCCAACAGAAAAAGTGATTGGTTTTTTTGATGTTGTACATGTATCCAAACAACGAATTTTTTTCAATTATGAAGAAACATTTCCCAACCAACAAAAACCTGACTATCCATATTATTGTCCTGAAATAAACCCTTTTAATGAAAATGAATTTAAATTCTCCAATTGTTTCTGCTTTCCTGGTGGACCTACCCCTTGTCCCACCAATCCAAGTTGTTCCGGGGATTTTATACTAGGGTCTATTCGAGATCGGATTAAATCTGTATATCGATATGGCTTAACCGAAGTGTATTTAACCAACATTCAGTGTGGTGATTGCACCTCTTTTTCATCCAATATAAGACCTTCTTTTTGGGTTGATTAAAATAATTTAAACTTTTTGTAACTTTTTTATAACTCGCTACGTATAACTATAAGAACTTATAAAAAGTAAGGAGAATTTTAGATGAGACAGCTCAAAATCACTAAGCAGGTAACTAACCGTGAAACTGCTTCCTTAGACAAATACCTACAAGAAATTGGTAAAGTTGACCTTATTACTGCTGATGAAGAGGTAGAGTTAGCACAACGCATCAAGGCTGGTGATCAGCGTGCGCTTGAAAAACTGACTAAAGCCAACTTGCGTTTCGTGGTATCGGTAGCTAAGCAATATCAAAACCAAGGATTGACACTTCCCGATTTGATTAATGAAGGTAATCTTGGACTAATTAAGGCGGCTCAACGTTTTGATGAAACCCGCGGATTTAAATTCATCTCTTATGCAGTTTGGTGGATTCGTCAATCTATCCTTCAAGCATTAGCAGAACAATCACGTATCGTACGTTTACCTTTGAATAAAATTGGTTCAATCAATAAAATCAATAAAATGTATGCTTTGTTAGAGCAATCTAACGAGCGTGCACCATCTGCCGAAGAAATTGCTGCAGAATTGGATATGACTGTGAACGATGTGAAGGAATCAATGAAAAATTCTGGACGTCACTTATCCATGGATGCTCCATTAGTTGAAGGTGAAGATTCTAACTTATATGACGTATTACGTTCAGGTGAATCTCCAAACCCAGACAGAGAGTTGATTCACGAATCGTTGCGTACCGAAATTGAGCGTTCATTGGAAACATTGACGCCTCGTGAAGCTGACGTAGTTCGTTTGTACTTTGGTTTAGGTGACCAACACCCAATGACTTTAGAAGAAATCGGTGAAACTTTTGATTTGACTCGCGAACGTGTTCGTCAGATTAAAGAAAAAGCAATCCGCAGATTAAAACATACATCAAGAAGTAAAATCTTGAAAACTTATTTAGGTTAATCCTATTACGACAACAACAGTCTATGACTGTTCGTTTTTTGATTGATGATTGAAACTCCGGCTGATTACCGGAGTTTTGCTTTTTCAAGCAATCCTCCAGTCAGTTCGGCTCTGCCTCGGGTTTCCGGAGTTTTGCTTTTTCAAGCAATCCTCCAGTCAGTTCGGCTCTGCCTCGGGTTTAGCTTTGCTCATTTCGTCTTTCAGACTTGGGTCCGGAGTTTTTTTTGCTTTTACTACAAATAAAAAAACCTTGATGAATCAAGGTTTCTAAGTACTCATTTAACGTATTTGCAACCAGTTTGTCCCATCGGATTGTAATTGAATCACTGTAGAATTGGCAATAGAAGTGACCGCAGTATTGGCTATATTCCTATAAGAAGAAGTAGTCACAGCACCTCCGGAGTTATTGCGTATACAGTAAATTCTTCCAAGACAAGTTGAAGCTGCCGGTAAACTTAAAGTTCCAGAAACTCCATTTCTAAGAACAACACTGTAATGAGTATCATTTAACGTTGGATTTGCAGTAGAGAACATTGTAATACTATTTGATTGAGAACCGACCACTTGCAATGTAGAATTCGCAACTGTACCAGAAGTATTAACCCCAACTCTTACTGTATTATCTAAGCCTGTACCTTGCATTCGCATCATTTCGATATAAACTCCTGAAGTATAATTATACTTTTTGAATACAATAGGCTCATTTCCATCATCGCCCACCTGGAATTCTAAAGCACCGTTTCCTGACGTTCCTGCAGCACCTAAACTAAAAAAATCAGTACCTGCAGCACTTCCTTTTAATCGAAAATTGCCATTAGCATCAACAAAAAACATGGGTTTATAAAATGATGCTCCTGGAGCTTCAAATTGTAATGCACTTCTTAGGTAGGTTACTTTTTGATTCGGACTGTCATAATCTGCTGTAGTATCCAATAAACCGAGTGTATTTCGTAAGCCAAACTCCAAAACATTTTGATTATTTGAACGCAATTGCATTTTTACATTATCAATCGTTCCTAAAAAATTGGTTGTAGGATTTGTTCCTGAATTCCCTACCAATAACCAGTTTTGAGCCGATACATCATCTGAAGGCTCCCATTGAGAACCATTATAACGTAAAACCTGATTAATTGTTGGCGGTATAGACGAAACCGGTAGATTTTGAAGTTTGGATACAACACTCGCATCAATACCTCCAATTACATCACCTCCTAGAGGGGTCGTAGAGTCAAGAATCAAATTCCAGCCTCCACTTTTCCACTGATAAATCCCTTCAGGTGTCAATCCGCCCAAACCTGTATTATAGATTAACAAACCAGCTATTGGAGAAGCAATTGTAGTTACATCTGCTCTTGAGGTAAGCGCAATTCTTGGCAACAAAAACCCTTTTGAGTCCGATTCCAAATGCAAAATCGACGAAGGATGTGGAGACGTTGTCCCAATACCAACCTGAGCAAAAAATGCATTGGAAAATAGGACGAAACCAACAAAAAAGAGAGTAATTTTTAATTTCATAAGCAGTAAAATTGAAGTTAAGTAGTTATTTATTTGGGGTAAATTTTACATTGAAAGCCAATTGGTTCCATCCGACTGTAACCAAACAACAGTATTATTATTCAACACTGAAACCAAAGTTCCAGATTCGTTGGTATAATTACTTATTGTCTTTGTGCTACCAGAGGTATTTCTGATAATATATACTCTACCAGTTGCTGAAGAAGCCAACGGAAGTGTTATTCCGACTGTCGTAGCACCGCCAGTAAGAACAACTGTATAATGCGCATCTGTTAGAGTCAAATTTGTTGAAGTACTGACTATACTTTTTGATATTGATCCATTCACTTGTAAAACAGAATTAGCAACTACCGCATTGGTATTAATACCAACTCTAACTGCTGCATTGGAACCTGTTCCCTGCATTCTAAGCATTTCAACGCTTGATGCATTATTATACTTTTCAAAAACGATGGGCTCATTCCCTTCATCTCCAACAAGAAATTCCACAGAACCATCATTTGAGGTTGAGCCAGCCGCACCTATTTCGAAATAATCATCACCAGCCATACTTCCTTTAAACCTGAAATTACCATCATTATTCACGAAAAAAATTGGCTTGTACGCAACCGAACCTATTGCTTCAAACTGGATTGCACTTCGTAAATGTGTTACTAACTGACTATCATCAGTATAATCAGTATATCCTTGAGTGAGACCCAAAGTCTGTCTTCTACCAAATTCAAAAAAGGGTTGATTATAAGACGACAAAGTCATTTTACTATCATCTGTAGTTCCTAAAAAACAACTCGACTGAGTAGTATTATTTCCCCTCATCAACCAGTTTTGACTGGATACATCATTTGAGTTTACCCATGCAGTCCCATTATAACGTAGCAATTGTGATATGGTTGGGTAAGAGAATAAGATTGGTTTTCTTTGAATTCCAACTACCTTATTCACAGCAACATTACCACTAACATCTCCATTGAATTCATTGACCGAATCATAAACAAAAGGTTTCCAACTAAGTTCATTCCATACAAAAATTCCTTCTTGGGTTAAACCGCCAGTTCCTTTATTATACACCAACAATCCTTTGGCTGGATTTGGAACGGTTACTACATCAGTAAGCGAAGTAAGTGCTACTCTTGGCAATAAAAAACCACGGTTGGAAGAACTTACATCCAAAATAGAAGAAGTGTTGGGTGTTGTTGTTCCGACTCCGATTTGGGCAAACATCGGAAGAGTCAGAACGACCAACACCCCTACATAAATTTTTTTCATAAGTAGGTTATTTTTTACAAAACAAAGTTAGGCAAAAAAACAATTTATAAAAAAATTTAACACAATCAACAGATAATCTGACAATTACACAACTACATTGAATTATCCTTTCAAACGTCCCAAAAATCAATTTAGGTAGAATTCTCAATTCAATTTATTTCATTCTGTACCGTAATACAGCATGGAAAACTTATCAATAGCCCAAAAGAAAAAGAGCAAAAGCAGAACCACAATTGTGCAAGTAAATTTTAAAACTCGTAAACTTCGAGTTATCTTTGCCCCACAACACAACAATACTTTTCTAAAAAATGAAGAACACACTTATTGCTCCGTCTGTACTTGCAGCGGATTTTGCCAATTTACAACGCGACATCGAAATGATTAATGCCAGTGAAGCCGATTGGTTCCACATTGATATTATGGATGGTGTTTTTGTACCCAATATTTCTTTCGGGATGCCGGTTTTGGATGCTATCAGCAAACATGCCAAAAAAACCATTGATGTGCATTTGATGATTGTTGATCCTGATCGTTACATTTCCACTTTTAAAAAATTAGGAGCAGATGTATTAACGGTACATTACGAAGCATCCACTCATTTACACAGAACATTACAAGCTATAAAAGCAGAAGGTATGAAAGCAGGAGTAGCTTTAAATCCTCACACTAATGTTTCTTTACTGGAAGATGTAATTAAGGATATTGATTTGGTTTGCATCATGAGTGTGAACCCCGGATTTGGTGGACAATCATTTATTGAAAACACATATAAAAAAGTAAAGCAACTCAAAGAAATCATCACTAGAAACAACGCATCCACTTTAATTGAAATTGATGGCGGTGTAACCAGTAAAAACGCACAACAATTAGTAGATGCTGGCGCTGATGTTTTGGTAGCCGGAAGTTTTGTTTTCAACGCAGAAAACCCTACACAAACCATCGCTGATTTAAAGAAAATCACTTCGATATAAAACAATAAAAAAGCGCTTAATTTCAGCGCTTTTTTCATTTAAAACTTTATATTTCCTGCTATTTGTTGCAGCACAATCTCGGATATCTTCGCTTGAAATTTCGCACTACTGTTTCTTGCAATTGCATTGATGTAGTTTTCTTGTGCATTTCTGAATTCTATCGTTGGAACAGTTCCAATTTTGAATTTATCCAAAGTAATCTCCATATTTTTCTTCGCAATCGCTTCATTACTTTCTTCCAGTTTTGCCAACTCCACATTGGTCAAATACGTTTGATACGCCGAAGACAGTTGCGCATTTATCGTTTGTTTTTGTTGTTCTGCCAATAAGCTCGAATTTTCCACTTGAAGCTTGGCAATTTTTTCATTTCTGTTTTGAGAAAAACCATTAAAAATGGGCATCGTGGCTGTAAGTCCGTAATTTAATCCTCGACTCGAAGTTGCTGTTGTAAACCCTAAACTACTTTCGGTTTCTACAAATGTATATCCCGTATTCAATCGTACAGTCGGGTATCGATTGGCTTTGGTTTGTTTTAATTCCAACTCTGCCACACGTTTATTGATCAAAGCCAGCTGCAGTTGTAAGTTTTGCTTTTCGGTTAATGCTTTTAATTCTGTCAATTGCAGTTTATCATCTACCACAACCTCTTCAACCACTTGAAAATTTGTAGCTAAATCTCTTGCCAGAATTTCATTCAATCGAATTTTAGTAATTTCATACAATTCTTTCTGCTTCAGTAAAGTAGAAGAATCCGTATTCAAATCGACCTGAGCATTCAACACTTCCAACTTAGCTGCTTTACCGATTAAAAAACGGTTTTCAGCAGTTTTCAAACGTTGTTTCGAAATTACAATCGTAGTATCCAAAGCTTTAATCAGTTGCTGTTGTTGTACCAAATCATAGTACGTTGTCATCACATCACTCACTTTGGTCAGTATCGTTAATTTCAATTGAACATCGCCTTGCTTTTCCAACTCTTTTAACTGATCGTAACGGGCAAACATTTTGAGACCATCAAAAACAGTCCATCCTAAATTTACACCATACTCCAATCGATTGTTTTTCGCATTATCCAATTCTCTCACATCTCCATTGGATTGTGTTTGTTTGGAATTTTGAATGCTATTATTTTTAGTCAAGCTTGCGTTGAGTTCAGGAAGCATTCCCGCATTCCCAATAGCATTATTTTCTTTATCAACATTGAGCTCGTTGGTAGCAATTTTAATATCATAATTGTTTTTTAGAGCAATTTGAACCGCTTGATCGACAGTCAAAATCTCCTGCGCCATTACTTTCGGCACAAAAACCAATACTGCTATTTGAAATAAAAATTTACGCATCACATTAAGCCTTTTCATATTGTTCAATAGTATCAAATTCAGGTCGGTGTTTTCTTTCTCTTGACCACATCAAATAAATAGCTGGAATTACAAACAATGTCAGTGCCAAAGAAAACAACGTTCCTCCAACAATAACTACACCCATACCTATTCTACTGGTAGAAGCCGCCCCTAGTGACAATGCAATAGGTAAAGCTCCTAAGGCAATCGCTAAACTGGTCATTAAAATTGGACGCAAACGCGATTCTGAAGCTTCCATAATGGCTTCGTATTTTGATTTACCTTGTTCTCTTAACTGATTCGCAAATTCAACAATTAAAATACCATTCTTGGTCACTAAACCAATCAACATAACGGTTCCGATCTGACTAAAGATATTCCAGGTTTGACCGAACAACCACAATGAAAATAATGCTCCAGCAACTGCCATTGGTACAGTTAGAATAATTATAAATGGATCGATAAAACTTTCAAATTGGGCAGCAAGTATCAAGAAAATTAACAATAAAGCCAAACCGAAAGCAAAGGATGTGTTCGAGCTACTTTCTACGAAGTCACGCGATTCACCACTTAAATCGGTAGTAAAAGTGTCATCCAATACTTTTTCTTTAATTCGTTCCATGGCTTCAATACCGTCACCGATACTTTTACCTGGAGCCAAACCTGCGGAAACCGTTGCCGACATGTATCGGTTGTTATGGTACAATTGAGGCGGACTACTTTGTTCATCAACATGAACCAAATTATCCAACTGTATCAATTGTCCTTTATCATTTTTCACAAAAATAGAAGTCAAATCCATAGGTGCATTTCGGTCTTTTTTATCAAACTGACCCATAACCTGATACTGTTTCCCATTCATCATGAAGTATCCGAAACGCTGACCACTTAAAGAAAGCTGTAAGGTTTGGGCCACATCAATCACCGACACCCCTAAACTCTGTGCTTTTTCCCTATCTATTGTTACATATACTTCCGGTTTATTGAATTTTAAATTCACATCCGAATTCGAGAAAGTTGGATCATTCGAAACTTCATCCATAAATTGTGGAATCTTTTCTTCTAACTTTTTGAAATTAGGCGCTTGAATTACAAATTGTACAGGCAAACCTCCTCTTCTATTCACCGCGATAGTTGGCGATTCCGAGACCGAAACTTTCGCTTCAGCATATTGTTTTGTCCATTTGGTAAGCTTTTCAGCGATATCTTTTTGGGTTTTTTCCCTTTCATCTGGTTGTACCAATGCAATTCTAGCCATACCACTATTCACAGAAGAAGATCCAAAACCTGGTGAGGTAACAATCAAACTCACTTTTTTCTCCGGAATCGAATCATTGATCAATTCTGTCAAATCGTTCATGAAACGATCCATATAATCATACGAAGCACCTTCTGGAGCCGTTACACGTGCGCTCAGGAAGCTTCGGTCGTCGTATGGCGCGGTTTCTTTTTGCAATACATTAAAGAACAGATAAATTAATCCGAAACAAAGAATCAAAATAGGAAAACTCAACCATTTCTTTTTCATAAAGCCAGTCAATGCTTCGGCATAACCGGAATTCATTTTCTCAAAAATAGGCTCAGTTAAAGTATAGAATTTTGATTTTTTCTGTTCGCCACCTTTCATTAAGTAAGCATTCAACATTGGCGTAAGCGTTAACGATACAAATGCTGAAATCAATACGGCCGCACCAATTACCACACCAAATTCGCGGAACAATCTACCCACGAATCCTTCTAAGAAAATCACCGGTAAGAAAACAGCTGCCAAGGTGATTGAAATTGAAATTACAGCGAAGAAAATCTCATTAGAACCTTTGATAGCGGCTTCTATAGGCGACATGCCTTCCTCTACTTTTTTGAATATATTTTCGGTAACTACAATTCCGTCATCTACTACTAATCCTGTCGCCAAAACGATTGCTAACAATGTCAATACGTTTACGGAGAATCCACATAAATACATAATGAAGAATGTAGCAATCAACGAAACAGGAATGTCAATTAACGGTCGGAATGCAATAGCCCAATCTCTAAAGAACAAATAGATGATCAATACTACAAGGATAACCGAAAGCAATAATGTTTCAGCCACCTCCAATACCGCTTTTTTAACGAATACTGTATTATCGATGGCAATATTCAGTTTGAAATCTTTTGGTAAATCTTTTTGCAACTGATCGTATTGCTCATAAAACTTCTCTGCAATATCCAAATAATTGGTTCCCGGTTGCGGAATAATAGCCATACCAATCATCGGTTGTCCCGAATCGGACAATTTTGTTTCTAAATTTTCAGCTTCTAAAGCCGCTTTACCAATATCACTAAAACGGACAATTTTATCTCCTTCCGCTTTAATGATGATATTATTGAAACCTTCTTCGGTTGAAATATTTCCAATAGTTTTAACCGTCAATTCGGTATTGGCACCTGTCAATTTTCCCGAAGGCAATTCTACATTTTGTTTGTTCAATGCCGAACGTACATCGGCTACTGTACATCCGTACGAAGCCAATTTATTCGGATCAATCCATAAACGCATGGCATATTTACGCATTCCCCAAATTTGCACACTACTCACTCCCGGAATAGTCTGCAAACGCTGAGAAAGTACGTTATCCGCATAATCGGTTAACTCCAATACATTTTTATTATCACTCTGAACGGTCATCGTAATAATAGGTTCCGAATCGGCATCTGCTTTGGACACTACAGGTGGTGCATCAATATCTTGAGGCAAACTGCGAACTGCCTGTGATACTTTATCACGAACATCGTTCGCGGCTTCTTCCAAATTCTTATCCAAATTGAATTCTATCGCAATATTACTTCTTCCCTGACTACTCGATGAAGATATATTTCGAATTCCATCAATCGAATTGACTGCTTTTTCTAAAGGTTCGGTAATCTGGGATTCAATGATATCGGCATTGGCTCCAGAATAGTTCGTCTGTACAGAAATTTGTGCTGGGTCGATAGAAGGAAACTCTCTTACACCCAAAAACGTATACCCAATAATCCCGAAAAGAATCAACATCAAGTTGAGTACAATCGTTAAAACGGGTCTTTTGATACTTAAAGTGGATAAACTCATAGCTATCTTACTTTATATTAACTTTAACTGGAGTGTCGTCTTTCAGTGTCATCACACCTGTAGTCAAAACCGTATCACCGGCTTTTAAACCTGTTAAGACTAAAACGTCTTTATCGGTTCTGGCTCCTGTTTCAACCATAATTTCTTTGGCTTTACCATTTACAGATACAAACACTTTTTTTCCGTTTTGTACTGGTATCAAAGCTTCTGTTGGCACCAATAAGGCATCATTGATATTATCCAATGGCAACGAAACATTGGCAAAAGTACCAGGAATTAGCTTCCCATTTGGGTTTTGTGCTATTGCACGCATTTTCAATGTTCTGGTGGTTTCTTCAATCTCTGGTTCGATAGCATAAATTTTAGCCGTGTATGTATCTTTTGAACCTGATGTAGTAAACGAAAGCGAAGTATTTACCTTCATCTGTGTCGCATATTTTTCAGGAATAGAAAAAGTGATTTTAACCTGACTGGTATTTACTAAATTAGCGACAACAGTTGTTGGAGTAACATAGGTTCCTTTGGATATATAACGCAATCCTATCTTTCCTGAAAAAGGTGCTTTGACCGAAGTCTTCGCAATTTGCGCTTGAATTAATTGAGTTTGTGCTTGGGCCGAACGGAAATCAGCACTAGCAATATCATACTCTTCTTGGCTGATTGCTTCTTTTTGTAATAACAACTTTGCTCTTCTTTCGTTTTCTGAGGCCAATGTCTGCTTAGTTCTGGCTTGCGAAAGTTGTGCCCGAAGTTCCAAATCATTAATTTTAAATAATTGTTGCCCTTTAGAAACATAACTTCCTTCTTGAAAATTGATACTTTCCACTACACCGGAAACTTCACTTCGCACTTCAATCTGTTCATTGGCTTCAATTGAACCGGAAAGTGATAAATTATCGGAGAAAATTTGAGGCTTTAGCACAATTCCGGAAACTTTTGAAGGTTTTTTATCGCCTTCTTTACCTTTCCCTTTACCATTTTCCTCATTCTTAGCGTTATTAGTTGATACTCTGTAAAATATCATTCCGCCTAAAACTACTGCTAACAGTAAATATACAATATGTTTAAATTTCATAATACGTGTGTAATTTTATGTCAATGTTGGGATTTATTAACAAAACTACTTGTTATTATTTACTTCTCTAAATGATTAAATTTTATTTAACATTAATTTAGAACAATCTATCCTTAACAGAAATTACCCATTAGTAAAAGAGAAATATACCCATTGGAAAGAGAGTTATTGCTTCTGCGAAGAGTGTTTTTCTCACTACAGAAGGAGTTATTGCTACTGTGGAAAGGTTTTTCGCTACTGCGAAGAGGTTTCGCCTTACTGCAGAAAGAGATATCCTCACTGCAAGAAGATATGTTGCTACTGCAGAAAGAGTTCTCTTTACTGCGATGAGAGTTCTTCTAAATGCGAGAAGAAATATCGCTACTGCAGAAAGAGTTCTCGTTACTGCAATGAGAGCTCTTCTAAATGCAAAAAGAATTGCGCAATCTTATTTTAGAATCGGGCATCAGCTCTTCCTATCCCACAAAGCTCCGCTTCGCCATAGGGATTCAGCTCCACTGATCCCACAAAGCTCCGCTTCACCATAGGGATTCAGCTCCACTGATCCCACAAAGCTCCGCTTCACCATAGGGATTCAGCTCCACTGATCCCACAAAGCTCCGCTTCACCATAGGGATTCAGCTCCACTGATCCCACAAAGCTCCGCTTTGAGAATACAAAGAAGGGTAAAAAAACATTTCAAGCGAGCTTGATGTTTTTTTACCCTTCTTTGTATTCATTCGTGACCCCATCGGGATTCGAACCCAAATCGTCAGAACCGGAATCTGATATTCTATCCAATTGAACTATGGGGCCATACTTGATTATTAATCTTTTGGAGTATCTAAAAATCCAACAGTTTAATAATCCGATTTATGCTAAAAGTTTTTTAACAATATTCGAAATGGTCTTACCATCCGTTTGACCTGCCAATGCTTTTGAAGCAGCACCCATAACTTGTCCCATTGCTGCCATTCCAGAAAAACCACCATCAGCAATAATCTTTGCAACTGCAGCCTCAACTTCCGCTTCTGACATTTGCGCAGGTAAAAATTTCTCAATTACCGCAACTTGTGCAATTTCAGGCTCAGCCAAATCGGGACGATTTTGTTCCGTATAAATAGCTGCGCTGTCTTTGCGCTGTTTTACCAAACGTTGCAATAATTTAATTTCATCATCAGTCGACAATTCTTCCTTTGCTCCACTTTCTGTTTGTGCTAACAAAATAGCAGATTTAATTGCTCTTAACGCCTCTAAAGCTACAGTATCTTTAGCTCTCATTGCGTTTTTCATTTCGTCCATGATTTGTGCTGATAAACTCATACTATTTCAATTTTAAAGTGACGTAATTGGATTTGAAAAAACCAAAAAATCACCGTTATACTTATTATTTTTACTAAAATTCCTATGTTTAGGAATGCGACGCGAAGTTAAAAAAATAACCCGAAAAATCGATAGAAATTTCGGGTTACCACTATTTGATGTATATCTGTTAATCTACATTGTCATGTAAAAAAGAATTATTAGAACGCAATTGTACATCATCGTTACTGTCTAATCCTAATGACAATCTAGAACGATTATTATCGGCAGGATTGTTATTGGTAACATCTATTCCCATACGCTTGTAAGCCGGTACTTTTTCAAATTCATCAACACGAGCAGCGTTATTATGGAATTTATAATTGAATTCCTTCATCTTACGACGACGTTCTTCTGCTCTTAATTTCAATGATTCTTCAATCGACATTTCAGTTGGTGCGAATGCATCATTCATGAATGATGGTTGTGCTACTGGATTTTGAGGTTCTACCTGCTTCACCGTAATATTCAATTCCGCTGGAGTCACTTCAACAACTGGCTCTTCTTTTTTAGCTTGAACGAACTGACTTTCCACTTCCATATACTCTTCCAAAGAATGACGAATTACACCATTTTGAGTTACTTCCGTCACAGGAACAAACTCAACAGCATCGTTCACTTTAATATCTTTGATTTCATTCGTTAGATCAAAAATCAATCGATCGGTATTTACTTTTGGCTCTTCCACTTTCGCGATTGGAAGGTCAAATGTGAACGCAATTTGTTCTGGTTCTGCAACCACGAACTGAGGTTCAACCACTTCAATTTCTTTTACTTCCGGAGATGTAAAATAGAACTCACTCTCGTTCACCTGATTCGGCGAAACGATTTCGAATGTTACATCTAGATTTTTAATGAATTCAGTAGTTGGCACCAAATCCATTGTAAAATAAGGCTCCACCAAATCTGGAGTAGTTATTTCTTCTTCTAATGAAAATACAATTTTCTCTTCAACAACCGGTGCAGGCGTTTCGTTTACAACCGGCGCTACAGGAACTGCTTGTGTAATTGGAGATGAAAAATCAAATCCTTTTGCCTCAAAAGTCTGCGTCAAATTGTGCACTAACCTTTGTTCATCTTCCAACGAATGAATGATTTTTTTAGGCTCTGTATTTACGATTTCAGCTTGTTGTTCTACACAAAATCCAGTTGCAATAATCGTCACTGCAATTTTATCACCTAAAGTTTCATCTTCACCGACACCCATGATGATGTTTGCATTGAATCCAGCTTCGGTTTGAATGTGATCATTGATTTCGCCAATTTCGTCAATAGTAATTTCGTTGGTTCCAGAAACGATAAGCAACAATACGTTTTTAGCACCAGTGATTTTATTATCATTCAAAAGCGGAGAATCCAACGCAGAAACAATGGCTTCTTTGGCACGGTTTTCACCATCAGCCATAGCAGAACCCATAATCGCAGTACCTGAATTAGCCAAAACAGTTTTAGCATCTTTCAAGTCGATATTCTGAGTATAGTGATGCGTAATTACTTCCGCAATTCCACGAGAAGCTGTAGCTAAAACTTCATCCGCTTTGGAGAATCCTGCTTTGAAGCCAAGATTTCCATACACTTCTCTTAATTTATTATTATTGATTACAATCAAGGAATCAACTTGTCTTCTTAATTTTTCAACACCAAGTAAAGCTTGTTCAGAACGAATTTTTCCTTCAAACTGGAAAGGAATAGTAACGATTCCTACAGTAAGAATATCTCTTTCTTTAGCCAATTGAGCGATTACAGGTGCAGCTCCAGTTCCGGTTCCGCCACCCATACCAGCAGTAATGAAAACCATTTTAGTATTCACATCAAGCATTTTCTCGATATCCTCAATACTTTCCAATGCAGATTGTTGTCCAACATCAGGATTAGCTCCAGCACCTAAACCTTCAGTTAAATTAACCCCCAACTGAATTTTATTAGGTACAGGACTGTTTTGCAATGCCTGTGAATCAGTATTACAAACAATAAAGTCTACTCCCTTGATACCTTGCTTGAACATGTGATTGATAGCATTACTACCTCCACCACCTACTCCAATTACTTTTATCACATTCGATTGATTTTTAGGCAAATCGAAAGCGATGCTTCCAAATTCTGAGTTGCTTTCCATACTATTTGGTTTTTTTTACTTTGTGTTACTTGCGACAATACCGATTACTCTGCGTTGTCTAAAAAATCTTTTATTTTGTCTATGTATTTGTCGAAAAACGACTTTCTGATTGTTTTTTCAGTTGTTTTGGTATCCGCCATTTTTGCCTCTTCCAAAACTTTTTCAGCCTCTTGTTGCAACAACTGCTTTTCTTCAATTGTCGGCTGTTGAACTAATACCGGCTCAGGTACATAATTTTCTTGTGGCACCGCACTCACCGTATTGTTACGAACACTGTTCATAACCAATCCGACTGCTGTTGCATACAAAGGACTTGAAATTTCTTCCCCAGAATTTCCTGCCAAATGCTCATTTGGATAACCAATACGAGTATCCATACCTGTAATATATTCTACCAATTGCTTGATGTGTTTCAACTGTGACCCACCACCTGTTAATACAATTCCAGCAATTAGTTTTTTTCTTGGATCTTCGTGACCATACGCTTTGATTTCCGTGTAAACCTGCTCTATTATTTCCACAACACGCGCATGGATAATTTTAGACAGATTTTTCAATGAAATCTCTTTAGGATCACGACCACGCAAACCAGGAATAGATACAATTTCATTGTCTTTATTTTCTCCTGGCCAAGCGGAACCAAATTTTGTTTTTAACAATTCGGCTTGTTTTTCGATAATCGAACAACCTTCCTTGATGTCTTCCGTGATTACATTCCCCCCAAAAGGAACTACCGCCGTGTGGCGAATAATTCCGTCTTTAAAAATGGCCAAATCCGTTGTTCCACCACCTATATCTATCAAAGCCACACCGGCTTCTTTTTCTTCCTGACTTAATACTGCGTCTGCCGAAGCCAATGGTTCCAATGTCAAACCTGACAAATCCAGACCTGCGCTTTTAATACATCTCCCCACATTGCGTATTGAAGAAGCCTGACCCACTACGACATGAAAACTAGCTTCTAATCTTCCACCATACATTCCGATTGGTTCTTTGATTTCAGATTGCCCATCGATTTTGAACTCCTGTGGTAATACATGAATAATTTCTTCACCAGGCAACATAGCCAGTTTTTGCACTTGATTAATCAAAAGATCAATATCCTTCTCACTGATTACTTCTTCCGCATTAGGTCTTGAAATATAATCGCTATGCTGTATACTACGAATGTGCTGGCCAGCAATGCCCACCACCACATCTTTGATTTTAAAACCAGAATCCTCCTCTGCCAAAGCAATTGCTTCTTGAATTGATTGAATAGTTTGTGTAATATTATTTACCACACCACGAGCAACACCCAAACTTTTAGACTTACCAACGCCTAAAATTTCAAGTTTACCGTACTCATTTTTTTTACCAATCATAGCTACGATTTTAGTCGTACCTATATCAAGTCCTACTGCTATTCTCTCTCTTTCCATACCTTATTCTTTTGTACAAACCACCTGTTTTGTAAACTTCAAATTGATACTCTTATACGAATCAATTAAAGTGTCCTGTACAGCTTTTTGAAAAAACGCTTTATAGTTATTAAATTTTCTCTCCATGTTAATGGTTCGTCCAAAAACAATATCATAACCATAATTTCTATTCTTCATGATCACACTTCCATCCTCCAAAACCTGCATACCGATGATATTTTTTTTCAAAAAATCATCGTTATAAATCATCTGTAACAGAGACACGAAATTCTTGTCTTTGGCAGTGTTAATTTTACCATAAACAAGCGGCACTCTGGCACTAAAATTTTTTGAAAGCGGCATCTTACCTCCCTCATAATCAATATAAAAAGAGGCATTGTTACTAAAAACACGTGCGATTGGGGACTTCTGCTTAACGACCGTTTTTAGCTTACCATCAACACTCACATATACCTCAGAATCTTCTATTAGGCTGTGTTTATTAAGGGTTTGCTCAATACTCTTCAAATCTATATCTTCTTTTTTAATCGTAGATATACCTCCAAATTTTTCTATCAACAAGTTATTAACCATTTCGTGGGTTACAAACGGACTCTCAGCATTTAAAAATTCAATCTGAGGTTTGGAAATTTTTCGTTGTTCATTCCTTTTTGAAGTAAATGAATACAAAAAAATAACCAATCCAAAAATGGCAATCAACTGAATATTTAACACCCAATTTTTACGCATCTAATGCTTTTTTAATTTCTGGAACCATTTCTCCCACATCACCTGCTCCTATTGTAACAATAACAGGCGCATCAGATGTTTGCAACAATCCAATCAATTCATTTTTTTGAACTAATTTTTTATTTGGATTTTCTATCTTATCTAACAACCATTGCGAAGTTACACCTTCCATCGGTAACTCACGCGCTGGGTAAATTTCCATCAACAAAACTTCGTCAAACTGTGACAAACTTGTAGCAAAATCATCTGCAAAATCACGAGTTCTGCTGAACAAATGCGGCTGAAACACAGCCAATACTTTTTTACCGGGATACAACTCACGAACTGCTTGATGTACCGCGTTAATCTCAGTGGGATGGTGCGCATAATCATCGATATACACAAAATCCGGTTTTCTGATTTGGAATGAAAAACGACGTTTTACTCCTTTAAATGTTGCTAACGCTTTAGCAATAGCGTCGGTTGGGGTTCCGAACGTACTAGCCATTGCCAAAGCCAGCAACGCATTGGTTAAGTTATGCTTTCCTGGTAATCCAAATTTTATATCTTTAATCTCTTCTGTTGGTGTTGTTACATCAAACACATACCAACCGTCGACTATTCTAACATTATGCGCTACAAACTTTGACCCGTCATTTACACCAACAGTAATCCCCTCCAAAGGCAAGCCATTGATTACAAACAGGTTAGTTTTATCCGTTACTTTATCTGCAAATTCCTGAAAGGAAGCTTTGATAGAAGCATCATCGCCATAAATATCCAAATGATCTGCATCCATCGAAGTGATGCAGGCTAAATTGGGGTGCAAATGTAAAAAAGATCTATCAAATTCATCCGCTTCCACAACAGTAATTGTTTTACCGGTACCTATTAAATTGGAATTATAGTTTTCGACTATCCCACCCAAAAAAGCTGTTACATCAGCGCCACTTTCATATAAAACATGACCTAAAATGCTGGAAGTCGTTGTTTTACCATGCGTACCCGCCACCGCAAAACAGTAGGTATCTTTAGTAATAATTCCCAAAACTTCAGCACGTTTTTTTACCACGTAGTCATTATCCAAAAAGTAATTCCACTCCGTATGGTTTTTTGGTACAGCCGGTGTAATAATTACCAAAGTATTTTCTTTTGTGAAATCAGCAGGAATTTGTTGAATATCATCTTCAAAATGAATCGTTATTCCACTAGCAACCAATTCCTCCGTAAGCATGGTTAGCGTTTTATCATATCCTGTCACTTTTTTTCCAATGAATTTAAAGTAACGGGCCAAGGCACTCATTCCGATACCTCCGATTCCGATAAAATAAACGTTATGTATTTGATTTAAATTCATTTTCTTATTTCACTAATTTTACTATTTCATCAACTATTTGCTTCGTTGCATCAGGCAAAGCCAATTTTTTAATATTCTCACTTAAACTTTGCTGTTTCCCTTTATCTTTCAACAATGCTTCAAAAACAGTTTCGAATTGCGTATCCAATTCATTCTCTTTCATCAGAATTGCTCCCTGTTTATTTACAATGGCCTGAGCATTTTTAGTTTGATGATCTTCTGCCACATTAGGTGACGGAATAAAAACAACCGGCTTACCTACAATCGCTAATTCAGAAACTGACGATGCGCCAGACCTTGATATCACAATATCCGCAGCAGCATAAACCAGATCCATTCGATCTATAAAAGCAAGTACCTGAACGCCTTCTTTTTGAGAAAATTGTTGGTATTCCTCCAAATACAATTTCCCGCATTGCCAGATAATTTGTACATTTTGAGACAACAACCAATCCAATTCTTTAGCAATCAACTGATTAATTCTTCTCGCTCCTAAACTCCCACCTAAAATCAATAGTGTTTTTTTTTCCGCATCTAACTTAAAATAAGTCAACGCTTCCTCTCTTTTATCTTCAACAGCAATCAAATCCTGACGGACTGGATTACCAGTAAGTCTCATATTTTTTATTGGAAAAAATCGTTCCAAATTTTCATACGCAACACAAATTTTGTTTGCCTTTTTACTTAATAATTTATTGGTTATTCCCGGATAAGAATTCTGTTCCTGAATTACCGTAGGTATTCCTAACATCGAAGCCACTTTTAATACTGCTCCACTGGCGAAACCTCCAGTCCCAATTACCACATCTGGTTTAAAATTTTTAATAATACCGAAAGACTTAGCCAAGCTAGATATCAACTTCAAAGGAAACATTGCATTTTGAAGTGTCAATTTTCGTTGAATACCGGCTATCCACAATCCTTTGATTGAATATCCCGCTTGAGGCACTTTTTGCATTTCCATTTTATCACTGGCGCCCACAAAAAGAATATCCGCTTTTGGGAAACGAGCTTTTAACTCGTTAGCAATAGCGATTGCAGGATAGATATGCCCACCTGTTCCTCCACCACTGATTATAAATTTTGGATTTTCTTTCATCATTATTTATTTAAAACCGCATTCATTGGATTAGCAACATCTTCAATTGAATAACCTTCTTCAAAAATTTCTTCTTGCTTTTCTTCATCTGCCAATTCTCTATCAATAATACGTTGTAAAGCTTCCTCTCTCTTTTGTTTATCTAACGTTTCTTGCGCAATTTCTTCTTCTTTTTTGGTTACATTCAAAATGATTCCCAAAGCAGCACACGTCATCCAAATGGAAGTACCACCACTACTGATCAAAGGCAATGTTTGTCCTGTTGTAGGCAATAATTCGACTGCCACTCCCATATTAATAAATGCTTGGAAAATAATTGGAAAGCCCAATCCTGCCACCACCAACTTTCCGAAGACTGTTGGCGCTTTGTACGAAGCGATTACAAATCGAATAAACAAAATCAAATAGATCAGAATAATAAAAAAAGCACCCGCAAGTCCTAACTCTTCCACAATAATGGCAAAAATGAAATCGGAAGAAGATTGCGGCAAAAAGTTTTTTTGAATGCTTTTACCCGGACCTAAACCATAAACTCCACCGGATGCAATGGCTGTTTTTGCTTTTTCGATTTGGTAATCATCTTCATCAGGCACGTCTGACGTAAAATTTTCTATACGGCTAATCCATGTATCCACACGGTTTGGAAAAGCATCTGGAAAAGCCTTAACTAAAAGCACAAAAAATGCAAAAGCTAAAATTCCCATCCCTACAATTACAGCACTATTTTTGATTGGATACCTTCCAACAAATGTCAACATTAACACCATTGAAAAAATCAAGGCAGTTGTTGAAAAATTCGCTGGTAAAATCAATGCTAAAGTGATGAATACCGGAATCCAAAGTTCTACAAATGACTTTTGAAAAGTCATTTCTTCTATTTCTGTTTTAGATAAATAGCGAGCAACAAACAAAAACAACACAATTCCTGCAAATGCTGAAGGTTGGAATGTAATACCTACAAAGGGAACCGAAATCCAACGACTGGCATTCGCACCTTCAATCATTGTTCCTTTGAGCATGGTATAAGCCAACAATATCCACGCAATTGGCAACAATATTCTTGATATACTCCTAAAGTAATGGTATGGAATTTTTTGTACTTGGAACATAATCCAAATACCCGCAGCCAAGTGAATTAAATGTTTAATCAAATAGACTAAGGTATTTCCTGTTCCATGTTTTTGATAAGCCAAATTACTACTTGCGCTATACACAGGTATAAAAGAGATGAGAGCCAACAGTGCTACCATTGCCCAAATCACTTTATCTCCTTTCAAATTATGTATTAACGTCTTCATAGTTCCTTTTTAAGCAGTAAAGTTGCTTACGACTTTATTGCAATTATAAATTTTGTACTGCTTGTTTGAACTGGCGACCACGATCTTCGTAGTTTTCAAACAAATCAAAACTAGCACATGCTGGCGACAACAATACAGAATCCCCTTTTTCAGCAATTTTATACGCCTGTCTCACCGCTTCAACCATACTTGATGCTTCTACCAAAGTATCTACTACGCCAGCGAAAGCTTCAATAATTTTTTTATTATCAATACCCAAACACACAATTGCTTTCACTTTTTCATTTACCAACGGCATCAATTCAGTATAATCATTGCCTTTATCCACACCACCAACAATCCAAACTGTTGGAGTAGTCATGCTATCCAAAGCGAAAAACGTTGCATTCACATTAGTAGCTTTAGAATCGTTTATGTATTGTACATTTTGAATCTTAAGCACTTTTTCCAAACGATGTTCCACACCTTGGAAATCAGATAAACTTTCACGAATCGTTTCTTTTCTGATTTTCAATAGTTGTGCAACTGTAGCGGCTGCCATGGCGTTTTTAACGTTGTGTTTTCCTTCTAATGATAATTGATTTGTTGGCATAACAAAAGTTTCTTTTGTGGTATTGATATTAATATTATTTTCTTCTAAAAAAGCTCCAAAATCCAAAGGTTTTGTCAATGAAAAAGGAACCAGTTTTGCTTTGGTGGTATTGTTTTCCAACCAATTTTTTATTGCTTCGTCGTCTGCATCATAAATCAGATAATCCTCTTCCGTTTGATTCATTGTAATTCTGAATTTAGCGGCGATATAATTTTCGAATTTGTATTCGTATCGATCTAAATGATCCGGACTTATATTTGTAATGATGGCGATATGCGGTTTATACGTTTCAATCCCATCCAACTGAAAACTACTCAACTCCAAAACATACGTATCGTATTTTCCTTCAGCGACCTGCCATGCATAACTCTTTCCAATATTTCCGGCCAAACCAACATTTAAACCTGCTTGTTTTAATAAATGATAGGTTAACATCGTGGTGGTCGTTTTCCCGTTGCTTCCAGTAATCCCAATTGTTACAGCATCTGAAAACTGATTGGTAAATTCTATCTCCGATAAAATTGGAATATTGGCCTCAATTAGTTTTTTAACTATTGGTGCTTTGTCCGGAATACCCGGACTTTTCATCACCACATCCGCATTAAGAATTAACTCTTCTGTATGCTTTTCGTCTTCAAATTTGATTTTATGAAGTGACAACACTTCTTTATAATTGTTTTTTATCTGTCCAAAATCAGATACAAAAACTTCATATCCCTTTTTCTTTCCTAAGATAGCAGTACCTACACCGCTCTCTCCTCCACCTAAAACTACTAATCGCATATTATCTTAATTTTAGGGTTACAATTGACACAATAGCCAATAAAATTCCAACAATCCAAAAACGGGTTACAATTTTACTTTCGTGATACCCTTTTTTCTGATAGTGATGATGTAGCGGTGACATCAAGAATATACGTCGACCTTCACCGTATTTCTTTTTAGTATATTTGAAATAAGCAACCTGTAGTACCACCGATAAATTTTCGGCCAAGAAGATTCCACAAATCACAGGAATCAACATTTCTTTACGAACAGCAATTGCCAACACAGCGATTACACCACCGATGGTTAAACTTCCGGTATCCCCCATAAATACAGCCGCCGGATAACTGTTGTACCATAAAAAGCCAACTAATGCACCAACAAAAGCAGCTATAAAAACAGTCATTTCACCAGAATTCGGGATAAACATGATATTCAGATAATTCGAAAAAATGATATTTCCTGAAACAAAAGTAAATACACCTAAAGCAACCACAGAAATTGCAGAAGTTCCCGCAGCCAATCCATCGATACCATCCGTTAAATTAGCACCATTGGAAACTGCAGTGATAATAAAAATCACAATTGGAATAAACACCAACCATGCCCAATTTTCGTAACCATCACCAGTCCATGCTAATAATTCAGCGTAGTCGAATTCATTATTTTTAAAAAAAGGAATCGTAGTTGCGGTCGATTTTTCTTCCAACGAAACTGGATTGATTGTATTTTGAACTGAATTCACTACAATCTTTGTAGGTTGAGCATCTTGTCTAACTGTTACTGCAGGATGGAAATACAAAGTAGCACCTACAATTATTCCAAGACCAATTTGACCTATTACTTTAAATATACCTTTTAAACCTGCTTTATCTTTTTTGAATACTTTAATATAATCGTCAAGAAATCCGATAAGTCCCATCCACAACATGGAAACTATTAAAAGAATGATATAGATATTGTTCAGTTTTGCCAAAAGAAATACCGGAATCAAGGTAGAGAAAATAATAATAATTCCTCCCATCGTAGGCGTTCCCGCTTTTTGAGTTTGTCCATCCAAACCTAATTCACGAACTGTCTCTCCAATTTGTTGACGGCGTAAAAAGCCAATAACACGTTTACCGTAAATAGTAGACAACAACAAAGACATAATAATAGCCAATGCCGATCTAAACGTGATATACTGGAAAACTCCCGTTCCCGGAACATCTAAAGATTTATCTAAATATTCAAATAAGTAGTATAACATACCTTGTGGTTATTTGTTAAGTTGTTCTAATATTTCTTGTACAATTTTCATATCGTCAAAATCATGACGTACTCCATTTATTTCCTGATAGGTTTCGTGTCCTTTGCCCGCAATTACAATAATATCTTTGCTTTCCGCCATTTGACAAGCCGTTTTAATCGCTTGCTTTCTATCTAAAATCGACACATATTTTTTAAAATTTTCGGCCGAAATACCAGCTTCCATTTCATTCAAAATCACTTGTGGATCTTCAGTTCGTGGGTTATCCGATGTTAGTATCACATTGTCGCTCAATTCGGTAGCAATTTTTGCCATTATTGGTCGCTTTGTTTTATCTCTGTCGCCTCCACAACCCACTACTGTGATTAATTTTTCATTTTTAGTACGGATATCATTTATTGTATTCAATACATTTTCCAACGCATCAGGCGTGTGTGCATAATCTACCACCGCTGTAATTTTTTGATTTGAAACGATGTATTGAAATCTTCCTGAAACACTTTCCAATTCCGATAACAATCGCAAAGCTTCAATTTTCTCAATCCCTAATTCCACAGCAACTGCATAAATCGCCAGTAAATTATAGGCATTAAAATTTCCGATTAAACGAGTCCAAACTTCTTGCTCATTCACTTTTAATTGCAAGCCAGATAATTGATTTTCCAAAATAACGGCCTTATAATCGGCATAAGTTTTCAGAGCATAGGTCAATTTTCTCGCCTGCGTATTTTGAAGCATTACACTTCCGTTTTTATCATCGATATTCGTAATCGCAAAAGCAGATTTCGGCAAGGAATCAAAAAATGATTTTTTCACATCACGGTATTCGGCGAATGTTGGATGATAATCCAAATGGTCGTGAGACAAATTGGTAAAAACTCCGCCCGTGAAGTGTAATCCTTCGGTACGTTTTTGATGAATCCCATGAGAACTCACTTCCATGAAACAATACTCACAACCTTCTTCAACCATTTCATTCATATAATGATTGATGGTTAATGAATCAGGAGTGGTATGAGTTGCTTTATATTCGGTATCGTCAACTAGAATTTTCACTGTTGAAAGCAAACCAACTTTATAACCTGCCTTTTTAAACATTTGGTACAATAGCGACGCAATAGTTGTCTTACCATTGGTTCCAGTTATACCTATTAATTGCAGTTTTTGTGATGGATTGTCATAAAAATTAGCCGCTAAACACGCCAGAGCCTCATTGGTATCTTTGACTTGAATATAAGTTATTTGAGACAATAAATTAGCTGGCAAATCTTCGCATACAATAGCTGCAGCTCCAAGAGAAATCGCCTTATCAATAAATTGATGACCATTGGAAATAGTCCCTTTGATTGCTACAAACACATCATTATTACTCACATTACGCGAGTCAAAATGAATGGCATTCACTTGAATATCTGTTGTACCATGAACAGATTCAATACCAACTTTGTATACTATGTCTTTTAAGTTTTGCATTATGACAACTCAAGAATTATTGTGTTATTTTTTAAAATAGGCTGACCTGGAAGAATTGATTGTTTCTTTACTTTTCCGATGCCAATTACCTTAACTTTCATGTTTAGGTTTTCCAGCAGCGCTACCGCATCCATACCTGGCATACCTTTCAAATTAGGCACAACGGATGGTTTTTTATTTACCTTTTCGTTGTAGGCTAGATAACTAGCCTCTTGATTTTTGAATTTTCTTTTTAAATCTTTTATTTTATTGGTAGATGGCACATCAGTAAACACTTTTTGAGCGATACGTTTAAAAACCGGGCCAGCTACATCTGCACCATAATAATTATTTTTCGAAGTATTCGGTTTATGTACAACAACAATGCAAGAATATTTTGGATTATCTGCTGGAAAATAACCAACAAACGAAGATGCATAATACATTTCTGTATCTCCCTTATGATAAGCCATCTGAACCGTCCCTGTTTTACCTGCCATTGAAAAATCTTTAGAATACAATTTCGAACCCGTTCCTTGTTTTACTACGTTTTTCAAAACAGCATTTACTTTTTTCAATGTTGGGTCAGAACATATTTTAGGATTAATCACCTGCTTGTCAAACTTTTTGATGGTTTTGTTCCATTCTTTCACCTCTTGAACAAACATCGGCTTTACCATTTCGCCATTGTTCGCAACGGCATTGTACAATGTCAATGTTTGTAGCGGAGTAACAGATACTCCGTAACCAAATGCCATCCAAGGAAGAGAGATTCCGCTCCAGCCATTCTCGCCGGGTTGTGGTATTCGAGGAATACCCTCTCCTTTAAATGGTAAACCAAGAGGTTTGTTAAGCCCTAAATTATTTATTCGGTCAACAAACTGTTTTGGGTTGGTTTTATAATTTTCATAAACTGCTTGAACCAAAACTGTATTCGAAGAAACTTCGAAACCACGGGCTAATGAAATTTTTCCGTAACCACCTTTATGAGAATCGCGTACATGTCGCCCTTTATAAATTATATCTCCTCCTTTCGAATCATACACTTTACCAGTATCAATTTTCTCGTCATCCAGAAGTGCGATTAAATCCACTAACTTAAACGTTGACCCGGGTTCGTGTGATTCGCCGATAGCATAATTCACAGTTTCATAGTAAGTACCATCTTTACCTCTACCCAAATTGGAAATTGCTTTTACAGCACCCGTTTTGGTTTCCATAACGACAACACAACCATGATCCGCCTCATACTCTTCCAATTGTTTTAATAAAGCGTGATGCGCAATATCCTGAACGTAAACATCTATAGTAGAAACAATATCGTAGCCGTCACGAGGTTCCACTTCGTTATTATCGTGAATGGGCTTCCATTGGCCTTTTGCAATTTTTTGCTTTAAAATCTTACCATCTTTACCGTTTAAGTATTTACTAAAAGCACCTTCAATACCCACAGGAAGCAACCTTCCTTTTTCATCATATCGCTCGTAACCGATAGTCCTTTTCGCAATTTTACCGATTGGATGCTCACGCACAGTTTCTTGCTCGGTTATCATCCCTCCTTTGTAAGCTCCCAAATTGAATAAAGGAAAACCTTTAATCGTCATATACTGCGTATAACTCAAGTCGCGAGCTACTAAAAAATAGCGATTTTTATTTGCTTTCGCTTTACGGAATTCATTCAAATACACCGAACTAGACTTTCCTAAGAACTTTCCTAATGAATCAGACAAAGGCTTTACATATTTATCAAAAGTCTCTTTTGATGGAGCCACTGCATCAAAACGAATCGTATATTCCGGAATAGATGTTGCAAGTAAACTTCCGTCAGAAGAATACACATTCCCTCTATTTGCAGGAATTACAAAGTTTTTAACCGTCCGTTCTTTTGCCAATTGACGGTAATAATCGCCTTCCACCCACTGAATGTTCGTTAGCTTAACGCCAACAGCAGTCACCATAATCAAAATGATTAAAGCCACTACATAAATACGATTCAATATGTTTCTGTTTTCTACTGCCATAGGTTATCCCAAGCTGTTTTTTCTTTTATAACTTTTATTTTTTTTGGAGGAACCGAAGAGGGAAAAATTTCTTTTTTTTCCATTTTTTCAGCTACAGACGATTCCATTTTAATCTTCATCAACTCCGAACGACGGTCTACAAATTCTGATCGTAATTCTTTTACTTCATTGGTCAACTCCGCTATTTCGAAAATTTTCTTTTCATAACTATGTGTGTTCGCAATCATGATTATGGCCAAGAAAATCAAATAGACAATGAACTGCCAATTTTTGATCGCATCCTCGTTCACCAAGAACCTGGCTTTCAACAAGCTATACAACTTCCCTTTCATTATATTTTTTCAGCTATTCTCAATTTAGCACTTCTCGCTCTGTTGTTGATTTTAATCTCAACATCAGTTGGCACTATTAATTTCCCAATTGCTTTAAAAGGAACTTCAAATCGACCAAACATATCCCTTTCAGGTTCTCCTTCAAACATTCCGTTTTTGATAAAGCGTTTAACCAATCGATCTTCCAATGAATGATAGGAAATCACACTCAAGCGTCCACCGGTATCCAAAACTTCTAATGTTTGTTCCAAGAATTCTTTCAAAACTTCCATTTCTTGATTCACTTCAATACGAATCGCTTGATAGATTTGCGCCAAAATTTTATTCGCTTTGTGCGCTGGTAAAAAACGAGCCAACACCTGTTTCAGATCTTCCGTATTTACGATTCGCTCCTTTTCCCTAGCCTCAACGATTGCTCTCGCTAACGCCGCTGCATTTTTAAGCTCACCATACTCTAAAAAAATACGACGTAAATTTTTATCGTCGTATTCGTTAACCACCCTGTATGCACTCAATTCATTTTTCTTACTCATGCGCATGTCCAGTTCAGCATCGAATCGCGTTGAAAAACCTCGTTCCGGAACATCAAACTGATGTGACGAAACCCCAAGGTCTCCTAAAATTCCGTCAACTTTTTTAATTCCGTAGAAACGAAGAAATCTTTTGATAAATCTGAAGTTTTCTTTAATCAGCGTAAAACGTTCGTCTTGAATTTCATTTACCCAAGCATCTTCATCTTGATCAAAGGCAAACAATTTTCCATTCGGTCCTAATTGAGACAATATCTCCCTAGAGTGACCACCACCTCCAAATGTCACATCAACATAAACCCCATCAGGCTTAATATTCAAGCCTTCCACCGTTTCCTTTAACAATACCGGATTATGATATTCCATCTAACTCATCGTTTATGTTACCCATTACTTCCTCTGCCAAATCTGCAAAATCTACATCTGCATCATCAATAGCTTTTTCATACAAATCCTTATCCCAAATCTCAACAATATTAACCGCCGAAGACAACACCACATTACTGGTAATCGAAGCAAACAATGCCAAATCTTTAGGTATCAACAACCTTCCTGTCGAATCAATTTCCAACATACGCACACCCACTGTAAATCGTCGAATGAAATCATTGTGTTTTTTATTGAATCGATTAAGTTTGTTGATTTTTTGCATCATTAAATTCCATTCTGCCATAGGATACAACTCCAAACATTGCTGAAAAACAGATCGCTTTAATACGAAACCATCCTGCAACGAAGAAGCCAACTGATTCTTCAAAGCCACAGGTAACATCAACCTGCCCTTTGCATCAGCCTTACATTCATATGTTCCAATAATGGTATTCAATGAGTTACACTTTTTGTATGATAATGTACAAATGTAAAAAATAATTTACCACATTTTACCACAAATTACCACTTTGTTAATAAGTTTTACCGTTTTTAATCCATCATTTTACGGAATAAATTGATTTTATTGACCTTTTCAAAGTGGGAGGATTTTTAATCCGTTTTCAGATTATTAACATTTACAAGTATTTTGTTAAAAATAAAAACGAAAAACAAACCCTTAAAATGCTAACAATGAAATAATTAATCGTTTAAGATCTCTATTCTATGTTTTCCCCACTCTTACTTCTTGTAAAATATTCTATATTTGTGAGTTAATAGACAAACCAAACAGAAGAGAGATTGTGGAGAATTTAATAAAAGAAGGTAAATACGAATACTTCGAAGCTGGAGAAGGAACTCCAATTATTATACTGCATGGATTAATGGGCGGATTGAGCAATTTTGATGGTGTCGCCAATTATTTCCCTCAAAAAGGATACAAAGTTATCATTCCTCACCTACCATTGTATACTCAGAATATTTTAAAAACGAATGTGAAGTCCTTTGCTGTATATGTGAAGAATTTCATGGATTATAAAAAATTAGACAGAGCCATTCTATTAGGCAATTCACTAGGAGGACACATCTCCCTTTACTTTACAAAAATGTATCCCGAAAGAGTTTGCGGATTAGTAATAACTGGTAGTTCAGGACTTTACGAAAGCGCCATGGGAGACAGCTATCCGAAGCGAGGTGACTATGAGTACATCAAGAAAAAAGCCGAGGATGTATTTTACAATCCAGAAATTGCTACGAAAGAAATCATCGATGATGTTTACAATACAGTTAATGACAGAGTTAAATTAATCAAAACTTTAACCATTGCCAAAAGTGCTATCCGTCATAACATGGCCAAAGATTTGCCCAAAATGCACGTACCAACAGGCATTATTTGGGGCAAACAAGACAAGGTTACACCACCAGATGTAGCGGAAGAATTCCACAAATTATTACCCAATTCAACTTTATATTGGATTGACAAATGCGGTCACGCAGCTATGATGGAACATCCGGACGAATTCAATAGAATTTTAGAAGAATGGCTTGAAAACAAAGCCGAACATATCCATTAATACTCCTTTTTAGGAAATTACAAGAAAAATACCAACAATGAAAATAAATACTGCCGAGTTTATTATCAGTAATTCGATTGTGAGCAAATGCCCACAAGACCGAATACCTGAGTATGCATTTATCGGAAGGTCAAACGTAGGAAAATCATCCTTAATCAACATGTTGACCAACCACAAAAACTTAGCAAAAACATCGGCTAGACCGGGAAAAACACAATTAATCAATCACTTTAAAATCAACAACAATTGGTTTTTAGTAGATTTACCGGGTTATGGTTATGCCCGAGTATCCAAAAAAACAAAAGAAGTTTTTCAGAAATTCATCACCGATTATTTTGAAAAAAGAGAACAATTGGTGTGTGCTTTTGTGTTGATTGACATTCGCCATGAAGCACAAAAAATAGATTTGGAATTTATCACCTACTTAGGCGAAATAGAGATTCCTTTCTGTATAATATTTACTAAGGCCGATAAAATTTCCAAAGGAAAAATAGAACAGCAAGTAGCGGCGTACCGTAAAGCTTTATTAGCCAATAATTGGGAAGAAATGCCTCAATACTTTGTTACTTCTTCTTTAGATGTTATAGGTAAAGAGAATGTTCTAGAGTACATTGACGCAGTCAATCAGGAAATTTTCAAAAACAATGACTTTGTATAAAACACAAAAAAGGGTTCGCTAAACGAACCCTTTTTTTTATTCTTGTTTTAATTCCAATTTTTCAGCAAAGTAGTCACAGAAATCACGCATAGTAGCACTCATTTTCTCATCGGCGGTTGCGCGTTCAAATGTATCAGCCATAGCGACTAATGTCTGATGAAAGAAAACCTTCATCTCATCTACAGGCATATCTTTCGTCCATAAATCGATACGCATAGTTTCTTTTGCATTGCTATCCCAAATATTCAACATCACAGCTTTAGCTTCTTCGTTTTCCACTCCACCATCTTTTGCGGTCCAGTGTAATTTTTCGGGAACATGATTTTCGTCAAGCGAAATTTTAAATTGTATATCTGAAGTTTTTGTAATTGCCATTATTTAGCGGGTTTATATTTAGATTTTTGAAATATTTCTTTAGCATCCATAATCATTAGTTTCTGAATTGGCACATCGTTATTATCCATATAGGAACGAACAATTTGCCACCCCAACCAAACACCTATACGAGAAGGCGTCTCACTGTCATTATCTCTTCCGAATTTAGAAAATGGTCCAGGAACAATAAAATTCTGAACCAACTTTGGATTTGTACTGTACAACAAGTTCTCTTCTACAAAGTATTTCCAAACCTCAACATCGTTATCTTCACACCATTTCAATTCTTCTGCCGTATAACAAATCTTATCCTCATCAGACACATCCGGAAGCAACACGTCTTTCAGATACATTTGTTTACCTGCATAAATAATTTGCGACAAGAAATCACGTTCTGTTGGCGGTTTTACTTTGCCCAATGAAAAACTCTGCACAATATCAGGCATCATCTGATTAGGTTCAAACGTTTTCTTTTCATACTCTGGGAATTCATAAAACTTATGCCCTTTTCCAAGATAAAGCTCCAAAGAAATAATAAGTACATTTTTCTTTTCTGCATAAATTACTTTATAATCCGGATCCATATCTTGAATTACAGTAATTACTTTTGGAACTTGAGTTTTAGGGTAATAAAATGTAATGTATTTGAAAAGCTTTTCAATTTCAACTTTTTGCGCATCGAAATTTTCGTAACGCTTTTCCACTTCTTTGTACAACTCTCGCCACATTGGGTGCGTCATTTTCTCCGTAAGGTATTTTTCATCTATCCCTTGTGGAAAAAAATCAGGATATTGCGCTTTTAGTTTTGGCAAATCTTGAGGTTTGGATTCGTAAAAAGCTTTATCATAACGATCTACTTCAACAGTCAAAGGGATTTCTTCAGCTTCTTCTTTAACCATTTCATTCTTTTTACAAGAAACAAAAAGAAGAGAAAGCGATAAAAAATACAGGAATTTCTTCATCAAATTAGTGTTTAGTATCTCAAACGAGATGAACATAAAATTATTATTTTTGCAAATATACATTGGTTTTTAATAGAAAGAGTCACTATGCAAAAAATTAGCACTATCAATTCTGAAAAAGTAAACAGTCATATTGTAAATTGGCTAAAATCGTATGCCGAAAGCGCCAAAGTAAATGGCTTTGTAGTCGGAATTTCAGGAGGGATTGACTCCGCATTAACCTCAACACTTTGTGCTCAAACAGGCTTACAAACATTATGCGTTGAAATGCCCATACATCAAGCCCAAAGCCATGTAAACCGTGCCCAAGAACATATTGCACAATTAAAAGAACGCTTTCCCAACGTAACAGATACCCGAGTTGATTTAACACCTGTATTTGAAAGTATGAAAGCCGAAATACCGGGCAGCAACAACGAAGCTAAATTAAACCTTTCATTAGCCAATACCAGAGCGCGTTTACGAATGACTACTTTATATTATTTAGCTGGCATTCACGGACTTTTAGTAGCCGGAACCGGTAATAAAGTAGAAGATTTTGGCGTTGGTTTTTTTACTAAATATGGTGATGGCGGTGTTGACTTAAGTCCGATTGCCGATTTATTAAAAAGCGACGTGAGAGCTTTGGCAAAATACTTGAATGTTCCGGATTCCATTTTGAATGCGGCACCAACCGACGGATTATTTGGAGACGATCGAAGCGATGAAGATCAATTAGGAGCGAGTTATCCGGAGTTAGAATGGGCTATGGAACAACTTGAAAAAGGCAAAACTGCCGAAAATTTTGAAGGCAGAGAACGCGAAGTCTTCACTATTTACAAGCGTTTGAACACTATCAACCAGCACAAAATGACCCCAATTCCTGTATGTATAATTCCTACAGAATTGAAGTAAAAATAATCCTGATTTCCAGCTTTTTATAAAAATTTTCGTATCTTTACAACCCGCTTTTGTTCAATTAAAAAAATTTTAGGAGTATGGTGAAGATAGGACTTGCCGACAACCATCCGGTTGTTCATTATGGCATTAAATCGTATTTCAAGGAGCATTCTGACATTACTTTAGTAGGAATTGTAGACAATTTCGAAATGGTTGAAGAAATGCTTAAAAGAAAGGAAATTGACGTTCTAGTTATGGATTTGGAATTAGACGGTCTTTCAAGTATCAATTTGATTAAGGCTTTACTAAAAGATCATCCAAAACTTAAAATCGTTCTTTTTTCCAATTTGAATGAACAGGTCTATGCACCCAACGCCATCAAGGCAGGTGTGTCGTCCTTTCTACAAAAATCCGAGAAACTTGACATTTTGGCATCGACCATTATTAAAGTGAATCGTGGCGCTATTATTTTTAGCGATGCCGTTAAACGCAACATGGCGCTTATTTCAAAGCAAGCCAAATCAGAGCGTTTGTACCGAAAATTATCTACCAGAGAAGTAGAAGTCTTACGCTACTTGTCGAATGGTAAGAAAAACAAAGAAGTTGCCGAGGCACTCCATTTAAATGAAAAAACCATCAGTACTTACAAACTGAGATTGCTAGCTAAACTTAACGTTACTAACTTGGTGGATTTAGTCAACAAAGCAAAAACACTAGAGATTGTTTAACTTTTTTTGACACAAAACTGCCCAACTTGTCGGAAAAGTTTCCGCTAAGCATAGAGTAGTCCATCACCATAGGAAGATTTTCAACATTATCAGCATCCGTTTCTTTGGAAATGGATGCTTTTTTTTTAGACACTCAGTAAACATAATACGCAATCATTCAAGATACACAGTGCAATTCAAAATCTAGAAACCATAAGGAATCACAACTCTTCCTAAAATTTCAGCAATATCCTTCGAAAGCTTATTATAATCCGTAATTAGGGAAAGAACTTCAGAATTGTCTGCATTACTTTCCTTTGGCAAATTATACATTATCTCCTTGATAACCTTATCAATTAGAAACCTTCTAAAAGTCAACACCGTTTCCGTAACATTTTGACTGATAGTCGTCTCTTTCATTTTAACATAGATTTCTTTCGCCTCCCAGTTATTCAATGGATTCTTCTCATCTTCCATAATGATACTTGTAATTTCCCTAGCCATATGTGGCGGCAAATCCATTAAATACTTTTCGAGATTAAATTCCTCGTTTTGATTAAAAAAATCCATGAGATTGTCATAAATCTCTTTAAAATCTTGGTTAACAAACTCTACCTCATCATCTTGTAAACTAAGAAAAATTCTTTGGTATACTTTACATTTGGTTTTTTCCTCAACCCTTTTCAACTCGCCTTCTTCATCTGCCTTCCAATACGAATCCTTAAATTCCTCTTCAACACCACCATATCGCAGCAACAACTCAATAATTTTTCTTTCCAAAATGTACTGCACATCAACTTTAGCATTAACAGCAATATTTTCGGTTTTATGTACTTCAAAAGCTTTTTGTTCCTGTTTGAATTTCTTATTGACTTCGGAAATATCTTTTTGCACCAATTGCGCCAACGTATTGAAAAGAACTTCTTCGGAAATATCCATAATTCGGGCACATTCCTGAATATACACTTCCCGTTTAATTCGGTCCGGAATTTTAGAAATACTCATGACCATATCACGAATCAACTCTGCTTTTTTAATGGGATCATTCTTCGCATCTTTCATTAACAAAGAAGCCTTGAACTGAATGAAATCCATTGCATTTTCATCCAAATAGCGCATCAACTCATCGTGTGGCGTTTTTTTGGCAAAACTATCCGGGTCATCGCCGTCAGGAAACGTACATACTTTGACATTCATTCCTTCTTCCAAAATCAAATCGATTCCTCGAATAGATGCTCTTAAACCCGCCGCATCACCATCAAAAAGCACCGTGATATTTTTGGTCAATCTGTTTATCAAACGAATCTGATCAGGTGTCAAAGCTGTACCGGAAGAAGAAACAACATTTTCAATACCTGCCTGATGCATTTGAATCACATCAGTATATCCTTCACACAAATAGCAATTATCTAGTTTTGCAATCGCTTGTTTGGCATGGTAAATACCATACAACACTTTGCTTTTATGATAAATCTCACTTTCGGGAGAATTCAAGTATTTTGCAGCTTTTTTATCGTTGGTCAAAATTCGACCTCCAAAACCTAAAACTCGTCCAGACATACTTTGAATAGGAAACATCACTCGTCCTTTGAAACGATCAAAATGCCTACCATCTTCTCTCAAAATAGTCAAACCTACTTTTTCTAAGTATTCCAACTTATACCCTTGTCCTAATGCCTCTTTGGTAAAAGCATCCCAATTTTCAGAAGAATAACCTAATCCAAATTTCTTAATAGTCTCTGAAGAAAAACCTCTTTCTTTAAAATAGGATAATCCAATAGCCTGACCTTCATCGGAGCTCAGCATTGAATTTTGAAAATATTTCTGAGCGAATTCAGAAACCAGATACATACTTTCCTTTTCATTGGCCTCCGCCACATCTTCGGCAGTTTGAACCGTTTCTTCAATTTCAATGTTGTATTTTTTGGCTAGGTACCGAATGGCTTCTGGAAAAGAAAAATGCTCGTGTTCCATTACAAAAGTAACCGCATTCCCTCCTTTACCCGAACTGAAATCTTTCCAAATTTGTTTTACAGGTGAAACCATAAACGATGGCGACTTTTCATCGGAAAAAGGACTCAAACCTTTAAAATTACTTCCCGCTCTTTTGAGTTGTACGAAATCACCAATAACCTCCTCAACACGGGCGGTTTCAAACACAGCATCTATGGTACTCTTGGAAATCATTGTATATGCAAAATAGGGTTCAAATATACGAACTAAAAAAGAGGATTTATCATAAAAAGAAAAAGTGCTTCATGAGGAAGCACTTTTATATTTTTTAAACCCGTATTTTTTATTTCAAACGAAAATCCGGCTTTTTATTTACGTTGTTACTATAAAATAAATTTAAAATTCCACTGTTTGAAATCAAGTTCATTTTATCTGTTTGCGAAAACCAATTAGAAGGCACTTCTGCTTTGAACAACGCTTCGTTAGAAACAATTGAATTACAACTATCAATTGATGAGTTTGTTATTTTAATTTTCACGAATTCTTTAGGATCTAAGTATTTATCATCTAAAGCCAAGAAACTTTCAAATCCAACTACCACACATTTGTCCATTTCTAAGAACGATTCCGATTTTAATGAAATTGCTTCTTTCACTAAGCCCATTGAATTTTCCTCATTATTGACCATAGTTACGTTTTGCAATTTTACAATCGTTTTCTTTTTTGAAGGATCAAAGTTCTCTACTTTATCGTAAGAATCAATTTCGAAACATCTTGAACGTGTATTATCAGAGATGAATGGGTTTCTGATAATAACTGAATTAGTCACTATACTTTGTGTTCCCATTGAGTAGTCGAAATCGTCATCCGCATTTCTAAAAGAAATAATATTATTCATATCGATACTACCTCCAATGATTTCTAATGCATCATCTTTAGCATAGCTAATTTGAACGTATTCAATTTTAGTCTTTTTACCAACTGCACCTAGAGTCAAACCGTTTAACATGGTTTTTTCATTCAGTTTTTTTCCAGCAAACTCGATACGCACGTATTTTAAACTACCTGCATCATTATTTTCATTATTACCTCCGAAAACATTGTACAATGGATTAGGATCATAAATCGATGAAATAACTCCTCCTAATCTATTCAATGGAGCATCACCGTATAGAATCACACCACCCCAGTCACCTGGTTTTCTGTCAGCTGTTCCTTTGCTTGAAGTAAAAACAATTGGATCTGTAACAGTTCCTTCTGCAACCATTCTTCCTCCTTTAGTTATTACTAGAGTACCATTTGTATCATGATCTCCTCTTAAAACGGCACCTGGCTCAATTGTTAAAGTCACATTATTTGCAACATAAACAGTTCCCATGATTAAATAGGTTGTTTTCTTAAGAGTTGTATTTTGAGAAATGACACCCGTTAAAATTTGAGACGGCTGATTGTATTCAGCTTGCTTGGGCTTGAAGTTAGTCCATCCGTTAAACCAGTTAGGTTCTCCATAGATACCTCGCGCATTTTGCGCATTCACCGCTGAAAAAGCAGTCAACAAAATAAGTAATAATTTAGTTCTCATTTAGGGCCTTTTTTAGGTTATTTATTTTTTTAGCGAACTACAAATGTAATATTCCAATTTGAATACACAAAATAGCACAAGTTAATTTTACACTTTGATAACCAACCAAATATTGTGCCAATAAATTATTTTAAAAAACAAATAAGTGCTCTCATATTGAGAACACTTACGAAATAACTGACAAATAAAATTAATTCATATCGAATCGAACCCCTAAAGAAATATTATTCTGATCTACTAAATTTTTATTGAACAATGGATTCATGTCGTATTTTACGTACAAACTTGTACCCTTGTGACCGATATAGGCTCCCAAACCATAAACAAAATCGTTCACATTAAAATCACCTTTGGTCTTTGAAGTTACAGAATTTCCAAACTCGTCATCATATTTTACAATTTGTTTGGTTTTCAAATTCGCTCCTACAAAACCACCTAAACCAAATCGGAAACTTTGATGAATTTTATAAACCGCCTTATCCTTATCCATAGTTTTCGGAGAGGCATCAAACTCCAAATACAATGGTAGTACTAAATTCACATTACGTAATCTGGAATCTTTTAAATTAATTGAAGCCGCTTGCAGATTGGTTTGATTTCCATTTTCAACAAAATACCTGTTGTCTGTTGGACGAAGATTGTTATATTGTAAAGACAAACCGTATTTGAAATGCAATAAATTATTGTTTTTAAAAATTCGGGTGTTGTACGTCCAACCCAACTCATAAAAATGAGAACCCCAATACCTGAAATCGGAATGCGCAACAGCTCCATCGGTTACCAAATTATTCACTCCCGTTGCGAAAACCAGTTGCGACGTAGTTCTTTTTTGCAAATATTGGATTGTATCTTTTCCGCCAACTACTAATTTAATTCCTTTTCCATAAGTCTTTCCGGATCTTTTTACCGTATCCAAAGAAGTGATTCTTCCTTCTACTTTTTGTTGTACTAAATCAGCCAACATTTGTTCTTCAACAGCCACTCTTTCCTCAATTCGTGCTGCCACAGCTTCTGCTAATTTGATTTTTTTCTCATCGGCCTGCTCCCATGTAATAGTTCCCTTTTCAAATTCACGATTAACCAATTCTACTTGATCTTTCAAAAAGGCTTTTTCATCTTTTGTAATTTTCTCGATACGATTAGCAATAGCTTTCGCCTTTTGTTCAAATGTTTCCTGCCCATACGTTTTGGCAATAATAGTTACAGCAAAGATTGCCAAATAGATAATACAATTTTTCATAATGACTGTTCGTTTTTATAATTAATGATTTGATGATTCTTCTAGATTTCTGTTAGCGATGGCTTCTTTTGTTTCTTCGTAATTCTTTTTTATGGTACGTAATACTTTCTGACGGAAAGTCAATTCAATTTCCCCGTCAACTTGTGAAAGCAGGCTTCTTGCACTCACTTTCACTTTTGATTTGGTGTCAATTTTTGGTTTTTCTACTTGTGCCAACAAAGATTCAGGATTCGCCTCTTGTTTTTGAATAATTTGTAGCTTTTCCTGCTCTACTGAATTCTTCGCTTCTTTCGGTGTTGGTTCAGAACTTGCTATTGACTGTTCTACTTTCTCGGAATTATTTTTATTTGAATGTCTATCTATATTTGATTTTTGGGAGATAGAATTCACTTCCTGAACTACTTCAACATAACTTTCCTCCGTTTTGTTAGTCAAACTGCTATTTGACTGAACATTCTCCTTTTTTGTTTCTGTATCCGATGCATTCTGAAATGTTTCAAACACTACAGGCTCGCCTTGCAAATCCATCTCATTTTTTTGTGTAGGATTAACGAAAAAATAACCCAAACCTGACAACACTAAAAAGCTAGCCGCTAAAGACAACCATGGCAACCCTTTTCTGCTTTTTTTCTCTTCATGAACTGAAAGCATCGCATCCAATCTGTCCCAAGATTGCGCTGAAGGCATGATTTCTCTTTCTTCCAGCTTTTCTCTAATTTGATTTTCTAATTTATTCGGTTCCATTGCTGTACTTATTTAATTTGTTGATTTGTTCCGTCAGCATTTTTCTAGCGTGAGACAATTGTGATTTTGAAGTCCCTTCATTAATTCCCAACATTTGAGCAATTTCATGATGCTTATAACCTTCAATGACATACAAATTGAAAACCATTTTATAGCCATCGGGCAAACTATCAATCAAATACTGTATTTCATCCAGAGAAAGTTGGTTTTCGATATCGTTGACCACTTCATCAAAATACGACTCATCGTCAATGAACTTCATTTGTTTTTGAACCCGTATGTACGAAATGCATTCGTTAATAATTATTCTTCGGATCCAACCTTCAAAGCTTCCTTTGTGTTCAAAATGCTTCAGATTAGTAAAGACTTTCATAAATGCGGTAATCATTACATCTTCCGCTTCATGCAAATCTTTCACATACTGCCTGCAAACACTGAGCATTTTCGGCGAATACTTGGAATAAATCTGATGTTGAGCCTGTCGATTATTTTCGACAGCCAAATCGATTATTCGTTTTTCTTCCTGATGTAAATCAATTACTTTCAAAATTGTTTTTTAGTTTGTTTACTTTTAGCAACCGAAAAAAATAACATGTATTAATTAGCGGTTCTATTAGCATAGACGAATCTCGATTCAAAATGGTTGCATGGGGTTGAAAAAAAAGTTTATTTTTTTCTTTCAATCACGTAATTCACCATTAAAATCAAGGCTTCTTTGTAAGAAGAATTTGGAAAAGATTCAATCAATTGTAGTGCTTCTTTCTGAAATTGAATCATTTTTTGTTCGGCATATGCCAAACCGTTGTTGTTTTTTACGAAAGCGATAACCTCTTTGACGCGCTTTTTATCCTTATTATGGTTTTTAATTGAATTGATCAACCATTTCTTATCCTTTTCAGAACAATTATTAAGAACATGGATTAAAGGCAACGTCATTTTCTGCTCTTTGATATCAATTCCTGTAGGCTTACCGATTGCTTCATCTGAATAATCGAATAAATCATCTTTGATTTGAAAAGCCATACCAATAAGTTCTCCGAATTTCCGCATGCGTTCGGTCAGTTCTGTATCGTCTGGTTTAACAGAGCAGGCAGCTAATGAACAACAAGCGGCGATCAATGTTGCTGTTTTCTGACGAATGATTTCATAATACACTTCTTCGGTAATATCCAGACGGCGTGCCTTTTCAATCTGAAGCAATTCTCCTTCACTCATTTCGCGAACCGCTACTGAAATAATACGCAGTAAATCAAAATCTCCGTTGTCAATAGAAAGCAGCAAACCTTTGGATAAAAGATAATCACCAACCAAAACTGCAATTTTATTTTTCCAAAGCGCATTGATGGAGAAAAATCCGCGACGACGGTTACTATCATCAACCACATCATCATGTACTAAGGTTGCCGTATGAATCAGTTCGATAACCAACGCGCCACGATAGGTTCTTTCCAATACTTCACCACCAGAAATCATCTTGGCTGTCAAGAAAACAAACATTGGACGCATTTGCTTTCCTTTTCGGTTCACTATATAGTAAGTGATTCTATTTAAAAGCGCTACTTTGGAAGACATCGAATTATGAAACTTTTTTTCAAAAAGCTCCATTTCTTCAAGTATTGGTTTTTTTATTTGCGAAGTAATATCCATCGAAAGCCAAAGATAGTATTTAAGTTCAAAACTTTCAAAATCCAACTATTTTTTTATATTTGATTAAACCTTTTGGCATTATAATTGTCTTATTCTCAAATCTTAAAAAATTCTTAAATTATGAAAGCTAAAATTTTAATCTTGACCACACTTTTGTCTCTCGCTTTTTTTAGCTGTACAAAAGAAGAAAGCACAGAAAATCAAAACACACCAATCACAGCTGATGAAGTAGCCGTTAATGCAAAAATTGATTTTGCCAATGATGATATTGCTGATATTGTTGCAGAACAAGAAGCAAAAACCTACGCCAACAGCACAGATGGACGTTCTATTGACTCTCCAGGTTCCGCCCTTTCAACTTGCGCTACCATTACCAGAGTTCCTGCTTTTGGAACCGCGATTACACCTGGCACAACGGTTACAAAAACAATCGATTTCGGTGATGGATGTACTTTAGCGAACGGAAACGTACTAAAAGGAAAAATCATCATCACTTTCATTTACCAACCGAATGCAACAACACACACAATCAATTACGAATTTGTAAACTTCTATCACAATCAAATCAAATTTAATGGAAACAAGTCATTCACAAGAACAATGACTGCCGCTACAACAAACACTCCTAGCCTTCCAGTAATCACCATGAACATGGACATGACTGCTACATTCCCTGACAATCGTACTTTCAGAAGAGTTGGTCAAAGAGTAAGAGAATTTGTTTCAGGATATGGAGATAATGATTGGACCAACAATGTGTATAAAATAACCGGAAGTTGGACTACAACTTTCCCTAACACAAGTGTTCAAACGGCAACGATCAGCAATCAGCATCCGTTAATTATCAAAATGAGTTGTGCAGCATTACACAAACCACTACTAGTTGAAGGAGTAATTACATTTACAAGAAATAACCACACAGCTACTTTAGATTATGGCGCTGGAGAATGTGACAATACCGCCGTTTTAACCATAGACGGTGTAGCCTACACAATTGTTATTGGCAATTAATAAAACCAAAACTATTTAAAAATAAAAAATCCCACATTGGTGGGATTTTTTTATGTTTCTTTATTCGCTAACTGACCGCAGGCTGCGTCAATATCCTTTCCACGGCTTCGACGCACTTTAGCGACAATTCCACTTGATTCTAGCGCTTTGATATACGCATCGATTACTTCTGGTGCAGCTTGTTGGAATTCACCATCATCAATTGGGTTGTATTCAATCAAATTCACTTTACAAGGTACATATTTGCAAAATTTCACTAAAGCATCAATTGACTTTTTATCATCATTGATTCCTTTCCATACCACATATTCGTAAGTAACTTTACTTTTGGTTTTTCTATACCAATACTCCAAAGCTTCTCTCAATTCTGGCAAAGGAAAACTTTTGGTGAAAGGCATAATCTGATTTCTGGTTTCTTCAATTGCCGAATGCAAAGAAACCGCCAGTTTGAATTTCACTTCGTCATCAGCCATTTTTTTTATCATCTTCGAAACTCCGGAAGTCGATACGGTAATACGCTTAGGCGACATTCCTAATCCTTCGGGTGAAGTAATCTTATCTATGGCTTTCATCACATTCGGATAATTCATCAACGGCTCACCCATTCCCATGAAAACAATATTGGAAAGGGGACGATTGTAATACAAACGACTTTCCGCATCAATAGCAGCCACCTGATCATAAATTTCATCCGGATTCAGATTACGCATTCGTTTCAATCGAGCTGTAGCACAAAAATTACAATCCAAGCTACATCCCACCTGACTAGAAACACAGGCTGTTGTTCTGGTTTCGGTTGGAATCAAAACAGACTCTACCACTAAATCGTCATGCAAACGAACTGCATTTTTCACAGTACCGTCACTACTGCGTTGCATCGTATCTACTTTGATGTGATTGATTACAAAATTAGCCTCAAGCATAGCTCGTGTTTCTTTCGAAATATTGGTCATATCTTCAAAAGTATGGGCGTGTTTTTGCCATAACCATTCGTACACCTGATTTCCACGAAACGCCTTGTCTCCGTTCGATGTAAAAAATTCACGTAATTGCTCTTTTGTAAGCGCTCTAATATCTTTCTTCTCCGTTTGCATGCTGCAAAGATAAAAGTATTTCCGCAATAATAAATTTATATGCGCGCATACTATTTTTTTAGTATATTTGAAAAAAGTTACCCTATGAAACCAACATTAACTGAATTATTACAAATAAAGCATCCTATCATAATGGCTCCCATGTTTTTGGTATCCAATACCGCCATGGTAATCGAAGGCATGAAAGCTGGCGTAGCAGGTTGTATTCCCGCTTTAAACTATAGAACACTCGACGAATTGAAAGCCGCAATAACCGAATTAAAAGACGCCAAACCAGCGGGTGGTAGTTTTGGTTTTAATCTGATTGTAAACAAATCGAACATCAAATACAAAGAACAGCTACGCGTATTGTGCGAAGAGAAAGTCGATTTCATAATTACTTCTCTTGGAAGTCCCGAAGAAACTATCAAAGAAGCACATAAAGCAGGTGTTAAAGTATTTTGTGATGTAACCGATTTAAGTTTTGCTAAAAAAGTAGAAAGTTTGAAAGCCGATGCACTTATCGCAGTCAATAATCTGGCGGGTGGTCACAGGGGTAATATAGCACCTGAGGATTTAATCCAATTATTGGACGAACAAACTACTTTACCGGTTATTTCAGCTGGAGGTGTTGGTTGCAAAGCCGACGTAGATAAAATGCTGAATGCGGGTGCTGTAGGAGTTTCTATTGGCAGTTTATTCATTCCATCCGAAGAAGCCAAAGTTTCACAGGAATACAAACAAGCATGTGTTGATTATGGCGCCAAAGACATTGTTATGACCGAAAAAATATCCGGCACACCATGTACAGTTATTAATACTCCTTATGTACAAAAAATCGGCACCAAATTAAACTGGTTGGAACGCTTTTTAAACACCAACAAACGATTAAAAAAATGGGCCAAATTGATCCGTTTTATGATAGGCAATAATGCTGTAACCAAAGCTGCAACAGAAGCAACTTACAAAACGGTGTGGGTTGCCGGACCTACAATTGAATATTCAAAAGCAATATTACCAGTTCACAAAATAATTGATACTTTGGTTAAATAAATAGAGAGAGCAGAATTACAAAGATTCTGCTCTTTTTTTATATAGTCCATTCGGAATTCGTAATTTCGCAGTAGTAATATATATCCTATGCATTTCATTTCTGAAGAATTAGAAAACTATGTAGCCAATCATAGTGAAAACGAACCGGAATTATTAGTCCGCTTGAACAAAGAAACCCATCAGAAAATTTTACAACCGCGTATGTTGAGTGGTCATTTTCAGGGAAGAGTTTTGAGCATGCTTTCCAAATTAATACGACCAACAACGATTCTGGAAATTGGAACTTACACCGGATACGCTGCTTTGTGTTTAGCTGAAGGATTACCTGAACACGGCACTTTAGATACTATAGACAACAACGAAGAACTATTCGATTTTCAAAAGAAGTATTTCGATCAATCCGCATGGTCAAATCAAATTCACCAACACTTAGGCAATGCCTTGGATATCATTCCCGATTTGAACAAAAAATTCGATTTGGTTTTCATTGATGCCGACAAAGAAAATTACATCAATTATTTTGAGATGATTGTTCCGATGATGAATAAAGGCGGCGTGATTTTGTCTGACAACGTTCTTTGGAGCGGAAAAATTCTTGGCGAGATTAAAGCCAATGATAAAAGCACCAAAATCTTACTGGAATACAACGAACTATTAAAAACCGACCCAAGAGTTGAAACGGTTTTATTACCTATTAGAGATGGGTTAACCGTTAGCCGTGTATTATAATTCAGGAAAATATTTTTGTAAAATAATCAGATACAAACGATAGAAAGTATAACCGGAAAATATTCCGAAAAGATAGCCCGAAAGAATATCGCCAGGAAAATGCAACCCCAAATAAATTCTACTGTAAGCAAAAATTAACGGAAATAAAAACAACAGAAACGCGTAACGGTAGTGTTTTCTCATCAATGCAAACATGAAAACGGTGCTTGCCATCGAATTGGCCGCGTGCCCAGAGAAATAACTATAGGTACTACTACTTTTTACAATTCTAATTATTGAATTGATCTCAAGATCATTACAAGGACGTAGCCTTTGTACTGAATTTTTAACCAAATTCGTTACCTGGTCGGTAAAGACAATTAATAGTGTTAGTACCAAAATCACAATACCGAAATTTTTCCAACCGATTTTTTTTTGCAGAAAATAGAATACCAACAAAAATATAGGAGACCAATGCAACTGTTTGGTAATTATCAGCCAGAATCCATCAAAGGGCTCTGAACCTAAACCGTTAAGAAAAACAAGAAGTTCTTTATCTAAATGAATGATTTTTTCCAAGATTACATTTGGCGTTTAATAGGTCCGGTCAAATCGTCAAAATTCTCTTTTACTTCATTGATTTCAGAAGTAATATCAAGGGGATTATTATCACCCGTTAACTTCTTCGTTTCTTCATCGACAATTTTATCAAATCCTCCTTTAACCTGTTCTACTTCGCGATTAAAATCACGTGTTAACGAAGCCAACTCATTGTTATCAGCACTGCGTTGAATTTCCGATTTAATTTCGTTAGTGGCATTTTTAAGTTGTGCCATACCTTTACCTAAGGCACGTGCAATATCAGGAATCTTTTCAGATCCAAACAACATCAATGCGATGATTATAATTAAGATTAATTCGCCTCCTCCTATTCCAAACATTTCTTTAGACTTACAAAGTTTTGTGTTACAAAGTTAAACAGAATTTAACTCCTAAATGTAAAAATATAATAAAAAAACTTGTCATTAAGAACTTTCTTTTTCCCTAATGACAAGTTATCCATTGTGATGAAATTTATTCAAATTTTGATTTCACTTCTTCTTTTGGCCAACTATTGTTGGTCACATCAATATCGGCTGTTTCTTCTTTTGGATCTACCATGATTTTTTTAATCACTTTATTGGTAGCAAAAATTCTAGATACTTCTTTATCGTTTTTCAACCAAATTTGAACTGGGAACTTATGATTTTCTTTGGTACCATCTTCATACGTAATTTCGACAATCAAAGGCATCACTAAACCTCCTGGCTTATCAAAAGTCACCTGATAAAAATACTTTGGAGATTGCAATTTTGCTCTTTCCGTTTCACTAAAGTTAGACACCAAGTAATCATCTAATGTTTTAACTTCTTTTACATCCAATTCCTTTTTATTTTCTGGCTTCATATCTGAGCTTGCACTGTCCACCATATACACTAACGGCCCCGAATTTCTAAATCGGTTACGTCTGTTAGTTTGTTGTGCCTGAAAATTAGCAGGAGCGTCATTCGACACATAGAACTGCTTCACTTCTTTAATCCCGATATCATTATAATCTGTAGTATAGAACCAACCTCTCCAGAACCAATCCAAATCTACACCTGATGCATCTTCCATTGTTCTAAAGAAATCTTCAGGAGTTGGATGTTTGAATTTCCAACGATTAGCGTACGTTTTGAATGCATGATCAAACAATTCACGTCCCATAATAGTTTCGCGTAAAATATTCAATCCTGTGGCAGGCTTACCATACGCATTGTTTCCAAATTGTTTGATTACTTCTGAGTTTGACATAATCGGCTCAATAAAATTCTGATCACCACTCATATAAGGCACAATCAATTTCGCCGGACCTCTGTCTATAGGGAAATTAGGATCGAATTCAATTTCAGCCAAATATTCCAAGAAGGTATTCAGACCTTCGTCCATCCAAGTCCATTGACGTTCATCAGAGTTTACAATCATTGGGAAGAAATTGTGGCCTACTTCATGGATAATAACACCCAACATCCCGTATTTCACACGGTCAGAAACCACACCATTTTCATCTGGACGACCGAAATTCCAACAAATCATTGGATATTCCATCCCTTGATCCTGCGCATTTACAGAAACTGCTTTAGGGTAAGGATAGTCAAATGTACGACTAGAATAACTTTTTAACGTATGCGCAACTGCTCGTGTTGAATATTGTTCCCACAGAGGATTACCTTCTTTCGGATAAACAGAAGTAGCCATTACCGTTTTTTCACCCAGTTTCACAGCCATAGCATCCCAAATGAATTTTCTTGAAGTAGAAATTCCAAAATCACGTACATTTTCCGCTTTGAATCTCCATGTTTTCTTTTTATCGGACCATGCCTTTTCTCTTTCAACGGCTTCCGCCTGAGTTGCAATAATTACTGGCTTATCGAATGTTTTTTCTGCCAATAAATAACGTTGGTATTGAGCTGGTGAAATTACCTCTGCTCTATTTTGCAAAGTTCCGGTAGCTTCCATAATATGGTCAGCTGGAACAGTAATATTTACTTCGTAGTTTCCAAAAGGCAAAGCGAATTCACCTTGTCCCCAGAATTGCATGTTTTGCCAACCTTCCACATCGTTGTAGACAGCCATTCTTGGAAAAAACTGGGCTAAGATATACAAACGGTTGCCGTCTTTGAACTGCTCATATCCTGAACGCCCTCCATCAACCATGTAATTCCCAATATTGTACCACCATTTGATTGAAAACACAAACTTCTGACCTTTCGCCAAAGGAGTTTTCAAATTGATGCGCATCATGGTTTCATTAACCGCATACGAAACCGGTTGTCCTAATGCATCTTTAACATAATCAATTTTAAATCCGCCATCGAACTTCTCTTCCATATAAGTTCTCGAGAAAGCAGCTGCGCTAAGTGCCGGCTCAATACGTTCACTGCGAACCAATGGCGTTTTTGATGTTTTAGCAAACAAGTTTTGATCTAATTGCACCCATAAATAATCCAAAGACTCTTTGGCATTATTGGTATACGTAATCGTCTCGACCCCAGACAAACGAGCATTTTTATCATCCAACTCGATATCTATCTTATAATCAGCTCTTTGCTGATAATATTCAGAACCAGGAGCTCCAGAAGCTGTGCGATACATGTTTGGCGTTGCCATCAAATCATACATTTGACGGAATTTACTTGTATCAGTATGCCCTTCTTGCTTAGGCTTTGACTGACCTTGTTCCTGAGCCGTTACCAAACCTGAAAAGGATAGGATTACTGCTAAAAATTTAAAATTCTTCATGACCGAAATACAATTTGGGAGCTAAAAATAATTATTTTTTCTAACCACACTACTTTTTGACTATGGTTTTAACAAACCTTTGGCATTTCCGGATGTAAAAAGAAAACTTTGTTTCTTACCATAGAGCGTTGTCTGAATGATATTTTGCTGATCTTCAACATAATCATGCAGCACAGCATTATAGATTTCCAACGATTTAATTTTTGAAATATCTTTTATGCTGTAATAGCAAATAAGCACATTCCCTTCCATTTCTTTATTGACCAAAGCAACTGCTTTTGGCTTTCCGTTAATTTTAATTATAAAATTTTGGGAAATATATTTTTTCATCAACTCGATATCATTCTCCGATTCATTTGGCTCGCCCAAATTCGTCTTTTGATTGTATTTTATTTTCAAAATTGAATTCAAATCGTCTACAAAAATTCTAGAAGTGATTTGAAGCATCTTTTTATCTTGAGCATAATTTATCTGATATATTGACACGTAAAATTTATGCATTGCAAATGAAGACAATACGACAAACAAAATACAGATTACTCCTATTTTAAACCCTTTCTTCTTCATACCCGACTATTTATTATCGTTTGATATCAATTTTTTATATTCGTTTGCAATATCTCCAATCAAAAATGTTACCAAAGTTTTATTTTTTGCCTTTACAGCCTCTACCATTTTTACATTATCCAATGCGTAAATTTGAAATCCTTTGATGTACTCCTGTGGAATTTGAAGCGTTTCACCATAGAAATGTTCGTCATACATTTCGTCCAATTTAAGCAAAAGCAACTCTTTTCTCTCAACAGCCAACTCCTTTTTTAACTGATTTGTCCTTCCACTTACTTGATTGATCAATCCATCAACACTCATTCCGCCTAAAGGGATTAACAATGGACTATACCACTTCAATTTCCCTGCCGCTTTTAGTTTTCGTTCTGCAGGAGTATATTCTTTAACATTTTTAGATACCACGCCTAAAGATTTTGCTGAAATCGATTTGATTTGAATTTCGTCCAACTCATTCGCTTTGGCCTTCACCAGAATATTCAAAATCTCCTTTTTGAAAGAATTCGCATCCAATCGAATTTGCATTCCCTCGATATTTTTTGATGTTACAATTAAAATATCACCCGAAGAGGCTTCGATAGAGAAAAAACCACCATTTGCTGTCACTACAGAGGACTTTGTCATAAAGTTAACTACTGTTATCCCATCCGGATTAACTTCAGAAATCACTTTCCCTTTCAAAACAGATTGTGAAAATAAACTTTGAACCAAAAACAAAAAAAGTATTGTATAGTTATTCACTGGCATTGATTATTTGTAAATATTGCATCACTTTTTCTTTGAGCAAATTTTCGACTAATTTACTCTTTTTTGCTTGTAACAATCTCATTAAATTTTGATCATCTAGAACATAAATCACAAATCCTTTAATATATTCCTCGGGAAGTTTCAATGTTTCTGTATAAAATTTTTCCGAAAACAGCTGCTCCAATTTCCGCTGTAGTTTTTCTTTTATTTCAACCTCCAATTCTTTTTCCAGCATAGCTGTTCGCCCAGAAAGCGCATTAAACAAAGGATCTAAACCAAACGACCCTCCGGTTGTACCATCCGTATTTCCAGTCAATGCCAATCCACTAGCCGCTTTAAGTTTTCGCTCAGCAGGTGTATACGTTTTTGTAGAACTGGAAATTATACCCAAATCTACAGCATTTATACGCGGATAGTTTTGAACAATAACTTCATCCAAAAAGTAAGGAAGTTGTTTCAATTTTACAAAAAATAAATCCTCGGAAAAATCATTGGACTTCAAAATAATTTGCCTGCCTTTAATATTGATTCCAGACACAATAAGTGTATCTTTTGGCTGAGCCAAGATCTTAAAATAACCTTGTTCATTGGCAACGGTTTCTTTTTTGTTGGAATAATTCACAATATAAACCTTATTCATAGTTGGAACATCCAAAACCACCTTTCCTTTCAACACTTGCTGCGAAAAAGCCATTGAACTAACCATCAAAAAAAGCAAAACTATTCTCATACTCGTCAGATTACGTTGTAAAAATAGTCGTGAGCCCTCCCAATTTATTATTAAGGACTTGGTAAAAATTTGTTAATTCTAAATATCTTTGAAACATCAAAATCAAACCAAACCACATGAATAAAAAAATCATCCTTGCCAGTACTTCAACACTCTATAATGGAGCCTATTTGGATTATTTATTACCAACATTGGAAAAACATTTTGAAAACGTTAACCAGCTGTTATTCATACCCTATGCAAGACCCGGAGGAATCAGTCACGAAGAATATTCACAAAAAGTAAGTGATACCTTTCAAAAGATTGGCATCAATGTAAAAGGACTGCACGAGTTTGAGCATCCGGCAGAAGCAATACAAAATTCAGAAGCTATTTTCACAGGAGGCGGGAACACCTTTTTACTTGTTTCACAATTGTACAATCACAACTTAATGACTGTACTAAAGAAAACGATTGAAAATGGAATCCCATATTTAGGAACTAGTGCCGGGAGTAATATTGGTGGACTTACGATGAATACAACAAATGACATGCCTATAGTCCTACCTCAAAGTTTTGACACCTTGGGATTGATTAACTTCAACCTCAACCCTCATTATCTAGATCCAATTGAAGGTTCAACCCATATGGGAGAAACAAGAGAAACACGCATAAACGAATTCCACAAAGTAAGTCAGATTCCTGTTTTAGGATTGCGCGAAGGCAGTTGGCTTGAAGCTTATGCCGGTAACGTAACACTTAAAGGAGAACTGACCGCACGCTTATTTAGAGCAGGAGAATTTGCAGTCGAGATGGCTCCCGGAGAAAATTTAAACTTTTTATAAAAGAAAAACCTTAGCAATTACCGCTAAGGTTTTTTTTTTCAATCGAAACCAATTGCCTAAAATAAAAAAACCTCAAGTTGAAACTTGAGGTTTAGTAGAGCGGAAGACGAGGCTCGAACTCGCGACAACCAGCTTGGAAGGCTGGAGCTCTACCAACTGAGCTACTTCCGCAGGGTGTAATTTTTAAAACTTTTCTTGTTTTTGGAGCGGAAGACGAGGCTCGAACTCGCGACAACCAGCTTGGAAGGCTGGAGCTCTACCAACTGAGCTACTTCCGCTTTTGAGGTTGCAAATATAAAGAATTAGTTTTCTTTTCTGCAAACTTTTTTTAAAAAAAATATTTCCGACAAACACATTAAAATACTCGAGCAATTACAAGCACTTCATAATTAAAGTCTTAGAATTAATTTTAAATTTGTAAACTATGATTGAAACAAAAACAATAACGTCAGAATTAACCTACATTGTGCGTCAGCCCGTGCTAAGACCCGGAAAACCTATCGAAAGTTGTCATTTTGAAGGTGACGATTTACACACAACAATCCATTTCGGACTCTACAAAGACAGTGCACTAGTAGGTGTCGTATCTGTTTTCGAAGCAAAAAACAATCATTTTGAAAGTGAAACACAATACCAAGTTCGCGGCATGGCCATTTTAGATAGCGAACAACAAAAAGGATATGGCAATTTTCTTATGGCCGAAGTAGAAAAACTTGCCAAGAACAATAAAGTCAAAATAATTTGGTTTAATGCAAGAGAAAGCGCTGTAAATTTCTACAAAAAATTAGATTATCAGATTTTCGGTACGGCTTTTGATGTTGTAGGAATAGGAACACATTACATAATGTGGAAACAAATTTAACTTTATGAAATACACCATTACTACTATAGTATTTAGTATTTTTTTATATATAGGTTGTGGCAACAACTCGACACCTCATATCATCACCACAGATGAACACATCTCAAACGCTATAGAAAATAAAAAAATTCAAGAAGGCTGGGACGTTAAAGAAAATCGCCTGCAATTAATTGAAGCTATAAAAAATGCAAATAAAGAAGGACTACTTCCAGAAGATTATCAATATGCTGAATTATTACAACACGAAGAAATGATTGACTCCAATCCTGACTCAAAAGAAAAGTACTTCGAATTATTAACAGCCGCTTATATCAAATACATCTCACATCTGACCAACGGAAAAGTAAATCCATTGGAAATTTATACTGACTGGGAAATCAAACCAAAAGAGATCCAACCAGACACCATCTTATCTATTGCTTTACGAAAAAACAAAATTGACAGCACAATCGAAAGCCATAAACCAAAACACACAATCTATTTGAATCTTAAAAAAGCATTGGCCAAAATTGATGCCATGCCTGAAGAAAACTTCGACTCGATTAAAACTAAAGAGAAATTCAAACTTGGTCTCAAAAGCAAAACCGTTGCCAAAATAAAAGAAAGACTTCGTTATTGGGGCGATTTAAACACAAAAGATTCTTTAACTGAAGATCTTTACAACAAAGAACTAAAACTAGCGGTTACAAAATTCCAAAGTCGTCACGGCCTAGCGGCTGATGGGATGATAGGTCCAGGAACATTGAAAGCATTAAATTTCAGCAAAAAAAACAGAAGAGAACAGCTTATTGCCAATCTTGAGAGATGGCGATGGTTTCCAGAGGATTTAGGAACAAATTTCCTTGGCGTTAACATTCCTAACTTTCTGCTTTATGTAGTAGAAAATAACGACACTATTTCGAATCACAAAGTGGTAGTTGGTCAACCCAAAAGAAAAACACCCATACTTTCATCAAGAGCAGACAACATTGTATTTAATCCAACTTGGACTGTTCCTCCAACAATCATTAAAGAAGATTTGATTCCGGATGCAACAAAAAGCAGGAGTTATTTCTCTAAAACCAGAATTAAGATTTTCAATCACAAAGGAACCGAAATTCCTGTTAGCGAATGGAAACCAGCCGATGCCAAAAAATACAAATATGTCCAAGAACCTGGCTATAACAATTCCTTAGGTGTGGTAAAAATCAATTTCCCGAACAACCATTTGGTTTATATGCACGACACAAACCATAGGGATTATTTTGTATACAATTACCGCGCACTAAGCTCTGGTTGTGTTCGAATTGAAAAACCACTCCCACTAGTCGAGTATTTATTAAAAAACAAAACCTACAAAGAAAGACAGAAAAATAAAAAATTAATCGAAAAACCGATTTATAGTTTAAGTGAAATTGATACAATCGTTAAGACCAAAAAAACAAAAACTGTAAAGTTAGATCAGAACTTTGGGGTTCATTTCTTATACTTTACAGCTTGGTATGATAAAACGGAATTACAATTTAGACAAGATATCTATAATTATGATCCAGATTTGTATTTAAGATTAAGCAACCAGTTTACTGGCGATGTCGTAACTTCTAGTAGGGTGATAGATAAATAAACAAGATTTCCCTTTGATTGTATTGATGATTTGCTCTTTTAAAGCTTCAGGAATAGCAGGACAACCTTGGCTTCTTCCTAAATAACCTTGATTTCTCAATACTGCAGGATTTGCATAATCTGCACCATGAACAACTACGGCTCTAGCACGTGCATTGTGATTGATACCTCTTTCTTGTCCATCTAATTTCAAAGACAATCCGTGTTTTCCGAAATACGTTTCACCGGTTGTATAAAATCCTAAACTGCTTTTGTTAGAATTGTTTTCATTAGAAAAACTAGTAGCAAATTCAACACCTGACTTCATACCGTGAGAAACCACTGTATTAAATAAGATTTTATTAGAAGCTAAATCAATAACCCACATTCTCTTCTTTGTAGATGACATGCTGAAATCGATTACCGTTAAGATATCTTTTTCAACAACACCTCTCTGTTTTAAAGAATAAAAACCAGTCATCGCACGTTTGAAACATTCCATTTGAGGCAAAGCAAAATTATTTGCATCTAACGAATTGTAAACCATCTCAATTTTCGCAGCTAAACTTACAGCACTTGTATTGGCCAATAGCTTCGGATCTGTGTTATTTGTAGACTTTGGGGCAAAAGACATGAAAAATAACAATAATAGGGGCAAAAATCTGTAAATCATTGATATTCTTTTATTTGTGTTGTTATTTGTACATGGCAAATATTAGCAAAAAAAAAATACCATCCAAATTTTTTTTGCATTTTATCGATATTTTTATGCACTTCGTCGATATTTTTATTATTTAACAAATAGTTAAACATATCATAAAACACTTTAAAATAAAGGGGTTTTCGCTAATTTTGAGACATCATCAATCAAAAAAATAATGAGCAAAAAAAAATTAATAGTTCTTGCGATTTTTCATTCTCTTTTTGCTTTTTCGCAAGCAACCGACTCAAAAACAGGCATCTCTGAAAAAAAACAATTAACTGCCAAAAGAGTTAATCAGCACGTCAACATCGATGGAAAACTCGATGAAGTGGAATGGCAATCTGCAGAAGTTGCTACAGACTTTATTATGCTTGAACCTGATAACGGCAAAGCTATCGACCCATCTAAAAAAACCGAAGTAAAAATACTTTTTGATGATGAAGCAATTTACATCGGGGCTGTTTTAAACGACAATGAACCGGAAAAAATTATGCGTGAAATTACCCAAAGAGATGATGATGGAGCGACTGATTTTTTTGGTTTAAGTGTAAATGGATATAATGACGGTCAGCAAGAATTTCGTTTTATAGTAACTGCAGCCGGCGTTCAGTGGGATGCCAATGCCAGTTCTACAACCGGGGAAGACGCTTCATGGGATGCTATTTGGGAAAGTGAAGTCATTGTACATGAAAAAGGCTGGACTGTCGAAATTAAACTACCTTACTCTGCACTTCGCTTCTCAAAAGAGCAAAAACAAACTTGGGGAATGCAGTTTTTCAGACAATTACGAAGATATCGCCAACTATACACTTGGAATTATGTAAACAACAACAAAGGCTCTCTAGAACAGCAATCTGGAGAACTTTTGGGAATTGAAAACATCAAAACCCCTACCCGATTATTTCTTTTCCCTTATGCATCTACCTACGTTAGTAGCAACAAAAGCGATGGCACACAAACTGAGTTCAAAGGAGGAATGGACATCAAATACGGCATCAACGACGCCTTCACATTGGATGCCATTTTAATACCTGATTTTGGCCAGACTGCATTCGACAACCAAATTCTAAACCTCGGTCCTTTTGAACAACAATTCAATGAAAACAGACCTTTTTTTACAGAAGGAACTGACTTATTCAATAAAGGTAATTTATTTTACTCTCGAAGAATAGGAGGACGCCCATCATTAAGAAAAGGAAAACTGAGCAATACTTTAGATGAAAATGAAATCATAGAAGACTATCCCGAAAAAATCAATTTACTAAATGCTTTGAAAATTTCTGGACGTACCAAAAAAGGTTTAGGAATTGGTTTTCTTAATGCTGTAACCGAAAAAACAGAAGCCACAATTAAAGACACCATAACTGGGGTGAGAAGACATCAGATTGTCGAACCATTAACAAACTATAACATACTCACACTTGATCAGCGCTTTAATAAAAATTCATCCGTATCTTTCATCAACACGAGTGTAATCAGAAACACTGAATTCAGAGACGCTAACGTATCGGCTTTGGTATTTGATCTAAACACTAAAAAGAATACATTCAACCTTTCAGGAGATTTCAAATACAGCACTGTTAACGAATATCAGAAAGAAGAAAATAAAAACGGATACAATACTTCGCTAAGTTTTGCAGAAACCAGCGGAAAAGTAAGATTCAGCGTAACAACTAATTATATCACCAAGGAATTTGACAACAATGACTTAGGCATCACTTTTAAAACCAATTACCTTGGCACTTACGGAAATTTACATTACCGTATCTTAAAACCAACTAAAACCTTCAACTCGCTCACGGCCAACATGAACATTAATAGTGAGTTTGAAAATCAGACTGGGAAACTACAGGCAGGAAATATTAATTTCAACCTGAATTCTACATTCAAAAACAATGATGGTTTCGGAGCCGGATTATTCATCAGACCTTTTGAAGTAAATGATTTTTACGCTCCGCAATCCGAAGGCAGATACGTTACTTTTCCTAAATACTATGAAACGTGGACATATTACTCATCCAATTACAATCGAAAATTTGCCTTTGATTTCAATCCGTGGATAGGTACAACTTCCGAGGTTGATCGAAACAGTTATGGATTCAGTTTCAGTCCAAGATATCGCGTCAGTAATAAACTTATGGTCATTTTGGGCTACGATTACAGCAAAGAAAACAACACGGTTGGGTATTATGATCAGTTAGACAATGGCGACATCATCTTTGAAAAAAGAAATATCAATACTTCAACAATCTACTTGAGAAGCAAGTTTGCCTTAAACAACAAAATGACTATTAATGTGAACACTCGTTACTATTGGAGTTATGTTAACGGAAAGGGATTCAAAGCACTTCAAAATGACGGCTCTCTTGACACTATTTATTTGCCCGAGGACTCTAGTCAAGATTTCAGTTCTTGGAACTTGGACTGCTCGTATTCATGGTGGATTGCTCCAGGAAGTCAACTCAACGTTTTGTACAGAAACACTTCTGACAATTACGAAGACGGACTGAGCCGAGTAGATAAAAATGTATCTCGAAATTTTCAAAATTTATTCGGAGACAAACTAAATCATACTTTTTCAATAAGTTTACGTTACTTTTTAGATTTCAACCGCGTTAAAAACTGGATTTAATTTTCTAATTTTGAAGCTATTTCTTTAGAATTTGAAAATGAACAAAAAAGTAATCTTGATGATATTGGATGGATGGGGAAAATCTCCAGATCCAAAAGTTTCCGCTATAGACAATGCTAATGTCCCATTTATAAACAGTCTTTACACTAAATATCCCAATGCACAACTTCGGACCGACGGCCTAAATGTAGGACTTCCCGAAGGTCAAATGGGTAATAGCGAAGTAGGCCACATGAATTTGGGAGCTGGTCGTATTGTGTATCAAGATTTAGCTAAAATCAATCTTGCTGTAGAACACAAAACATTGAATGAAGAACAAGTGCTAAGCGATGCATTTGCTTATGCTAAAGGAAACAACAAACCAGTTCATTTTTTAGGCTTGGTATCAGATGGTGGCGTACATTCCCACACTGATCACTTGAAAGGATTATTAGATGCCGCTCAGGATTTCGGTTTGCAAAAAGTGTTCATACACGCGTTTACCGATGGCCGTGATGTTGATCCGAAATCGGGTGCAAAACATATTGAAGACTTAAATGAGTATACTAAAAAATCTTCAGCCAAAATTGCCTCAATCGTAGGTCGTTATTTCGCTATGGACCGAGACAAAAGATGGGAACGTGTTAAAAAAGCCTATGATGTCGTAGTTAATGGTGTAGGAAACCATTCGAAAAATGCAGTTTTAAGCATACTAGAAAGCTACCATAATCACATTACTGATGAATTTATAGAACCTATAGTAATGGTGGATGACAACAACCAACCTTTGGCAACAATCAAAGAAGACGATGTAGTTATTTTCTTCAACTTTAGAACTGATCGTGGACGTGAATTAACCGAAGTACTTTCTCAATATGATTTGCACGAACAAAACATGCACAAATTGAATTTGTATTATGTCACCATGACCAATTATGATGACACTTACAAAAACGTACATGTCATTTACGATAAAGACAATATTACCGAAACAATAGGTGAAGTCTTAGAGAGAAACAACAAGAAACAAATTCGCATCGCCGAAACTGAAAAATACCCACATGTTACCTTTTTCTTTTCGGGTGGTCGTGAAGAACCTTTCAAAGGGGAAAGTCGTATTCTTTGTCCATCGCCAAAAGTAGCCACTTACGATTTAAAACCGGAAATGAGTGCCTTTGAATTAAAAGACGCGCTACTTCCTGAATTACAAAAAGGCGAAGTGGATTTCGTTTGTTTGAATTTTGCCAATGGCGACATGGTGGGACATACCGGCGTAATGGAAGCTGCAATTAAAGCCTGTGAAGCAGTAGATATCTGCGCAAAAGAAGTTATCGAAACTGCTTTGAAAAATGATTACACTACTATTTTTATAGCTGATCACGGCAACTGCGAAACCATGATCAATCCAGATGGAACGCCAAATACTGCCCACACCACGAACCCTGTTCCCATAATTTTGGTAGATCCTGCAATAAAATCTATCAAAAATGGAGTGTTGGGTGATATTGCACCGACAGTTTTAGACTTAATGGGCATTCAAAAACCAGAAGCCATGACAGGACATTCCCTACTATAATATGATTATGAAAAAAATAACAACAATCCTTTTGGCTTCTTTTGCTGTAATCAGTTGCAAAACAAATCAAACGGTTATTGAAAAAGCTGCCCCCATAGTTATGGAAGAAAAAACAGTATCAGAAAATCATGAAAAATCAGCAGAACCTGTATTAACAGGAGTAAAAACCAAAGCTGATTTACAAACAGAACCCTACAATTCTTGGTTCACAACCGGTGAAGAAGGTTACAAAGCCCATCCTGCAACAATCACTTTACTAAAAAATGCACCTCAGAATTACGAGATCACTATCTTCATGGGTACATGGTGTAGTGATAGTAAAACTCAAGTGCCTCATTTTTACAAAATACTAAATGAAATTGGTTTTGATTTATCCAAAGTAAAATTAATCACAATGGATCGTGAGAAGAGTACTCCGGAAAAACTAGAAGAAGGTTTTAGCATCAGCAATGTACCCACTTTCATTTTTTTCAAAAACGGAAAAGAAGTACACCGTATCGTTGAATCTCCAGTTGAAACATTAGAAGCCGATATGCTGAAAATCATTTCGGAACAGCCTTACAAACATACCTACGAAAATTAAAATAATTAAAAATGCTTTCTGTCAAAAAGGGAATCATTCAATCTTTTCAAAACGTACCATCAAGCCACTTTTAAAGTGGCTTTTTTATTAAACAAAAGTTAAACTTACTTTTTTAATAGTAATACTATTAATAATGTTTGTATGTTTGTTAAAAATAAACTCGAGATATGAAAAATCTAATTTCAAATATAAAAATTGCTGTAAACAACAAATTATACGTAAAAGATCCTGAAACGTCAGATTTAGGCAAGAAAATAATTCAGAACAGCATACTTCTTATAGACGAAATTGGCTTCGAACTTTTTACTTTTAAAAAATTAGGAGAAAAAATACAATCCAATGAAAGTTCAATTTATCGCTATTTTGAAAACAAGCACAAGCTAATGCTATATCTATCATCATGGTATTGGACTTGGATCGATTACAACTTGGTATTTTCAACTGCTAATATTACAAATCCAAGTGAGAAATTAGAAAAAGCCATTAAAATCGTAACACAAAACATCACTGACGATTTAGAAACTCCTCATATCAACGAAGAAGTTTTAAACCGTATCATAATTTCAGAGTTTACCAAAACTTTTCTAACAAAGGAAGTAGACGAAGAAAACAAAGAAGGATTCTTCTTGGTATACAAACAAGTAGTCAACCGAATCATTGAGTTTATTACCGAAGTAAATCCAAACTACAAATTTCCGAAAAGTTTAGCATCTTCGGTAGTTGAAGGTGCCTTACATCAACAATACATAAAAAAACATTTTAAGACGATTACCAATTTTAACGAAACTGATAATGTAACTCAATTTTACATCGAATTAGTTAAAAAAACTTTATCATGAGACCATTAACCCGATTCAAACGATTAATTGAAATTGACAAAAAAGATATTTATCAAATTTTTTGGTATGCCATTTTTGCCGGAATTATAAGCCTTTCACTACCTCTTGGCATTCAATCCATCATTAATTTTATTCAAGCAGGTAAGATTAGTACATCTTGGATTATGCTTGTAATCATCGTCGTATTAGGCGTATCATTGGTAGGTTTATTAAAAGTAATGCAGTTTCGAATTTCAGAAAATCTCCAACAAAAGATATTTGTGCGTTCCTCATTTGAATTAGCTTACAGATTTCCAAAAATCAAACAAAAAGAATACTATAATCAATATCCACCTGAATTAGCCAATCGCTTTTTTGACACTTTAAATATTCAAAAAGGAGTTTCAAAATTATTACTAGATAGTTCAACTGCATTGCTGCAGATATTCTTTGGTATTATTTTACTTTCACTTTACCACTCCTTTTTTATATTTTTTGGTCTTACACTTCTTTTTCTCTTGTATTTTATTTACAAAGTAAATTTTGACGTCGGATTAAATACTTCACTAAAGGAGTCCAAGTACAAATACAAAGTAGCACATTGGCTTCAGGAAATCGCAAGAAACCACATCAGTTTTAAAAATAAAAATGCATTTGAATATTCACTTTCAAAAAATGATGAACTTGTTAATGAATACCTTACTTATAGAGAAAAACACTTTAAGGTTTTAAAAAAGCAATTCATACAACTCATTGGTTTTAAAGTATTGCTAACCGCAGGCCTATTAATTGTCGGAGGTTTTTTGGTTCTTAATCAACAAATGAATATAGGTCAGTTTGTAGCCGCAGAGATCGTTATATTATCTATAATTGGAGCGGTAGAAAAACTGTTTTCCGGTTTGGAATTATTTTATGACGTATTGACATCTTTAGAAAAAATTGGACAAGTAGCCGATCTCGAATTAGAAGAAGACAACAAAAAATCAAAATACTTATTTACAGATCACAATCAAATCACAATAGAAGCGAAGGAGATTATCTACACCTATCCCGAAAGTAATCTTCCTACTCTATCCAATGTGAACATTAAAATAAAAGCCGGTGAAAAAATACTATTAAAAGGTGAAAACGGTTCCGGAAAAACCACATTACTCCGTTTATTATCAGGATTATTCGAACCTGATTCCGGGACAATTTTCATAAACGACACCAATATAAAACAACTTTCGATTGAGGATTATCGATCAAAAATAGGAATGATTACCTTAAACGAAACCCCTTTTGACGGTACCATTTTTGAGAATATTACCAATAACAATCCAAATATCAGCCTTGAAGATGTACATCAAGTTTTAGAACAAGTAAAGCTAACAGAAAACATTAAAAGTTTACCAAAAGGTTTGGACACTCATCTTTTTCCTCAAGGCAAACAAATTAATTCTTCGGTAATTCAAAAAATCATTCTAGCACGTTGCATTATCAACAAACCGAAAGTATTATTTCTAGAAGAACCAGTCGATAAATCCGACAACACAACTGCGAAAGAAATCATCGATTTTCTGACCAGTCCGAATAACCAATGGACTTTAATTGTCATTGCAAAAGATTCTTATTGGGAAGAAAAATGCAATAGAACAATATCATTAGACGAATCAACAACTGTGTAAAAAATAAAGTATGTTAAACATCACTAATAACAGAATCGAAAAGTTTGTCGATATGTCCAAATACCAATCGACAAAAGTGTTTGCTGACAACAGGCAATATACAATCATAAAAAAAATTCTAGGCGGAACAGCCTTAGTAACCCTTTTATTCATGTTTTTACCTTGGACACAAAACATTAAAGGCAATGGTTATGTTACTACTCTAAAACCAAATCAGAGACCACAAGAAGTTCAAACCGCTATAGCTGGAAGAATTGAAAAATGGTTTGTTCAAGAAGGAGATTTTGTAAAAAAAGGGGATACCATTTTATTCATTTCAGAAATAAAAGAAGATTATCTCGATCCAAACTTAGTAGAAAACACAGGCAATCAAGTTAGAGCAAAAGAAGGAGCTGTACAATCCTACGCAGAAAAAGCAAAAGCACTTGATAGTCAAATAAGTGCAATTCAAAACGAAAAGAATTTGAAATTAAAACAGGCGCAAAATAAATTACGCCAAGCACATCTTAAAGTAAAAAGCGACAGTATTGAATTTGAAGCAGCCAAAACACAGTTAAAAATTGCGCGAACACAATTTAACCGTTCAGTTACACTAAACAAAGAAGGATTAAAACCTGTTTCCGATGTGGAAGAAAAAAGAATGAAGTTACAAGATACAGAAGCTAAAATCATCACTTCCGAAAACAAATACATTGCTAGTAAAAACGAAGTATTAAACGCAACAATGGAATTAAGCCGAATCACCGCTGAATATTCTGAAAAAAGCGCCAAAGCGAGTAGCGATAAACAATCTGCCATTAGTTCTCAATATGATACAGAGGCGCAAGTCAATAAATTAAAAAATCAATACAAAAATTATCAAATCCGTAATGGCCTTTATTATATCACTGCTCCTCAAGATGGCTTTGTAAACCGTGCCATTCGATCAGGAATCGGAGAAACAATGAAAGAAGGTACAGCTGTCGTTACTATTATGCCAGCTAATTTTGAAATTGCAGTTGAAACCTACATTGATCCAATTGATTTTCCACTAGTCAATAAAGGTGAAAAAATCCGTGTTTGGTTTGATGGTTGGCCTACTATTGTGTTCAGTGGATGGCCAGGTGCTTCCTATGGAACTTTTGGAGGAGTGATTGTTGCAAAAGAGAATTTTATTAGCGACAATGGAAAATACCGTGTATTAATAGCACCCGATCCGAAAGAAAAAAAATGGCCAGAATTATTAAGCATTGGTGCTGGAGCACAAACTTTAGCCCTACTTAACGATGTACCCATGTGGTTTGAAATATGGCGAACTTTAAATGGATTCCCTCCTAATTTCTATAAAGGTGAAAATAGTAAGAAAGATGAAAAGAAAAAGTAATTACCTTATTGTTCTCTTGTTCGTTGTTGTCAATGGTTTTTCACAGACAAAAGAACTTACATACAATGAATTTTTAGGCTATGTAAAAAAATACCATCCATTAGTTAAACAAGCCAACTTAAATATATCGGAAGCACAAGCTCAGTTGATGCAAGCTAGAGGCGCGTTTGACCCTAAAATTGAAGTTGATTTTGACAAAAAAAAATTCAAGGATAAAGACTATTATTCATTATTTAATGGCGGTTTTAAAATTCCCACTTGGTATGGTATAGAATTAAAAGCTGCCTTCGACAACAATGAAGGAATATATGTCAACCCAGAAAACCTAACTCCTGCAAATGGATTAACTTCTGTCGGAATTGCGATTCCAGTAGGACAAGGTTTATTCATCAATCAACGAATGGCTGATATCCGCAAAGCAAAATTAGCACAAGTTCTAAATACAGCAGAAAGAGATTTACAGGCTTTAGAAATCATTCACGAAGCTTCACTTCGCTATTTTGAATGGAAACGAAATTATGAGGAAGTAAAATTGTACGAGAACTATTTAAAAAATGCCGAGCTTCGTTTTGTTGGTGTAAAAAAACTCATCGAGCTAGGTGACAAACCAGCTATAGATAGTATTGAGGCCGGAATCACTGTGAAAAACAGAAAACTCAACCTAGAAGATTCTAATTTGAAATTAATCAAAGCCCGATTGGTATTGTCTAATTTTTTATGGACAATCGATAATATTCCTTTGGAAATAGACGAAAGCCTAATCCCAGACAATACTCTTAAAAATACTATTGAGTCGACATTAACCCAAAATGGCTTACATTCTTTTCAAGTAGAAAACCACCCCAAGATCAAAGCCTGGAACACTAAAATTGACATGTTGGAAATCGAACGAAAACTAAAAGCCAATACTTTATTGCCTAAATTAGATGTTAGTTATAACTATTTATCAGAACCCAATTATTTTTCCAACTACAGGTTTGAAGATTACAAAATCGGGCTTAATTTTAGTATGCCTTTATTTTTAAGGAAGGAACGTGCAAGTGTGAAACTTGCTCAACTTAAAATTGACGATTCAAAATACAGTATTCAGTTTGAAAGTTTACAACTGCAGAATAAAGTGAAGGCTCAAGAAAAAGAAATTACATCTTTAAAAAAACAATTAGAGTTAGCCAATGGCCTCGTTAATGATTTTGACAAAATGCTAAAAGCCGAAGATCGTTTGTTTGAAATTGGTGAAAGCTCTTTGTTTGTAATCAACACACGTGAAAACGCATTGGTGAGTGCTCAAATAAACACTATTGCAGCAGAAAATAGATTATATAATGCACTTATTGGGCTGTTTCAATCGATTGGAAATGTAGGATTATAACTTATCTAAGACAAAAGTTCTAACGTTTACCATTGAAGAGAATTAATTATTCTGAATAAGCCAGAAAGTAAACTCTTCATTTCAAGAATAAAAAAATGATTTTGTATCGACTTAACTGATCTAAAACCAGTCAAAAAAGGATACTACTCATATCCTTCACATTTTAATTATTAATTCTCAGAATTTTGTACTTTTGCTGCCTTATTTAGATTTATGAGTTCTATAATTTTAAAAACAAGAGAAGAAATAGAATTAATGCGCGAAAGTGCTTTGATTGTTTCCAAAACATTAGGAATGTTAGCTTCAGAAATAAAACCTGGAGTAAGTACTCTCTATTTAGATAAACTTGCCGAAACGTTTATTCGTGACCACGGTGCCACTCCTGCTTTTTTAGGTATGTATGGCTTCCCGAATTCGTTGTGCATGAGTCCTAACTCTCAAGTTGTTCATGGTATACCAAACGAAAAACCATTAGAAGACGGCGATATCATATCTGTAGATTGTGGTGCGTTAAAAAATGGATTTTACGGAGATCATGCCTATACTTTTGAAGTAGGTGAAGTTGCAACAGCTACAAAAATGCTATTAAAAACTACTAAAGAATCATTATACGTTGGTATTCGTGAATTAAAAGCCGGCAATCGAACTGAGGATGTTGGATATGCCATTCAAAAATATTGCGAAAGTCATGGTTATGGTGTGGTTCGTGAATTAGTAGGACACGGATTAGGACGTACGATGCACGAAGCACCCGAAATGCCAAATTACGGTAAAAAAGGTCGTGGAAAACTAATGCAAGAAGGTTTAGTAGTTGCCATTGAACCCATGATCAATCAAGGAACAAAAAACATCAAGCAACACAAAGACGGCTGGACAATAACAACGGCTGACGGAAAGCCTTCAGCTCACTTTGAACATGACGTAGCAATTATTGATGGAAAACCTGAACTGTTGTCCACTTTTGCTTATATCTATAAAGCTTTGGGAATCACTTCCAACGAAGAAGATGAATTTAGAAAACAGCCCATCGTACTCTAATGAAGAAACTTTTTAAATTCATACTGAATACCATACCGCGTCCATTACTTATCCGTTTAAGTATTGTGGTTCGTCCAATTTTAGCTTTTCTTTTAAAAGGAAACCGCTTTACAGATCCTATTGACGGCAAAAGCTTTCGAATGTTTTTACCTTATGGATACGGAAACCAACGTAATAATGTATTATCACCGAGTACTCTTTCATTAGAAAGACATCGTTTGCTTTGGTTGTATTTACAGAATGAAACCGATTTTTTTACTTCAAAGGAAAAGAAAAAGGTATTGCATTTTGCCCCGGAACAGGAATTTTATAAAAGATTCAAAAAACAACAAAATATCGATTATACGACGACCGATTTGTTTTCACCCTTAGCCGATGTAAAAGCAGATATATGCAATTTGCCTTTTGAAGAGAATTCGTATGATATTATTTTCTGCAATCATGTTTTAGAGCACATCCCTGATGACACCAAAGCTATGCAGGAACTGTACCGTGTCTTAAAACCGGGCGGCATGGGTATTTTTCAGATTCCTCAGGATTTATCTAGAGCATCTACATTTGCAGACGATTCGATTACCGATCCTAAAGAACGGGCCAAAATTTTCGGCCAATACGACCATGTACGCGTATATGGTTTGGATTATTTTGACAAGCTAAGAAGTATTGGTTTCAAAGTATCTGAAATAGATTATACGGCTAAACTTTCTCCTGAATTGGTAGAAAAGTATTGTTTAGCACAAGGTGAGATCATTCCGGTTTGTTTCAAATAATATCTTGGCACAATATTCGTTGTAAAATCATATCTTTACTTCCACTGATTTTAAAATATGATTCGCAAAATTTCCATAGTATTATTTTTAATAGGCGCTTTTAGCATCAATTTGCGTGCGCAATCAGTTGAAGAAACCCAACCGCCTTTTCACATCAAAACTATTAGTTTCAATCAAGGAGTTGGTAATGTTTTTCCCTTTTTCCGATTGGGCGATTCTTTCCAGCTGACTTTTGATGATTTGTATGGCAATGAGGAAGATTATTACTTTACAATAACTCATCACAATTACAATTGGACACCTTCTGAATTAGCCAAAGCCGAATACCTTACCGGAACAGACAATCAACGCGTTCAGGATTATGAAAATTCGTTCAACACCTTGCAACTGTACTCACATTATCGTTTGAATTTTCCCAATAATTTCTTTCAATTAACCCGAAGCGGGAATTATCTCGTTTCCATATTTAACAATAATCGCGAATTGGTGTTTTCGAAAAAGTTCATCATTTACGAAGAATTAGTAGACGTTCCAATGCAAATCAAACGCTCGAGAAACATTGTTGACATCAAAGAAAAACACAATGTGGAATTCACAGTAAAATCACAAAATATCCTATTCCAATCGCCCAATCAAAATGTGAAAATCATTTTATTCCAAAACGGCAAATGGAACAATACGATTGTCAATATTAAACCTCAATATACAATAGGAAACGATCTGATATTCCGATACAATACCGAAACTCAGTTTTATGCTGGAAACGAATATTTGAATTTCGACAACAAAGAAGTAAGAGTTCCCACTAATACTATTCAAAAAGTAGATTCCAACAGCGGTTTGTACAGCGCTTATTTGTATACTGATTCCGCAAGAAAGAACAAAGGCTACACCTTCTTCCCTGACATCAATGGTGGTTTTTTAAACCGAAATCTTATTGCCGAAAACAGCGATGTACAGTCGGACTATGCCTGGATGTATTTTTCGCTTTTTGCTCCAGAATACCAAGCCAATTCCAACATTTATGTAAGCGGAATGTTCAATAATTATGCTTTGACAAACGAATACAAAATGGATTATAATGTAGAAAAAGGGATTTTCGAAAAAGCCATTTTAATCAAACAAGGTTTTAACAACTACAGCTACACACTATTGAAAAACAATTCAATTGACGAAAAAAACGCAATTGATGGTAATTTTTACGAAACAGAAAACATTTACAATGCCTTCATCTACTATAGAGCCAATGGCGAAAGATACGATAGAGTCATTGGAAAAGGTGAAGCTTCTTCTATTAACATTACCAACTAAAAAATTAACAGGAATTGCAAACAATTATTTTTATAAAATTTCTAAATTTGTATATCCCTCAGGAAATTAGGTATGGTAACGCAAATTACACAAGGTATTAAAATTTCGGTTATGACGACTTTTGAAGGCACTTACTTCAAAAATCATAAGATGCACTTTGCTTTCAGTTATCATATTTCCATTGAGAATCACAGTAAAGATTCAGTACAACTGATGGCCCGTCATTGGGAAATATTCGATGCACTTAATCATATGGAGACCGTTGACGGCGAAGGAGTGGTAGGCAAAAAACCGGTATTAAAACCCGGAGAAGTACACACTTACAGTTCTGGATGCTTACTTTGTGCACCATTTGGAACCATGCAAGGATATTTCAGTATGATAAATTTTACCTCTACAAAATCGTTTCAGGTTATTATTCCACCTTTTAAACTTAGCGCTCCTTTTGCATTGAATTAATTTGTGATTACTTTATAAATTAATCTGTTTTTCCTTTGTACTTTTGTGACGATTTAATTTCAATTAGTCTAACTATTTAACAATCATAAAAATGCTAAAAGGATTTTTTAACGTACCGAAAGCGGTTAACGAACCTGTAAAATCATATGCTCCGGATTCTCCTGAAAGAGATGCGGTGCACGAAGCTTACGCTGCATTATGGAACTCACCTATTGATGTTCCATTGTACATTGGCAGCGAAGAAATTCGCACCGGAAATACCAGAACCATGTCGGCACCACACGACCACCAACATATTGTGGGAACCTATCATTTAGCTGAAAAAACACACGTAGAAAAAGCAATTGCTAATGCGTTGGAAAGCCGTACTAAATGGGCTAACATGGCTTGGGAACAAAGAGCTGCTATTTTCTTAAAAGCAGCTGAATTGATTGCTGGTCCGTACCGTGCTAAAATCAACGCGGCAACCATGATTGCTCAATCCAAAACAATTCATCAGGCAGAAATTGATGCTGCATGTGAATTGATTGACTTCTTACGTTTCAACGTAGAATTCATGACACAAATTTATCAGGACCAACCTACATCAAATTCAGACATGTGGAATCGTGTAGAATACCGCCCATTAGAAGGATTTGTTTATGCCATCACTCCATTTAACTTTACCGCTATTGCTGCTAACTTGCCTGCAAGTGCCGCAATGATGGGTAACGTAGTTATCTGGAAGCCTTCAGATAGCCAGGTTTTCTCTGCTAAAGTAATCATCGATGTATTCAAAGAAGCAGGTGTCCCAGACGGCGTAATCAATGTAGTTTTCGGAGATCCTGTCATGATTACTGATACAGTTTTAGCATCACCTGATTTCTCAGGAATCCACTATACTGGATCAACTTTCGTGTTCAAAGAAATTTGGAAAAAAATTGGCGAAAATATTCATACCTACAAAACCTACCCAAGAATTGTAGGTGAGACCGGAGGAAAAGATTTCATTATGGTTCACCCATCAGCCAATGTAAAACAAGTCGTTGCCAACAGTATTCGTGGTGCTTTCGAATTCCAAGGACAAAAATGTTCAGCTGCCTCTAGAGCTTATTATCCAAAAAGCTTATGGCCAGCAATCAAAGAAGAAATGGCAGCAGAATTGGCGACAATCAAACAAGGTTCACCTCAAGATTTTTCAAACTTTGTAACCGCAGTGATTCACGAAGGTTCATTTGATAAATTAGCAAAATATATCGACCAAGCAAAAAATGATGCAGATGCTGAAGTAATTTTCGGAGGTGGTTATGACAAATCGAAAGGATATTTCATTCAACCAACAGTGATCTTAACGACAAATCCAAAGTACACAACTATGGAAACGGAACTTTTCGGACCAGTTTTAACTGTTTATGTTTACGAAGATGAAAAATTCAGTGAAACACTACAATTAGTAGATTCAACTTCCGAATACGCTTTAACTGGTGCAATTTTCAGTCAGGATCGTTATGCTATTGAAGAAGCTACTGTAGCTTTACAAAACAGTGCCGGAAACTTCTATATCAATGACAAACCAACGGGAGCTGTTGTCGGTCAACAACCTTTTGGTGGTGCAAGAGCATCAGGAACGAACGATAAAGCAGGTTCTGCACAAAATTTATTACGTTGGGTTTCTCCTAGAACTATTAAAGAAACTTTTGTGACTCCAGTAGATTATAGATATCCGTTTTTAAAACAATAAAAACTTTAACAAAAAATCCATCCTGTTTGGGATGGATTTTTTTTACATTTATACTTCTTAGTCAATTACAATGAACAAATTAATACTTCTTTTAAGTCTATTTTTAAATACAACAACTTTCTCACAAACCAAGTTGGTTGCATTCAAAAGTCATAGTGGCAACACTAAGAAATTTGTGAAAAGTTTACAATCGGAATTATTCAATTCACCCAACTCTAATTTTGGAATTCCCACCAAAAAAACATTGACGAATGATGAAAAAAAATCTATTTCAAAAGATGTAGCGGATAAAACAATCAATGTTTCTTATGAAACTGAAAAAAAAACTTCTGAACAAACCATAGAAATTATTTTAACCAATATACCAAAGAGCAATTTCAAAATTTATCTTAATCAAAAACTTATCACTACCCAAAAAAAATATTCAGCGTCAACACCTTTAAAAGTTACCCTTGAAAAAGGGAAACGCAACTATCTTGTATTTGACAATACTGAAAAGAAAAACAACAAAAGCGAAGGCAGTATCCCAATTTACATAACCGTTAAAGTTTTAGGCAGTGAATACCAACTTTGGTCAAACAATACTACCTCAAGAGCAATAATTATTGATCAAATTGACAAATAATTCCTTTTTAAAATCCGTTATTGGGCTTTTTTTAGGATTAGGAATTCTATTCATTCCTTTTCCATATGAGGCATTCTATTTTCATTATACTTTTATCCAAAATACCATAGGCAAACTACTTTACAAAGCTGTAAATGCCACTCATTATTTCGAATATGTAATTCCTGAAATTCAATCGGATTCCATACTAATGTACGCGCTATTTATTACATTATTGTTTTCAAGTCTTTGCATCGGTTTTACATTTAAAAAACAAATTCCCAAAATACTCCAATCCAAATATTTTGACTGGCTCCTTACTTTTTACCTTTCGCTTCATCTAGTAAAATATGGATTCAGTAAAATTTTTCTGAAACAGTTTTATACACCGGAACCTAATATTTTGGCCACACCGATGGGAAATTTAGATACTGACATTTTATATTGGTCTGTGATTGGAACAACCCCAAACTACCAATTATTTCTTGGCCTAATCGAAATACTTAGCGGACTACTTTTACTCTCAAAAAGAACTCAAAAAGTGGGTTTATACCTAACCTTGAGTGTATTAATCAATATTGTTGCAGTTAATCTCACATTTGACATCTCTGTTAAATTATTTTCAGCTTTTCTCACATTACTATGCCTGTATCTTTTGTATCCAATTTTCAAAAAAGATATATCCAATATATTTAAAGATAGAATAAACCTTACACCCAAATCATTGTTCTTTGGTTTCTTTTTAGTACTACTACTTTTTTTCGAATGCGTTTATCCTTCGTTCTCTGTAAAAGATCAAAAGAAGCCGTTCGAAGGTGTTTATGTCATTCAAAATTCGAATAGTATAAAAAAATTATTTTTCCATAAAGATGACTACCTCATTTTTCAATTGCAAAATGATTCTTTAATTGATTTTAAATATTCCGTCAACGAAAAAGAAAAGAAAATCACACTCACTGATTATTCATTTTCTACTGAAACTTTCCATTATAAAACGATACAAAACAATTTATACCTCAACAATGAAAACAAAACAATAAAGTGCATTAAAATCAAACCTAATTACAATGCATTAAAAAACAGTTTTCATTGGACAGTTGAAAGTGTGAAATAATCACACCTAAAGAAAACTTCAATTCGATTGAAAAATCAGGAATGCTATTGTTAAACATCCTCAAATTTCAACTGATCCAAAAAGTAGTTACTATACGCTTCTAAAGAGCAATAAAACCAAAAGCACACTCACCAATAAGCTTTACATTGTAAATTAGACTCTAATTTTGTTAAAAATTTGTGTATTTGGAAATTATTTGTAATTTGTAATGAGAATTTATTATGCATGCATATAAATTTCTTACAAAAACAAACTAACCAACAAAAAACACATCATGAAACAAAAGTACCTGTGGGTTTACTTTTTGTTTGTCGCGTCACACATTTATGCGCAAAACAAAAAGAAAGTCGACTTCAACAATTTTAACAGAAAAGGAATGGAAACTTCCTTACTGTTAACCGACGTTAAACCATTTACAGTTTTAGGTCAAAAGGGGAACACCTATAACATGTACAATCTATTCGAATCCTATGAAGAATTAGGCAAATCAGACACTCAAAAGAGGTTCCAAAATGCCAATGCCATGGCATCAGAAATGAAAATAGAGAATTCGGGAAAAATTCTAAAAATTGGACTCATCCATACCGAATTCGAAGTCCCAAGTAAAGAAGCTTACCAAAAAGGATGGTTTACCATTGAAAACAATAAAGCGAAAAGAAACTCTTCCGCATACATTTTTGACAAACACACCAATACGATTGTCAGTCCACTTACAGTACGAAAAAAAGGAGTCAACACAATTTTCCTTTTCGACAGCAACTACTTTGTCAATACAACCAAAAATAAAATCTCAAATATCAGCACCGATTTCGGAGATGGGAAAGGCTTTAGAACAGTCGCATTAGACAAAGGTATAGCCGTAACTTATCCTTCAGAAGGACAAAAAGAACTCCAATTCGAAATCACGTTTGACAACGGAACAAAATTACTACGCAAATCTTATTTAACCGTTTCTTATTCCAATGATGATGTAGCGCGATTATTCCGCAGAGCACCAACATTAATTACTGCTACTAGAACGCCTGATTTAGCTATTTACGGAGAAACCGACCTATCGGCTGGTAAGTGTGAATATGAAATTTTCACAAGTACTGATGGGATTTTTGACAAACCAATTTATGTGGTGGACGGATTTGACCCATCGGATGCCAGAAATACAACAGCCGTTTACAATTTATTGACGTACACCGACGCTGGTGGAGTTACTCGAAATTTAGGCGACCGTATCCGTAACGAAGAAGGATATGATATCGTAGTCGTCAATTTCCCAACCTATATCAATTCGGCAGCAAAAACTATTGATGGCGGAGCCGATTACATTGAACGAAATGCACTTTCATTGGTTACGGTTATGGAAACTTTGAATGCGCAAAAAGTAGGAACCGAACAAAACATTGTAATCGGTCCGAGCATGGGTGGACTAATTTCCAGATATGCTTTACGCTTCATGGAACAAAACAATCTTAATCCTCAAACTCGTTTATGGATCTCATTTGATTCACCCCATTATGGTGCTAATGTACCAATTGGTTTACAACATTTATTCAATTATTTCGCATACGGATATGGCGACTCTGACGGTGTAAAACCTTTAATTGACGGCATGTTACGCTCACCAGCTGCAAAACAAATGCTGGTAGACCATTTTCAGGCACATGTGTTAGCAGGACCACAATCTCCTTTAGGTGACGATCCCATTATTCCATCTGCTGGTTTACCTTTAACTCCAACCGGCTATCCGAATATTAGAGATAATTTCCAAAACAGAATGAACGCTTTAGGTTTTCCACAGTCTACACGAAATATTTCAATGATCAACGGAAGTGGTAACCGCGCAAAATTCCAAGACAAATTGGGCAACGACATCAACCCTGGCTTCGATTTTATCGGTACCGCTACTACTCCTGCCAATATTGATACTGGAGACGTTTTTGCATTCATCAATACCAGAGCACTTACATTTTGCGAATACATGCCTAATGCCAATGTACAGGAAACTATTGTCGATGTAGACATCCAAGCTCAAGTCTTTTTCTGGATAACTCAAGATTCATTTATAGCAACTGCAAAACAAAGTGCCAACAGTAATGGCGTCGATTCGTCACCTGGTGGTTTATTTGATATGGGCGGACTTGCTGCTTCTTTACCTCCCGGAAATGACGTACTGATGAACTTCCTTAATGCAATGAAAGCTGATAAATTTAGTTTTATTCCTGCAGTAAGCGCCATGGGACTGAATGTTGGAGGTGATATCAACAACCCTCAACCGAATTATTATTTCAATATAAATTTAGGAACAAAAGACATTCCATGGGATGGAGTAACCACTACAACATCAAATACAACTCCATTCAAAAATTGGTATATGCCTCCAACTAATGAAGGCCATGTTACCATTACGCAAGGCAATGTTGATTTTGCCTGGTGTGAGATTGTTAAGCCCGATTTCGATTTTGCAGTGAACACAACTGGAGCACTTAGAACCTGTCAGGGAACCAATGCAACCTATTCATTCAATTTCAACAATATTCATGGATGCCTTGCGACTCCCGTAACTTTTACTGCCACAGGAACACCTGCGGGTAGTACAGTATCGTTTAGTCCCAACAGTATTTCTGCTAACGGGACAATCACAATGACCGTTTCAAATGCAACTCCTGGAACTTACAACATCATGGTAACTCCGGTAAATTATCCCTCAAAAGCGATACCTGTGACACTAACTGTGAATCCAGCGAACCCTGATTTAAATGGAGCTACACAATACAGCATTAATGACAATGCTACATTCACAACAGCGTCAAATGTTACTGTACAACAAGGTTCGAAATTAGAATTACGAATTCCATCCAATTTATACAACGGTTCCATAGAATGGTTTGATCCAAGTGGCTATTCCAGAGGCAGTACCAATCCGGTAATCATGAACATTCAAGATGGAAGTATTGATGAAGGTACATGGAATGCCAAAGTAACATTTACCAATGATTGTGGCCGAATGGCACCAACCCTAGTTCCGATTACGGTTATTGTGGAACAATCATTAAGTAACGACGTGAATCAACTTCAAGAGTTCAAAGTTTATCCGAATCCTTCTGAAGGCATAATCAATATTACATCAAACATCCCATTTGGTATCCTCAAAACAAAAATTGTCGATCCAAGAGGAAGTAGTATCCTGAACAGCAAACCCAATTATATAGATGCCAACCATATTCAAATTGACATCTCACAGTTAGCTGCCGGCTCGTATTTTTTAGTTATTGAAAATGAAACCAATAGAAGTATAAAACCAATTATCAAGTTATAAATCAAGCCCCGAAAGGGGCTTTTTTATGGCAAAAATTTACTAAATTTAAGGTAGTATTTGAACCATTTAAAACAAACAGTTATGAAACAAATAATTACTCTACTGTTTATTGGTTTCACCATAACAGCACTGCCACAGAGCCCAATTAACAGTTACTACAGCGTTCCGGGTTCTATCTTCGACATTATTGATCCGGCCACAGTTCTCAATCAAACCGCTGGTCCGAATCAAACGTGGGACTTTACCGATCTGGTAAAAGTAGGCGAATCAATCGACAGCTACTCCATACCTACCTCTGCTGAATCAACATCTTATCCTGGCACTACAAACGTACTATTAGTGACAAGCACCGTTAATTCTGAAGTCAGCAACAATCGGTTTTACACCAAAAATAGTGGCAATCAAATTACATTCACTGCTTTTAACGGTCCAGATTTCGAATTGAATTACATATCGGACAACGCCCTTATTGGAACATTCCCCCTAAGCTACGGATACATCAACAACGATCCCGTTTCGGGAACTTTTGTCTATGGCACTAATAGCGGAACCTTTCAAGGCACATTCAATTCAAGCGTCGATGCGTATGGAACGTTACAAGTTACAAACGCAGGAGCCAGAGATTTCATAGGCAATGTAACGCGGTTAAAAACAGTACAAAATTTAAACTTAAGCTCTGGGATTCTAACCAATGTTGGGACGGCTACTTTAACCAATTACAACTATTACAGTTCGTCCAATGGCTATTTGATTTTTCGATATGCGCTACTCAACATCAATGTTCCTTTGCTTGCCATCAATCAGACATCGACTTCAATAGAAAAGTTCCAAACCGTTCTATTGAGTAGAGATGAGAATGAATTTAGCAAATCAATTGTAACCTACCCTAACCCAACCTCATCTGAATTCAAAATCAGCAATCCACTTCAATTATCCATTGAGTCGATTCGTCTTTTTGATATGTATGGAAAAGAGGTACTAAAAACAAAGGAAGATCAAAACATCACTATTAGTAACTTGAACAGTGGAATATACCTTGTTGTTTTAAGCACAGAAAAAGGCACAATTAGCAAAAGAATAGTAAAAAAATAAGCTCCACAATGGAGCTTATTTTTTAGGCTTTAAATTTTAAAGGAAGATGCACCACCTTTTTGGTTTCAAAAAAATCGGGGGCAAAGAAATCTGAAATATTATATTCAGTAGCTTTTGGAAAATCTTTCAATTCTTCTGTCAGATCACCACCTTTCAGGTAAAGAATACCGTTTTTTAATTCATGCTTTTGTTGCTTCTTGATTTTATCTTTAATCCAAGAAACAAAATCCGGCATATTGGTCACGGCACGACTCACGATAAAATCGAAATCACCTTTCACATTTCCGGCACGCATTTGTTCTGCTTTAACATTCTTAAGACCAACTCCTTCAGCCACCGCCTGAACCACTTTAATTTTTTTGGCAATCACATCCACTAGATAAAAACGGGTTTCGGGAAACAAAATAGCCAACGGAATCCCTGGAAATCCGCCTCCTGTACCTACATCAAGCACATAGGCTCCCGGTTCAAAAGGTTGTACTTTGGCAATCGCCAACGAATGCAAAACATGTTTTACATACAGTTCATCAATATCTTTTCTGGAAATCACATTAATTTTAGCGTTCCAGTCTTTGTATAATTCTTCCAGTTTTGTAAACTGTGCAATTTGCTCTTCTGACAAATTAGGAAAATACTTTAGTATTTCTTCCATAGTTGAAATTTTTCACAAAATTACACAATTTGGAGGTTAAAATTTGTGTTAATGAGTATCAATTCAATTTATTAAATACTACCTTTGGCGCTTATTGTAGAAATTATGAATACAACAATTCCAACTTTTTCAAGAACCGACTCGATGAAGTTCTTTAGAACATTGAACACTCGAGTAAATAACTATTTCAAAGAGAACAACTTACAAAGAACCGGAAACTGGAAATTACATTTAAAAACTGTAATCATGTTTGCGTTATTCTTAACTCCATATTTCTTAATTCTAACATTGAACTTACCCTTTTGGGCACATGCATTACTTTCGATTGTAATCGGAATTGGTATGGCAGGAGTAGGAATGAATGTGATGCATGATGGAAATCATGGTTCGTATTCTTCGAAACAATGGTTGAACAAATTAATGGGAGGAAGTATTTATATTCTTGCCGGAAATGTTTACAACTGGCAGGTACAACACAATGTTTTACACCACACTTATACCAATGTCCCAGGACATGATGAAGATTTAGAAGCAGGAAGAATCATGCGATTCAGTAAAACAGCGCAATGGCATCGTTTCCACAAATTCCAACACTATTATTCTGTGTTCCTATATGGTTTATTAACTTTCAACTGGGCTATTACAACCGATTTCATGCAGATGAAACGTTATTTAAAACGTAAGTTATCGTATGGTGAATTCAAAAGCCCCGCTATACAATGGACTACTTTAGTAATCACCAAAGTCATCTATTTTTCGATCTGGTTAGTGATTCCTATGGTATTAGGTATTGTTTGGTGGGAAGTTTTAATTGGATTCGTAATCATGCACTATACTGCTGGATTGATTTTAAGTATCATTTTCCAATTGGCGCACGTAATTGAAGATACCGTTACTCCTGAACCGAATGAAGAAAATGAATTGGAAAACACTTGGGCCATCCACCAATTGTTCACGACAGTAAACTTTGCTCCTAAAAACTGGTTGGTAAATTGGTACACTGGTGGATTGAACCATCAAATTGAACACCATATTTTCCCGAACATCAGTCATGTCCATTATGGTAAAATTGCTGAAATCGTGAAACAAACAGCCAAAGAATGTAACTTACCGTACCATGAGTACAAAACTATGACAGCGGCAGTGATTTCTCATTTCCGTCATTTAAAAGAACTTGGACAAAAACCGCAATTTGCATAATCAATAACACAACAAGATAACAACTAACAACATCATGAACTTTCTTTCAGACAGAATTAACAATCTATCTACCTCTCAAACTTTGGCAATGGCTGCTAAAGCAAGAGAATTAAAAGCCCAAGGAATCGACATTATCAGCTTAAGTTTAGGAGAACCGGATTTCAACACTCCTGACTTCATCAAAGAAGCGGCTAAAAAAGCCATCGATGAAAACTACAGCACGTATACTCCGGTTGACGGTTATTTGGAATTGAAAGAAGCGATTTGTAAAAAATTCAAACGCGATAATAATTTAACATACGCTCCGACAAATATTGTTGTTTCAACCGGCGCAAAACAATCGCTATACAACATTGCTCAAGTAATGTTAAATGACGGTGATGAAGTAATTCTTCCGGCACCTTACTGGGTTAGTTATTTCGAAATCATCAAATTATCAGGAGGAGTTCCTGTAGAAGTGCCAACTTCTGTTGAAAGCGACTTCAAAATTACTCCCGAACAATTGGAAGCTGCCATCACACCCAAGACCAAAATGATGTGGTTCAGTTCTCCTTGTAATCCATCTGGTTCGGTTTACAACAAAGAAGAATTAACAGCGATAGCTAAGGTATTGGAAAAATACCCGAACATATTCATCGTTTCTGATGAAATCTACGAACACATCAACTTCTCAGGAACATTCTGCAGTATAGCAAGTATACCGGGAATGTTCGACAGAACCATCACAGTAAACGGAGTAGCCAAAGCATTTGCTATGACTGGTTGGAGAATCGGTTATATCGGAGCGCCGGAAGCTATTGCAAAAGCCTGTACTAAAATCCAAGGACAAGTAACCAGCGGTGCTAACTCCATAGCACAACGCGCTACCATTGCTGCTGTTGAAGCTGACCCAAGCGTATTAAACGCTATGGTTTCTGCATTCAAAAACAGAAGAGACTTAGTGGTTGGCTTGATGAAAGAAATCCCAGGCATCAAATTGAATGTTCCTGAAGGCGCGTTCTATGTATTCCCTGATGTTTCTTCGTTCTTCGGAAAAACGTTAAGAGGCACCACTATTAACAATGCAGAAGATTTCTCAATGTATCTTTTAGCAGAAGCCAATGTTGCTACAGTAACCGGCGACGCTTTCGGAAACCCTAGCTGCCTTCGTTTGTCCTACGCTGCCAGCGAAGCGCAACTTACCGAAGCCATCAGAAGAATCAAAGAAGCTTTAGCTTAAATTAGATACGCCCCGAGGAAACTTGGGGCTTTTTTTGTTCTTAATTTTAGGGCGTGACCACAAGGGTCGGGTTTTTCGTTGCAATCTTTTTTATACTGCTGCTCCGCTCAGCCATAAAAAAGGATTTCCACTTCAACCCCTCACGCGGCCGCAACAACAAACCATAAACAAAAAAAACAACGAACCACTTATAAACAATGCAAAAGAAAATACTACTATTAGGATCAGGAGAATTAGGAAAAGAATTCGTTATAGCCGCACAACGCATCGGACAAAAAGTAATTGCTGTCGACAGTTATGAAAATGCACCAGCCATGCAGGTAGCCCACGGATTTGAAGTCATCAACATGCTTGATGGCACCGAACTCGACCGTATCGTAGCCAAACACCAACCTGATTTTATCGTTCCTGAAATCGAAGCCATCCGTACCGAGCGTTTTTACGATTACGAAAAACAGGGTATTACAGTAGTGCCATCAGCGAAAGCAGCTAACTTCACTATGAACCGCAAAGCCATTCGCGATTTAGCTGCCAACGATTTAGGATTACGTACCGCCAATTACCGCTACGCCACCTCAGCAGAAGAATTGCAGAAAGCCGTTGCTGAAGTAGGCATTCCTTGTGTGGTAAAGCCATTGATGTCTTCCTCGGGAAAAGGCCAATCGACCATCAAAGCGGAAGCCGATATTGAGAAAGCATGGCAATATGCCGTGGAAGGTTCACGAGGTGACGTAGTGGAAGTCATTGTCGAAGCATTTGTCAATTTCCATTCCGAGATTACCTTATTAACCGTTACACAAAACAATCATCCTACGTTATTCTGCGCTCCAATTGGCCATCGTCAGGAACGCGGCGATTACCAGGAGAGCTGGCAACCTGCACACGTTTCAACCAAAGACATTGAGGAAGCTCAGGACATGGCCAGAAAAGTAACCGAAGCCTTAGGTGGAGCCGGATTATTTGGTGTAGAATTCTTCTTAACCGATGAAGGCGTCTATTTCTCCGAACTATCACCTCGCCCACACGACACCGGAATGGTAACTTTAGCTAAAACACAAAATTTCAACGAGTTCGAATTGCATTTACGTGCCATTTTAAGCATTCCGATTCCCGAAATCATTCAGGAAAAAATTGGTGCAAGTGCTGTTATCTTGGCAACGGAAAATTCAGACAACCCAACTTTCGACGGTATCGAAAAAGTGGCTAGTCTTTCCAAAACCGATTTTCGCCTTTTTGGTAAACCAACCTCAAGACCCTACCGAAGAATGGGTGTCGTATTGGTTAATGATGCTTTGGACACACCCATTCTCGAAATTGTTGAAAAAGCAAAAAAGACAGCATCTTTACTAAAAGTAAATCCATAATAGCTTTGAAATTGTGTATTGAAAAGAGGTAATTTCCTTAAATCCAAAGTCTTTTTATCAAAAAATGGACTGAAAATTCAAAACCTTATTTTTTTTTCGGAAATTTGCACTCATTTTTTCGGTAACCTTCGAAAATAAGTTTTTAAAGAAATGAAGAAGAAGATTGAAATTTTAGCTCCGGCAAAAGATTTAATTACGGGTATTGCGGCAATTAACGCAGGTGCCGATGCAGTGTATATAGGTGCTCCGCAATTTGGTGCACGTTCCAACGCGAACAATCCTATTGAAGATGTAGCTGAGTTAGTAAAATACGCTCACTTATATAATGTGCAAGTTTTTGTTGTTATCAATACCATTATTTATGACAACGAACTAGAAACGTGTCGTCAGCTTATTTGGAAGTTGTACGAAATTGGTGTCGATGCACTTATCATTCAAGACATGGGACTTTTGGAATTGGATTTACCACCCATTGCACTTCACGCCAGCACACAGTCAAACAATCGCGACCCTAAAAAGATCAAATTCTTAGCCGATGCTGGAATCCAACGTGTCGTATTAGCTCGTGAATTGAATTTACATCAAATCAAAGAAATCAGCGAAGCAACCGATGTCGAATTAGAATTCTTCGTTACGGGTGCATTATGTGTATCCTTCAGCGGTAACTGTTATATGAGTGTTGCTAATGGAGAACGTTCAGCCAACAGAGGCTCTTGTGCCCAAAACTGCCGTTTGCCCTACAACTTGATTGACGGAAACGGAGATACTTTAATAAAAAACAGTCACTTGCTTTCTATCAAAGATTTTGATGTTTCTGACCAAATTCCAAATTTAGTGGAAGCGGGTATTTGCTCTTTCAAAATTGAAGGTCGCTTAAAAGATGTTGTTTATGTCAAAAACAATGTTTCTTTCTTGCGTAAAAAACTTGATGCTTTCTTGGCTGAAAACAGTGACAAATACATCAAATCTTCTTCAGGAAGTTGCACCTATACTTTTGACTCAGAATTGACACGCACATTCAACCGTGGTTATACCGACTATTTTGTCAACGAAAGACATCAATCGATTGGATCATGGGAAAGCCCAAAGTCCAAAGGACAATACATTGGTAAATTAGTAAAAACCGTAGGGAATTCATACCATATTGAAAATGGGGAATTATTAAACAATGGTGACGGTCTTTGCTTCATCAACAGTGAAAATGTAGCAGAGGGAATTTACGTTAATAAAGTTGAAAACGGCATTGTATATCCTAACGTTTTAAAGGAAATTGCCAACGGAACTGAAATTTACCGTAACAATGATGCTGCCTTCATCCGATTAGTTGAAAGAGAAGATAGTGCCGTTCGTAAAATAAGTACTTCGTTACTATTGAAAGAAAACGACAATGGTTTTGAATTGATTGCTACAGATGAGGATGGAAATGTAAGCACTGTACAATTAGTTCATCCTAAAGAACAAACCAAAAACAATCAATCTTTAGAAGATACTTTTAAAGTGAATTTGGCTAAAACTGGTTTTACTCCCTACACGGCAGACGAAATCACCATTGAATTCTCGCAAAACTGGTTTCTTCCTATTTCAAAAATCAATGAAATGCGTAGAAATGTGTACGAGCAACTTTCCGAAATTCGTTTACAAAACTATGTTCGTCATGAACACCAATTAGAAAAAACTTCGCATCCGTATCCTGAAACCAAGTTGGATTTCACCTACAATGTTGCGAACAAAACCGCTCGTAAATTTTACGAACGCCATGGCGTTACCGAAATCGAAAAGGCTTTCGAATTGCAATGGGATCCAGGAAAATCACGCGTAATGACAACTAAGTATTGCATCAAATACGAATTAGAACGTTGTCCAAAATACCACCGTGAAAATATGGATCAAAAACTCAAAGAACCTCTAGTATTAAAACAAGGCGAATTGGAATACAAATTAAAATTCAACTGCAAACCTTGTGAAATGGAAATTTGGGAAAAAGATGCCGAATTCGAAATTGAAGAAGATCACCTACATTAATATACAAACCGATGTTTCCCAAGAACATCGGTTTTTTTAATTAAATCGTATTTAATTCCGAAAATAACGTACTTTAGTAAGACCAAATCGATAACATGAATAAACTAGTTTTCATCTTATTTATTACCTTTACATTACTCTCCTGTGGTCCACGCCGCTTACGTTGCGGTCCGAACAGGCGATGTGAAATCGAATCCCCAAAAACCCCAATTAATGAAAAAGTTAATCCTCACAGCGTTACTGGCATTTGGAGTTAGTGCCAACGCGCAAGAAAAAACAGAATTAAAAGATCGTGTTGTAGAAGCTTCATGTGGAGAATGCCAATTTGAAATGGATGGCAAAAGCTGTGATCTTGCCGTAAAAATTGATGGCAGAACCTACTATGTTGAAGGCATGAAAATTGACGACTACGGAGATGCACACGCCCACAATGGTTTGTGCAACACCATTCGAAAAGCAAAAGTAAGTGGAGAAATTAAAAACGATAAATTTGTTGCCACCAGTTTTGTATTGATTGATGACAAGAAAAAATAAATTGCTTTTATGAGAAAAACAATCTTAGTTTTTGCCACTAGCATACTACTACTTTCTTGCGGCAAAGAAAAAGAAGACAAAACCATTCAGAAAACAACAGACAAAGAGTCAATCGAAACTGTAAAGCCAGAAATAAAATCGGATTCAACCGAAAAAATTGCAAAAAACGACAGCATTAACCCAACTAATACAGTTGAAAATACTACTGTCAATTTTAGTTCAGAAAGTCTTCAGGGGTATTGGAATACAACTCGTGAAGATGACGATGGCCGAACTGTAAACATAGAAGGCAACAATTTGTCTTCTTTCGGCGGACCTTGCCAAAGTAGTTATACAATAAAACTGATTAACGACACCCGTTTTGAAATGGTTTACAATGGAACCGATTGTCGGATTAATTTTGAAGACACTTTCGAAAACATAGACAAGACAATCGGCTATGGTTATTTGAAAAGCCCTGATGAACTCGTTTTCGAAATCAAAAAAGAATGCTTTCTCATGGACAAAGGTCAACACCTTCTAACTAGAGCAAACTATTAGAACAAAAGCTTCTTATTTTCCTAATAGAAAAACTAACCACTAATTTTTGCATTTACTCCTTGAAAATATCGCCAAACACGTTGCACTCACACCCGATGAGCAGGAACGTGTTTTGTCTTTTACCGAACAGCGCCATTACAAAGCCAAAACGCTTCTTCTTAAAGCAGGTGAAGTGTGTACGCACTCTTTTTTTGTAACCAAAGGAATACTGCGCAGTTACAACATGGACGAAAACGGCGTGGAGCATGTGGTGAGTTTTGCCTGCACCGGCTGGTGGATTGCCGACATGTACAGTTTTCTATCCCAACGTCCCGGTCATTTGTACATTGAAGTCAACGAAGAAGCAGAAGTTCTGGTCATCTCCAAAGAAGATCAGGACAAAATGTACAAGGAAATTCCTAAAATGGAACGCTTCTTCCGTATCCTGATTGAAAATTCATTGGTAGCCAACCAACAACGTCTTATCGACAACATGAGCTTCACCGCAGAAGCCCGTTACGACAAATTCTCCAAAAAATATTCGGAATTACTGCATTCCATACCCCAAAAACAAATTGCTTCGTATTTGGGTGTCACTCCAGAATTCTTCAGCAAAATGAAAGCACGAATGCTGAAGAAATAGACACTAAGGCTCTAATCCACTAAGGTTCTCAAAAAATTTTATACCCTTTGCTCTTCATAACCTTCGTACCTCCAAAAAAACATTTCTTAATCTAGATTAAGCGATTCACCCATACCCCTGTCTTAACTTTGTCCTATCAAAATGAACAAGTTATGAACCGAAAAGATTTTATCCGAAAAGTAGCCTTAGGCAGTGGAGCACTTCTTACAGGAGCGGCCTTAGCCAAAAAAGCTACCGAATCCGAAGTGACCCCTATCGGATTCAATCATATTCAAAACACAAACTCAAAAATCATGGACAACATCGTAGTACACAAAGCCAATACAAGAGGAAACGCCAATCACGGTTGGTTACAAAGTTTTCACACCTTTAGTTTTGCTAATTATTTCAATCCGGAGCGCATGAACTTCGGAGTTCTTCGCGTGCTGAATGACGATACCGTTTCAGGCGGTATGGGATTTGGAAAACATCCACATCAGGACATGGAAATCATCAGCATTCCTTTGGAAGGCGATTTAGAACACCAAGACAGTATGGGAAACAAAACCGTAATCCGAAATGGAGACATTCAGGTGATGAGTGCAGGAACCGGTGTACAGCATAGCGAATACAATAAGAATCAGGATGAAGCAGTGAAATTTTTGCAAATCTGGGTTATCCCAAATAAAAGAGGGGTACAACCTCGATACGATCAGATTACGCTTCAACAAGAAGACCGTCACAATACCTTGCAACAAATCCTATCACCCAATGCCGACGATGCCGGTGTATGGATCCATCAAGATGCGTGGTTTCACTTAGGAAAATTAGACTCCAATTTTGTAACCGACTATACATTCAAGAAAGAAGGAAACGGTTTATATGTATTCGTATTGAACGGTGACGTAACCGTAAACGGACATGCATTGAATACCCGAGACGGCTTCGGAATCTGGGATGTAGACAACGTTAGCATCAAAGCAAATTCGGCCGCAGAAGTTTTATTGATGGAGGTTCCAATGGAAATCAAGTAAGTGTCATTTCTTAATCTAGATTAAGTATCTGACAGCCAACACCAACTTAACTTTGTCTTATCAAATTAGAATAAAAAATTTAAAAATAAAAATATGTCAACAACAACAAAATGGGCAATAGACCCAACACATTCAGCAATAGGATTTAAAGTAAAACACATGATGTTTACCAACGTATCCGGAAAATTCGAAAACTATGATGCCAGCATCGTAACCGATGGTGATGATTTCACATCAGCTTCTATTGAATTCTCTGCCGATATCAACTCTATTGACACACGCAACGCCGATCGTGACAATCATTTAAAAAGCGCCGATTTCTTCGATGCAGAAAACCATCCGAAGTTAACCTTCAAAGCCTCTTCCCTATCTAAAGTAAGCGGTGGAGAGTATGAAGTTGCAGGTGATTTGACCATGCGTGGTGTGACAAAGTTTGTTACGCTTCCGGCAGAATTCAGCGGATTAATGACCGATCCTTGGGGAAATACCAAAGCAGGTTTGAACATTTCAGGCAAAGTAAACCGTAAAGACTGGGGATTGAACTGGAACTCTGCACTAGAAGCCGGTGGTGTATTAGTAGGTGAAGAAGTAAAACTGGATATCGAATTGCAGTTGATCAAACAATAATTTTCATAATAATAATTAGTTTTAGTTTGTTTTTTTCATGAGTAACCCTGTACGAACGAGTTGTACAGGGTTATTTTTTTTTGCGATAATTTTTTTGTGATAATTTATTTTATCACAGAATTTTTATCACAGCTTTGTGATATTTTTTTTGTGATAATATATTTTCTCACAGAATTTTTATCACAAGTTTTCTAAACCGCACTACTTTTAGCAACTAGCGAGATACTTTCACCAATCTTATGAAAGGAGATTAAATTGACTATTGAATTGCAATAAAATCTCAAAAAAGTCTTCAAAATGGTTTAGGTTTCTAACCCCATTTTAGAGATAAAAAAATAACATTTATCAGGCTTAATTGTTGTTTTTATAACAAAACAGGACTGTTTTTTAATCTAATTCTTACAATAATAAAATTCAAACGCGAATTCAGAACACAAAAAATCTTTAACACTTAAGGCAACGATTAGATAATAAAAAATCACTTTTTTTAGCATATCAAAAATTATTACCACTAAAAAAAACGATAAAGCAAATGGAATACGCCTTGAAAATGAATTGTAATTTTTCCTCTCATCAAACAATCCTTAGTTTTGCGCCCCAAAATTAAATTTTATACAAATGAAGAAAAAACTCTTTCTTTTCAGCCTAATTTTATCATTTTTCGCCTTTTTTACCTCAAATGCTCAAAATAATATAAAAATTACCGGCACAATACAAGACGCTAACACCCATCAAAACATTTATGGTGTTAAAATAGCTATAGTACCCATGACGGAAGAAAATGAAATCAACTCTACGTACAGTGATTTTACGGGAAATTTCATTTTAAAATCTAGAATTTCTGAAAACAGAATTAAGATCAGTTTTCTAAATTACAAAACGACTTACATTAAAATCAATGAAGTTTCTGTAGTAAACAACACGTTAGATTTACAAACTATATTTTTAGAAAGCGATATTGAAAAACAAATTGAAAACACTTCGTCAATTGTCGATGTTGTTGAAAACAGAAAATCACCTATTGCTTCTTCTACACTTTTAAACTCTGACATTCAAACACAAAGCTCAAACAAGGATTTCATCGAAGTAACCAATGATATGTCTGGAGCGTTTGTATCTAGAATGGGTGGTGGATTTGGTGATTCTCAATTACGTGTTAGAGGTTTTGAACAAAACAACCTAACTCCAATGGTTGATGGTATCTCATTGTATGATTTAGAAAATGGAAATGTAGATTGGAGTGGATTTATGGCTATCAATGATGCTATTAGCTCAATTCAGTTGCAAAAAGGACTTGGAGCTTCTAAATTAGTAAACTCTTCAGTTGCTGGAACAGTAAACTTAATTCTAAAAGATGCTTTTAGCGCTAGAGGAGGAAGTCTATTTACCGCAACAGGTAACAATGGATACAAAAAATTTGGTGCCTCTTATGGAACAGGAAAATTAAAAAATGGCTTCGGTCTTAATTTTATGCTTACCAATATTTCTGGAGATGGTTATATTAAAAACACCGATTTTAATGCTACTGGTTACTTCATCGCTTTTGGTTATGAAAAACAAAAACACAATTTACAATTCAAATTATTTGGAACACCACAATGGCATAACCAAAGAAATACATCAATTGCATTGAACCAATATTTTGATCAAAATGACGCCAATCTTAACACAAAATACAATAGAGATTGGGGATATTATCAAAACAATCCTTATACCGCTGAAAGCAACAACAGCCACAAACCAATTGCTACTTTACAGTGGGATTATAAATTCAATGAAAATGATCAGTTATCTGCAAAAGTGTATGGATCAAAAGGGAAATCATCGGATGTAAGAATGAATGGTAATACCATTTTTACCAACGACACTCCCTATTTAACTTCAGAATTTGGTCAGTTTAACAATACTGCACAAATTGATTTTGATTATATCTCAGGTTATAATCAAGGACAACTGCCTTACGATAGATACAGCAACACGCCTACTATCTATAGAGCTGCATTAAACGGACAATACTTAAACTCAATTGTGGAAGATCGAATTTACACAGGTATTTCTCAAATTGCCAACAATAAAGAAATCAATTCGTACGGTGCTATTATCAACTTAGATAAAAAAATTGGAAAAATACTTAAAGTAAACACAGGTCTTGACTATAGAAAAACAGACTATAACAACTACAGAACCTTAGAAAATTTATTTGGAGCTGATGGTTATGCTGTATCGAATAATTACAATGACCTAACCACTACAATAAATGCGTATAACCAAATTGTAAACACTACCATTTCATCGCAAGACAATAACTGGAAGATCTTTAACAAAACGGACAATGCATCAAAAGTAAATTATGACTTTACTTCAAAGATTGACTATTTGGGAGCCTATATGCAAGTTGAAGCCAACTTTAATAAAGTAAACATTTTAGCGCAAGGTGGTTTTAACAGACAGTTTTTAAGCCGCACAATGAACAATCTTTTAACGAATACTACGAATAATTCAGCATCTGTTAATATTGACGGTTATAATGCGAAATTAGGTATCAATTACAACATCAATGAAAACCACAACCTTTGGGCAAATGGTGGTATCGTTTCTAGAGCTCCAATTTACACGAACATTTTCTCAAGTTTCTCTGATATTCCTAATAAATCATACAAAAACGAAGATTTTAAATCCGCTGAAGCAGGTTATGGATTTTCAACATCTAAGATCAACTTTAAATTAAATGGTTATTTAGCTTTCCACGAAGATTCAACAGTTCCTTACGCTAATAATACTTCTGGATTTTTTGGAGCAACAACTGGAATCAACAAAAAGAACTATGGTGTTGAAGCAGAATTCACTGTTAAGCCTACTAAAAACATTAGTATTTTCGGTGCAGTATCCTATGGTGAATGGAAATATACATCCGATGCTAAATTCACGTATTACGGTTCCAACAGAGAAGATATTTTATATGTGAAAGATAATTACATTGGAGGTATGCCACAAACAATGATTAATTTAGGAGCCTCAACTTTCTTATTTAAAGGATTCCAATTGGGTACAAAAGCAAGATTCAACGATCGTTTGTATTCAAATGCTCCAATTGAGAAATTTGACCCTGTAACGTATACGTACTTTTTCAACTCGGTTATTGAATTACCTAACTACCTTGTAGTTGACTCATTCTTAAAATACGATTTGGCTTTACAAAACGGACACCAACTTAATCTTTGTTTCAACATGGATAATGTGTTAGACAGAACGTATTTAATGGAATCAAACACAAGTTTTGGTTATGACCAACAAATTCCAAACACAACTTCAACTTATGGTCAAGTGTTTGGTGGTTACAAAGGTGTAGCCAAAGCCAACAATGCTTATTTCGGATTTGGAAGAACTTGGAATTTTGCTGTGAGATATAACTTCTAATACAATTCTTTTTATAAAAAAGGGGCAATGCTTAATGTATTGCCCCTTTTTTAGTGTTTGTAGATGTAGTGTAATCCTTTGGGATTTTAAAATTCTCTTACTTTATTTGAAAGCTGCTTTTTTGAAATTATTTTTTAAACTTTAAACGAAACAACACGACTCCCAACCTTTGTTACATTATTAGCATCATTATCTATATGGCAGTATCGCCATTGCATCCCTTAAATACAACAAAACTATTTACTATGAAAAAACTTATAAAAACTCTTTGCATTTTACTTTCATTATCTGCCTTTAGCCAGAAAACAAAAAACAATGAAGACTTAATTCTTTTTGAAAGAACACTTGCCCTTCAGGAATTAGTTGATTACGAATTGATTGATTTACAAAATGTTGATGATACCATCTTGACAAAAGAAGAAAAAATAAAAAAGGAATTTGCTAAAGAAATCAAAGAAGACATTTTGCACAAAATAATTTCTGGTTATAATGAATTGATTGAAAAATTCCCTAAATCGAAACTTATCTTTAGAGCTCTGAACAACAAGGGATATGCCGAACTTCAAGCTAACATGACAGATAAAGCCAAAGAAACCTACTTAAAAATAATGAACAGTCAAGCAAATGATCAGGAAAAAGGAGGAATTGGCTCAGGCATTATGGCAGAACCCTATGCCAATTACAAAAACAGAGCATGTAAAGTGCTCGCTAAAATTGAAATAGATACTAAAAATTACAGCGAAGCATTACGCTATCTTGACCAAACTAATAAATACCCATACAGGCATTTTTGCGGCAATGAATATGCTGCTGATGCCATCTATATGGCAACCATGTATTCAAACTGTTACCTAGCACTGAATGACTATGAAAAAGCTTATGATGTATTATTACCCAATATTCTTGAAAATGGTTTGGCAGATAATTCCTATCTAATAAAAACCGCTTATGAAGCCTTGTTAAAAAAACACAGAAAAGAGGATCTGAAAATTGAATTCGAAAATGCTTTTAAAAACATCATCACCGAAAAAGAAATCAGTGACAAATACGAGTACACTAATTATTATATCAAATTCCAGAATCGAAAAATACAATTAGAGCCTTGGAGTCTTGATTTCATTTCATCAGAAGATGATTTAAAAAAGGTTGCTACTAGCATACTAACCAATTCCGAATTTTACAAATTACTGACGCAATAGATTTCTTTCATTCCTTTGGCATAGATTAAATTATGAAAACAATCTGTGCCTACTTTTTTGCTTTTTCAAAAACGAAATACAATTGCCAGTTGCGATAAAATCACACCTCAACTTCACCTACGGTAATCTTAAGTCGGAACGATGGTTCTTTCTCCAACTCTTCGAGCGAGATATACGTCAGAATATCTTCTTTGATTTCTGCTTTTTTGTTTTTACCGGCAAATTCGGAGATGATTTCAATCGCTTCTTGTAACGAATTGAACAGCATGGAGTCTTCGGATTCCTGGTTTTTATCCATCAATTCTATACTAAATGATTTCACAGCATTAGCATCCATATTTTGGATCTCTTTGTATAAAATTTCGGCGAACAGTTCCTTTTTCTCCTGGATCATTTTGAATCACTTTTGATTCGACCAAAGTATTACAAAAAGTGCTCCTGTACAATCACCAATTTTAGTGATTTTTTCTTCACCTGAACTAATGAAATCTTACTCCAAAAAGTGAATTGCCTACATTACCTTTTTAGTTTTTTCCTATTAAGAGAGTTACTTTTTTTGAAAAATAACTCATTCACTACTTATCTTTACATGTCGAATTGAACAGTTGCTCATTGCTAAAAAATAGCAAATTGAAAAAAAATTAAACCCTACAACCATTGCACATTACAAGTTTTTTGTAAATTTATACTTACAAAATTACTATCATGAATTTAGACACAAAACTCTACAACAACCAACTAGATCCTGAAGAACAATTCATTTGTGAAACACTAGCAAAGGAAATCAACAAAGGACTACCTGAGGCCGAAAACAGAATTTGGCATGCGCATCCCGTATGGTTTTTAGACGACAATCCCGTTGTAGGGTATAGCAAACTTAAAGCAGGTATTCGACTGATGTTTTGGAGCGGTGATAGTTTTGATGAAGCACGATTAAAACCAGGGACAGGAAAATTTAAAGATGCCTCTATATTGTATACCGATGTCGAACAGATTAACACTGAAGACATACAACGTTGGCTGGAAAAAAGCCGAAATATCCAATGGGATTACAAAAACATCGTCAAGAGAAAAGGAGTTTTGGAACGTTTAAAATAATGGATTTCTTCCGTATATTGCCTCCAATTAAACTTAGCACAGAACATGGACCACACCAGAGTATACCGAATGTTGTTTTCAAGCGTGTATCCTTTATACATCCAAAAAGCAGAAAAAAAAGGACGCACCAAGGAAGAGGTAGATACGGTAATTTTTTGGCTTACCGGCTACAATGCACAAACCCTTCAGGAGCAAATTGATCAGAAAAGTGATTTTGAAACTTTTTTCTTGCAAGCACCCAAAATGCATCCGAATGTTACCAAAATTACCGGTGTGATTTGTGGCTATCGTGTAGAAGAAATCGAAGACCCGATTCTAAAGAAAGTCCGCTACCTCGACAAATTGGTGGATGAATTGGCCAAAGGAAGAAAAATGGAGAAAATTTTACGAGAGTAATACAATCGAAACAAAAACATCAAATTATAAAAAACGGGGCAATCGCCCCGTTTCTGTTTGTATTACCATCCTAAATAATAATCCTTGTCTAACCAATACGGCCTTGACAATCCAAAATATTCCTGCAGCATTTTCTCGGCTACACAAAAAGCTCCTTCCACCCAACCTTGTTGATCAGAATACGCTTCTCCAACAATGTGAATCGTTTCGGAAGCTAAAGGTTTGCGCATATACGGCATTACCTCTTTCACTTCAAAACCAGCTTTCCAAGCATGATAACCCGCACCAAAAGGAGCATCGGTCCAATCTTTAAACCAAGTCACATACGGATCTGGAATTTTTACCGTTTCGCCATGCAATTCGCGCAATTGATTCATCAGTTCGTTGACCATCATCTGAGTGGCCTGTACGTCATTCAATTCCTGAAGTTCTAATAAGGAAGCCGATTTGTTTGCTTTTACTTCAAACAATAATTTATCATCTGATAATGCTTTCCAGAATGTCTCGGTCGACATATCTCCGTAACTTCCCAGTAGCATTGAGTTATTATTGGTCTCATCTGTACCAAAATAATAACATTGACGCATAGGCAAATCCGTAATTGAATGTCCGGATTCGATACCCAAATCTTTCCACCATGGATAGTCAAACCCCATCAGTATTTTAAATGCCGGCTCTTTAATCACAGAACGAATATTTTCATTGAGCACTGTTCTTTCATTGCTATCAAAAAAGAAATTATTTTGATCCAACAACTCCAAAGATTGTCTCGGCATACCCAAAATAATGGTATTAGCATATACTTTCCATTGCGTATTGGTAGGCAGATTCAGAAAAACCAATTCGTATTTATGCGTAGCACTATTTACATGATCTTTGTTGAAAGTTAATAATTTGTTTTCGGTCCAGATTGTCGCACCCTCTTCGGCCAAGTATTGATTTGCCAGAGCATAGGCAATACTATCGTACCCTTCCTTAATCGTCTTATAAGTTGGATTTGCCGAAAAATCACCCACCATATACGGGAACGCTTCCGCCGAATTCCAGTTGATAGTATTCGAGTAATAGCCTCCTGCGTTGGCTAAGAAATCATATCCTTCCTGAGATACCCGGTCTTTAATTAAATTCCAGAAACCGATATCATTGACTTTTCTACCTTCATACGGAGAACCTTCAAAACAATAGCGCAACACTGGTTTCACCTGATCCCAATCCCAGCTCGTCAACATAAAAGTGTAATCATATTGAGAGGTTTGCTTCACTTTTGTTCCATAATTCTGTACAAACCAAGGATCGGCCATTAATACATCGTAAATGATTTTATTAAACAACTGATCCGAACTAAAGCCCAAATCGTCATCGTTCAAATAATAACGAGTAATGAATTTTTCACCATTACTTTGTGCAACATTCCAAGCATCTTGTTTGGTTCTTTCTTTTCTGAGATACACCAACAAATCAGAAGGATTTCCCATAGGAAACAGAATCGGATCCATTGGATAATCCAAGACTTTTGTTCTTTTATCTAAATCTGGTTCAGTCAACGGATAGCCTTCAATTAAGGTTGTAACAATTTCTTGAGACGTTAAGTAGCGCATTCCGCCCAATTCTCCCCAAAAATTCATTCCCGGCATAATCACCGACTCCAAACGACCGGCAATTTTTTTATTCAAATCAAAAATTTGCAGTTCACTTCCGGAATACTTTTTATCGGTAGTCAATCGGTAAGCACTATACAAACCCGATGTTCCAGCCCCAATAACAGCTACTTCAATTTTCAAATCGGGAGCCATCCCGTTGTTCAATGGTATGTTTTTATTGTTCATATACTTTAGTTTCTGATTTAAATTGGCTGAAATAATTTTGTCCCATTTGGAACGGAGTAATATCGAAATCGGTTGTACCGTACATAGCTAAATCTGCTAATATTTTGCCTAAATACGGAGTAAATTTAGCGGCCCAACCCGTTGCATAAATCACGATATTTTCATGATTCGGCACATAATCCGGTGCAAAATCGATAATCAATTCTTTATTCGGAAGTGTACTTAAAGCAACAAGACAAGTTGAGGTATAATAGGGTTTCGGATCCATTCCGGTCATATGATTTTCAACCCATTGAGAAGTATAAGCCAATTCCTGTTCGTTAGGGATCAGTGTTCTCTCGTTTGGTTCATCCAAAGGATTGATTACAAAATCAGGTGCCGTGCGAATAAATCCCGGATGATCCCAATCGACTTCAGGAAAACCATAAAACTGATTCCCGTTTTGACCGTCAGCATTTTGGAAGACAAACCAAGTGGGATACTGAATATTCGGATCGGTTTTTTTAAAATACGCTGAAGACATATTCCAATAAGTGGCAGCCACATCAAAACCCAATAGATTTGTTACACTGTTCATATAGGGACCAGGAACAAGCACCATTTTTTTACCCACACTTACTCCGTTGGGTGTTGTTACTTTGAATAGCTCACCTATCGTTTCGACATGGGTTACCGGTGCTTCTTCTTCCAGCGTCACATATTCACTTTTCACACACAAATCATACAAGGTTTGAATCGTTGCTTTAAAGTCAATACTCGCTCCATCTTTCTGAAACAATCCGGTATAATTTTCCGGTAAATTTTTAAAATGGAAGCGCTCTTCAATTTCGGTAGCTGTTAGAGATTCATAAGGAACTCCCAATTCCTGCAACGCTTTTTCGGCTTCCGCAATGTTTCCTTCGGTCGATTGCACTGTTGGATCACCAAACCACAAAGTTCCCACTTTATCTCTCAATTTTTTTTGAGTATGCGATTGCAGTTCGTCCCAATAGGGTTCTGAATCCAAGGCCATTTGCACCATATAGGTTTCAGGGTACGGAATTCTAAATTGTCTGGATACTCCTGCAGAACTTCCCAATTGGTTTTTAAAAGTGAACTGCTCTAAGACCAGCGTTTTCACTTTTCTTTTACTTAAATGATATGCGGTAGCCAGCCCCATAGCGCCGCCCCCTACTACCACAATTTCAAATTCGTTTTCGTTTTTTTGCATAATAGTTTCGTTTGTTATTGCTCTCAAATTTCAAACTATTCCCCTTAATGCAAGCCCGTAAAACTACCTGTTTTAAAGTCGCAACAAAAAAACAGGTAAAGCGAATCGGCGGAAATTAAAACAGAAAAACCATTCTGTAAAAATTGTGTATTTTTGTCGGACTAAACTAAATTGATTCGAAATGAAAGCATATGTATTCCCTGGTCAAGGTGCTCAATTCACTGGAATGGGTAAAGATTTATACGAAAATTCAGCTATTGCTAAAGAATTATTCGAAAAAGCGAACGAAATATTAGGCTTCCGTATTACCGACATTATGTTTGAAGGTACTGCTGAAGAATTAAAAGAAACCAAAGTAACTCAACCGGCTGTTTTTTTGCATTCGGTAATTTTAGCAAAAACCTTGGATATTAAACCTGATATGGTAGCTGGTCACTCTTTGGGAGAATTCTCCGCATTGGTTGCCAATGGAACGTTATCTTTCGAAGACGGCTTGAAATTGGTTGCACAACGTGCATTGGCTATGCAAAAAGCATGTGAAATCACACCTTCAACCATGGCTGCCGTTTTGAATTTAGACGATAAAATTGTTGAAGATATCTGTGCTTCTATAGACGGAGTTGTAGTTGCTGCCAATTATAACTGCCCGGGGCAGTTGGTGATTTCGGGAGAATTAAAAGCCGTGGAAGAAGCTTGCGAAAAAATGAAAGAAGCGGGTGCAAAACGTGCATTAATTTTACCTGTAGGCGGCGCTTTCCATTCACCAATGATGGAACCAGCAAGAGAAGAATTGGCATCTGCAATTGAAGGTACTACTTTTAATACACCAAGCTGTCCGGTCTACCAAAATGTAACAGCGAGTGCTGTAAGCGACGCAACTGAAATAAAGAAAAACTTAATCATTCAATTGACAGCCCCTGTAAAATGGACCCAATCTGTCCAACAAATGATTGCTGACGGCGCAACATCCTTCACCGAAGTGGGGCCTGGAAAAGTTTTGGTTGGCTTAGTAAACAAGATCAACAAAGAAATTGAAACTATTTCTGCATAATTCTCATTATTTTTTTGGAATTAATACTATTTTTTTTATATTTTGCATAAAATAACCGCATTATTAATTCTTAAAATCTTAAAGAAATGAAAAAAACAATTTTAAGCTTAGCTTTTGTAGCTGCTTTAATGACATCTTGCAAAGAAAAAACTCAAGAAGAAGCTGCTCAAGCTGCTGACGCAGTTGCAACAGAAGTATCTGACGCTGTGGATTCTACAGCAGCTAATGCTGGAGAAGTAGTAGATTCTGCAGTTTCTAAAGCTGCTGGTGCAACAGAAGCTGCTGCTGGTAAAGTAGAAGAAGTTGCAAAAGAAGCAAAAGAAGAAGTTAAGAAGTAGTTTAAAGCACTACGAACAATAGAAAAACCTGGCATTCCCCGGTTTTTTTATTTTTAGCTCCAAAAAATTTTTTTTTGAAATATATTTTCATATTTTTGCGCCCGAAATTCAATATTATTAATTCTAAAAACACAAGAAAATGAAAAACACAATTTTAAGCTTAGCTTTCGTAGCTGCTTTAATGACATCTTGCAAAAACAATGACGCTGCTACAACTGAACCAGCTGTTGAAACTGCTGACTCTACTGCCGTAGTTGCTGATTCTGCTGCTGTTGTTGCTGATTCTGCTGCTGTTGTTGCTGATTCTGCTGCTACTCCAGCTACTGAAGAAGTTAAAGAAGAAGTTAAAAAATAATTTTAACTGATCTTACAATAAAAAAACCGAGCTTGCTCGGTTTTTTTAGTTTATATCGTTTTCTTACTTCCTAATTTTCTGCTCCCAGTTCCAAGCACTTTCCAAGGCGTCTTTCAGAGAAAGTTCTGCTTTCCAACCCAAAACCTCTCTTGCTTTATCTGTATTCGCATAAGCTTCAGCAATATCTCCTTCTCTTCGACCAACAATCGTATAAGGTAGTTTTTGATTCGTAACCTCTTCAAAAGTCTGTATCACTTCCAAAACAGAAGAGCCCTTACCTGTTCCGATATTAAAAACCTCGACTTTTTCGAGATTTTTCTTTGCTATTAATCGCTTCAAAGCTACAACATGCGATTTTGCCAAATCCACTACATGAATATAATCACGAATTGCTGTACCATCCGGCGTTGGATAATCATCTCCAAATACCGACAATTTGGATCGCAAACCTATTGCTGTTTGGGTGATAAAAGGCACTAAATTCTGCGGTACACCTAAAGGCAATTCTCCAATTTCAGAAGAAGAATGCGCACCTATAGGATTAAAATAACGCAATAAAACAGCTGTAATTGAAGACACTTTAGCAACATCCTGAATAATTTCTTCTCCAATTTGCTTTGTATTCCCATATGGCGACATTGCTGATAGCACAGGCGCCCCTTCAGTTATTGGCATTTTTTCCGCTTGTCCGTATACAGTACAAGAAGAACTAAAAATAAATTTCGCATGTTCTTTTTTCTGCAATTCCTGCAACAAATACACTAATGAATTGATATTATTTTCATAATACAATAACGGATTCTCCACACTCTCACCAACCGCTTTACTAGCTGCAAAATGAATTACTCCTTCGACATCTGAATATTTCTTAAAAAAATCCTGAACCGAAGCTTTGTCGCGTAAATCTATATTTTCAAACCATGGTCTACTTCCCGTTATTTTTTCAATACCACCAATCACCTCTTCCGATGAATTGGATAGATTATCAATAATCACAACTTCAAAACCTTCCTGCTGTAATTCAACAACAGTATGCGAACCAATAAAACCTAAACCTCCTGTTACTAATATTTTCATTTGAAGAAAAGAGAAAAGAAAAAGAGAAAAGAATTTTGAAAAATTACCTGTCGGACGTTCTCTTTTTTCTTTTCTCTTCTTGTATATTAAACAAATTCTAAAATTGAATCTGTGATAAACTTGATTTGTTCGTCATCTAATTCAGTATGCATTGGCAAAGCTGCTACTTCATTCACCAATTGATTGGTTACTGGAAAATCTGCTTCATTGTAACGAGAGTCGGCATACGCTTTCTGACTATGCAACGGAATTGGATAATAAATTGCACAAGGAATTCCCTTAGCTTGTAAATGCGCTAAGAGACCATCTCTTTTTCCATTCGTAACACGAATTACATATTGATGAAACACATGGTCGTCTCCATTCAAATCAAATTGCGGCACTACAATATTCGGATTTACAGCAAGCGCTGTATTGTATTTATTAGCTGCTTCCCTGCGCGCTGTATTATACGCATCCAAATGAGGCAATTTCGCTTTTAAAACCCCAGCTTGAATACTATCCAAACGAGAATTCACTCCAACCACATCATGATGATAACGGACATACATCCCGTGGTTAACAATTCCTCTTAGCTTATGAGCCAGATCATCATCATTGGTAAAAATAGCACCACCATCACCATAGCATCCTAAATTTTTAGAAGGAAAAAACGAAGTTGCTGCTACATGGCCGATAGCTCCCACTTTTACTTTAGTTCCATTTTTCGAAGTATAGTCTGCACCAATCGCTTGGGCATTATCTTCAATAACATATAAATTATGTTCACGGGCAATTTCCATAATAGCATCCATATTTGCTGCACGTCCAAATAAATGAACTGGAACAATTGCTTTGGTTTTTGGTGTAATTGCCTTTTTAAGCGCTTCGACAGAAATATTCATAGAATCCATTTCCACATCTACTAAAACGGGAGTCAATTGCAACAAAGCAATTACTTCTACCGTTGCAGCAAAGGTAAAATCGGCAGTTATCACCTCATCGCCTGGTTTCAAATCCAATCCCATCATGGCAATTTGTAAAGCATCAGTACCATTAGCACAAGGAATAACATGTTTTACTCCCAAATACTTTTCTAAATCGGCCTGAAACTGATGCACTAATGGACCATTAATATAAGTAGTCGTATCTAAAACCTCCTGAATCGAAGCATTTACTTCTTCTTTTATTTTATCATATTGACTTTTCAAGTCAACCATTTGTAATTTTTTCATAATGCAAAATTGTGAACACAAAAATAACAATTTAATGGCGGTTGCCAACGAAAATAAATCTATAAACTGTATTTTAGCCTCACAAAAATAAAAGTATGTTTCTTATATACAATCTTATTGTTCACATCGCTGAACTTTTAGTGAAAATTATCGCCAAATTTAGTCCAAAACTCAAGCTATTCGTTGATGGACGAAAGAATGTTTTTACCACATTATCCTCAAAAATCGACAAAAAAGACCAAACAATTTGGTTTCACGCTGCTTCTTTAGGAGAATACGAACAGGGTTTACCGGTAATGGAAGCCATCAAAGAAAAATACCCCAACCACAAAATCATTCTCACATTCTTTTCTCCTTCTGGCTATGAAGTACGAAAGAATAATCCGATTGCAGATCTCACGGTATACTTACCATTAGACACCCAATCCAATGCAAAAAAATTCCTTTCATTGGTTCATCCTGAAAAAGTATTTTTCATCAAATACGAATATTGGCCGAATTACCTCAACGTATTGCGAAACGATAAAATTCCGACCTATTTAATTTCTGGGATTTTCAGAAAAAAACAAACTTTTTTCAAATGGTACGGTGGTTTTTACCGAAAAGCATTATTTAGCTTTACTCATTTTTTTGTACAAAACAATTCTTCTAAAAATCTACTTCAAAGTATCGGATTCAACAATGTAACCATTAGTGGCGATTCTCGTTTTGATCGTGTAGCCGCAATTCTAAACAAAAACAACCAATTGGATTTTGTAGAAGAATTTTGCAAAAATCCATCCCATGATTTTAAAATGACTACCATTGTTATTGGAAGCTCTTGGCCGAAAGACGAAGAACTATTAGTCAATTATATCAATAGAACTTCTCACCGACTTAAGTTCATTATCGCTCCTCACAACATCAAACCCGAGCAAATTGCCAATCTAAAATCGGAGATTGCCAAAAAAACAATCCTATTTTCAGAAATGAAAGACCAAAAACTCTCTGACTACGATGTTTTGATTGTTGACACCATAGGACTATTGACCAAAATTTACAGTTATGCTGACATTGCATACGTAGGAGGCGGTTTCGGTAATCCAGGAGTACACAATATTCTAGAACCGGCAACTTTTGGCATCCCCATAGTAATCGGCCCCAATTACAGCCATTTCGCAGAGGCTACAGCTTTGGTAAAACAAGAAGGCTGCACTTCTATCACCAATCAGAAAGAAATGAATTACGCTTTGGATGTATTAGTACAAAATCCTGACGAACGTCACGAAAAAGGACACATTTGTAGCACTTTTGTCCAAATGAACAAAGGAGCTACCGATAAAATTCTGAATTCCATATCTTAACAAAAACTTAAAATAAAACACAAACAACTGTAAAATTGTAAATTGCACCACTATTAAATTGACATTATGAAATTTTTACGACTACTCTTTATTTTATTCGTTGCGCCAGTTTTTGCCCAACAAGGTGGAATGTGGATTCCTTCATTATTAAAAGGAATGAACGAAGCCGAAATGAAAAACCTGGGAATGAAAATCACTGCCGAAGACATTTATTCGGTAAATAAATCAAGCTTAAAAGACGCTGTTCCTCATTTTGATGGAGGCTGTACTGCCGAGGTAATTTCCCCAAAAGGTTTGATACTTACCAATCACCACTGTGGATACGACAACATCCAAAGCCACTCAACCGTTGAACACGATTATTTGACTAACGGTTTTTGGGCATACAAAATGGAAGAAGAATTACCCAACAAAGATTTATTCGTAACCTTTATTGTTCGCATTGAAGATGTAACTACTAAAGTATTGGAAGGCGTTAGCAATCTTCCGACAGAAGCCGAAAAGCAAAAGAAAATTCAGGAAAACATCGCTTCATTAAACAAAACATTACCAAAAGAATCATGGCAAGACAACATGATTAAAACTTTTTTTGACGGTAATCAATACCTATTATTTGTTACAGAAACCTTTAGAGATGTGCGTTTAGTAGGTGCTCCGCCAAGTTCTATTGGAAAATTCGGTTCCGATACAGACAACTGGGTTTGGCCTAGACACACTGGCGACTTTTCATTGTTCCGTATTTATGCTGACAAAAACAATCGCCCTGCAGAATATTCGAAAGACAACGTACCATATACTCCGAAACACTTCTTCCCTATCTCTTTAAAAGGTATTCAAGAAAATGATTTCACCATGGTTATGGGGTATCCTGGAAGAACTCAGGAATACTTACCTTCATTCGCTGTTGAACAAATCATGAATGAATTGAATCCAGCGAAAATTGAAGTTCGTGATGCGGCTTTAAAAGTTCAGGACGGGTTTATGCGTAAAGACAACGCTATCAAAATTCAATATGCTTCAAAATATGCTTCAGTAGCGAATTATTGGAAAAAATGGATCGGAGAAACTAAAGGTTTGAAAAAAACCAACGTAGTAAACGTGAAGCAAAAATTTGAAGCCGACTTACAAACTAAAATCGAAAAAGCAGGCAAACAATCGGAATACGGCAATGTATTGAACGAATTCAAAACCAATTATGCCAATATCAGAGAATATGCTTTGGCGAGAGATTACTATACCGAAGTCGTTTTACGCAACACCGAGATTCTTTCTTTCGGTTCACGTTTGTTTCAATTAGAACAAGTATATAATGCTAAAGGAGAACAAGCATTTAATGACAGAAAAAACAATGCAATAGCTGCATTCGAAGGATTATACAAAGATTTCAATGCCAATGTAGATGAAAAAGTTTTCGAACAATTGATCAACATTTATGCTACAAAATCACCAAAACAATTTTTACCTTCAACTTTACAAAACATCAACGCATCAGAATTAGCAACCGATATTTTCAAAAACTCAAAATTAACGTCTTACAACGGATTGAAAGATTTATTGAGTGGAGATGCAAAATCGGTAATTGAAAAATTGAATCAAGACAAAGGATATGCTTTAGTAAAATCCATTGCAGAAGCTTACAATAAAAATGTAGCTCCAAAATTTGATGAAATGAACTTAAAAAATATCGCTTTGCAACGTACCTACATGAAGGCGATTTTAGAATTGAGTCCAAAATCAGCTCGTATTTTCCCAGACGCCAATAGCACATTGCGTGTTACTTATGGAAAAGTAAAAGGCTACAAGCCGGCAGACGCGGTAACTTATACACCAGTAAGTTATTTGGATGGTGTTGTAGAGAAATACATCCCTGGCGATTACGAATTTGATGTTCCAAAGAAACTAATCGACTTATACAACGCAAAAGATTACGGAAGATATGCTGACAAAAACGGTAAAATGCCCGTAGCTTTTATCGCTACAAATCACACCACAGGAGGAAACTCCGGAAGTCCTGCTTTGGATGCGAACGGAAATCTTATCGGATTGAATTTTGACCGTGTTTGGGAAGGCACTATGAGTGATATTTATTATAGTCCTGAAATTTGCAGAAACATCATGGTAGATGCTCGCTATATTTTATTTATCGTCGATAAATTTGCTGGCGCAAAAAATTTGGTCGAAGAAATGAAACTGATTCTTCCTAAAAAGAAATAATCAACTCAATATCAATATTTTAATGCGGATTTCATAATTTGGAGTCCGCATTATTTTTTGGCACGCAATTTGTAAATTAATCAGCACGGGTAAAGGGCGGAATTTTTAAAAAAAAAATCAAAAAAAGTTTTTCCTATCAAAAATTTTATATCTTTGCCCCGAATTAATAATTAACCTTTTATAATTTAAGTAAGATGAAAAAAGTTGTTTTAAGCTTAGCATTCGTTGCTGCTGTATTCGTTTCTTGTAAAGATCAAGCTGCTGAAGCTCCAGCTGAAGCTCCAGTAATGGAAGAGGCTGTTGTTGCTGATTCTGCTGCTGTTGTTGCTGATTCTGCTGCTGTTGTTGCTGATTCTGCTGCTACTGAAGCTGCTGCTACTGCTACTGAAGAAGTAAAAAAATAATTAGATACAATCTAGTGTTTTTAAAAAGCTCCGTATTGCGGAGCTTTTTTTTATCTATTAACAATAGACCACTTATACATTTTCTTCGAAAGCCTCAATTTCTGGAAAAACAAAATCATTGGTAGAAAAATCCAACATCTCAGCCATAGATCCAGAACGAACAATTTCATCAATACCTCTTTGCATCAAAAGTTGCGTAGTATATTTACGACTTGTAGCCATTTCTTTTTTATTGATAATTAGCCTAAAGTAGAATTTTCCACTAGAAGTCTTAAATCGCATAAAAATAGCCTCAGGAAGAGAAGTTTTGATCAACTCCACATCTTCCTCACATTCGAAACGCAATTCATAACTATCACTCGTCAGAATCGTCTTCCCTTTACGAGAAACGAATTCAAACTTGTAATCGTTATTACTTCGTTTAGTAATAACAAAAACCCCCATTTTACTTTTTTAGTTTGCGTAGATTAATAAGTATAATTGAAAATGAATCAGATAAAACCACTTCCCTATCATTTTACAAGCGAGGCAATTTAAGCATATTCCTCAAGTCTTTTTTAATTTCTAAAAGAATGTTTTCACAAAATGAAAACCCAAACTGTTTATAATTTATGGAAGAGTATAAAAACAAAAAAGCTCCAAACTTAATGTAAGGAGCTTTTGTACTCAAGGCGGGACTTGAACCCGCACGAACGAAATGTTCACTGGATTTTAAGTCCAGCGTGTCTACCAATTCCACCACTCGAGCAAATATATTTTCTAGGTAGTAGAGCGAAAAACGGGGTTCGAACCCGCGACCTCAACCTTGGCAAGGTTGCGCTCTACCAGCTGAGCTATTTTCGCATTGCGTCTTTTTAAGAACTTCGCCACACTTGTTCCGTATTGCGAGTGCAAATATACAACAAGAATTTACTTCTGCAAGAACTTTTTGAAAAAAAATTACATCAATTTTTTAAGCTATTGAATAGTAATATTTTACAAAAATTATTTTTTTGAAATCATTCGCTTAATTTCATTCAATTTCATCAAAGCTTCAACAGGAGTCAGGGTATTGATGTCTAAATTTAAGATTTCCTCTTTGATTTCCTCCAAAAGCGGATCGTCTAAATTAAAAATACTCAACTGCATTTCGTCTTTATCCGATTGAATTCCACTCAATGCTTCCGCAGAATGGTTCTTTTCCAGTTTCTTTAAAATCTTTCCTGCCTTTTGAATTACAATTTGTGGCATTCCAGCCATTTTAGCCACGTGAATACCAAAACTGTGCGCACTTCCTCCTTTTTCCAATTTACGAATAAAAAGAACGGTATCCTTCAATTCTTTAACAGATACGTTATAATTCTGAATTCGAGGCAAACTTTCAGTCATTTCGTTCAGCTCATGGTAATGCGTTGCAAATAATGTTTTCGGTTGAGCCGGATTTTCATGTAAAAACTCAGCAATAGACCAAGCAATTGACACTCCATCATACGTACTAGTTCCTCGTCCGATTTCATCCAACAACACCAAGCTTCTATCCGAAATATTATTCAAAATTGAAGCCGTTTCATTCATTTCCACCATAAAGGTAGATTCACCCATTGAAATATTATCACTGGCTCCTACTCTGGTAAATATTTTATCCACCATACCCATAGTAACCGATTCGGCAGGCACAAAACTTCCCATCTGAGCCAACAACACAATCAAAGCCGTTTGACGTAAAATAGCCGATTTACCCGACATATTCGGTCCGGTAATCATAATGATTTGTTGTGAATCTCTATCCAAATACACATCATTGGCAATATAAGGAACACCAATTGGCAGTTGCTTTTCGATTACAGGATGACGACCGTTTTTAATATCCAGCTCAAAAGATTCGTTAATCTCAGGTCGCACATAATTATTATCGATTGCTTGCTGTGCAAACGACGCCAAACAATCCAATTGTGCAATCAAATTCGCATTCAGCTGTACGGGCTTTATGTAAGTCGCAATCCAACTCACCAATTGTTCGAACAGCTGGTTTTCCAATTGCTGTATTTTTTCTTCGGCACCTAAAATCTTGGTTTCGTATTCCTTTAATTCTTCAGTGATATAACGTTCAGCATTAACTAAAGTTTGTTTACGGATCCATTCTGACGGTACTTTGTCTTTGTGCGTGTTACGAACTTCAATATAATAGCCGAATACATTATTGAACGAAATTTTCAGCGAAGGTATTCCAGTCGCTTCCGATTCTCTTTTTTCAATAGCGTCCAAAAATCCTTTACCCGTATTGGAAATATTGCGCAACTCGTCTAATTCAGCATTCACACCAAAAGCTATGGCATTTCCTTTATTAATAGCCACAGGCGCTTCCTGATTCAAGGTGTTTTGGATTTTTTCGCGCAACAAATCACAAGAATGTAAACTGTCACCAATAACTTTAACCGCTTCTTGTGGACTTTTCAACGCCAATTCTTTCACTGGAATAATTGCATCCAGAGATTCTTTCAGGTAAATCACTTCACGAGGTGAAATTCTTCCGGCAGCCACTTTAGAAATAAGTCGTTCTAAATCGGAAATTTGTTTAATCTGATATTGTATTTGCTGTAAAATATCCTGATGCTCTTTCAAATAACCAACCACTTCGTGACGGCCTTTAATTTTATTACTATCCTTTAAAGGAAGTGCCAACCAACGCTTCAACAACCTTCCGCCCATTGGCGACAACGTTTTATCAATTACATCCAAAAGCGTTACTGCATTTGGATTATAACTATGGTACAATTCCAAATTACGAATAGTAAAACGATCCATCCACACATAAGCATCTTCCGCAATGCGGTGGATTGAGGTAATATGTTGTATTTTTTTATGTTGTGTTTCCGACAAATAATATAAAATTGCACCCGACGCTATGATTCCGTGAGCCAATTCCTCAATTCCAAAACCTTTCAATGAATTCGTTTGAAAATGATTGGTTAGTGTTTCAACAGCATAATCTTCTTTGTACACCCAATCTTCTAAGTAAAAAGCATGAAAATTCTCTCCAAACGCTGTTTTGAAATCGTTTTTATTTTGTTTAGGAACCAAAATCTCACTTGGCCCGAAGTTTTGTAGCAACTTATCTACATATTCTTCATTTCCTTCCGAAGTTAGGAATTCACCTGTTGAAACATCCAAAAAAGCGACACCCAGCTGTTTTTTTCCAAAATAAACCGAAGCCAGGAAATTATTGGATTTAGACACTAAAACCTCATCGTTCATAGAAACTCCAGGAGTAACCAACTCCGTTACACCTCTTTTTACAATGGTTTTCGTCATTTTAGGATCTTCCAATTGATCACAAATCGCTACTCGTAAACCTGCCTTCACTAATTTCGGCAAATACGTATTTAATGAATGATGTGGAAATCCAGCCAAAGCCGTTTCAGAATCGCTTCCGGCTCCGCGTTTTGTCAAAGTGATACCTAAAATTTTAGAAGCTCGGATAGCATCATCTCCAAAGGTTTCGTAAAAATCCCCAACACGAAACAATAAACAAGCATCCGGATACTTTGCTTTTATCTCATTATATTGTTTCATTAACGGCGTCTCTTTCGGGGCTTTTTCTTTTGCTGACAAAATATTATAATTTAAAAATACAGGCGACGAATTTAATTATTTTTGGCCTAATATTTGCTTAAAATATTTAACAACAATTTTCAGGAGATTTCCGAATTGTAAATTAAAATTATTTATACATTTGTTACATCAACAAAAAAAGTGTTATGAAAAAAATTATACTAATGTTTGCTGCAGTTGCATTTTTAGGAACCTATACAGCTACCGCTCAGGAAGCACCTGCAAAAGCAAAAGCAAAAACTGAAAAGAAAGCAAAAAAAACAAAACTACCTAAGGTAGATGGTGTAGGATTGGTTTTCGAAAACGAAACGATAGACTACGGAACAATTGAACAAGGAGCTGACGGAAAACGCGAATTTGTTTTAACAAATAACGGGAATCAACCATTAATCATTAGTAACGCTCAAGGATCTTGCGGTTGTACCGTTCCAACTTTTCCAAAAGAGCCTATTTTACCTGGAAAATCAGCTGTAATCGGGGTGAAATATGACACGAACAGAGTTGGTCCTTTCACAAAAACAGTAACAATTACTTCTAATGCTACTGCTGGAGCTTCTAAAGTTCTTACAATCAAAGGAACCATTAATGCTAAACCAGGAGAAACTCCTAAAAGCTAATTACGAAAAACATTACAATACGAAAGCTCTCTATTTGGGAGCTTTTTTATTTTTGACCTTTGAAAAAAATCGCTTTGAAAATCTGTGTATCTTTTTTTTTGCTTTTCACTTCTTGCTTTATCACAGCACAGAAAACCGAACGGATTTCTCTTCGCAATTACCGCGTCAATTATTTAAGCGATACTTTAAGAGAAACATCCGGCATAAGCTTCTTTGGTGAAAAGTTTATTACTCACAACGATGGTGGCAATCCTGCAACTGTCTATCACATTGATTCAAAATCCGGAAAAATAGTCAATTCCCTTAAAACTAATCTCATCAATACCGATTGGGAAGCCATAACCACCGACAGTAGTTATATTTACCTAGGAGACTTTGGCAATAATTCAAATACTAGAAAAGATTTAACTATTTATAAAACCAAAATTGAAAACGATTCCAATCTTTCCTTAGTTTCAAAAATTGATTTTGAATATAAAGAACAAACCGATTTCACCCCAAAAAACATTCGGCATAATTTTGATGCAGAGGCAATGTTTTACAGGAATAACAAAATTCATTTATTCACTAAAGAGTGGAAAAACAAAGCTACCTCACACTATATCATTGATCCAAATTCTTCGGAAAAGCAGATAATCAGTAAAACAGAAAGTTTCCCAACACAATTCCTTGTTACAGATGCCGCTTACTACAATCAAAAGTTATATTTGATTGGTTACACCAAAAAAGGTCGATGCTTCTTATTGATTTTCAATAGCCCAAACAATGACATTTTATTCAGCAACGATTATAAAAAATACAAACTGGGCTCAACTTTGTCCATTGGACAAATAGAAGGAATTGCGGTAAACCAAGATGGCATTTACATTTCAGGAGAACGCTTTTTCAAACTTCTTTCCAAAGCCCAGCCCTCTCTCTATTTTATCCCTTTTAAAGCGATAAAGAATACTGGAACTTTTTAGTTTTTATGTAATTTTGCACCATGAGAAAAATTGAAAACAGCGAATTAGAACGAAAATCGGTTGAAGAATTCAAGCAAGCAGACAAAACACCCATCATAGTAGTTTTGGACGACATCAGAAGCTTACACAATATAGGATCCGTTTTTAGAACAGGCGATGCTTTTTTGATTGAAAAAGTCTATTTATGCGGAATCACAGCTACCCCACCCAACAAAGAAATCAACAAAACGGCATTGGGGGCAACCGAAACAGTTGCCTGGGAATACAAAAAAAATGTTCTGGAAGTAATAGAAGAACTTAAATCGCAAGACGTTTCAGTGTATGCCATTGAACAAGTTGAAGACGCAATCTTTCTTGATAATTTTACGGTGAAGAGTAACAAAAAATACGCATTGGTTTTTGGAAATGAAGTATTCGGAGTAAATCAGGATGCCGTTAAATTATGTGATGGCGCAATTGAAATCCCGCAATTAGGAACCAAACATTCTTTAAATGTTTCAGTATCCACTGGGATTGTAATTTGGGATTTGTTTTGTAAATTAAAGCAGTCTTAATCGATACAAATCGAATAAAACTAGCAATTTAATTTATTATGTATTGCCTGTAAAATAGTAACATAATCCTCTTGACGTTTGACAAAATCGAAATCAGAAACATCAATTACCAAGACATTCAAATCGGTTTGCGTTTTGATATAGTCTAAATATCCTTGATTGATTTTATCCAAATATTCAGCCGGAATTTCTTGTTCGTAACTACGACCTCGCTTTTTGATATTTTTCAAAAGCCTTTCTGTATTTTGATACAAATAGACATACAAGTCCGGCTTAGGCATTTCTTTGTAAATAATATCGAATAATGTTTTATACAAACGGAATTCATCTTCCTGTAGAGTTACTTTGGCAAAAATCAGCGATTTGAAGATATGATAATCGGCCACTACAAAATCGGCAAATAAATCAAATTGCGACAAATCATCTGCCAATTGCTGGTATCGATCGGCCAAAAAAGACATTTCCAAAGGAAAAGCATAGCGATTTTGGTCTTTATAAAATTTCGGCAGAAAAGGATTGTCTGCAAAACGCTCCAAAACCAATTTAGCATTGAAGTCTTCGGAAATTCTGGTAGCCAATGTCGTTTTGCCAGCACCAATATTTCCTTCAATAGCAATATAATTAACGGTATTAATGTTATAATCTATCGCAGGCGCTTTTAATTCACCCACCACTTCACATTGACTATCGTCGTTACATTGCAATAACAACTCCTCAATTGACTTCCCCAAAACAGGATGTTGCCAATCCAATTTCAAATCGGCTACAGGTAACAATACAAACTTTCGGTATTGCATTTGAGCATGTGGCACATGAAGGTGATCAGTTATCACTACCAAATTTCCAACAGCAACAATATCTATATCAATGATTCGAGCTTCGTATCCGCTATTTTGCTTGCGAAAACGACCCATTTCTTTCTCGATACTGGTTATTTTTCGCAGAATTTTTTCAGGAGAAAAAGAAGAATGTAAAACCAATGCACAATTATAAAAAGCATCACTTTCAAAACCCCATGATGGTGTTTCATATAATTTTGAAACACGCAAAACAGTTCCAATTCCCTGGTGGATCAATTGGATACATTGTGCTAGATTTTCTCTTCTGTTCCCTATATTACTGCCTAAGGAAAGGACTACTTTTTGCTGCAAACTCATAACTGCCACAAAATAACTAAAAAGAATTGTAGTATAACAGCATATTCCTGTAACTGTTAATAACTATTTTCTTGTAACAAAAATTAAGTTTCGACTACTTATTAGGTATAAATATTTGAAACATGAAATTTTTAGGTAATGTATTAGCCACTGTAATAGGGCTTTTTGTTTTTTGTTTTCTATTTTTCTTCGGAATCATCATTTTGGGTGCTTTATTTGGCGGAGAAGAAAGAACTGTAGTCAAAGATAATTCGGTAATCGAGCTCGATTTAGCCAAAGTCACTAATGATTATGGAGGAAAATTCAATTATAAGGATATGCCTTTTCTTAATGACAAGGGAACAAAAGATGGTTTAACCGATGTTTTACGCGCTATTGAAGCAGCCTCTGAAGACGAAAAAATCAAAGGGATTTCAATTTTGAATAACGAAATTCATTTGGGTATAGCTCAAACAAAAACATTACGTGATGAGTTGGAAAAATTTAAAAAATCAGGAAAATTCGTTGTGGCTTACGGTAACGTACTATCACAAAAAGAATACTACCTGAACTCGGTTGCAGATAAGGTATACTTAAATCCTGTAGGAGAAATGGACTTCAAAGGTTTATCAACAGAAATTATGTATTTCAAAGATTTTCAAGATAAAACCGGTTTAAAAATGGAAGTGATTCGTCACGGTAAGTACAAAAGTGCCGTTGAACCGTTTTTAGCTAGCGAAATGAGTCCTGAAAACCGCGAACAAATTACGGCTTTCCTTACCTCAATTTGGAACTCAATAATTACTGACATTTCTAAATCCAGAAATATTCCAGCAGAAAAATTAAATACAATTGCTAACGACTTATTGGCAAGAACTCCAGAAATGGCTAAAAGCAATAATCTAGTTGACTTTGTTGCGTATGAAGATGTGTACCACAATGACATCAAAAAGCGTTTAAAAGTAGAAGCTGATGAAGACTATAATACAATTGCCATTTTAGATTACGCCAAAGATGTTGCTTTAGACAATGAATTTTCGACGAAAGATAAAATTGCCATTATTTATGCGCAAGGAGAAATTGGTTCAGGAGAAGGTGATTTGAATGTTGTAGGAGAAGGTTCCATGCGTCGTTCATTGAAAGAAGCACGTGAAGATGAAGATGTGAAAGCAATTGTATTACGCATTGACAGCCCGGGAGGAAGTGCTTTAACATCCGATTTAATCTGGAGAGAAATCGAAATTACCAAAAAAGTAAAACCAGTAGTGGTGTCCATGGGTAATTTAGCAGCATCGGGAGGATATTACATTGCTTGTAATGCGAATAGAATTTTTGCAGAAAATAGCACAATTACAGGCTCAATTGGTGTATTCGGAATGCTTCCAAACTTTTCACAAATCAGCAACAAATATGGTATTAATACCGAATTAGTTGAAACACATAAAAACGCATCTGGTTATACTCCGTTTGAACCATTGGACAATGATTTCAGAAACTTCACACAAGAAGGTGTTGAGCAAGTGTACAAAACATTCGTAAGTCGTGTTGCTGCTGGGCGTAAAATGACGTACGCTCAAGTAGATGCCATTGCTCAAGGACGCGTTTGGAGTGGTTCAGATGCATTGAAACTTGGTTTAGTAGATAAAATCGGCGGAATGGATGATGCTATTGCGTATGCTGCAAGTTTGGCCAAAATGGAAGATTACGCCACTGTAGAATACCCGGAATTTGAGAAAGACTTTGAAGAGTTATTTGGCGGAAGCGGATTTTTCAGTTTCTTAAAAACTCGTGATGCTTTACTGAAAGAAGAATTAGGTGAAGAAAATTACCAAATGATCCAGCGCATCAAAACATTGAACTCTAAAAAGGGGATTCAAGCTTCACTCCCATTTGAAATAGAAATCCAATAAAAATATACTAATAACACCAAAAAATCCGTTCTCTTTAGAGCGGATTTTTTTTATGAAAACTTTACATCAGGATTTCAATATATCGCGTATTTTTGTAAGAAATGTTATTTACTCAATCCAAATCAATTGAACAATGAAAAAGAAAATATTTATTGGTGTTGGTGTTTTTTTACTGGTAACTGTTGCCGCTTTGGCCGCTATTCCCGTATTTTTTAAAGACCAGATTAAGGCAAAGATTCAGCAATCCATTAATGAAAACTTGAATGCCAAGGTTTCTTTTGAAGATGCAGGTTTGAGCTTGTTCAAAAATTTCCCAAATGCCAATGTTTCAATCGAAAAATTGGTAGTAATCAATAAAGCGCCTTTTGAAGGGGATACTCTAGTTGCTTTTGACGAATTAAATTTACAAATGTCGGTTACCGAATTATTCAAAGGCGAAAAGGAACCGATGACATTGAAAGCCATATCTGTTGAAAACGGATTGGCTAATATCCTTTTCAATAAAGATGGAGTTGGAAATTTTGACATTGCCATAAAAGACGACAAAAAAGAAGAAACGAAAGAGGAAAGCAAACCTTTTTCTATGAATATTCAGAATTATGAAGTAGAAAACTTTCGCTTTAAATATTATGATGAACGATCTAGAATCAAATTGGTTATTGATAGTTTGAATCACAGTGGAAAAGGAAACTTCGGAACTCAGAAATTAGACCTCGATACTAAATCCACTGCAAAAATATCCATCGACATGGACAAGATGAATTACATGAACAATGTCAATTTATCGTTAGACGCCATTTTGGGTATCGATTTGGAAAAAAGTAAATACACTTTCAAAGACAATAAAGCTAAGATTAATGAATTACCATTGGAATTCACCGGTTTCATTCAATTATTAGAAAACGGACAAGAATACGATTTGAGTTTCAAAACGCCAACTTCTGATTTCAAGAACTTTTTAGGGTTAATTCCTGCTGCTTACGCCGGAAATATCAGCTCTGTTAAAACTACCGGAAATTTTGCCGTTGATGGAAAAGTAAAAGGAACCTTGACCGATACAACGGTTCCGAAATTCAATATTGGTATCGCATCCAACAATGCTTCCTTCCAATATCCTGATCTTCCAAAATCAGTACAAAACATTGTAATTGACACTAAAATAATTAATGAAACAGGAGCTGTTACAGACACCTATGTTAATTTGAATCAACTTTCATTCAAAATCGACCAAGACGTTTTTAGCATTAAAGCAAGTATCAAAAATGCGATGACTAATGCATTAGTGGATGCTGCAATGAAAGGAACAATTAATCTTGGCAACGTAACCAAAGCGTATCCAGTAAAATTAGACAAACCATTATCAGGGATTTTAAAAGCCGATGTCAAAACAAAATTTGACATGCAATCGGTAGAAAAAAGTCAATACCAAAATATCCAAAACTCTGGTAACATTTCACTAACAGGTTTCAATTACACTGGCCCTGAAATGGCCAAACCTGTAGTTATAAAACAAGCGGTTGTTGCTTTTAACACCAATCAAATCCGATTGAATAGTTTGGATCTTAGAACTGGCGGATCTGACATTCGAATGAATGGAACTTTAGATAATTTCTACGGATTTTTATTTAGAAAACAAATATTGAAAGGAAATTTCAATTTGAATTCCAATCAGTTTTTGGTAGCTGATTTTATGGAGCCAGCCTCTGCAACAAGTTCCGGAAAATCTGCTCCAGCTGCAGAAGACAAGGGATCAGCTAGTTCAAAATCGAAAGAGGCGGTTAAAATTCCTGCTTTCTTAGATTGTACAATTGCAGCCAATGCCAATACAGTAATATACGACAACCTAACTTTAAAAGCAGTTTCGGGTAAAATGATTATTCGCGATGAAGCCGTTACGCTTCAGAACTTGAAAACCAATATTTTTGACGGACAAATCGGTTTAAACGGTGTAGTTTCTACTAAAGGAAATACACCAAAATTCAATATGAATCTAAATTTGGACAAAGTCGACATTTCAAAATCATTCACACAATTAGACATGTTGCGAAGCATCGCTCCCATTGCCGGAGCAGTTAGCGGTCGATTGAACTCCAATATCAAATTAAACGGAAACCTTGACGCCATTGAAATGACACCTGTACTAACTTCGTTAACCGGAGATTTACTTGGACAATTACTTTCCTCAACTCTCAACACCAATAATTCTCAAATGTTAACTTCTTTAGGTTCACAATTGAAATTTATTGACATGAAAAAAGTCAATCTGAATGATATTAAAGCTGCCGTTTCTTTTGACAATGGCAAAGTAGTGGTAAAACCATTTAAAGTAAAATATCAAGATATTACTGCTGAAATTGGTGGCGCACATGGTTTTGATCAAAGCATGAGTTACAATCTAAAATTTGATGTACCAGCCAAATATCTTGGAAATGATGCAAATAAAATATTAGCGAAATTAACTCCTTCTGAAGCAGAAAAAATTCAAAACGTTCCTATCACAGCAAAAATGACAGGAAATTTCAACAACCCGAAAGTTACAACCGACATGAAAGAAGCGACTGCAAATCTTGCCATGCAGGTAGCTAATTTGCAAAAAGAAAAATACCTAAACAAAGGAAAAGATGCATTGGGTGATTTATTAGGCGGTAAGAAAAAAACAGATACCGCTAAAACAACTGATCCTAAAAAAGATGCGGTTAAAAATACGGCCGGTCAGTTAATCGATGGAATTTTCGGTAAAAAGAAAAAACCACAACAAACTAACCCATAAAAATAAAAAGAGCTCCAAATTGGAGCTCTTTTTTTATAATGAAATCTTTACCACATATCCTTCAAATGTTCTGACGTTGAAAACGGTACCATCTTCAAATAAAAGATATTGTCCTTTGACACCAGTAAGCTTTCCTACAAAAGAAGAACTCTTCTCTAAATTCAAACTGCTTACTTTTTTCGGAAACTGAAGTACAGGGTAATGCAGCTCGTATAAATCATTTTTATCCACATCATAATACTCTTTCACTTCATTAGGAATCACATACTGCAATCCTTTGCGCTCTTTAACAATATCAACCGCTGGAATATCTCCTTTTAGCATTTTTTGCCAATTCGTTTTATCGGCATACAAACTTTTCAAGGCTACCTCCGTAATGCCTGCCAAATAACGATTGGGAACTTCAACAATCGGAATCGCTTGCACTGCACCTTGATCAATCCAACGCGTAGGCACTTGTGTTTTTCTGGTAACCCCTACTTTCACTTCACTGGATAAAGCCAAGTAAACAATATGAGGTTGCAATTGAACTCTCTTTTCATATTCTAAATCTCTGTCTTCGATTTCCAAATGTGCAGTACTCAATTCAGGTCGCATAATCCAATCTCCGGCAGCAGCACTACCCATAAAACAATCGTAACAAAAACCTTGTCGAAAGATCTTTTTCTTTTTTCCACATTCTAAACATTGATAACCTTGGTGAACAATTTCCATCTCTTTTCCTAGTAACTGATTCAGGCTCAGAAAGCTGTTCTCGAACACCAAATAATATTGAATCGGATTCGAAAATTCGGTTTGCATTTTGGTTAGTACACCTTCGTAAATCATAATTGGAAATAGGGTTAAGGATTAGGAATCTTGAAAAAATATGTTATTTTTGGTAAAGTTAAAAATACTGAATTAAAATTCGTAAATACTAAATTAAAAAATGCCTCTACCGATTATCAATTCAATTGCTTCCTGGGTTTTAAAACAACGCATTCATCAGATTGAGTTATTTTTAAAGTACCCGAACGAAGTTCAGGAAGAGTTGCTGATGAATTTAATAAAATCATCAGAAAATACGGTTTTAGGAAAACAATACGATTTTAATTCGATTAAAACCTACCATGCGTTTCAGGAACGCATTCCTATTTCGACCTATGAAGATTTAGAACCTTATATAGAACGAACACGTCTAGGCGAGCAAAATGTTTTCTGGAATGAACCCATCAAATGGTTTGCAAAATCAAGCGGAACAACCAATGCAAAAAGCAAATTCATCCCGGTAAGCAGCCAAGCATTGGAAGATTGTCATTATAAGGCCGGAAAAGATTTATTGTGTCTTTACCTCAACAATAATGAAGACTCTCAATTATTTACGGGAAAAAGCCTTCGATTGGGCGGTAGTAAGCAGTTGTACGAAGACAACAATACTTTTTTTGGTGATTTGTCTGCCATCCTGATTGACAACATGCCATTTTGGGCAGAATTCAGTAGTACGCCAAGTAACAAAACCTCATTAATGAGTGAATGGGAAACCAAACTATTGGCTATCGTAAATGAAACCAAAGGAGAAAATGTAACTAGTTTTGCTGGTGTTCCTTCATGGATGATGGTATTAATGAATAAAGTTTTGGAAGAAACTGGAAAAACCAACTTATTTGAAGTTTGGCCTAATTTGGAAGTGTATTTCCATGGAGGTGTAAGTTTTGATCCCTATCGAGAGCAATACAAAAACATTCTACCAAAGCCAGAATTCAAATACTACGAAATTTACAATGCTTCCGAGGGATTTTTCGCGATTCAGGATTTAAACAACTCCAATGATTTATTACTGATGTTGGATTATGGCATCTTCTACGAATTCATTCCTATGGATACTTTTGGCTCACCAAACCAAAAAGTTATTCGGTTGGCTGAAGTTGAACTCAATAAAAATTATGCTATTGTGATAACAACCAATTCCGGTTTATGGCGTTATATGATTGGTGACACAGTTCGCTTTACTTCATTAAAACCATATCGCATCCGTGTTACTGGTCGAACCAAACATCATATTAATGTTTTCGGAGAAGAACTTATGGTTGAAAACACCGATCAAGCGATTGCAAAAACCTGCCAGGAAACCAATTCTGAAGTAATTGATTATACGGTAGCCCCTATTTTCATGAATGGAAAAGAAAAAGGAGCGCATGAATGGATTATCGAATTCAGAAAAAAACCAGAAGATATTTCTAAGTTTACACAGTTATTGGATCAGAATATTCAATCGGTAAATTCCGATTACGAAGCAAAACGTTACAATAACATGACATTAAATCCTTTAGTTGTGAATATAGCCAGAACCAATTTGTTTTACGATTGGTTAAAAAATCAAGACAAATTAGGTGGTCAACATAAAATACCCCGATTATCCAATCAGAGAGATTATTTGGAACAATTGCTTTCCATTCAAGATTAATAAAACACAGCTTTTTCTTTGATTTCATGCGAAAAAAGCAACATTTACCGACAAACAACACCTCGTTTTAAATAGTCTACAGTCCTAAAAGTGCATTTCATCGATTATTTTGCCTTATAATCTATAAATTAGAGTCATACCGACTGTAAATCATACATTTGCACAAAATTTTCCAAAAAATCCTATTTTTCTCATGAAAAAAATTATTTTTTCATTTTTACTAGTCGGTATATCCACTACCATGACTTCGCAAGATTCGTTTGTGTCATACGAAACTAACGAAGCAGGTGTTTCAAATGAAATCATCGAATTAAACGATAAATATACCATTGCCCCAACAGGCATCAACTCTAAACTATCTGAAATTGGCTCTACTTTTTTCATGAACAAATACATCATGTATTCTTCTAGAAAAACGGGAGCAATCGGAGCTGGACGAGATGAAAACACCAACAATCCATACAACACTTTGTATTGTATGAACATTGACAAAAACGGAAATTTATCTCATCCTTATTTTTTCGCATCTGTACTAGATTCTAAAGGAAATGAAGGCGGACTGGCTTTTTCTCCAAATGAAAAAACTTTATATTATACCAAGAGTAACGAAGAGAATTCGAAGAATTACAAATTATTCAAAAGAGTTTTTGATGAAGAATGTCGTTGTACCTGGATCCAGGAAAGTCCAGTTGCTTTTAACAGTGACAATTATTCTATAGAGAATCCTTCGGTATCACCTGATGGTAAAAAATTATATTTTTCATCTAACATGCCTGGAGGTTTTGGTGGTTATGATATTTATGTTGCCGATATCGACGAACAAGGATTCCCTATCAATCCTGTTAATTTAGGCCGAAACATCAATACCGCTCAAGATGAAAAATTCCCCTATGTGGCAGCAAGCAACAAAGAGTTGTTTTTTTCTTCCAATGGACATCAAGGCTATGGAAATCAAGATGTTTTTGTTGCCAAAATCAGAAAAAATGAATTTTCATCACCCGTAAATCTAGGCAAAACCATTAATTCTTCGGCAGATGAAGTAGCGTTCATTTTGGCCAACAAAACAAAAGGGTATTTTACTTCTGATAGAAACGGCGGCCTGGGTTCTTATGATATTTACCGCTTTGATTTACAAAAAACCCCTATTTCATTACAAGGAGTGGCGCATGAAAATCTTTCCAAAATTGCCTTGCCTAACACTGAACTAGTATTGATAGACGAAAACGGGAAGGAAATAGAAAAACAGATAACTGACGAACAAGGAAATTACCAATTCAATGTAGAACCATTGGAAGTATATTCCATTGTAGCCAAGAAAGAAGGATACAATAATTTTGAATTACCAATTATTACCTCTGCTGGAAATTCATTTGCCAATGTTGCTCTACATCAAAAAAAGGCAGAAGTAACCAAAAACGCTATCATTGTTGAAAAAGTTTATTTTGACTATAATCAAAGTACCCTTAAAAAGGAGTCTACTTTATCTTTAAATAAGATTTATGATGTCCTTATTGCGAACCCTGAGATGAAAATTACTATCAACGCACATACCGATACGCGTGGTTCAGAAAAGTACAATTTGATTTTATCCGAAAAAAGAGCTGCAACAGCATTACAATATTTAATAAAGAAAGGAATTGACAGTAGCCGAATCACATCGAAAGGCTACGGTGAATCATTACCATTGTCCAATTGCAAAGACAAATGTACCGAGCAAGAATTCAATGCTGACAGACGAATTGAATTCCTGATTATTGAATAAATTTATTATACGTTATCCAAAAAAAAGCCTGAAGTAATACTTCAGGCTTTTTTTATTTTAGCATACGATTAAGAAGCAATTTCTAATCGTTTCAGCAAGTTTTTGGTCAATGCTTCTTCAACATAATTTTTGTCGATATGCAATTCTTTTTCGTCAGAACTTGGAATTTCATACATGGCATCTGTTAGAATCGCTTCACAAAGCGAACGCAATCCTCTCGCTCCCAATTTGTATTCCAAAGCTTTATCTACAATATAATCCAAAGCTTCATCTGTAATCGAGAATTCAGTTTCATCCATGGCAAACAGTTTTTTGTACTGTTTGATTAATGCATTTTTGGGCTCAGTTAAAATGGCACGAAGTGTTGCTTTATCCAATGGATCCATATGCGTTAAAACTGGTAAACGTCCGATAATTTCCGGTATTAATCCAAATTCTTTAATATCTTTTGGAATAACATATTGCAACAAATTGGTTTCATCAATTTTGTCCGTCTCTTTTGAAGCACTATACCCCATTGCTTGACGGTTCAAACGTTTTGAAATAATTCTTTCGATACCATCAAAAGCACCACCGGCTATAAATAAAATATCCTGGGTATTGACTTCCACGAATTTCTGATCCGGGTGCTTTCTTCCTCCTTTTGGCGGTACATTTACAACGGTTCCTTCTAATAGTTTCAAAAGTGCCTGTTGCACACCTTCACCTGATACATCACGGGTAATTGAAGGATTATCGCTTTTACGGGCAATTTTATCAATTTCATCAATGAATACAATACCTCTTTCAGCTTTTGCTACGTCATAATCGGCAGCTTGTAGCAAACGTGTCAAAATACTCTCAACATCTTCACCAACATATCCGGCCTCGGTCAAAACAGTCGCGTCCACAATGGCCAAAGGAACATCCAACATCTTTGCAATAGTCTTTGCTACCAATGTTTTCCCCGTTCCTGTTTGACCTGCCATGATGATATTACTTTTTTCGATTTCTACATCATCACCGTGATCTTGTTGCATTAACCTTTTATAATGATTGTAAACCGCAACCGACATTACTTTTTTGGTTTGGTCTTGACCAATCACGTATTTATCCAAAAAGGCTCTGATTTCCTTTGGTTTTTTCAACACTAAATCAGCGCTATTTCTTGCGATACCACTCGTTTTCATTTCCTCGAGAACAATACCATGTGCTTGCTCGATACAACGGTCACAAATGTGCGAGTTAATACCGGCTATCAATAGATTTGTTTCAGGTTTCTTTCTTCCGCAGAAAGAGCATTCTAATATTTCTTTTGCCATTACTTTTTGTCAATATCCAAAGTTTTAAAGATTTTCACTTTCACTTTTCTTTGGACCAATTTATCTTCTTAACACTTCATCAATCATTCCGTACTCCTTCGCTTCATCCGCAATCATCCAATAATCACGCTCACTGTCTTTGTAAACTTTATCAAAAGACTGATTCGAATGTTTTGCGATGATTTGGTACAATTCGTCTTTTAATTTCAACATCTCTTTCAAGTTGATTTCCATGTCTGTTGCCACACCTTGCGCACCACCTGATGGCTGGTGAATCATCACTCTAGAATGCGGTAAAGCAGAACGTTTTCCTTCGGCTCCGGCACACAATAAAACAGCTCCCATTGAAGCGGCCATACCTGTACAAATAGTAGCAACATCAGGCTTGATATACTGCATCGTATCATAAATTCCTAAACCTGCGTAGACACTTCCACCTGGAGAGTTGATATAAATCTGGATGTCTTTAGAAGCATCAACACTTTCTAAAAACAATAACTGCGCTTGAATGATATTGGCCATATAATCATCTACTCCTGTTCCCAAGAAGATAATTCTATCCATCATCAAACGCGAAAACACGTCCAATTGTGAAATATTCAATTGACGTTCTTCAATAATATACGGAGTCATACTACCTACAATTTTGTCATAGTACATACTGTTTACTCCGTGATGCTTAGTCGCAAATTTTTTAAATTCTTTACCGTAGTTCATTATAAAGTATTTATGAGTTTGTATATTTTTTTATTCTACTATTGCAAATTCCGTCAAAATTCATACCCTTTTTAAGGTCTGCCATTTTGTCTATAAAAAAAGCGTCAAATTATACAATCTGACGCTCAAATATAATGATTTTTTGAAGATTATTCTCCGTACATTTCTTTTACAAACTGATCGTAAGAAACTTCTTTTGTTTTAGCGTTAATTTTATCTTTGAATAAGTTCAACATTTTTTCGCTCATTACTTGCTCAGACAAACGACGTACTTCATCTTGGTTCGATAAAACTCGAGCAACAATTCCGTTTACATCTTCGTCAGTTGGGTTCATTTGACCAAATTGCGCCATTTGTTTTTTGATAATATCACCAGCATATGCTTTTAACTCATCAAAAGTGATTTGCAAGTTGTTCTCTGCAATGATTTTACCTTCAATTAATTGGTAACGCAAACCATTCTCTGATTTAGCATATTCCTCTTCTGCTTGCTCAGCAGAAAGTGGGTTTTCTCCAGCAACTTGAATCCATTTTTTCAAGAATTCAGCAGGCAATTCTACTTGGTGGTTTTCCAATAAGAAAGCCGAAGCATCGTTATAGAATTTTTGATCCGCTTGTTGCGCAAATTGCTTTTCAGCATCTTCTTTAATTTTAGCTTTCACTTCTTCTACTGAAGAAACATTTCCAGCACCAAATAATTTATCAAATAATTCTTGGTTTAATTCTGCAGGCTCACTTGTAGTAACTTCTTCGATTTTGAAATCAACATTGATATCCAAACCGTGCACATCATCGTGACCAACTCCCATATAATCCATCAATTTGTGATCATCATCAAACAAACCTTTGGTTCCAACAGTTACTACATCACCCGCTTTTTTACCAATAAAAGCTTTAACAGCTGTTTTGCTTTTGAAAATATCCAAAGTAATTTGAGCCGGAGCATTGATTCCTTTTTCTTCGTTGATGAAAGTTCCTCTGATATCGTCTCCTTCAGCAACTTCTGACTTTGCAATCATTTTACCGAATTGCTTTTGGATTCTAGCTACTTGCTCATCCAACAATTTATCATCAGCAACGATTTTGAAATACGTTAAGTTATTCTTTCCGTCTAATTTTACATCAAATTGAGGTGCTAAACCTAATTCGAATTCAAATTTGAAATCATCAGCATCCCAGTTGAAATCAGATGTAAACTTAGGAAGAGGATTTCCTAAAATATCCAATTTTTCGTCAACTAAGTATTTGTTTAAGTTTTCTTGTAATACTTTATTAACTTCCTCAGCTAAAACTGCTTTACCATATTGTTTTTTTACTAATGACATTGGCACTGCTCCTTTTCTGAAGCCAGGAATGTTAGCACTTTTACGGTAGTTTTGCAAAACTTTCTCTACATTGTCAGCATAATCGTTTTTTGCAACTTCTACAGTTACCACTGCGTTTAACGCATCGATATTGGTTTTTGTAATATTCATTATATACGTTTTTTACATACTAAATTTGGGTGGCAAAATTACATAATTTATACCACCCAACAAATTTTATTTAACTGAAATTTAACCCGCTAATTGTTAGTCTTTTATAAACTTGTAAAGTATCCATTGCGAAACAGACAAAAGAATACTAAAAAGCATGGCTGTAAGGAAACTGTTTACCTCAAATCCATCAACAAGATAATCGCAAGCATATACCATAATAGTGTTAATCACCAAAAGGAACAAACCTAGGGTAAAAAAGGTAATCGGCAATGTAAAGAAAACCAAAATAGGTTTCACAAAAGTGTTTAACAACGCCAAGACCACAGCTACAATTAAAGCTGTAACAAATCCATCCACCTGCACACCAGGCTTTAAAAAATAAGACAACAGCAATACTACAATTGTCGAGATCAATAATTTTTTCAATATGCTCATTATAATTTTATTTTTGGGTTAGTTTGTCAAAAAGTATACCGTTTTTTCAAAAAATTCCTTTGGATTTTCAGCATGAAGCCAATGCCCGGCATTGGATACTGTTTGAATCTCTGCGTTAGGAAAATGATGGTAAATCGTTTCAAAATCCGAATCTAAAATATAATCCGATTTATCTCCGCGCAAAAATAAAGTTTTTTTATCGAAATGACTTTCAAAAGGCAAAGCATCACCAATTACCGAAGTATTTTCGGTAAACACTTTTAAATTGAATCTGAAATCAAGTTGTCCCGGTTCAACCCAATACAAGTTTTTCAGCAAAAACTGTCTTGTTCCAAAATCATGAATATAATCTGATACGATTTCTTCTGCTTCAGCACGCGAGGGTTTTTTAGAAAAATCAACAGCATTCAAAGCCGTTAAAATTGTCTGATGATGTGGCGCATAAAATTTCGGTCCAATATCCGCCACAATCAATTTACCAACCAATTCAGGATAATTTGTTGCTAACAACATAACTACCTTTCCTCCCATTGAATGACCAATCACATCCACTTTTTCCAATTGATAGAATTTACAATATTCCACCACATCCTGTACCATAAAATCGTAACCCCAATCATTTGAATGGAAACTTTTACCGTGATTTCGTAAATCTAAAGCATGCACTTGAAATCCTTGCTCTGCATATTGCGAAGCAAGAGTCTTCCAATTGTCCGACATTCCGAGAAAACCATGAATAATAAGCAACGGCTTTCCTTCACCAATTATATTTGAATTAAGCAACATCTTATTTCAATTTTTGAAGATACATATTCACTACATTTTCCAATCCCAAGTACAATGATTCGGAAATTAACGCATGACCAATGGAAACTTCAAGTAAACCCGGAATATTCTGATTGAAAAACTGAATGTTATCCAAACTTAAATCATGGCCTGCATTTATCCCCAATCCTAATTCATTGGCTAGTTTAGCCGCTTCAACATAAGGCAAAATACCATCTTTATTTCCTAAACCGTATTGATGCGCGAATGCTTCGGTATACAATTCGATTCTATCGGTTCCGGTCGCTTTGGCACCTTCAACCATTTCCAACACTGGATCCACAAAAATTGAAGTTCGAATACCATTGCGTTGAAATTCGGCAATGACCTCTTTCAAATACGCTTGATTTTTAATGGTATCCCAACCTGCATTGGACGTTAAAGCTCCAATCGCATCTGGAACTAAAGTTACTTGCGTCGGTTTGCATTCCAAAACCAAATCAATAAAATTATGTTGGGGATTTCCTTCGATATTATACTCGGTATATACCACATTTTTTAAGTCACGAGCATCTTGATAACGAATATGCCTTTCGTCTGGTCTCGGGTGAATCGTAATACCATTAGCTCCAAATCCCTGAATACGTTTTGCTGCTTCCGTCACACTTGGAGTATTGCCACCACGAGAATTCCTCAACGTAGCAATTTTATTAATATTTACGCTTAATTTACAATTGTTCTGTGTCATTTTGACGTCATTTTTATAGGATTCGACAAAAATACGAACTTATACAAGGTCATTCTCTTATTTTTTAATTATTTTGCAGAAGATTATTACAACACCATGAATATACTTTCAGATTATATTAATCACGATTTCGAACCTTTTGACATCAAGGAAAGCATTGCGCGTGTGCAAGACTTTTTTACTGATGTTAATTTTTCACATTTCCCTGTAACTGAGGAGGGCGTTTTTGTTGGCAACATTTCAAGCGAAGATGCAGACGGTTTGGATTTTAGCAAGGCTCTAGGCGACTATAAATATACTTTTGAAGGTTTTTTCACAAGGAAAAATTCAGTTCTATTGGACGTTTTGGATGATTTTGCCAAAAACGAATCGAATGTCATTCCCGTTTTGGACGAACATAACAAATACATTGGTTATTATGAATTAGAAGACATCATCAGTGTATTTAACGAAACTCCTTTCCTTAAAGAAATTGGCGCAATAATTATCATCGAAAAAGGCATCAACGATTATTCTTTTAGCCAAATCGCCCAAATCATTGAAGGCAACAATGGAAAAATATTAGGTTCCTTCATTTCAAACATTGACGAAGAAAAAGTACAAATCACCATCAAAATTGGAGAAGGCGGACTAAATGAAATCATTCAAACATTCAGACGCTATGAGTATGAAATCATCTCCGAGCACCAAGAAGACGATTACTTAAAAACATTAAAAGAACGTTCTGATTATTTGGACCGATACCTTAATATATAATTATGAAAGTCGCCATTTACGGTCAATTTTATCAAAATGCAACTTCGCCTATAATTGAGCGTTTATTGGCATTTCTACAAAACAACCAAGTGCAGTTTGTCATAGAAGAGAATTTCTTCAAAATGTTAACCGACAACAAGGCAATTCGTGAAGCGTATCCGGTTTTTCACTCCCACACCGATCTAGACAAGAGTTACGACATGCTTATTAGTGTAGGGGGCGACGGAACTTTTTTACGCGCCGCAACAATGGTCAGAAATTCAGGAATTCCCATCTTAGGAATCAATGCTGGTCGATTGGGTTTTTTAGCAACCGTACAACAAGAAAACTTAGAACGTTTTTTACAAGTCGTCTTAGATAAAAAATATACCATTTCAAAACGAACTTTATTGAGCTTGAAATGTTCTCCTAAAGTCGACAGTATAACCGATTTAAACTTCGCCATGAACGAAGTAACGGTAAGTCGAAAAGACACCACATCAATGATTACCATTGAAACCTATCTGAATGGAGAATACCTCACTTCGTATTGGGCAGACGGGTTAATCATTTCCACACCAACCGGATCTACAGGATATTCGATGAGTTGTGGAGGACCAATTTTAACTCCAAACGCCAACAGTTTAGTTCTTACCCCGATTGCACCACATAATTTAAACGCACGCCCTATCGTAATTCCCGACAATACAATCATAAAATTGAAAGTTTCCGGAAGGGAAGAAAATTATTTGGTATCACTTGATTCAAGAATGGCATCGGTTAGAAACGAATCGGTACTAACCATCAAAAAAACGCCATTTAAAATCAATTTGGTTGAAATCCCAGAAGAAACCTTTCTAAAAACACTGCGCAACAAATTACTTTTCGGCGAAGACAAGCGCAATTAAACCACAGACAAATACTACATTTAAGACTTTTCCGTTTTAAGTAAAATAAAATTACCAACAATTCTCTTAGATTATAAGTTTTCACTTTGTCAAGTGGTCATAATTAGTATATTTGCAAGCTATTATAAAAATGAAGAACATTTATCACATCATAGTACTCTTGTTAGCAGTACAATTTGCTCAGGCTCAGATACACGAAATAGGTGTATTCGCGGGAGGAAGCAATTTCATTGGCGATGTTGGAAGGACCAATTACATCCATCCCAACGAGCCAGCGATAGGTATTTTATACAAGTGGAATAAAAGTCCTAGGTTTGCTTGGAGGTTTTCGGCAATGCGTTCTAAAATTTCCGGTAATGATTTGGATTCCGATGTGGAAGGAAGAAAAGACAGAGGATTACAATTTGAAAATTCAATTACTGAATTTTCTGCTGGTTTTGAGTTCAATTTTTTTGACTTCGACCAACATCAGTCAGGTTTCTTCATGTCACCTTATCTTGCTTCAGGTGTAAATTATTTTTTACATGATAATTTATATGTGGTAGGTAATCAATACCAAACCGATGAAAGATCAGGTGATTTTGCTTTACCTATTGTTGCCGGAGTAAAAATGAAAATTTCACGCAATTTAATCCTTGGATTGGAAAGCGGCGCAAGATATACATTTACAGATGACATTGATGGGAGTTTCCCTAAAAAAAGTAGTTTAGAAGGCTATAAATTCGGAAACGTAAACAGTAAAGATTGGTATGTATTCACAGGGCTGACACTAACCTATACGTTTGGTGAAAAACCCTGCTATTGTAGAGAATAAAAATGAGCTTATTAAACAAAATTAACACAGATAATTTACCCAACCACTTAGCCATCATTATGGACGGTAATGGACGTTGGGCAAAACAAAAAGGAATGCTACGCGCATTTGGCCATGAAAATGGAACAAAAAGTGTGCGTACTACTGTGGAAGCTTGTGCTCGTTTAGGCATTGAAAACCTTACTTTGTATGCTTTTTCTACCGAAAATTGGAATCGCCCAAAACTTGAGGTAGACACCTTGATGAAACTTCTCATCTCTTCCTTAAAAAAAGAGCTAGCAACTCTTGAAAAAAACAACATTCGATTAAATTCTATTGGCAACCTCGAAAACCTACCAAAAGGAGTTCAGAAAGAACTTCAGGAAGTGATTGAAAAAACCAAAAATAACACCCGGATGACTCTTACTCTTGCCCTTAGTTATGGCTCTAGAGAAGAAATCTTAAATGCTGTTAAAAAAATATCAGATAAAGTTAAAAATAACATAATTTCAATTGATTCTATTGATGAATCCATATTAAATAATCATCTTTACACGCACAATCTACCTGACGTAGATTTAGTGATAAGAACCAGTGGCGAACACCGCATCAGTAATTTTTTACTTTGGCAAATTGCTTATGCCGAGTTTTATTTTACGGATGTTTTATGGCCAGATTTCACAGATGAACATTTATATGAAGCCATTATTAGCTATCAAAAAAGAGAACGTAGATTTGGAAAAACAAGTGAACAAATTAAATAATTTTTTAAGTATTACCAACAGCATTAAATTAGTGCTGTTCTTTTTATTATTAAGCGCATCTACAGCTGTAAAAGCTCAGGACAGATTAGCATTTGATCAAGGAAAAACATACATATTAAAAAAAGTAACTGTAACCGGAAAAGTATCTTACAATGAGCAAACCATTGTAACTTTTGCAGGCTTACAAAAAGGACAATCGCTAACTGTTCCTGGTGAGGAAATCAGTAATTCGATCAAAAAACTATGGAAATTAGGTTTCTATAACAACGTAAATTATTATGTTGACAAAATAGAAGGCGACAGCATTTCACTTGAATTGAACTTAAACGAATTACCTAAACTTAAAGAAGTTAAATTTGTTGGTGTAAAAAAAGGAGCTATCGAAGGTTTAATCAAAGACAATTCGTTAACTCCTGAAAAGATTGTAAACGAGAACTTACTTACTACTACAAAATACTATATCGAAAACAAATACAAAAAAGAAGGCTTTTACAATACCAAAGTAAACATTTCTACTGTAGATGACACTACATCGATCAATCATGTGAACATGGTAGTTAATGTTGACAAAGGCGACAAGGTCAAAATCAAGGAGATTAACATCAATGGAAATAAGCAACTAACTGACAAAAAGGTACTTAAAGCCATGAAAAACACAAAGGAGAAAAGTCCACTAAACCCTTTAAAACTTTTCAAAGGCTCAAAATTCATTCGTGATAAATACAAAGAAGACTTAAATTCAATTGTAGAGAAATATAAAGAAAAAGGATATCGCGATGCACGTATTATATCGGATTCTGTTATTTACGACAAAGAGAATAACGAAATATCAATCAATTTAAACTTAGAAGAAGGTAACAAATATTACTTTGGAGATATAAATTTTGTTGGAAATACCGTTTATAGCGATAATGTATTGGCGCGCCAATTAGGCATTAAAAAAGGAGATGTTTACAACGGTGTATTACTAGACAAACAAATTGCTGACAAAACAAAACCGGATGGTGATGATTTAACCAATTTATACCAAAACAACGGTTATTTATTTTCCAATATCAATCCTGTAGAGGTTAAAACGGCCAATGACACCATTGATATGGAAATCAGAATTGTAGAAGGTCCATTAGCCCATTTCAACAAAATTAGTGTTGTTGGAAATGACAAAACCAACGATAAAGTTATCTACAGAGAAATTAGAACAAAACCAGGAGACGTATACAGTAAAGATCAATTGATTCGAACAATCCGCGAAATCGGTCAGTTAGGTTTCTTTGACCCTGAAGCCATCAAACCTGATTTCGAAAATGTTGACCCGGGAGCGGGAACCGTAGACATCAAGTACAATGTAGTTGAAAAAGGAGCTAGTCAGATTGAGCTTCAAGGAGGTTACGGCGGAGGTGGTTTCATCGGAACACTTGGATTATCATTCAATAATTTCTCCATTGGAAATATTTTCAAAAAACACGCATACAAACCTTTACCAATGGGTGATGGTCAGAAATTATCATTACGTTTACAAGGAAGTACTTATTTCCAAACCTACAGTTTTTCTTTCTCTGAGCCATGGTTCGGTGGAAAAAAACCAGTACAGTTTTCGGGATCAATTTCATACAGTAAACAATATGCAAACAACTTCGTTTCAAACGACGTAGATCGTTCGAAAAGCTTTAACATCTTTTCGGTATCCCTAGGTTTAGCAAAAAGATTAAAGGCTCCTGACGATTTCTTCGTACTATCGAATTCAATCAGTTACCAGCACTACGACTTAAACAATTACAATGTTGGTTTGTTCAAATTCGGAAACGGTATATCTAGAAACATATCCTATACATTCGGATTATCACGCAACAACAAAGGGATAAATCCAATTTTCCCAACATATGGTTCTGATTTCAATTTCACGGCCAAGTTTACCCCACCTTATTCCCTATTCAACAATGTGGATTACGCTAACTTGGAGAACATGGAAGAATACAAAATTAAGACTAGAAGAGAAACTATTATTAATAACGTCAACGTTCCTGCCAACACCTATTTGGACGCCAACGGAAACCCTGTAGCTACATACCAAGAAGCTGCAACTGACCAAGCACGTGTTGACCAGAAAAAATTCAACTGGTTAGAATTCTATAAAGTTAAATTTAAAGCAGAATGGTATAATAAAGTCTATGAAAAACTTACTTTGCGTTCTTTAGCCGAGTTCGGATTCATGGGAGCCTACAACCAAGACAGAGGATTAGTTCCATTTGAACGTTTCTATTTAGGTGGTGATGGTATGGCCAATTATTCGATGGATGGCCGTGAAACCATTCAATTAAGAGGTTATCCGAACAACTCATTAACTCCTACAGATGCAAATAGAGAACAAATTGGCGCAACGATATACAATAAATTCTCCCTAGAATTACGTTATCCTATAACACTAAAACAGGCTGCATCTATTTATGCCCTATCTTTTGTTGAAGGTGGTGCTGCCTTTAGCAATTTTAAAGGATACAATCCGTTTAATTTAAAACGATCAGCAGGTGTTGGTTTAAGAGTATTCATGCCAGCTTTCGGATTACTAGGAATAGATTTTGCACATGGATTCGATTCTATTTATCCTGGCGGTGTTAAAAACGGATGGGAAACACACTTTATCATAGGTCAGCAATTTTAGTTATATTTGATACAACAATCAACATAAAACACAAACTATGAAAAAACTATTTTTGTTATTAATGTTCTTTGCTGTTTCTGGATTTGTTTTCGGACAAACCAAAACAGGAATTAAAATAGGATATATTGATATGGATTATATTCTGGAAAATGTTCCGGATTATAAAGAAGCATCAAGTCAACTAGAACAAAAAGCGCAAAAGTGGAAGCAAGACATTGAAGAAAGAAAAAATGCGATTCAAAAATTAAAGGAATCTTTAAAAAATGAAAGAGCACTTTATACCAAAGAACTTATTGAGGAAAAAGAAGAGGAAATAAAATTCCTTGAAACTGACTTAATTGACTATCAACAGAAAAGATTTGGTCCTCGTGGTGATTTGGCTATTCAGAAAGAAACCATCATCAAACCGGTTCAAGATCAAGTATTCAATACCATTCAGGATATTGCCGAAGCAAAACAATACGATTTCATTTTCGACAAGTCTTCGGATATGACAATTTTATTTTCTGCGAAAAAGCACAATATTAGTGACCAAGTAGTCCGAGTTATTACACGCACAGAAAAGAGAGAAGAATTATCTAAGAAACAACAAAAAGCACTTGAAGAAAAACAAGAAAAGCAAGATGAAGTTTCCGATAATTCAGCACTTGCAGAAAGACAACGACTGCTAGACGAGAAAAAAGCCAAGAGGGATAAAATTTTGGAAGACCGTCGAAAAACAGCAGAAGAGAAGCGCAAAATATTCGAGGAGAACAGAAAAAAACTTATAGAAGAACGCAACAAACAAATTTCTGGCACAACAATTGATTCTTCTAAAACAGATGTAAAACCAGCCGAAACAAAAACCGCCGATAAACAAACGGAAAATTTCAACAAAGCTGAAGACAAAAAAGCAGTACAGGATTCGCTAAAAACAGCTAAAGAAGCTGAACGCCTCAAAGCAATAGAAAACAATAAAAAGGTTTTGGAGGAACGAAGAAAAGCATTAGAAGAGAAAAGAAAGAAAATCCTTGAAGAAAGAGAAGCAGCGCGCAAAGCAAAAGAGGAAGAATTGAAAAAGAAAAATAACCAAAATTAATATTACACTAATAAATACTAAAAAGATGAAACAGATTAAAACTTTACTTATTGCAGCAGTAATGATGTTAGGAGCAAGTACTATGACTGCTCAAGTAAAAACAGCTCACATCGACGTTCAAGAGCTTTTATCTAAAATGCCGGAAATGACTTCTGCGAAAGCACAATTGGAAAAATTAAGTAAAACTTTCGATACAGAATATTCAACTATGGTAACTGAATACAAAACTAAAATGACAAAGTACGAAAGTGAAGCTGAAACTACCACAAGAGAGATCAACGAAACTCGTGCTAAAGAAATGCAAGATATGGGGCAACGTATCCAACAATACAGAGACAATGCTCAAAAACAAATCGATGAGAAAAGAATGGAAATCGAAAAACCTATTTATGACAAAGTGAAAGCTGCTATTGTAAAGGTTGCTAAAGCTAAAGGTTATCAATATGTATTGGATGCTTCTGCTTTCATCGTTGCTGATGGACCTAACTTATACGAAGACGTTAAAAAAGAATTAAAATTCTAATTCTCTAAAATATTTTTAAAAAACTGCGTTACTTTTTAGCGCAGTTTTTTTTTACATTTGTTTCTATGAACAACTCAAATCCTATTGGCTTATTTGACTCCGGTATTGGTGGAACATCCATCTGGAAAGAAATTCATCAATTACTCCCAAACGAAAATACTGTATATCTGGCTGACAGCAAAAATGCTCCATATGGTAAAAAGTCGAAGGAAGAAATTGTCTCTTTGTGCTTTAAAAACGTTGATTTTTTATTAGAACAAAACTGTAAAATGATTGTTGTTGCCTGTAATACTGCAACTACAAATGCCATAAAAGAACTTCGTGAAAAATACGACGTCCCTTTTATTGGAATTGAACCTGCCATTAAACCTGCCGCAAACCAATCCGAGACACAAACCATCGGAATATTAGCAACTAAGGGCACTCTAAATAGTGATTTATTCAACAAACGCGTTGAAAGCTATACCAATATCCGCATATTAGAACAGGTTGGATATGGTTTAGTGGAATTAATAGAAGGTGGTAAAATAGAAACCGAGGAAATGAGAAATTTGCTCAAAATTTATTTGCGCCCTATGATTGCCGAAAACATAGATTATCTTGTTCTAGGATGTAGTCACTACCCTTACCTTATTCCGGAGATCAAAAAAATAATTCCTCCGCATATAAAAATTATCGATTCCGGGCAGGCTGTAGCTAGACAAACAAAAGCTATCTTAGAACAAAATCAAATGCTTAACACAGTTAGAATCAAAGAGGGAAACGCTACGTTTTACACAAATAGTGATGCACAAGTATTGAAGACTATACTTGGCTTCGACGATAACGTATTTGAAAAGGATTTTTAGACTTATTTAAACCAACTGGAGTACATAATGTAATTATTGGAAATACGTTCAATTTCACCAGCAAAATCACTTTGATTGATATCCTTGACTTTTTTGGCAGGAATACCAGCATAAATAGTTCCCGATTCAACCACTGTATTTTGAGTTACTACACTTCCTGCTGCAACAATTGAATTACTTTCAATAACACAACCATCCATAACAATCGATCCCATCCCAATTAAAACATTGTCATGCACGGTGCAACCATGCACAATGGCATTATGACCAATAGACACATTATTCCCAATAATTGTGGGATGCTTTTGGTAAGTACAATGAATTACCGCACCATCTTGTATATTGACTTTATTACCAACTTTTATAAAATGAACATCTCCACGAACCACCGCATTAAACCAAATACTACATTGCTCACCTAATGAAACGTCACCAACTATAGTGGCATTTTCAGCTACATAACAATCTTCAGGTATTTGCGGATACTTACCGTTTACTTCTTTAATTACCATATACTATATAAAAAACATGTCCCGATTAATCGGGACATTATATTGTTAATTGATCGCTGGACAGTTACAGTCGTAACGTTCTCTCTTACAACCAAAATCAAAACCTAAAGTGATTTGATGGAATCCACCTGTTTCAAATTTAATATCTCCCATAACATTAGAATAAGTATAGGCAAACATAAACTTCTTATAATTAACTCCTACTAGCGGAGTAATATATTGTAATTTTTGATCTTTCAATTGATTACCATCCAAATATTGCGCTCCATCAAAACTTCTTCTATAAGATAATCCAGCCCAAATTCTTCCAAAATCAACCGTTTTATAAGCCTTTAGGTTAGCATCAATCGACTTTTCTTTGGTTCTCTCTGTTAATTGAAACATCACAGAAGGCTCCCATAATAATTTTCTCGGGTTACCAAACACATAACCTCCACTAAGAATATACTTTCTCAAATTATCCGATTCATAATCCGAATACAAATCTCTACTTCTGAACAATGCATTTTTAACTGTTGCATGAACATACATATCCAAATAGTTATATGATGCTCCAAAATCAATATTAAAATAACTAGAACGTTGGATAATTCCAGCAATAATAGGATCAAAATCAGTCATGTCAAAACTTGATTCATCCAATTGATTTTGTACCAACCCAGCACTTAAACCAAACGAAAGCTGATTCAAATCAACTGTACTTCTTGAAAACATCAAATGATGCGCATAGGTAATCTTTGCACCCTTTTGTGAATGGTAACCATTTTTATCATTGAATAAAATAGCACCAATTGCCGAACCTCTTTCTCCTAATTTACTATTAAAACTTAACGTTTGCAAAGCGGGTGCATCATCGTTACCAAACCACTGATTTCTTGCTGTCAATCTAATTTTAGAACAATTAGAAGCTCCGGCCATAGATGGATGTAATAAATAATAGTTATCAGTCAGATAATCGGAGTAGACCGCAATACCTTCTTGGGCGAACGAAAATTGACAAATTAAAAGTAAGATAAGTAGTTTTATATTCTTTAAAATCATGTTTTTACACTTTTTCAGACTCAAGACAAATCTGATAAAAATTAATTAATACTAATCGTTTTATTGAAAACGCTCAAAGATATAACTTTTTGTTATATGATGATTATGCAAACGTTTTTTTTTGATCTTTAAAATAGTTAATTAAACGATAAAAAGAATTCCAATCTATGAAGTAAAATTATGTTTAGTACCTTTGCAAAAAAAATTAAGATGAAACTTATCACTATAAAAGAAACTAACAATCCGAGTATTCTAAAATTCGAATTTTCGTACTTCATCTGCCCTAATCAAAGTTTTGAATTCAAAAACATTGACGAATGCGCTGACTCTGTACTTGCCCAACAATTGTTTTACCTACCATTTGTAAAAACAGTTTATATTTCGGGGAATTTTATCGCTATCGAAAAGTTCAGCATTGTTGAATGGGATGATGTGAAATTTGAAGTTGCCGAACAATTAGAAAACTATGTTAATGCAGGTGGCGAAGTAGTAAAAGCTAAAGAGGAAAACAAAAAAATAGCTGTTACTGTTTATGCGGAAAGCACACCCAATCCATCGGTAATGAAATTTGTTTCAAGCAGAATATTAACCAAAACTATTGTTGAGTGCAAAAACATCGACGAAACGGAAGCCTCTCCACTAGCTCGTGCATTATTTAAATTCCCATATGTTAAAGAAGTTTTCATTGATGAAAATTATGTATCGGTTACCAAATATGCAGTTAACGAATGGCAAGAAGTGACCAATGAAGTACGTACTTTCATTCGTGAATTCATCGAAAGTGGCAATATTGCCGTAGATGAAACCAAAGTAGTGACATCAGAGAAACTAGACAAACAGCAAATTAAGGACTTCGATAATTTAGATGTGACTTCACAAAAAATCATCAATATTATTGAAGAATACATCAAACCAGCAGTCGCTGCAGATGGCGGTAATATCTTATTTGACTCTTTTTCGGAATCCGACAAAAAAGTTAAGGTAATCTTACAAGGTGCTTGTAGCGGATGTCCTTCTTCAACTTTTACTTTAAAAAACGGAATCGAAAATATGCTAAAGGAAATGCTTCAAGATCAAGAAATTAAAGTAGAGGCATTGAACGGATAGCATTTGGTTTTACAGTTTTAAATACCTAACTTTAGTAGTCAAATAACTTTAAAACTGTATAATTATGTCTGTATTAAAAGTCATCGAGGTGTTATCCAACTCGAACATCAGCTGGGAAGATGCCACAGCTAAAGCGGTAGAAAAAGCATCCAAATCGGTAAAGCACATACGTTCTGCGTATGTTCAGGAACAAAGTGCCTCTGTTGTTGATGGCAAAGTAACCGAATACCGTGTCAATTTAAAATTAACTTTCGAAATCGAATAAAATCATTCACAAAACAAGTTATGCGTTTCAAAATCGGAACGCATAGCCCATTTTGTTCGAAAAAAATCGTAATATTACACTTATTAATAATCAAAAATTTGTAAAAAATGGGAATTGGAAGTTTTTTTAAGAATTTATTTGGTTCTAAAGTAAATGTGGAAGAAATCTCGGAAAAAGTGGAAAACTTTGCCGATGACGCCATCGCAAAAGCTAAAGAAAGTGCAGCGCCACTTGTAGACAAAGTAGAAGAATTTGCTGAGAAAGCGGGAGAAAAAGTAAAAGAATTTGTTCCTCAGGCAGCAGAGACTATTGACAACATTGTAGACACTGTAAAAGAAAAAGCGGAAATAGCAATCGATAAAGTGGAAGAGCTGGCTCATGGAGCAGTAGATACTGCCAAAGAAAAAGCAGAAGGCTTTATGGATAACACAGAAGCAAAAGTTAAAAACACAGTAGACACCGCAACCGAAGAAACCTCGGAAGAAACAAAATAAAAAAAGTAAAATACATGTAAAGAGGTTGGTTTTCTAACCTCTTTTTCTATTATCAAAATTTGAAAAATGAATATCTATTTAGAAGCTCTCAGAAAATTATTATTTGACATTTCCCCAAAAATCATTACAGCTTTAATTATCTTATTTGTCGGTTTGTGGGTGACCAGTATTATCACTAAAGCATTCAAAAAAATAATGTTAGGACGTAATATTGAAGTTACTTTAACCAATTTCCTTGGCAACTTAATATTTTGGAGTTTACGTGTTATTGTTTTCATCGCAGTAGTGTCAAAACTAGGAGTAGAAACTTCATCTTTTGTCGCGATACTAGGAGCCGCTGGATTGGCTGTTGGTTTATCCTTACAAGGTTCCTTAGCTAATTTTGCAGGCGGGATTCTGATTATTTTATTCAAGCCTTTCAAATTAGGCGACAAAATTGAAGTACAGGGAGAAACAGGCAAGGTAGAAGAAATCCAAATTTTTTCGACAAAAATCACCACCGGAAACAATCAAACGGTATATATCCCTAACGGACTTTTATCCAACGGAAAAATAAAGAATTTTTCACAACTGTCAACGCAAAGAACAGATTTCGAAATTATTTCTAATCATACCGCTGATGTTAGTGAATTGAAAAATAAGCTGTCTAATCTAGTAATCAACCAACCTTTGGTATTAAAAGATCCGAAGCCGGAAATTTATATTTCCCACTTTACAGACACATCGGTTAATTTTATAGTAAAGATATGGACTAATAATAGCGATGCTGCTGAGGCTAAATCGGATATTTTAGAAAAATCCAGACAATACCTTACCTTGTAAATTATCGGTTTAGTATAAAATCCTTTAAATAAAAAGGTTCAAAATAAGCGACATCTACAGTGTCGTTTTTTTTGTATTTTTCAAATGCTATACTTCCCATTTCATTAGCAGAAGGATAAACAATATCATCATGAAAAACAAATTTAGCATCAGTCAAAACTGATTTGCATTTTGGAGCACCATCACCAATCAAATGAATTGCATCCGAAATATCAGAATAGGTATTTTCTGTGATAATTTCTGATTCAATTGCTCTTTTCAACGTGTGATTCTTATCGAAAATAGCAGTATAACATTCCATTCTTCGAGCGTCAATCATTGGTACAACGACTCCACTTTCCAATTGCAACTGTTTCGCTAAAGATTCCAAAGTATCGATCGCTATCAATGGAATACCCAAAGAATAGCACAGTCCTTTTGCCGTTGAAACACCAATGCGCAACCCTGTGTAAGACCCAGGGCCTTGACTCACTGCAACAGCTTTCAAATCTGAAAAACCGATTTGAGTTTCTTTTAAAATTTCTGCAATAAAAACATGCAATTTTTCAGCATGGGAATAGCCATTTTCCGAAATTTCCCTGCACAAAACAGTAACACCGTTTAATGACAATCCAACAGAGCAGTTTTTTGTAGCCGTTTCTATTGATAAAATATAACTCATTATTCCTTTTTAAAGCGACAAATATAATTAAAAAAGAAAAGCTCGAACCTATATTAGGAACGAGCTTTTCCAAGAATTAATCAATTAATTTTTTAGCTTTCTTTATTTTTCTTAGCCTTTTCACGTTCGGCTTCAAGTTCTGCTTTTGATTTCACCCGTACTTTATCACCAGGATTTAATTCCTTGGAGACAACGGTATATGGACCAACCACAATTGTCTCCCCTTTCTTCAGTCCTGACAAAATTTCTATGTACGTATCATCTTGAATACCCGTTTCAACAATTCGTAGATTGACTTTGTCGCCCGATTTAACAAATACACATTCGTAACGCTTTTCATTTTTGGATTTTACTTCTTCCACCACTTCTCCATCCTCATTTCCATCGGCACTTTCATCCTTATCTGTTTTACGGTTAGCAGTGGTATCTGTTCGCATCACTACCGAACTAATAGGCACAGCAATAACATTTTCTCTTGTTGTAGTAATAATATCCACAGTAGCCGTCATCCCGGGACGGAAAGGAGAAAAATTAGCCGGTTTCCCTTTCATTAAATCCGCGTACGATTCTTTAACAATTCGAACTTTCACTTTAAAATTAGTCACCTGATCGGCAGATAAGGCAGTACTAGCTGAATTCGAAATACTGGTTACGATTCCTTTGAATTCTTTTTTTAGATAGGCATCCACTTCTACTTTCGCTTCATCACCAATCTCGACCTTAACAATATCATTCTCATTGACATCTACCTCTACCTCCATATTGTTCAAATTGGCTACACGCATCATTTCTGTACCTGCCATTTGCTGTGTTCCTAAAACACGTTCACCCAATTCGACATCCAATTTCGAGATAGTTCCGTCAACCGGAGCATAAATAGACGTTTTCCCTAAATTTTCTTTCGATTCATTTACGGTTGCCGATGCACTTTGCACATTATAGTACGCCGCATCTTTTGCCGCTTGAGCTCCCTCAAAGGCCGCTACTGCTTTTTCCCATTCTGAACGTGAAACAATCCCTTTTTCAAACAACTTTTTAGTACGTTCATAGCTTGCTTTTGCTTCTTTGAATTGTGCATCAGCCTGGCTTAAACCCGCTTTAGTATTGGATAGACCTGAAACCGACCTGTTTAATCCCGACACATACAATTCAGGATTCACACGAACCAATAGCTCTCCTTTTTTTACGATCTGCCCTTCTTTCACCGGTAAAGCAATAATTTCTCCTGAAACCTCAGACGAAATTTTAACTTCAATTTCTGGTTGGATTTTTCCAGTAGCGGAAACTGTCTCAATTACATTTCGTTGTGCTACTTTGGCAATCTCCACCACTTTTCCTTCTTTATTTTTGCCGAAGGCTCCCATCTTCTCAATTGCTACAGCACCAAGAATAATAAGTCCCACTCCACCAAATAAAAAATATTTCGTTTTCTTAGTCATGATTGTTAGTTTTTAATAATCGGAATTCCGAAATAGAATTCAAGAATTTTAGTTCTGAATATGTAATCGTACTTAGTACGCAACACTTCCGATTTTGCATTCACATATAGTGTTTGTGCCTGATTATAATCAAAAATATTCATCAATCCCACTTCATATCGTTCTTTCGCATAAGTCATCGAATTTTCACGTGCTTCCAAAGTGGTCACTGCAGCTTCATACGACTTTTGTGCCCCTTTGGTATCTGTATACGCTGTATATACTGTTCTTTCTAAATCCAACTCCGATTGCTCTAGTGCAATTTTGGAACGCTCTAAAGCAAGTTTAGTACGCGAAACATTATTACGTGCAGCAAAACCATTTAAAATAGGAACATTCAATTGAATACCAAAACTATGCCCTTTATTATCTCTAAATTGATCAAAAACAGGATCTGGCTTACCTAAAACAGGCTTTAAATTACTCGTCACTACATCTTGTCCAGTTCCTTCAACAAAACCAATAACAGTAGTTGGATTTGAAGTATCCAAAGTTGTTCCAATTACCTGATCAGAATAAGCCGCACGTGTTGTAAAGCTATAAAAACCTGACAACGATGGCTCATAAGCTCCTTTGGCAATTCGCACATCTTTTTCCGCAATAGAAACATTGGTTTGTGCTAATTTCAATTCAGTTCTAGTTTCTTTTGCTTTATTCAAGATAGCCTTTGGATCTTCAAGCAATACATTACTCAATACTGCTTCAATATCTGAATCTACTATATCAAACTCACGGAAATCTTCAAGCTGAAGTAATTGGGCCAAACTCAATTTTGAAATCAACAAGGCATTTTCTGCAGCAATTAATCGCTGATTATCTGTAGCAACAGTCGCATTTACATCTAACAAATCCCCTTTGGCTATAACACCTGCGTCAACCAACTCTTTTGTACGTTCCATTTGTTTGGTATCGTACTGTAATTGTTGTTGCTGTACCTTTAAATTTTCCTTATTGAAAAGAATTTGCAAATAAGCATTTACTACGTTCAATGAAATATCTTCTTGCATTTTAGTCAATTGATATTGTGAAGCAATGATTGAAAGATTTGCCTTTCTCAATTGATTTTGATTCTGCAATCCTCCGTAAATATCTATACCAACACTTACTCCAGCAGAAGTAAACTGAGTTGTTTGATTTTCAAGTAAACCTGTAGTGATATTTTGATTCAATCCAATATTCCATGAATGCGAAGCTTGCCCATTAATTGTTGGTAAAAACTTACCATAGGCATCTTTTTTACTAATCTCTGAAGATTTTTTATCTAATTCCGATTGTTTAATAGAAATATTGTTCTTTACAGCATGATTCACACATTCATCTAATGTCCATTTTTTGGATTGACTTGAACCTGCAAAAGAACTTAACAGTAATGTAAAGGCAATTATAATTTTTGGATTTTGTATCATTTTATTTTTGAAAGTTTAACGACAACTCTTACAAATTTAATTATTTACCATAAGACTATCACAAATTCATTTTGTTACAAATCACACGGATATTTTTTTAAAATAATTATACATTTGTTGACCAACTAGAAAGTATGAAAAGATTTTTATTCGCTATAAGCTTCATTATGATGGGATTATTATTCAACAGTTGTTCAACAACACAGAAAATTGAACTGATGAAACCAGAACCCGACGAAGCTCCCCCAATCAAATATCCCATTACATCTTCTTATATCAGTTTCCCTATAAATCTTACCATTAAAGACATTGAAAAACAAACCAACAATGCGCTTAACGGGTTAATTTATAATGACACAATCTTAGATGATGACAATACGGAAATAAAGATTTGGAAAAATGCACCCATTTTGATTTCGGAAGACAATCACAAACTAAAAACCATCGTACCACTTAAAATATGGGCCAAAGTAAAATATGGTACTTCGGCTTTAGGGTTAAACTTATTTGACACAAGAGAATTCAATTTGAATGGAACGGTTACACTTTTAAGTGATATCCAAATGAACAATTGGAAAGTGACAACTCAAACCGAATTACAAGACATCCATTGGAACGAAAGTCCGACCATTTCCATTGCCGGCAGAGATATGAAAATCACCTATTTGATCAATCCGACCATACGCATTTTCAAATCCAAAATAGAGCGAATGATTGACGATTCGATGGGAAAAACATTGGACTTCAAATCGAATATATTGGAAATGATGCAAAAGGTGGCAGAACCTGTAGAAATGAGTCCAACCTACAAAACTTGGCTAAAAGTTACCCCACAAGAATTATATGCTACTGAAGCCAAATTGGAAAAAAAAGCTGTAAACATGAATGTCGGACTAAAGTGTTTGATGGAATCATTCATTGGTCAAAAGCCCAAACCTGCCTATGACAAAAGCAAGATGACACTAAAACCTATTGGAAATTTACCCGATAAAGTTGTGGCTAATATTGTTGCGGTGTCCAGCTATCAAGATGCTTCCCGTATCATGAATGAAAATTTCAAAGGAAAAGTATTTGCTTCTGGAAAACGAAAAATAACCATTCAGAATGTGGAGATATGGCACAAAAAAGGCAAGATGATTATTGCCCTAGATATGATTGGCAGCATAAACGGAAGAATTTATTTGGCTGGATTCCCACATTACAATCCAGATACTAAAGAGTTGTTTTTTGACGACTTGGATTATGCTTTAGAAACAAAAAGCCGACTGATGAAATCTGCCAATTGGCTTTTTCAGAGCATGATTTTATTAAAACTCAAGGAAAATTGTCGATATTCCATTCAAACCAATTTAGAGGAAGGCAAGAAGAATATTCTCAAATATTTGAATAATTATTCGCCTATGCCTGGTGTTTTTGTGAATGGAAAAATGAATGATATCGTATTCGAAAAAGTCCAATTAACCAATACAGGAATCGTTGCTTTTTTAAACATTACCGGTAATGTAAGAGTAAACATTAACGGAATGTAATTTATTACTCTTCCTTTTTCTTGGTGTACATTCTATAGATAACGTACGCCATAATTGCGACCAATATATACGGAATGGCCATTAAATAGACTATGCCGTCATTTACTGCTTCTCCTTGACTTGTATCGCCAGAACTTTCCAATGAAGCTCTGCACATGGCACATTGCGCATTGGACACAACAGAAATCAGCAAAAAAGCAATACCTAAAGAAACATTTTTACTTTTAGTGAGCATAATACGGCGAAATCATTAAATACACAACAACTCCAGTAACAGCCACATACAACCAAATTGGAAAAGTAATTTTAGCTAATTTTTTATGTTTATCAAAACGCTCTGCAAGCGCACGAACGTAAGTTACTAACACCATAGGGATAATCACAATTGACAATGTAATATGGGTAATTAAAATGAAGAAATAAATTGCCTTCATAACTCCTTCTCCTCCATATTTTGTCGCATCTGCCGTCATATGATAGGCTACATACATTCCAAGAAAAGCAACTGACAAACCAATTGCAGTCTTCATTAAAGTCTCATGTAATTTTCTATTGCCGTTTTTTATAGCCACTACAGCCCAAACCAACACAACAGCCGTAATTCCGTTAATTGTTGCATAAATAGGTGGCAAAAAAGACAATGGTTTCACATCAACACCGAAATCCTTTAATTTCACTTTAAACAATAAAGCCACTACCAAAGGAATGGCAATTGATAAAATTGTAATCCAAACGTTGTATTTTTTTTCTGTAGAATTTTCCATTATTCAGCTAATAATTTTGAGATATCTTGTTTTAATTGTTTAACTCCTTCTTCTTTCAACCCGTCATAGTAAACGATCGGATTACCAAAATCGTCTTTACGGCAGCGAATATTTCCTTCTTTATCAACAAGTGCAAATAGGCCGGAATGTTCGAAACCACCAGCTACTTTTTTGTTTTGTCCTACATACATATTGAAACCTTTTTGAGCAATTTCATAAATAGCTTTCTGATCGCCTGTCAAGAAATTCCAATTCATACCTTTAGCACCAATAGTTTCCGCATGAGCTTTTAAGGTTGCTGGTGTATCTGTTTCAGGATTGATTGTAATTGAGGCAATTCCGAAATTGGCATTAGAAGCAAAGCTTTCTTGCACAAATTTCATGTTTTTATTCATAATCGGACAAATCGTTGGACAAGTGGAAAAGAAAAACTCGACCACATATACTTTTCCGCTATAAAAATCGTTGGTTACAGATTCCCCTTTCTGATTTGTAAGATTGAATTTTGGCGCTTTACCAATGGTATACAAATCACTTTTAATAGAGCCATCGGCTTCAACTCTGTTCAATCGATCTCCTTTAACCACGTCATTGTTTTTAATACGAGATACAATTTTTGGTATAAAAATGATTCCGAAAACCAGAATCACAAATGACATTCCTATGTATGATTTATTTTTCATGTCTATTTTTTTTCGTGAAGACGAAAATCTTGTTTGGATTTATTACGTTTTAGCGCCAATCGGTATTCTCTTAATAAGATTTTTACATCATCGGTCATTTCATTATGTAAATCGGCCGCAGAAGTTGTATTGTACCCTTCTCTGTATTCCTCTTTTCCGGCTTTATTTTTTCCTTTTCTACCTCTGTGGTTTTTGTCTTTGTCTAAAATAATCACTTGTGATGTACTCAAATTGCCATCTAATTTATTTACCAAATCAAAAGAATCATAAAACGTTTGAATTTCAATTGGCTTAGCAAAAACAATTTTGTATCCCGACATATTATCAGTGAATGCAGCCAATTTATCAAGCAATTCTTCCACTTGCGCCTCTGTTCCTTCCTGAGCCACAAAAACTACTTGAAAATCTTTAAATCCAACATATTTATCATAAATTTTTTGGTTTAGATTAAAGACATTGCCTTGATTTTTTTTGACATTGTCTCCCAAAAAACCTAATACTGTAATTTTATTTTTCAGCACTACTGGTTTTCCATCAATACTTTTCCATTGTGGTAATTCTAAATTATTTTTAGAAATCGTAGGTAAAAAAAGCTGATTGTGCGTTGCCGAGGCAAAAATCATATAGATTATAATGGGCAAAGCTAAAAGGACAAGTAAGATTATTTTTTTCTGCATCAGAAAAGAGTGTATTAGAGAGTACAAAAATAAAAAAATCCCGACGAATCGGGATTTAAATTGAATTAATATGTTGTTAAAAATTCCACTTAATCGTTGAATTTTTAAAAATCTCATAAATATAGTCTGCTTCAACCAATAAAATGAAAACCAAATAGATAATCAAAAATACTAGCGGCCCAACAATAGACCAACGAAGCGTTGCTGCTTCACCTTCAAGGTGCATGAAAGCCCACATAATTCCGTATGCTTTCGCAATTGTTAAAATGATGAAAATCCAGTTCAACAAATTCATTCCTAAGAAGTTTGTAAAGTGTAAACTGTGTGGCTTGTAGATACCCAAAGCAACCTCTACTATTGTGATAACAGATAAAATTCCAAAAACTTTCCAGATTCTACCTACGTTTGATTCGTGTGCGTGTCCCATAATACTTTAAACTTTTAAATTACACTAAATAGAAGAATGTAAATACGAATACCCACACTAAATCGACAAAGTGCCAGTATAAACCAACTTTTTCAACCATTTCATAGCTTCCTCTTCTCTCATAAGTACCCAATAAAACATTTAAGAAAATGATAATATTAATTACTACACCAGAAAATACGTGGAAACCGTGGAATCCTGTAATGAAGAAGAAGAAATCTGCAAACAATCTGTTTCCGTATTCATTACGTTTTAAGTTAGCTCCCTCTACAACATATTTAGCGTTTTCAACTAATTCCAAAGACTCTTCTCTTGACAAAACTACTTTTGATTTATTCTTAGCGTCAATTTTTTCTGAACGCACTAAAATAGCTTCATTTGCCTTGAAACCTTCTACAACCTGATTAACAGATACCGAAGTCAAAGAAGCTTCATCTGTAAACCATAATCCGTTACTACGTTTGTGTTGAACTCTTTCTTCAGCTGTAGTAGAAGCAAATTCTCCCAAACTTACTCTAACATATTTTCCAGGATGGGCTTTATCTTCTTTAACAAACTGTAACAATGAACCACCATGCGTTTCAATTGCACCATGTTCACCTTTAATAAAGTTTTTCCACTCCCATGCTTGTGAACCAACGAAGATTAAACCTCCGATAATAGTCAGAAACATGTATAACGTAACTTTCTTTTTATCCATTTGATGTCCTGCATCCACAGCTAATACCATAGTTACAGAAGAGAAAATCAGAATAAACGTCATCAACGCTACATAATACATAGGTGCAGCAACACCATGCATAAAAGGGAAGTGCGTGAAAACTTCATCGGCCAAAGGCCAAGTTTCAATAAATTTAAATCTTGAAAAACCGTAAGCAGCAAGGAATCCCGAAAAAGTTAAAGCATCCGATACGATGAAAAACCACATCATCATTTTACCGTAGCTTACTCCCATTGGTTCGTTTCCGCCGCCCCAAACTTTACCTTCAGTACTTGTAGTAACTGTCGTTGCCATAGAAATAATATTAAAAAGTTGTCAAATTTACGTTTTTTTATTTTTACACGAAATATAAAAACAAAAACAATAATATCCACAAAATATCGAGAAAATGCCAAAATATTGCACCAAGCTCTATACCAAGGGTTTGCGAAGCATTATATTTTTGTTTATAATGATTATAAATTATGATTAAAAGCGAAATTAATCCCGCAAATAGGTGCGCTAGATGCAAAACGGTCAAAATATATAAAAAAGTTGCCGTAATAGAACTACCGCTTCCTGTAAAGAAAAACCCTTGCGCTACCAACTCGCCAAAACCCTTAAATTGAAAGAAAACAAAAGCTATACCCAGCACCATTGTTACCCACAATAACATCGTTGTTTTATTCCTGTCGTCAGATTTCATTGCGCGCAGTGCAAAATGAATCGTAAAACTACTTACAAAAATCAACAAGGTACTAATCGTAAATGCTGGTGGTAAATGCATTTCATGATTCCAGTCTTTACGGGAAGCACTCACCAAATAAGCACTTGTAAGTCCAGCAAACATCATAAACATACTCACAATTGCGAAGTACAATAATAATTTCGCCGAACGTTCTTTTCTTATCTTTTCCTCCTGAATGGTCATTTCCATATTATCTCAAAAATTTATCCAATATATATACTAACTGAAGCAATGATATGTATGAAACACTCACTAACATCAGACTTTTAGCCGATTTATCACTTTGAAACTTATACAACCTCATAGCATAGTACAACATCCAAATACCGAGCAACAAAACAATTACAGTCGAAACCTTTGTTAAATATAACTGTCCGGTATACCCAAATGATGGCAAGATTGAAGCCACCACCAACCACAATGTATACAACATCACTTGCATCGCAGTTGCTTTATCCCTATTTCCGGTAGGCAACATAAAAAAACCACCTTTTTTATAGTCTTCAAACAAAAACCAACCTATGGCCCAAAAATGAGGGAATTGCCAAAAAAACTGAATTAAAAACAAAGTACCTGCTTCGATTCCGAATTCACCAGTAGCAGCAACCCACCCCAACATAAATGGAATAGCTCCAGGAAATGCTCCAACAAAAACCGCCAATGGCGTTTTAGTTTTTAAAGGCGTATATACACTTGTGTATAAAAAAATTGAAATCGCGCCAAACATGGCTGATTTCTCGTTGATATTATAAAGAATTACGATTCCTGCCAAAGTAAGCAATGTTGCAATGACAAATGCTGCTCTCACTGACATTCTACCTGAAGGAATTGGCCTGTTTTTGGTTCTGTCCATTAACTTATCCAAATCACGTTCTATGATTTGATTATAAGCATTGGAAGCACCAACCATACAATAACCTCCTAAGGCCAACATGATTAAAATCTTGATTTCATGAGAACCAAATTCATCCACACCCAATAAGTACCCAGCAATTGAAGAAAAAACCACGCTAATGGCAAGACCTGCTTTGGTAATTTCTTTGAAATCAACAAATACAGATTTTAGTGTAAATGACGGTTGTGAAGTGCTCAAGGCAATTAGTTTAAAAATCGGTGCAAAGATAGGAAGAAGCGATGGTAAAAATCAAATTTAGACACCATTAATTAAAAATAACAAACAAAGAAGGCAAATTCTAAGATCAATTAATCAACTCAACTGCTTACTCAAAATTAATTAGTAGTTGATTTTTTCACTCAAAAGCCATTTTCGCATCAATTTCTTATTGTTAGAAATCGAACAAATATAGTACGATTCACTTTCAATCGCTTTAGAATCTGCAACAGCTTCTTTCATTACCCCAACTTTACCGATATAATTCGAATGAATAAAATAAATTTGGTCTGAAGATTTTAGTATAAATCCAACATGAAAATCCAAGCCTACAAAATACAACCCGTCTTCATAATTTTGCATCTCTGCAATAAATTTGGTCTTATTAAAATTCGCAAACACCTTAACCGAATCACCGCAAGCAATTGTCTTCGCCTCATCATAAGGCGCCATCTGTGCTAATTTGAACCGATTTAGATTAAACCCTGCATCTCTCAACGTTGTCGAAACAAAATACCCACAAGCAACACTTCCAACTTTCGGTTTTTCAGTATGACCCGTAAATGTCCATGGAGTAGAGTACCATTCCGGCAGTATTTTATCGGTGAAATCTTTCGTAAACCTTTTTCCAGTTTTTTTTAACACCTCTGCTTTGTTTGCACTTACAACATATTCCTTTTTGCTACTTTCTTTAAATTGTTTCAACTCGTTTTTAAGCTGATCGTAATTAGTAAACAATATCAGCAATGACATCAATAGTACTTTCATCTATTTTAATAATCAAAATACCAGTTGAACACATCAGCTCTCAATCCAACACTGAACCATGTTGTATTTTCTTTAAAAACTGATGCTGTATCAACCTCTGGCGATAAACTTCTATATAATACATTTCCAAAAACCTTCAAATTGGTTTGAGGATTAACCAAATAACCTGCCTGAAAATCCGCAAGAAACACCTTTGTATTATTCCCTTGCCCTACTTCCACGCCTTTTTCAAAAGCCCTGTCATCATCATAATCCTTGTAAATATTTGACCCATAATTCAAATCATCTGAAACCGAATCAAAATCCAAACCACGTACACCAACACTCAACTGCAAGTTAGCAAACAATCTCCCTTTAGTATAACGCGCAATACCTGTCAACTCATTAAAGTTAGAACCCCAATTGTGTCCCATACTCTGGTTATTATGCCCATAATTCGTTAAAGGATTACTATGCGCATAAGTGTAAGGCCTTACCCTATTATACTCGGCTTGAAGAAAAAGATTGGGCACACCAAATGCATTATAATATTTTGCTCCCAATTGGTAACCGTATTTATTTCGCCAACTTTTTTCTCCTGCTTTAATATCGCCCAAAGAGAATTCATCCAACAGGAATTGTCCATATAAATTAATCGAGTTGTTCCACTTAAATTTAGAAGTCAGACCCAAAACAGCATTACCGCTTCTGGAAGAAGAAGTAAACTCAACCGATCTAAAGAAAATAACGGGATTCACAAAGCTCAAATCAAAACCTCTATCGTTTGTATTTGCCCAAACTACCGACTCAAAGAAACCTAAATTCCATTTCTTGCTGACATTCCAACTCAAATAGTGGTTTGCCATAAATTTTGTCGCATAAGTACGCTCAACAGTAACATCATCTCGAACATCCTTCAACCACATATACGTGTTGGTGTATTTAATTTTCCAAAAAGTCGTATTGATTTTAAAGAAAGGATACGGACTAGCTCCATCTCCTTGTAAAAGTGAGCGATAGCCATCTCCAATAAAATTCCGACTATACCCTAATTGAAGATTAAAAAACTTACTAGGTGCATAAGTGATATTAGCATCAGCTGACGGAAAATCAAAATTAGTATCCTTAAATCCTTTTGCAATACCAATACCCGGAATAATTGCTGGATTTCCTCCTGCCGGTCTAATAGAAGTTGCATACCGATTGTAATAATCCGCAAAAACACCTTGGCTTTCAAAAACACTAGCAGTAAAATTAAACTGACTACCCAAACCTCCTTGAATCTGTATAGCACGTGTATTCACAAACGTATAACTTTCGGCACTGGGATCCGCTTTCCCTAAGCGTAAATCTAAGATAGGATTCATGGTAAACCAATAGTCTTTACCTTGAATTGCTACTAAGTTTTCATTGAATAATTTCCTTCCCAACCAACTTGATTTACTCAATTCTATTTTTTTATACGCTTCATTCAAATTATAATACTTAGAAACCTCCGCATAAGTAAAAGGCTTAGAACCTGTATGACTATTCGTTCCCACCTGATTCATCTCATCATCAAACTGAGAATAAAAGCTATGTGAAAAAGGGACATTAAGATTACTGGCTAAGTGAGGATTGATAAATTCGGCATACTCTTTTGTAACATTTTCGAATTCAGCATTTTCCCCTTTCAATCCAGCATCCGTTGAATTCAATATCGAATTTTGTCTTTTTTGTTGCTCCAATTCCGCTGCGCTTTGTAACGGAATTGCAATCTGCATACTGTATTTCGCATACGTAGGTTTTCCATTGTAGGTAGCAGGTTCAATTTTAGGCAACAATGAAAAAACTCTTTTCGTTTCATCGGCCAATTCCACATACATAGCATCTACATATTGTACTTTAAAGACACCTGTCGAATCCACTTCAAAGAGCGTGATCACTTTACCTTTAAACTCTTTTTGCTTTACAACTTCAGGAATTTGAAAGTTTGTATAGACAAAATCTTGGATTTGATTGTAAAAACAATTTTCAAGATCTTGATTCAAGGAGTTTTGACAGCCAGGAAAAACAGGAAATTTTTCAGAATTATTGATTTGCGAAAGACCACACTGCGATACAAGAAGTATCAAATAGAAGAAATACTTCATCGATTAATAGTTTTCGTTAGCTACATCGCCATCTGCAATGTTTTTTGCTGATGATGTTCCAATTCTTTTGACACCCAAACTAATCATTTCCAATGCTTCTTCTAACGTACGCACGCCTCCAGCCGCTTTAACCGGAAGCGGATGCGAGTTTTCAAGCATCAAAGTGATTGTAGGTATAGTAGCCCCATTTGGCATCCCATCTTTTGTTTTATAAAAACCAGTCGACGATTTCACAAACACGTTATGATAGTCCTTTTCGGAAAAATTCCCAACAATTGTATTTTTAATTAGAGAAGACAATTGAATAATCTGATCATCGGTTAAAGCTGCTACCTCAATAATAAATTTAACTACCTTGTGATTCAACAATCCTAACCGAGTACAAGACAGTATTTCCTCTTTTATTTGATGCACTTCTCCTCTTTTAAAAGCCTCATAATTGATCACATAATCCAACTCATCGGCTTTATCATCAATGGCTCTTTGGGCTTCATTCAATTTTTCTTCCAACGTTGATTTCCCTTCTGGAAAATCTATAACTGTTCCAATGACTAATTTAGAATTTGCATTAAGAATCATCTCTTTGGCCATTTTTACCATATCAGGACGAATCATAATCAATTTAAACTCTTCATCTATAGCTTCTTGAATAGCTTTACGAACTACTTCCCGATTTTCACTTTCGCTCAGATTAGCCTGATCAGCCGTTTTTAAATATGTCGAATCCAAATATTGCTTGATATCCATTTTTTGAAGAATTTATTGAGTATAAAAATAAAAAAATCCTGCCGAAGCAGGATCCTTTTTCAAGAATTTTATTCTGTATCTATTTTTTTTAAAAGCATACCGGCTGTCAAAATACCGAAAAAAGCTCCTAATGAATTTGCAAGCGCGTCAAAAACATCCGCTTGTCTTGTAGTGGTAAAATGACCTTGCATGAACTCTATGATAATTCCCATGGCAATTGCCAATACAACCAATACTATTTTATCAATCAACTTAGTTTTGTTTTTGTAATAAAAATAATGATACCACAAAAAGACAAAACCAAAATAAAAGCTAAAATGAACCAATTTATCAGCCAGGAAAAAATCAATTTTTGAAATTGCCGAAGGACTTTTAAAACTCAGATAAAAAATCAAAAGAGTCCAAAAAAGGGCAATCCAAAACGATTTTTGACTAGGCGCCAATAAGCGCTTTATAATCATCACTTGAAAGTAATGAGTCGATTTCTGAAGCATCAGAAATTTTCACTTTAATCATCCAAGCTGCTCCGTACGGATCTGTGTTTACAGTTTCCGGATTCGATTCCAATTCGTCATTGAATTCAACTATTTCACCAGATAACGGCAAAAACAAATCTGAAACGGTCTTAACGGCTTCAACTGTTCCGAAAACTTCGTCTTTACTTAAAGTTTGATCCAAAGTATCTACTTCAACATAAACAATATCTCCTAATTCTTTTTGGGCAAAATCGGTAATTCCGACAGTAGCAATATCGCCTTCAATGCTTACCCATTCGTGATCTTTTGTGTACTTTAAGTTAGTTGGTATGTTCATTTTTTTAGTGTATTAAATTTCGAACAAATGTAAAATTAATAGATTAAAATTGCTACTATTTCACAAGTTTATTTTTATTGTTAATCTTTGATTAGTTACCAAAATTATATCGTAACGTAAACCCTGAACGTATATTAGTTAAAGGGAATGACGTAGAAATTACCGCTCTTGAGAACGAATAATCAAAATAGAACAAGGCTGTCAGGTTTTTACTGAAATTATAATCTCCTGTAAGTTTTGCAGAGATTAAATTCTGTCCTCCTCCTAACTGATTGTTGTTATAATCGATATTACGTACAATCGTTTTATTATTTCTATACGACAAATCGGCTCTCAAATTAATATCACTTTTAACGACTCCTGTTGGATTATCTGCTAAACTAGATTTAATTTTCACATCCTTGATACGATACCCCAAACCGATAACGTATTCTGTTCCTCTCATTTCTGTCAACAAATTATTATCAAAACTTAAAGATAGAGTTCGGTCTTTTTTCATCTCGGCCAAAATCTTAATTGAGTTTTTCATTTCAAAATCCAAACGAACTAAGGGACTGAATTGTTCAGTTAAATTTACATTAGCAATAATGGTTTTATTGTAGAAATTACCCACTCCATTATTATCCTGTCCGGTCGGATTTTTGTCGTATTCAAAATTGGAACGGAAAGAATTCAAAGTATACGCAGCTTTGTATCCATGTTGAATTGAGAAGCGTTTGAATTTATCTTTAAAGAACTTATAACGCATAAGTCCTGTGTATTTCACTGTCCAGTTTGGTATCGGGAAATTTCTGAAAGCACCCAAAGAAACCCCTGAGGCACTTCCCCCAGTATATGCAGCCATAAAAGCTGGTAGCAAAACCGCTTGATTATTTTTCCCATATCCAATCGGATACCCTTCATTAGCCACATAAAAAGCATAATTTGGATCGCTTGGTAACGGAATTGGATTTGCCACATCTCCATATCTAGGGATATTATTTCCATAACGTTGTTCTGCCAAACGATTTGCAATTTTAATTCGGTTATCTCTAAATTCCTGGAAAGCTTCAGAATACAACTCATCACTTTGTGAAAAAGATGTACTGATTAAATTCGTTGTAATAGAAAAGTTACCATAATTGTATGGCGAACGTGCATTGTATACTCCTCCAACTGCATCATATTGTTCCGAGAAATTTTCTGCTATGGTACGATCGGCTGTCAAATCAATTTTCAAATCCGGGAATGGTTCTAAATTGGCCGTTCCTGTTATTTGTTTATTATTGATTTGTGTAAAGTTTTGATTGAATTCTGGATAATTCGTCAACCACCCCCTTTTGGCCGCTTCGTAGCGTACATCATCCTGTAGTCCGAAAACAAATCCGAGTGAAGGTCTCGAAGATCCAAGAAAACCAATAGATGGTAAATAACCAGGCAACTGGGTACCGTTCGTTTCGGTATAATTAATCTGAATATTTTTAATACTTGTCGCCACACCGATTAAACCATCCATCCAAATATTAGGCTTAATTTCCTTAGCTTTAGGTTTTGCTACTACTTTCTCTCCAGGTTTTGGTGCTGGGACTGGCGGAACCGGCTTTGGATTTTTAGCCTTTTCTGCTCTTTTTATCAATCCGATATATTTATAAAAAGTAGTCATATTGAACGCTGAATTCAATTTATGCGAACTGGCATTTTGTATCGTATTTCCAAGATTAAAGCCGTTAAAATTCTGAGCTTGAATGGAAGCACGTGTCCAAGAATAATCTCCAGTATAGGTATAATCCGACTTTACAAACGCTAAAAAAGGAAGTTTGTTGATAGGTAATTCATAATTAACGGTTAATTGTTGATTATGTTGATTTGGTGTACCAATATTCCAATAGTCGTCCCAAATTGTAAAATCTGGATCTTGCTGATTGAATTCGTCTAAATAATTACGCACAATATTACCTGTAGTTGCTGTATAATTTAAGCGCAATGATTTCGTAAGGCTGTAATTAAATCCGTAATTGTAATTAAAAAGAAAATTACGTTTATACAAAGGATCTAATCCAATTCCGACGACATCAACATCTCTAAATTCTTGCTTATTAAACTGACGCAAAATTGATGAACTAAAATTAACACTTGAAGGAAGATAATTAAAATTGAAATCACTCAACATTTTCCAATAACTGCTTTTTTTCATGAATTTAGAATTCTTAAAAGGCTCTATAGGTTTTGATTTAAAAGTATATGCATAATCAACAGAAGTTCTAACCTGTTGATCCAACATACCCTCAATTTCAAAATCCCTATGCTCTACTTCGTTAAAAGAATAAGACAAAGTAAGGTTTTCAGGATCGTAGAAATGTTGCTTTTGTTCAGATCCTCTTTCCTTTTTAACACCTATAAAATTGATACTTTTTCGTTTAGTAAAATCTTGAGATCTTTTCTTGATAGCTTCTTTTTCTGCCTCAGTATCAGCCGCATTTAAAACATCTTTCAACTTCAAATCCTGGTATAAAGGATCATATTCAGGTGTTATAATTTGTTCACCTACCGCATAGTTAAAAGGCAAATTAATTCCCCATTTTTTGGGCAATAATTTACCTAGATTGACATTAGTAACAATATCATACACTAGGGCATCTTCACGACTTCTTTCATTCGGACTTTGTTCAATTCCTCCAAAGCCTATTGTACTCATACGTCCTGTTGCTGAAACTGTCATAAAATCGGCAAAATTAGTATCCATACTTGCAATAGCTGCCATACCTCCTTCACTATCCATATCAGCCAAACGCAACTCGTTAAACCAAACCTCACCTCTTATATATTGGTCTTCATTTGGATTGCCGTTCTTTACACCTAACATCATTGTTCTTACCAAACCAATATTAGGATTTCCTTTGATACCGATACGTAATCCATCTTCCTCTATGTAATAAATGCCGTTTTCATCAAAGTTTGGATCAGTTGGACTAGCTTTCAAACTAGCTGCCTTAATTTTTGAAAGTAAATTCAATTTCAGATCAATTTCATTTTCTTCTGGCCAAATTAAAGATGGGTTTTCAACCGGATTATCTCCTTCAACTTGTAAAGCTGTGAACTCGGTTATTTTCAACGGAATTTCCACTTGGTAGAAATTATTAGTAAAGTCATTACCAAAACGTAAAAAACCATACATTTTCTTATCTGCCAATCGGTTTAAAACAGCAACATCATTATTAACAACGTCGCTAGAAAGTGCCTCTGCATGTATAAACATTTTCAGTTTTTTATACTGACGCATATCCACGTTCACATTTTTAAAAGCGCCTCTTAAGTCACCTCCTTCTAATCCTTTTATTCCCATTAACGGATTATCTTTATCGTAAATACGCACAGACAAAGACTGTTCATTTTGATTTATAACGGTATTATTATTATTCATTTGTTCACGCTGAACACCAGGCGGAGTAACATAGCGAATAGGATGTCTTTCGGTATTCTCTTCTAAATTTACCCCAATTACATCAAATCCCGTTGAATCATTATCCGGTGCATCGTCGACATCTGGCTGTAATGATGATAAATACTTTCTGAATTCACCTCTTACAAGGTCTAAAGAACCAAAACGCAAGGTAACTTTATCTGTAAAACCATGCATCAACATTCGCATGAAGCGAATGGAACGTAAATCAGAAATCCCACCTTCTTTCGGACCATTCACATCAATCGGTATTTTAAACTGAACCCATCTTGTTGGAACAGTAGTACCATTTGCCATGGTTTCAGTTCCTTCCCTAACATCAGTAACATACAAATCACCTACTTTCATATCCGGTTTGATATCAACCGTAAATTTATAGTATGCCTCAATCGTATTCATGGTATTATCTCTGTTGATATCTTCAACATCTGGAGTGGTTACCGAACCACGGTTAGTATCGGTCACTTCAACAGGAGAGTTGCCCTCATTTCCATTATAGCGTTTGTATCTATCAGTAATTGAACCAGAAGCACTTAAAAAGTACTCATAATTATCTTGAGACGGATCTGGATCACTTGCGAATTCGGGATGTTTCAAAGCTTCTTCTGAATCATTCAAACCATTTAGACCAACGTCTTGACGATTTCTATTTGCAGCATCGGAATCAAATGCATATATCAAAGATTGAGAAGCGGGAACTTTACCCCAGTTCGTATCATAAACTGCCTGACTAGAACCGGGAACAGGCAATCCGTTTTCATATAATTTTTTACTATCTTTTAACACATCCTCCGAAATTTCGCCTAAATGGAAGGTCAATTTCCCTGTATTGGTATTGCTAATGGCGCTACCGATTTCAAAATAAGGATCCTGAACCCAGAATTGAATATACTCCACATTTGACTGTTCAAAGTTGGTGGAAGTGATTGGACGCATTATCCCTCCGAAATTATCCTGAGGATTTGATAATGTATTATTAATAGAAGATGTCTCATAATTATACGGCCCACGCTCTGTTGGATAATAGGTCAAATCAAGCGTGTTGATCACTGTTGTTTCACCTGCTGCAATATCGGTTACAGGATATAATTCTCGGCTGTAAATTCTTCTGGTGTCATATCTTGAAATATCATTATCACTCAACCCTGCGGGGCGTTGTGCTGTATAAAATATGGGGTCAATAGTATACCATGAAAATTTTGCACGTTTATAACCGTATCTTAATTCATCTTCAATATATTCCCCACCAAATCCTGTTGGCACACTCGACAAAGACCACGCCAAAGGCGATTTCATATCAATTGTTGACTGAGAACCTTCAAAATCATCTACATAAACCGTAGATTCTCCTTCGAAACGGTCCGCTTTCGGCGTGCTTGGTTTCAAAACCGCTACTTCACCACGGAATGAAAAATTTGAAGGGACATCGGTATCAATATTAGGTAATTTATTCACCAATCTGGTAAAAAACGGCACTTCAGTTGAAAAATTTACATTAGCACCAAAAATAGTATTGTTCACAGATTCCTGCCCGTAATTCGTTTTTTGAGTAAACGGCCTTTCCGATAAATTCAAAACAGTAGCGCCCACTTGAAACTTATCAGAGAATTTATGTTCGACATTCAAACCAACAAATCTTCTAGTTTGCTGACCGAACACTGCATTGTTTTCAACTGAAACATTAATAGGTATCCCTGAAGCCTGTAGTGAAGGATCAAGAATCTCAACCCTACCGGCCTGATAATTCACAGTGTAATCAATACCTTCCTGCAAGACACGTCCTCCGGCCGTAACTACTACAGAACCTCTCGGTACATTCGCCGCTCCAAGAGAAATTCCTTGTCCTCCGGATGATTTAAATTTACCTTTTAACTGAAACTTGTTTTTATTACTATCTTGTAATGCAATTGCTTGTGTTGATTTATACAAACTTGTAAAGACATATTTTTTCTGATTCGGATTGTACGAATTTTCATCACCATACGTTGAAGGAAAACTGGGGTCATATAGTTTATCATAAAGCAGCTTACCAAATGGCTCAACGGTAGTAAAAATAATTCGTGCATTTTGGGAATCAACTGTCAATCCAGGAATAAAATCAAAAAAACCGTCACCTCTTAATTGAGGATCATTAGTCGGATTCAATCTATCCAAATTAAACACTCTCAGCAAAGGAGTATTTGCAACTTCATTTTCAACAGTTGGACCTGCCGGAAAAGTTGACCCAACAACTGGTGTAATGTAATTTAATGGAGATGGATCTGTATATAAGATGTTAAATTTAAAATCAGTAGGATCCAGTTGGTAAGCTCCAGGAATCTGATAAACATTTTTCATCATTAAGTTCCAAATTGGCTTATTCACATTAGTCAAATTTCCTTTTAGCATTTTCAAAATCAATGCTTTGGACGATGGTATGTTATTATTATCAACCTGTGTTGCAGCTATACCATCGGTACCGAACTCTCCAACTTGATAATCTTCCCCCCCAATAGTGTACTGGTATGCAACTGCCAATACTTCATCGTTAGTTAAGCGCTGGTTTAATGAAATATAACCCAATTGAGGGTGATAAGTATATTCATTAGGCGTTAATTTTCTAGCATTTTCTAATTTCGAATAGTCAACACCCTCAGCGAACACAGTTTGATTTGGAGGATTTGTATTTGTCGGAACATTAAAACCTCCACTCGCTGTTGAAACCTCTCTAATTTTAAAATTTAATATACTTTCTCCGGAAGGTAAAGTATTAGGAAAAGTAACTACTTCAGGCGATATTTTTGCAGGGTCCATCAAGTTATTCTCATTGCTTGGAGGACTGTCAAATGGTTTAACAAAAAAATCAGGATAATACTGTGTATCAGTACTAATAACTTGAGAATCGGGAATTCCGTTCAATTGTGACTCTCCTAAATCCTGAAGTGCAACAATATTTCTTATGTTATTACCATCATTACTAGTCGTAATCCTGTTTTGTCTATTTGTAATCCAAACTTCTATTCTCGTAATTTGAACACGGGAATCAATAATAGGATATTGTTTAAGTGCATCATCATATCGGTTTCTGAAGTACTGTGAAAGGAAAAAATGACGATCTGAATCGTATTCTAAACCAAACAAATCAAATTCTTGAACCAATCCTCCGCCTTGTGAAGTAACAGTACGAGTTTGCGATTTTTGTTCCGAAAAAACCCCAGTCACAGTAGTTTTACCAAATTGCAATTGAGTTTTTACACCAAATAAACTTTGTGCACCTCTAATCAATGTACTGTTTAATGGCATACTTACATTACCGACTTCGATTTTTCTTAAAATATCATCTTCGGTTGGTGTATATTCTAACTTGATTAAGTTCTGAAAAGCAAAAGTGGACTCCGTGTCATAGTTCGTGTTTACTTTCAATTTTGTCCCGACTTGACCCAGCATACTTAAACTGATACGTTGATCAAAATCGAATGTAAAAGTACTTCGGTTTCTTGGCGAAAAAGAAGGATTATCCTGTTTTGAATAACGAACGCCTAGATCGACTTCAACAGTACCTGTAGGTTTGATATCTATAGTGTTTCCTCCAAAAATAGATTCAAAAAAACTAGAATTTACATAATATCTAGGTAACAAATCTTTCTTAGCATCTTTACTCGCCTCCTTTTTACCATCAACTGCATCTTGTTTCTTCTTAAAATAATCCCTGATGGCTTCTCTCCTAATTAATTTTTGGTATTCTTCAGGGGTTAAAACAATAGGATAATCAATATTAAAACCTTCAAAAGTTTTGGTATAAATATAACGGTCAGTAGTAGGATCATAAGTATAAGCCTCTAGGATACTTGTGGGATTAGGCATTTCCAGTTTTCCTTTATTATATCCTTTCACGGTATCCTGCTCTTCCTGAGCAAGAGCGGAAAACGAAACAAAGAAAAGCAGTATAAAACTACTGAATTTATGAAACAATTTGGCCGGGTGAATAATATACTTTTTCAAGGATTATAAATTTTTTAAGGCTTGTTTTATTATAGTTTCAACGCTGGCATCTGGGGAGTTTGCAATAATCTTATCTACAACTTTTTCGGAAGCTTTTCGAACAAAACCTAAAACCTCCAAAGCAGATAACGCTTCATCACGATTTGTATTGCTTGGAAGTAACGAAACTTCCTGAATATCATACAATTTTAACACTTTGTCCTTTAAATCAAGAATGGCTCTTTGTGCTGTTTTGGCTCCAATTCCTTTAATTGATTGAATTGTTGCAACATCCCCCGAAGCGATTGCATTCATAATTTGCCTGGGTTCCAATGACGAAAGCATGGTTCGGGCAGTATTAGCACCTATACCAGAAACAGAAAGTAACAATTTGAAAATTTCTCTTTCCGATTTTTCAACAAAGCCATACAGAGTGTGACTATCTTCCTTCACAAGAAGACAGGTAAACAGCTTTACAAAGTCTAAACTTGGCAACAATCCGAAAGTATGTAAGGAAATATTAACAAGGTAACCCACTCCATTACAGTCAATTACAACTTCTGTAGGTGATTTCTCTACTAATTTCCCTTGAATATGCGCAATCATAGTTAGTTTGGTTAACTTCCAAATATACTAATTTTCTTTAATTAGCATCAATTTTCCAGTTCAACTACTTGATTTCTCGATAAAGAATCTGCTGGTTATTTTCTGGCGTTTTTATGTCTTTTTTCTTTTTCTTGAGCATCAACAACTGCCACTGCCGCCATATTTACCATTTCTTCTACACTAGCTCCCAATTGAAAAATATGTACCGGCTTATCCATCCCCAACATAATCGGACCAATAGAATCTACTTTGTATAATTCTTTCAACATTTTATAAGTAATGTTAGCTGATTCCAAGTTAGGGAAAACCAAGGTATTTACTTTATGTCCAGCTAATTTAGAGAATGGGAATTTACTTTTCAACATTTCTGCGTTCAAAGCAAAATCCGTTTGAATCTCACCATCAACAATCAAATCAGGATAATAGTTATGCAAATATGCAACTGCTTCTCGAACTTTGGCTGCACTTTCGTCTTTTGAAGATCCAAAATTGGAAAAAGACACCATAGCAATAACTGGCTCAATACCAAACAATTTAGCAGTTTTAGCGGTCATCAAAGCAATTTTTGCTAGATCATCGGCAGATGGATTGGGATTGATTGCCGTATCAGAAAGAAACATGGGACCACGTGGTGTCATCATCATATTAGCAGCAGCCATACGGGTTACCCCAGGAGCCTTGCCAATCAACTCCATCATTGGTTTTACCACTGAAGGATAACTGCGTGAATAACCTGTTACCAAAGCATCCGCTTCTCCTTCATTTACCATCATAGCTGCAAAATAGTTACGTTCACGCATCCATTTCTGTGCATCTAAAAGTGTAATTCCGCGACGACGACGTGCTTGCCAATAAGTTTCCGCAAAACGAAGTCTACGTTCATCTTCTTCTTTGGTTTTTGGGTCTAAAATTTCAACCTCGGCATCAAAACCTAATTCTTCTTTTAATTCCAATATAATTTCTCGATTTCCTAACAAGACTGGTATTCCAATACCCTCTTCATGAACAATCTGAGCTGCTTTTAGCACATCCAAATGATCTGCTTCTGCAAAAACCACTCGCTTAGGTGCTGTTTTAGCACGATTAGCTAACAAACGAACCATTTTATTATCCGAACCCAAACGTTCCAACAACTCATCTTTGTATCGCTCCCAGTCGGTGATTGGGTTTAATGCCACACCACTTTCCATTGCTGCTTTTGCAACTGCAGGGGCAACTTCGGAAATTAATCTTGGATCAAAAGGTTTAGGGATAATATAGTCACGTCCGAAATTCAATTTGGTTTCTCCATAAGCAATATTCACTTGCTCCGGAACGGATTGTTTTGCAAGAGAAGCTAAAGCTTTCACGGCAGCCATTTTCATTGCTTCGTTAATTTTAGTTGCTCTTACATCCAAAGCACCACGGAAAATATAAGGAAATCCTAAAACATTATTCACCTGATTAGGATAATCGGAGCGGCCAGTAGCCATGATGATATCATCACGAGTAGCCACGGCTAAATTATAATCAATTTCTGGCACCGGGTTAGCCATAGCAAAAACAATAGGGTTTTTGGCCATTGTCAACAACATTTCCGGCTTTAAAATATTCCCCGCAGAAAGTCCTAAAAACATATCTGCACCTACAAGTGCTTCTGCTAAAGTTTTTGCATTTCCTTCTTTGGCATATCTTTTCTGTAGATTTGACAAATCAGATCTACTTGTGGTCAACATTCCATCTACGTCAAACATCATGACGTTTTCCGGTTTTACCCCCAACAAAACATATAAGTTGGCACACGCCAATGCAGCAGATCCAGCTCCAGAAACTACCAACTTGATTTCATCGACATTCTTTTCGGCTAATTCCAATGCATTTAATAATGCTGCCGAGGAAATGATTGCCGTACCATGTTGATCATCATGCATTACAGGTATATCCAATTCTTCAACCAGTCTTCTCTCTATTTCGAAAGATTCAGGCGCCTTGATATCTTCTAAATTGATTCCTCCAAAAGTTGGCGCAATCGCCTTAACTGTATCTACAAATTTATCGATATCAGTTGCATCCACTTCAATGTCAAACACATCAATATCCGAGAAAATTTTAAACAACAATGCTTTCCCTTCCATTACTGGTTTTGATGCCTCAGGACCAATATCTCCCAATCCCAAAACAGCAGTACCATTAGAAATTACAGCCACCAAATTTCCTTTAGCGGTATATTTATAAACTTTATTGACATCTTTTGCGATTTCAATACACGGTTCTGCCACCCCTGGCGAATACGCCAATGACAAATCTCTCTGTGTGGCGTATTTTTTAGTAGGAACTACCTTTATTTTACCGGGTTGCGGTTTTGCATGATATAGTAAAGCTTCTCTGCGTTTTTTATCGTCTGCCATATTTATTTAGAATAATTGGAACTTGCAAAGTTATGAGATGTAATCGAAGTAGGAAAGTTTTAAGAACAAACTTTATATCACATTTAAACTCTTTTGTTATTTTTTGGAATGATATGTAACATTATTAAAAATCACTCCATCTGTAAAAACCTTATATTTCTCTGTAAACCATCCAGTTTTGTTCTTTTTACTGCCGAATTTTTGAAAACCGCCCTAAAAGTTTCTTCGGTGATTTCCTGCCAATCCTTTTTGGAAAAAGATAAAATTTCTGGATTTGGATTAAAAAGTGGCTCATTGTGTGGTTGTGAAAACCGGTTCCATGGACAAACATCCTGACAGACGTCGCATCCAAACATCCAATCGTCGAACTTACCTTTCATTTCATTGGGAATATTATCCTTCAGTTCAATTGTGAAATAGGAAATACATTTACTCCCATCAACAACATAAGGCGCCACAATAGCCTGAGTAGGACAGGCATCCAGACAAGCTGTGCAAGAGCCACAATGATCGGTCGTCGCATGATCATACTCCAATTCTAAATCAATGATCAATTCTGCAATGAAATAAAAAGATCCCACCTGTTTGGTGATCAAATTACTGTTTTTCCCAATCCAACCTAAGCCACTTTTCGCCGCCCAAGCTTTATCTAAAACCGGTGCTGAATCCACAAAAACCCTACCACTAACCTCTCCGATTTCAGTTTGAATAAATCGCAATAAATCTTTGAGTTTGTCTTTGATGACAAAATGGTAATCCTGCCCGTAAGCATATTTGGATATTTTATACGAATCCTGATTTTGTATTTCTGACGGATAATAACTTAACAAAAGAGAAACTACGGTTTTGGCACCATCAACCAATAATGTGGGATCAAGCCGTTTATCGAAATGGTTTTCCATATACGACATCTGGCCATGTCTATTGTTGTTCAGCCAATTTTCCAATCGAGGCGCTTCCTCCTCTAGAAAACCTGCTTTGGATATACCACAAGAAAGAAACCCGAGGCGTAAGGCTTCGGTTTTAATTAAATGCGAATATTTCTCTTTAGTGTTCATTTGTATTAGGGGTTGAAGCGGCATCCTTTTTGAAACCCGATAACAATCGGGAGAAAAAAGATAAAGCGGAAGACCCGACCCGACGGAAGCATGGAGGCGGGAAATGCCCTAAAATAATTCACCTTGATTGGCACCTCTTACCCTTCCTAAATGCTTGTATGCTTTCTCGGTAACTTCGCGACCACGTGGCGTTCGGATAATGAAACCTTCCTGAATCAGAAAAGGTTCGTACACCTCTTCAATGGTTTCACCGCTTTCAGAAACTGCCGTTGCCAAAGTAGTTAAACCCACGGGCCCACCTTTGAATTTATCGATAATTGTGGTTAATATTTTATTGTCCATTTCATCCAATCCATGTGCATCAACATGCAATGCCTTTAGAGCAAATCGGGCGATTTCAATATCAATTTTTCCATTTCCTTTGATCTGAGCAAAATCACGTACGCGACGCAACAAAGCATTCGCAATACGAGGTGTTCCTCGACTGCGCCCAGCAATTTCAATAGCTGCCTCCATAGAAATTGGCATTCTTAAAATAGAAGAACTTCGTTGAACAATAGTAGTCAACAATTCAGTATTATAGTATTGCAGTCGGGACTGAATTCCAAAACGGGCACGCATCGGAGCGGTTAACAATCCTGATCTTGTAGTTGCACCAACCAAAGTAAACGGATTGAGATTAATTTGAACGGTTCTGGCATTTGGCCCAGATTCAATCATGATATCGATTTTGAAATCCTCCATCGCCGAATACAAATATTCTTCCACGATTGGACTTAAACGATGAATTTCGTCAATAAACAACACATCCCTTTCATCAAGATTGGTTAACAATCCTGCTAAATCACCCGGTTTATCCAATACAGGACCAGAAGTAATTTTTATGCTTACCCCTAATTCATTCGCCAAAATATTCGCCAATGTGGTTTTTCCTAATCCGGGAGGGCCGTGAAACAAAGTATGATCTAACGCTTCTCCTCTTAAGTTGGCAGCCTGCACAAAGATTTTTAAGTTTTCCAATACCTGATCCTGACCTGTAAAATCATCGAAAGAAAGAGGACGCAATGCCTTTTCAATATCAACTTCTTCAGGAGTAAAACGGTCTTTATTCGGATTCAAATTTTCATTCATCTGGCAAAGATAGAAATTTAGTATTCAGTCACAGTTGTTAGTAAAGAGTTTTACTACACATTATACCCATGAGCTAGAATCTCTTTTCGTTCCGGATGGCGTTTAATATAAGAAGCAACAAAAGGACAAAGTGGTGCAAGAGTATAGCCATTCTCCTTTATATAATCCAACGTCTTTGAAACAATAGCAGAACCGACACCCTTTCCTTCCAATTCTCTCGGCACTTCAGTATGCGTTAAAAAAATAATATTTTCATTGCTCAGAATAAATTCAATAAAAGCAACTTTACCTTCTACTTCTAATTCAAATCGTTTTTTTTCTTGATTAAGAATCAATTCATTTTCAATCATATTTACTTATCCTCTTTTTCGTTGTTATAGTATCCAGACAATGCTCCCGAAGGGCATTTTGCTAGTTGATTCATTATTTCTTCGGAAGTGGCACCATGCGGATGAATCCAAGGCTTCTCTTTAGGTCTAAAAACACTCGCTAGACCCTTTGCACAATTTGCAGAATGACTACAAAGCTGCGGCTTCCAAACAATTGTAACTTCACCGTTTGTGTATTCTTTATTCGTTTCCATAACAACATCGATTAATCCTTAAAGTTACAAAAAAACCACTTGTAAACATTAGTTTTTATATCTTTATCCAAACTAACCCAAAAATTATGCAAGACGAAAAACAACATTTTAAACGCGAGTTAGGTTTATTGGATGCTACTTTATTAGTTGTAGGATCAATGATTGGCTCGGGTATCTTTATTGTAAGTGCAGACATCACTAGAAACATTGGAAGTGCTGGATGGTTGGTACTCATTTGGATTGTTTCCGCATTGATTACCATGACTGCAGCAGTAAGCTACGGGGAATTGAGTGCGATGTTCCCACAAGCTGGTGGACAATATGTCTATCTGAAAGAAGCCTATAACAAATTAATTGCTTTCTTATACGGATGGAGTTTTTTTGCGGTGATTCAAACAGGAACCATTGCAGCAGTAGGTGTTGCCTTTTCAAAATTTGCCGCCTATTTAATTCCATCGTTTAGCGAAAATAATTTTTTAATAGAAACTGAATCCTTCAAACTCAGTGCCGCTCAACTCGTTTCCATAGTTACCATAATATTATTAACCTACATAAACAGTAGAGGGGTTAAAAATGGAAAAATCATTCAAAAAATATTTACTATTACAAAAATTGCATCATTGTTCGGACTAATTATCTTCGGATTAGTATTAGCTGCAAAAAGTGACATTTGGGATGCGAATTGGACGAATGCATGGACTGCAAAGTCTTTTAGTAAAGACACCAATCTTTGGACTGAAATAGGAGGATTCACATTATTATCTGCCATTGCAGCATCTATGGTAGGCTCATTGTTTTCGAGTGATGCCTGGAATGGAGTAACTTTTATTTCGGGAGAAATTAAAAATCCGGAACGCAATGTAGGATTAAGCCTTTTCTTGGGAACATTAATAGTGAGTGTTATTTATGTTTTAGCCAATGTGATGTATTTGGCCGTTATGCCACTGAACGAAATTGCTTTTGCTCCTTCCGATAGAGTTGCTGTGGTTGCCTCAGAACATATTTTCGGGGCTACGGGCACAATCATCATAGCTGTAATGATTATGATTTCAACATTTGGTTGCAACAACGGTTTGATTATGGCTGGTTCACGTGTATATTACACTATGGCCAAAGATGGCTTATTCTTCAAAAAAGCAGCCAATTTAAACAAAGCAAGCGTACCTGGATGGGGTTTATGGATACAATGTATTTGGGCATCCGCTCTATGTTTGACTGGAAAATACGGTGACTTATTAGACTTCGTAATGATAATTGTAATCATTTTTTATATTCTTACCATTTACGGAATTTTCATCTTACGCAGAAAAATGCCCGATGTAGAAAGACCTTACAAAGCATTTGCTTATCCTTTTTTACCTGCTCTATATATATTGGTGGCTACAGCCATCTGTGTAATGTTATTAATTGATAGAACCCATACTTGCGGATGGGGCGTATTGATTATGCTTGCAGGAATACCCGTCTATTATTTAACGCAAAATAAACAGTAAAGAAAAAGGCTTCCATCTGGAAGCCTTAACTTTTTATAACCCATAACAAAACCGGTTTTACCGCCTTTTTCAATTTCGCATCAATTTCTTTCATTGCATCATTTGAAACCGCTGGACAACCCCAACCCTCAGGTGTTCCTTCTGGATATACTTCGTCATTAGGAATTTCCTCCCAAGAATGCAAAACAATCGCTCTTTCCAAAGCATTGGAATTCGTTTTGTCTTTTCCTTTCAGCAAATATTTAACACGAATACCCCATTGACTTGTTCCTCTTTTACCAATTATATATTTACCTATGGAAGAACAGTGAGAATCAAATTCATTACTGATTTTAGGATTATCTTTTGAAAAAGTATTATTCCATTTATTATCTCCACAACCATGACTCACCATGTATGATTTGATAATAGCTTTTTTATTAAAATCATAAATAAAAAAACGCTTTTTACCGGAATGAATATTCAGATCAACCAATAAATAATAATTTTTCTGCAGTTTATTTTTAATACAATAGTGCAATGCCTGTTTGGATATCGAGTCATAATTAGGCAACTTGTAATTGGCACTTGAAGTCGATTTTTCATTTTGACAAAATCCAAATGTAAAAAATAGTAAAAATATAAGGTGTTTCATATCTATAAAAAAAGCGAATCAAAGGTAACTCACTTAATCAATTAAATTGTAAAATATTTATTGACAACTATTTCCGGAAAACAAAAAAACTCCGAAAAAATCGGAGCTTTTTTATATAGCAATTCTACTATTATTTCAATTTTTTCTTCACAGCAACTTCTGTAAATCCTTCAATGATGTCGTATTCCTGAATATCGTTGTAGCCTTTAATCTGCATACCACAATCGTATCCTTTAGACACTTCTTTCACATCGTCTTTGAAACGTTTCAATGCGATTAATTCACCAGTGTAAATCACCACACCTTCACGGATCAAGCGGATTTTATTCGCACGTAGAATCTTACCATCAGTAACCATACATCCTGCAATAGTACCCACTTTAGAAATTTTGAATAATTCTCTAATTTCTGCAGTACCCGTAATTTCTTCTTTCATTTCAGGAGAAAGCATTCCTTCCATTGCATCACGTAAATCGTCGATTGCCGCGTAAATGATTGAATAGTGACGGATATCGATTTCTTCTTTTTCTGCTAGTTGTTTAGCATTTCCAGCTGGACGAACGTTAAATCCGATAATAATTGCATCTGAAGCAGAAGCTAACATTACGTCTGATTCTGTAATTGCACCTACTCCTTTATGAATAATATTGATTTGAATTTCTTCAGTTGATAATTTAGAGAATGAATCGGATAATGCTTCAACCGAACCATCCACGTCACCTTTAAGGATAATGTTCAATTCTTTAAATTGTCCTAATGCGATACGACGACCAATTTCATCCAATGTAATATGACGTTGAACACGAACCGATTGTTCACGCATTAATTGCGTACGTTTTGCAGCAATTTGTTTTGCTTCACGTTCATCTTCATAAACTGTGAACTTATCACCTGCAGTTGGCGCACCATCCAAACCTAAGATTGAAATTGGAGTAGATGGACCAGCTTCTTTAACGTTTTTACCACGCTCATCTTGCATTGCCTTAATCTTACCATGGTTTTTACCTGCTAAAATATAATCTCCAACTCTAACTGTTCCTGCCTGAACCAATACAGTAGAAACATATCCACGTCCTTTATCCAAGAAAGCTTCAACTACCGTACCAACACCTGGCTTGTTTGGATTTGCTTTAAGTTCAAGAACTTCAGCTTCCAACAATACTTTTTCCAATAAATCTTTAACTCCTAATCCTGTTTTTGCAGAAATATCATGCGATTGGTACTTACCACCCCAATCTTCCACCAAGAAATTCATGGCAGCTAATTTTTCTTTAATTTTTTCTGGATTAGCCGTTGGCTTATCCACTTTATTGATAGCGAAAACGATAGGAACACCTGCCGCTTGCGCATGGCTAATTGCTTCTTTGGTTTGCGGCATGATATCATCGTCCGCTGCTACCACAATAATAGCGATATCTGTAACTTGAGCTCCACGTGCACGCATCGCGGTAAACGCCTCGTGACCTGGCGTATCTAGGAAAGCAATTTCCTGACCGTTATCCAACTCAACTCCGTATGCACCAATATGCTGTGTAATACCACCAGACTCACCAGCAATTACATTCGTTTTACGAATATAATCCAATAATGATGTTTTACCATGGTCAACGTGACCCATTACCGTTACAATTGGAGCACGCGGTTTTAAATCTTCCGGTCTGTCCTCAATAACTTCGGTATTTTCTTCAATATCAGTAGTGATAATTTTTACTTCATAACCAAATTCATCTGCGACAATTTTCAAGATTTCCGCATCCAAACGCTGGTTCATGGTTACCATGATACCTAATGACATACAAGTACCGATAACCTTTGTAATTGGCACATCCATCATAGTAGCAAAATCTCCAACAGTAACAAATTCTGTTACATTTAGGACTTTACTTCCTTCTTCTTGCGCCTGCAATTCATCCTCGGTACGTTGACGGTGAGTATCACGTTTGTCACGACGGTATTTTGCCGCTTTTGATTTATTTCCTTTCCCTTGAAGTCTCTCAAGAGTTTCTTTGATTTGATTTTTTACTTCCTCTTCGGTAGGCTCTACTTTTACAATAGCTGGTCGCTGTTGATTATTTCCTTTACCGAAAGGTCGGCTACCTCCTGGTTTATTGAAACCACCTTGTCCTTGAGGTCTGTTTTGACCACCTTGACCCGGTTGACCACCACCTTGACCCGGTTGACCCGGTTTAGAAGGTATACGATTACGTTTCTTTTTATCTGCACCAGCAGCATTATTGTTATTGCCTCCTGGTTTATTTTGATTTCTATCTTCCGGTTTCTTTTTCGGTTTGTTGAATTGTGACAAATCGATAGTTTGTCCGGTAAAAGTGGCTCCTGTAAGCTTTGTATACTGTGTAGCATGAGTTTCTTCGGCAGGAGACGCTTCAACTGAAGGATTTGAAGTTGGTTTCTCTACTTTTTTCTCAATTACTGGCGCTTTAGGCTCAGGTTTCGCCTCCACTTTAATTTTCGGCTCTTCCTTTTTCACTATTACTGGTTCCACTTTAGGGGTTTCCACCACCACAGGTTTCACCTCTTCTTTTGGCGCTTCTTCTACAGGTTTCACTTCAGCAGGTTTAGGGTTCAAATCAATTTTACCTACCTGTTTTGGAGCAATAACACTTGCCTTAGCTTTGATAACTTCCTGGCGTGCGCGTTCTTCTTCCTGTTTGCGTTTTTCTTCTAATTCGTGTTCACGCTCTAAACGAAGCGCTTCTTTTTCTTTACGCTTTTCTTCACCAACCTCTTTGGATGCGTCTTTGTTGCCTTTGTCTCCAGCAAATTGATTTGACAGGACATTGTATATTTCGTCGTTGATTTTCGTATTAGGATTGGATTCAATAGTAAATCCCTTGTCCTTTAAAAAATCGACAGCTCTTTCTAACGAAATATTAAATTCCCTTAAAACTTTGTTTATTCTAATTGTTCCTTCAGACATAAATTTTATTTATGATTTATTTTTATTTGTTGGATTAAGGTGGTTAATCTTCAAATTCTTCTTTTAAAATCTTGATAACCTCAAGAATGGTTTCTTCTTCTAAATCTGTACGACGAACTAAATCATTCACATCCTGACTTAAAATGCTTTTTGCTGTATCCAATCCGATTTTTGCAAATTCATCGATAATCCAGCCATCAATTTCATCAGAGAACTCAGACAATTCAACATCATCATCTTCCGCCACATTTCCTTCTCTGATTACATCCAATTCGTACCCTGTCAATTGTCCAGCCAATTTGATATTATGACCTCCACGACCAATTGCTTTGGATACTTCTTCTAATTTCAAATACACCTCTGCAGATTTCTTTTCTTCATCAATTTTGATTGAAGAAACTTTAGCAGGGCTTAATGCTCTTGTGATAAACAACTGTAAATTATTTGTGTAGTTAATCACATCAATATTTTCGTTACCTAACTCACGAACGATACCGTGAATACGAGAACCTTTCATTCCCACACATGCACCAACCGGATCAATACGATCATCATATGAATCAACAGCTACTTTCGCTTTCTCACCTGGTATGCGGACCACTTTTTTAATGGTAATCAACCCGTCAAAAACTTCTGGAATTTCTTGTTCAAATAATTTCTCCAAGAATTTTTCTGAAGTTCTAGACATGATAATTTGAGGCTTGTTTCCTTTAAGCTCTACATTTTCAATAATCCCACGAACGTTATCTCCTTTACGGAAAAAGTCAGAAGGTATTTGCTTTTCTTTTGGCAATACAATTTCGTTTCCTTCATCATCTACCAAAATTACGGCTTTTGGACGTACGTGATGCACTTCTGCCGTATAAATATCACCGATTAAATCTTTAAATTGCTTGTAAAGATTTGTATTATCATGCTCATGGATTTTAGAAATCAAGTTCTGACGCAACGCCAAAATAGCTCTTCTTCCTAAATCAATTAATTTTACTTCCTCTGAAACTTCCTCTCCGATTTCAAAATCCGGCTCTATTTTACGCGCTTCTGAAAGAGAAATTTCTTCATTTTCAAAATCCAAATCCTCATCCGCAACAATAACTCTGCGTCTCCATATCTCCATATCACCTTTATCAGGATTGATAATGATATCAAAATTATCATCTGAACCGTATTTTTTCTTCAATGCGTTACGGAACACATCTTCCAAAATCGCCATAAGCGTTACACGATCTATCAGTTTATCATCTTTGAATTCTGAGAACGAATCGATTAATGCTAAATTCTCCATGCCAACTCTTTAATTTAAAATATTATAGTAACCACTGCATCCACGATATCATCATACACTATTTTCTCGTTATGCAGCACTGTTTCTTTTCCTTTTCCTATTTTTTTAGGTTCTCTCGAACTCCATTCCAACGTAATCGCTTCATCCGATACATCTACCAATTTTGCTTCAATGGTTTGCGTTTTTGTCTTTACAGTCAAAGTTCTACCAATGTTCTTTCTGTATTGACGAACCTGCTTTAGAGAAGCCGACACTCCTGCTGAAGCCACCTCCAATGCGAAATCCTGCTCTTCTCTATCCAAATTATGCTCAATAGCACGACTGATATTGATACAGTCTTGCAACTGCACCCCATTATCACCATCTAAAGTTACAATAATTTTGTTAGCATCGGTAATGGTTAAATCAATCAAAAACAGATCTGGATATTCCGCCAAACCTTCGTCTAATAATTGCTTTACTTTTTCTTTAAATCCCATATTGTATAAAAAGAGGCACGCTTTGCGTGCCTCATTATTTAAAAAACTACTAAATAATGGTGCAAATATACTACTTTTTTTATAATAATGAAATTATTGTATTATGTTAAAATTTTTCTTACCTTTAAAGTACTCTTTGGCTAAGAAAATTAATTTTAATCTCTAAACATCAAAATTATGAAACGAATATTAGTCCCTACTGATTTTTCTGAACATGCAGAGTACGCACTGAAAGTAGCCGCTCAAATTGCCAAAAAAAACGATGGAGAAATCATTTTAGTTCACATGCTTGAATTGCCTCACCAAGAAAACGACGCAATCACACATGGCCTAGAAATCCCTGAAGTAATGTTTTTCAAAAATGCTGTCCTAAGAAAAATGGAAGAACTCCTCGACAAAGACTATCTTGAAGATGTTAGAGTTTCGGAAATCGTCCAACTGGATGTTGCCCATCAAGGCATAATGAAAATTGGCAAAAATTACGATATTGATTTAATTATCATGGGATCTCACGGAGCCAACGGCATGAAAGAAATGTTTGTAGGATCTAATGCAGAAAAAGTAGTTCGGAATTCTGATATTCCTGTACTTATCATAAAAGACGACAAAGGCACATTCAATGTAGATAACTTTGTTTTTGCCTCTGATTTCTCCGATGAAATCAAAAAACCTTTTGCAAGAGTTGTAGAATTAGCGAATGATTTTGGAGCAAAGTTACACTTACTAAATATCAACACTCCAAACAACTTCAAATCGACACACACCGCTCAATCTATAATTGATAATTTCGCCAAAGAATTCAATATTCAAAATTACGAAACTCATATTTATAATGATGCCAATATCGAAGCTGGTGTTTTGAACTTTGCCAATCAAGTCAAAGCCGATTTAGTAGGCATGTGCACTCATGGAAGAAAAGGCTTGGCACATTTCTTAAACGGAAGCGTTAGCGAAAGTTTGGTCAATCATGCCCACAAACCTGTAATTACTTTTAAAATCTGATTCATTACAATACTACTAATAAAAAGAGCCATGCAATTGCATGGCTCTTTTTATATTTAATTTCACTAGTATTACTTGTTCATATGTTGCATTTCATATACAAATGTATCCAAATCAACATTCAACATCAGCAATGAAAAAGCTTTATCAACAATATAAGCAACGTTTCCAGGAGTAAAACCAAGCGCCAAAGCGAATTTGGTTAATATCTCTTTCTGTTTTGGCCCTAACACATGATCTACATATACCATTCTTGACAAATCATACAAACGCTCTAAACGTTGCACGTGTAAAGATGGCGGGTTAATAGGGTATTTCGTTGGATTTTCAAGAATTTCTTCATATTCTGCATCAGAAATTTCAAGACGATTTTTTAATTTATCTAAAAAAAGCTTTTCCTCTTCGCTTAAATCACCATCAGCAATGGCAACACGTACAATAGCCGAGAAATGTCCTTTATTTCTTGCCTTAAATTCGCTATCAAATAAATCAGAGATTGACATATGTTTGTTTTTATTAATTTCTTACAAATGTACTCATTTAAAAAATGTTTTCAAAAATTTAGCACTATCAATAAAATATGGAAACAAATAATTTTTGTAAGTTTGGTTCTCCTAAAATCTATCACATATGCAAGAGTTTTGGTTATATTTTGAAATGGGATTAAGACACGTCCTAGACATTAATGCTTATGACCATGTTTTATTCCTGATTGGACTAACGGTTCCATACTCGTTCAACGAATGGAAAAAATTATTTGTATTGGTCAGCCTTTTCACCATTGGCCATAGTGTTGCATTAGTACTTTCTGTATTCAACATACTTTACATTCGCGAAAACATTGTGGAATTTGTAATTCCCATAACCATTTTAATTGTTGCACTATACAACCTATTTACCGCCGGAAAAAACAACAAAACCGAAAACATCAGTTTAATCGCAATTGTTACGCTTTTCTTTGGAATAATTCACGGCCTTGGGTTTTCTAATTATTTTAAAGCCATTTTACCTGGCGATACAACAGACAAACTTTTACCGTTGGGGGAATTTGCCTTAGGTATTGAAGCTGCTCAAATTATAGTAGTTTTCATTGTATTGATTTTATCCTATATCGTTCAAACGGTTTTCAGATTCAACAAAAGAGACTGGACACTAGTGATGTCGGCATTTATATTAGGAGTGGTTGTACCAATGATTATTCACAGTCCGATTTGGAACCGATAACATGAAAGAAAAAAAATTAAACAAATACGACAAAGCCTATCTTCGTTTGGCAAAAGAATGGAGCAAGCTTTCTTATTGCAAAAGAAAACAAGTCGGCGCGATTATTGTGCATAATAGAATGATCATTTCCGATGGTTATAATGGAACACCTTCCGGGTTTGAAAACTGTTGTGAAGACGAAAACAACCTTACCCATTGGTATGTTTTACATGCAGAAGCCAATGCAATATTGAAAGTTGCCAATTCGACACAATCGTGTAAAGATGCTACCTTATATATCACACTTTCCCCATGTAAAGAGTGCAGTAAACTAATTCACCAGTCTGGAATAAAACGCGTAGTGTACTATGAAGGTTACAAAGACGACTCGGGATTACAATTTCTTTTAAAAGCTGGCGTTGAAGTACAACACATAGAAGATTTAGAATAATGAAAATAGATAAAGTATACTTACCCTTACTCGTTTTTTCGGCAGTTGCCGTAGGATTTCTGCTAGGCGGTATCTTTATCAAAGCACCGGTTTCAACCCAACAAATCACTCAAAACGAAACCAAACAAAAACTCAATAAACTCATTGATTTTATTGATTCGGAATATGTTGACAATGTCAACACCGATTCAATAGTAGATCAGACCGTAACTGGGATTTTAGAAAAATTAGATCCCCATTCAGTCTATATTGCTAAAAATGATGCCGAAGCCGAAGCACAAAACATGCGTGGCGATTTTGTAGGTATTGGCGTGAATTTTTTCATTGAAAACGACACTGTTACCATTATTAATCCAATTAAAGACGGTCCTGCTTACAAAGCCGGAATCAAAGCCGGAGATCGTATTTTGATGGCCGACAAGAAACAACTTTATGGTAAAAAAATCAATACTGATAAATTGTATAATGTCTTAAAAGGAGAAATTGACTCCAAGGTTATGCTCACTATTTATCGGAAATCCGAAAAGAAAAAATTATATATTACCATTACCCGCAATGTTATACCAGTTAAAAGCGTTGACATTGCCATAATGCTAAACAAAACAACAGGCTACATCAAAATCAATCGTTTTGCAGAGACTACATTTGAAGAATTCAAAAAAGGGCTGACTCAAATCATTAATAGCAAGGGAACCACTTTGGTATTGGATTTAAGAGATAATGGAGGAGGCTATCTTGAAGAAGCAGTTGAGATTGTTGATGAGTTTTTAAAAGAAAAAAAGCTGATCGTATTTACTAAGAACAAAAAAGGACGTATCGACAAAACATTTGCCACAACGGAAGGCACATTCGAAAATGGAAAAATCATCATTTTAATCAATGAAAACTCGGCATCAGCAAGCGAAATCATTGCCGGTGCAATTCAAGACAACGACAGAGGATTAATTGTTGGCCGCCGTTCGTTTGGAAAAGGTTTAGTACAACGCGAAATGCCATTTAAAGATGGTTCAAGTGTACGTTTGACCGTTGCACGCTACTACACACCTACCGGACGTTCTATTCAAAAGCCTTACGATCACGGAAGCAATGAATATTTTAATGATTTCATGAATCGTTATCACAATGGCGAATTATATGCAAAAGACAGCATCAAAATAGCCGATACTTTAAAATTCAAAACCCCTAAAGGACGAATTGTTTATGGCGGTGGTGGAATTGTTCCTGATGTTTTTGTACCCATAGAAGCCATAAAAGGCAATGAAGTAATCCCAATGTTAATGCAATCGGGCGTAGTAACTAATTTTGTATTCAAAGCCATCGACAAAAACCGAAAATCATTTGAGAAACTAACTTCGGATCAAATCAAAGAGAAAATCAACGCAACCGATATCTATTTCAATCAGTTCAAAGAGTTCGTAACCCAAACGGATGGATATATCGAATTAGAGAAAAGCAAAGCATTTATCAAACGATACCTTACTGCTGAATTTTGCCGTCAGTTATTGGGAGAAAACGAATATTTCAAGGTTGTTTTAAAAGATGACCCAATGATTAAAGCAGCGTTAAAAAACTAAGCTTATTTCACTCGCACACTATCGTGACTGTGGGTTTCTATCCCGTTATTCCAAAGCACTAATATATCTGTAGCGACAGCAGCTCCGCTTCCGGAAGCAATAGCCAATTGACTTCTATGTCCAGCTAATGTACCACAAACATAAAGACCTTCAGCTACTTTATGATCCGTATTTTTGAGTTGGATACGTTGTTTTTCGGGTAATGATTTCGAGTGAGGCTCTACATAATCCATCAATCCTTCGATGGCAAATAAATTAGAAGAACCAATACCTACTACCACAATTTTAGAAGTATACGAATGATGATTGGTCACTATTTCATAGCCTTCGGCAATTGGCGACACTTTCAGCACTTTTTCCCCTTCAATCTGTTGGATATGAGGATAAGTTTCATGCAAATGTTGCGTAGTTTCAAGCAAGATATCGGCACCTAATTTTCCAGCAGGAATACCGTAGGCATTAAAAAAAATAGCATCTTGAAGTGAAGATGCTTTTTGATGGGTAAGAATGGCAATCTTCTTATCCTGAGCGAAAGGTTTCTTGTGTGCCGAACCTAAAATCAAAGCACAGGAAACACTGGAAACACCACCGCCAATAATAAGAACATCCAACATTTATGATTGTTTTTTTAATTTTTCGTCGATAGCTTTCGACACTCTGAAGATCAATAAAATAACCACTGCACACAAAATAGCAAGGATACCGATTAGTCCTACCAAGCTATCTCCTTCAAACAAGTTATTAAAATCCAACTTCATTACATTGATACCTATAAGTACTGCTGCAAAAGCTAAAATTATGTAAGTAAAAATTTTCATCACGTATTTATTATTGGGACAAATTTAGGGTATTCTTTTTTAAACAAACAATCCTTTAACATTAGCCGCAAATAATTTAACAGCTATTGCCAACAAAATCACTCCAAATACTTTTCGGATAACCCCTAATCCGGTTTTACCCAGCATTTGTTCAATTTTGCCAGAAAGTTTCAACACAGCATACACAATAATGATGTTAATCAGGATTGCCACCACTATATTTATCGACTGGTATTCGGCACGGAGAGAAAGCAATGTAGTCATGGTACCAGCACCGGCAATTAAAGGGAACGCTATCGGAACAATACTGGCTGTTTTTGGCTCCTCGTCCTTATAAATACTTATTCCTAAAATCATTTCCAGAGCCAGAAAAAAGAGCACAATAGATCCTGCAACGGCGAATGACTTGACATCAACACCTATAAATTTTAAAATTTCTTCTCCCACGAAAAGGAAAACAATCATAATCAATCCTGAAACCAAACTCGCTCTTTCCGAATGAATGTGACCAATTTTATTGCGCAAATCCACAATAATTGGAATGGTTCCCACAATATCAATTACCGCGAATAAGACCATACCTACCGTAAAAACTTCTTTCCAGTCAAATGCCATACTGTATCAATTTTATCCTACAAAGGTATTTTAAATCGGTTCCATTTCAAAACAAAGTATTTTTATTCTTAATTTTACTTATTTAGAAGCACTTAGCACTTAGCACTTAGCACTTAGCACTTAGTATTTAGTCCTTAGTCCTTGGTATTGGTACTTAGTGTTTAGTATTCAGTGAATAGTAGATTTTACATTTAAAATAAAGCTTCAACAATAAAAAATATTGGCACAACAATAGTTACTAATCATTCTGCAATAGATGATCGAGGCTATGCAAGAGGTAGTATTCATTCTGCAATAGATGAACGAGGCTATGCAAGCGGCACTATTCGTTCTGCAATAGATGAAGGAGGCTATGCAAGAGGTAGTATTCGTTCTGCAATAGATGATCGAGGCTATGCAAGAGATAGTATTCGTTCTGCAATAGATGAACGAGGCTATGCAAGAGGTAGTATTCATTCTGCAATAGACGAAGGAGGCTATGCAAGAGATAACAAGGACTCAACAACAAATCATATTAAGTCAACATTAAACAATTAAAACAAAAAACAAACTATGAAAAAAACAAGATTGCTTATCGTTTTACTAATTACCTTATCCTTTGGTCACAACCTATCGGCGCAAGCACCAACCGAAGCACAAAAAAAAGCGATGATGGATGCGATGAAAATGGGACGAAACAAAGTAGATCCATCTACCCTACCCGACAAGTATGCCTTTAGCTGGAAGTACAATATGCACATGACATCCCAATCCGGAAAAACGATCGATTTTCAGTATTACCTACAACCCAATGCAACGTATTATGGTGCAAAGATGAATCAGTCCGGCAACGACATGTTGATGATAATGGATACCAAATCCAAAACCACCATTACCGGTTTCAATAAAAAAGGAAAGAAAATAGCGATGGTTTCCAAAATTGCAGATTACAATAACGCAAAACCCAAGGCAGAAAAATACACCTATAAAAAATTACCCAACAAAGTTATTTTAGGATACAACTGCAAAGGAGTTCAAGCTACAAGTGCCAATACCAACATGATTATGTATTATACGAACGAAGCCAAAGTTAGTTTTTCGGAGTTGTTCAAATCACAACAATCCCAAGGCATCCCTAATGTATTCAATGACATTTTCAAACCCGGTGAAAAACCACTGTTAATGTCTATGGATTACACCGATTTAAAAGACAAAAAAAGAAGTATGAAAATGCAATGCACGGCCTTAAGCAAAGAGTCCTTTACATTTAACAAATCAGAATACCAATTCATGTAAGGTTATGTAATTAATCTTTGTACTTTTGCCGCTCAAAATTAGACCATCATGTTTCAGTTAGGCAAGACCATCGTATCAGAAGATATTTTAGAAAAAGAGTTCGTTTGCAACCTTACAGCCTGCAAAGGAGCCTGCTGTGTTGATGGTGATTCTGGAGCACCCTTGCTACAAGAAGAGACTGCAATTTTAGAAAAGATCTACCCGATAGTAAAACCTTTTTTACGTAAAGAAGGCATTGCAGCTATTGAAGCGCAAGGCACTTGGGTAACCGATAAAGACAATGAAATAGGCACACCACTTATTGACGATAAGGACTGTGCCTATGTCATTTTTGATGGTGCTACGGCACTTTGTGGTATAGAACAAGCCTACAATCAAGGATTAATTGACTGGAAAAAACCAGTCTCTTGTCATTTATATCCAATTCGAGTTAAAGAATTCAGCAGTTTTCAGGCGGTAAATTATGACCGTTGGGACATTTGTTCACCAGCTTGTGCCTTAGGTAAAGAATTAGAAGTTCCTGTTTACAAATTCGTAAAAGAAGCTTTAGTAAGACGATTCGGAATAGAATGGTACGAAGAACTTGAAAAAGTAGCGGAAGAATTGAAAAAATAAACTTTTTTTCAAGTTGGGAGCCGCCGTTCTTAACTCCTTATTTTACAACTGTTCATTAAAAATTCAATTTTTATTTGTTTGATTTTCAATTGATTAGAATTAATCAACTGTCAAGCCCTTATTTTGCTGGGTTGTTAAAAACTCAAGGCAATTGTGAATAACTATGTCTTTCATTTTTGGTTTCAAATTCAAATCTTTGTAGACCCAATCAAGACACAAAATCATTTTTTTTAAATCACTAATTTTCAAATAGCTATGGCTACTATGGAACCCATTTTACAAGAAAACAAAGATCGATTTGTTATTTTTCCTATCAAACACCACGACATTTGGGAGTGGTACAAGAAAATGGAGGCCAGTTTTTGGACTGCTGAAGAAATTGATTTACATCAAGATTTATCCGATTGGAACAACAAATTATCGGATGACGAGAAATACTTCATCAAACATATTTTAGCTTTTTTCGCTGCTTCAGATGGTATTGTGAACGAGAATTTAGCGGAAAACTTTGTGAACGAAGTACAATATGCTGAGGCAAAATTCTTTTATGGATTTCAGATCATGATGGAGAACATTCATAGCGAAACGTATTCGTTATTGATTGACACTTATGTAAAAGACGAAGCTGAAAAAGCGGAATTGTTCAATGCATTGGAAATTTTCCCAGCTATCCGCAAAAAAGGAGAATGGGCATTAAAATGGATTGAATCGGATTCGTTTGCAGAACGTCTGATCGCTTTTGCAGCAGTAGAAGGAATTTTCTTTTCGGGAGCATTCTGTTCGATTTACTGGTTGAAGAAAAGAGGTTTAATGCCAGGATTGACTTTCTCGAACGAGTTAATTTCTCGTGATGAAGGAGTACATTGTGATTTTGCGGTGCACTTACACAACCATCACTTGGTAAATAAAGTACCAAAAGCAAGAATTAGAGAAATTATCGTAGATGCTTTGAACATTGAGCGCGAATTCATTACTGAATCTTTACCAGTAAGTTTGATTGGAATGAATGCGACTTTAATGACCCAATATTTAGAATTTGTTGCCGACAGATTATTAGTAGAATTAGGATGCGAAAGAGAGTACAACTCTTCTAACCCATTCGACTTCATGGATATGATTTCGCTACAGGGGAAAACGAATTTCTTTGAAAAACGTGTAGCGGAATACCAAAAGGCAGGTGTAATGAACAATGACACCGATGCCAACAAAATTAGTTTCGACGCCGATTTTTAAGTCACAGCCAAGAAAATAGTCATTCAACGATTACCCTTCCGGGTTACCTTGAAGCCCTAGCCCTTATAGAGCCGGCATCCTTTTTAAAGAGCGCAGCGCGATTAAAAAGATACAGGTCTCGTCTTCAGGACGAGATAGGATAAAGCTCCAACTAAATTCGGAACACAATAAAAGCGCGTTTAAAAAGTCGGGAGACTTGCGTTACGTTAAATCAAATAAATAACCAGAAAGTAAAGAAGGGATTGTTTACTTTCACAAAACTAAAACTATGTACGTAGTAAAAAGAGACGGCCATAAAGAGCCAGTGATGTTCGACAAAATCACAGACAGAATTAAAAAATTATGCTATGGATTGAATGACATGGTGGACGCTGTAAAAGTAGCCATGCGTGTTATTGAAGGATTGTACGACGGAGTAACCACTTCGGAATTAGACAATTTAGCTGCAGAAACAGCGGCTTCGATGACGGTATCTCACCCAGATTATGCACAATTAGCGGCTCGTATTGCAATTTCTAACTTACACAAGAACACCAACAAGTCGTTCTCAGAAACGATGAATGAAATGTTCCATTATGTAAACCCTAGAACCAATCAAGAGGCACCTCTTTTATCGGAAGAAGTACACAAAGTAATCATGGACAATGCGGAGTTTTTAAACTCACACATTATTTACAACCGTGATTTCAACTACGACTATTTTGGATTCAAAACTTTAGAGCGTTCGTACCTATTGAAAATCAATGGTAAGATTGTAGAACGCCCTCAACATATGTTAATGCGTGTTTCTGTAGGTATTCACCTTAATGATTTGGATGCAGTGATTGAAACGTACGACTTAATGTCGAAGAAATTCTTCACACACGCTACGCCAACATTATTCAACGCAGGAACGCCAAAACCACAAATGTCTTCTTGCTTCTTGTTAGCAATGCAAGACGACAGTATTGATGGAATTTATGATACGTTAAAACAAACAGCTAAAATCTCGCAATCAGCGGGAGGAATTGGTTTATCTATCCACAACGTACGTGCAACGGGATCGTACATCCGTGGTACAAACGGAACCTCAAACGGTATCGTACCGATGCTACGTGTTTACAATGACACTGCACGTTACGTAGATCAAGGTGGAGGAAAAAGAAAAGGAAGTTTTGCTGTTTACATTGAGACATGGCATGCTGACATCTTTGATTTCTTAGATCTTAAGAAGAATACAGGTAAAGAAGAAATGCGTGCGCGTGATTTGTTTTATGCAATGTGGACTTCGGATTTATTCATGAAACGTGTACAGGAAGATGCCCAATGGACATTAATGTGTCCAAACGAATGTCCGGGATTATACGATGTATACGGAGATGAATTTGAAGCTATGTACACTGCTTATGAAGCACAAGGCAAAGGAAGAAAAACCATCAAAGCACGTGAATTATGGGAGAAAATCTTAGAATCACAAATTGAGACCGGTACACCTTATATGTTGTATAAGGATGCGGCTAACCGTAAATCCAACCAAAAGAACTTAGGAACCATTCGTTCTTCGAACTTGTGTACCGAAATTATGGAGTATACTTCTGCAGATGAAATTGCAGTTTGTAACTTGGCTTCGATTTCGTTACCGATGTTTGTAGAAAACGGAAAATTCAACCATGAATTATTATTCTCGGTTACCAAACGTGTAACGAGAAACTTAAATAAAGTAATTGACAGAAATTACTATCCTGTAAAAGAAGCTGAAAACTCTAATATGCGTCACCGTCCGGTAGGATTGGGAGTACAGGGATTAGCTGATGCTTTCATTTTATTGAGAATGCCTTTTACCAGTGATGAAGCAAAACAATTGAACCAGGAAATCTTCGAAACCATGTACTTTGCTGCGGTAACCGCTTCCATGGAAATGGCGAAAGAAGAAGGTCCGTATTCTACCTTTGCTGGATCACCAATTTCGCAAGGAGAATTCCAATACAACCTTTGGGGATTACAAGATTCTGATTTATCAGGAAGATGGGATTGGGCTTCTTTACGTAAAGAAGTAATGGAACATGGGGTACGTAACTCCTTATTAATGGCACCAATGCCAACGGCTTCGACTTCACAAATCTTAGGAAACAACGAAGCATTTGAACCATACACTTCCAACATTTATACGCGTCGTGTACTTTCAGGAGAGTTTATCGTAGTAAACAAGCACTTATTAGAAGACTTGGTAAAACGCGGATTGTGGAACGAAGAATTGAAACAACAAATCATGCGTCATAATGGTTCGGTTCAAAACATTGATGCCATTCCGCAAGATTTGAAAGAACTATACAAAACCGTTTGGGAAATGTCTATGAAAGACATCATCGATATGTCACGTCAGCGTGGTTATTTCATTGACCAATCACAATCGTTGAACTTGTTCATGGAAGGCGCTACGTATGCGAAACTGACCTCGATGCATTTCTACGCTTGGCAATCGGGTTTAAAAACAGGAATGTACTATTTGAGAACCAAAGCTGCAGTTGACGCGATTAAATTTACGTTGAATAACGATAAAAAAGCAGAACCTGTAGAAGTAAAAGAAGAAACACAAGCTGTAACCATTGAAGTTGTGGAAGAACCGGCTTCTATGAGTGTTGAAGAATACAGAGCAATGATCGAATTGGCTAAAAATGCTGGTCCGGAAGATTGCGAAATGTGTGGATCTTAATATTTACATTATTAAAATTTATGAAACAGCTGTCTTAGGATAGCTGTTTTTTATATATTTAACGCCCTAATTCAATTTAACCATGAACAGAACATTTGAAGTTACCGATGATTTATTAGCTAGTCACGGACAACGTTTAGCCAATTTTATTTTAGATTACATTATCAGAATCATTCTTGCATTAATAATAGGCTCGGTATTTGGTATATTTTGCGTCTTAATCGACAAACCCGAATTGCTAGAACCACTTGCAAACATGGGCAAACTAATGGAATACGTAGTGGGATTAGTCATCTTAATTTTTTATTACGGCTTGACCGGAATACTATTCAAAAGAAGTATTGCAAAATTCATCACTAAAACCATAGTTGTTTTTGAAGACGGTTCTATACCTGACAATGCAACTTTCTTCAAAAGAGCTTTTTGCCGAATAATTCCTTTTGAAGCTTTCTCTTTTTTCGGAACTCCCTCCAGAGGTTGGCACGATAGCATTACAGACACTTACGTTGTAAGGAAAGAAGATTTTGAAAAAGCAATGGAATCGTTTTACGCTATAGACCAAATAGGTTCTGATATTGAAAATCAGGAATAATACCGTAGCAACCAACAAATAAGGATTAGTCTTCATAACTTTGCAGGTTGAAACTAGTTTGAATTACTATTATATTACACCTCATACAATGTCAAAAGATAAAAAAGGAATCTATACAGGAATCATCGAAAAGGACGAACACGGGAACTATTTCTGTGGTGAATACTTATTGGATTACCAATATACTGAGAAGAATTTTAAATTGGGTGACCGCATCAACATCAAAACGGTGATTGAAAATCCGAGTGATAAAAGCTATAATTTGTATCCTAAAAAATCACGTGTGTTTTTTCTGGCAAACGATAAAGACTAATGGATTTACTTCGCACCAATTCAGACAATCCTGATTTCAAAAAGTTATCAGCACTTTTTGATGAATATCTTGTAGATATCGATGGTGAAGAGAGAGATTTTTTTGCCTTCTACAACAATATTCAATTGGATCATGTTTTAGTTGTTTATGACAATGAAATAGCAGTGGGTTGTGGTGCTTTCAAAAAATTTGACGACACCACAGCTGAAATCAAGCGCATGTTTGTGCATCCGGATCACAGAGGCAAAGGTATTGCCCGTTTCATTTTAAGCGAGTTGGAAAACTGGGCAACTGAAACCGGCTACCCTAACTTCATTCTTGAAACTTCCCCTAAACTCGAAAGTGCCATTGCATTGTATGAAAAAACCGGCTATCATCTTATCCCGAATTACGGACAATATATTGGTGTGGAAAACAGCATCTGCATGAAGAAAGAAAGCCAAAATCCAACATAAAACAATTACAAAATCTGCATTCTAAAAAATTAAAAACCAATGATGAACTGGGAACAACTTTTATCTTTAAAACGCCAAGGCGACACCAGTAAACGATTACGCAAAGAACAAGACGACACCCGTTTGGGATTTGAAGTTGATTACGATCGTATTATTTTTTCTGCCGCTTTTAGAAGTCTACAGGATAAAACACAAGTTATTCCACTATCCAAAACGGATTTCGTTCATACCCGACTTACCCATAGTTTAGAAGTATCGGTAGTAGGACGCTCATTGGGACGACTTGTTGGTAAAAAAATATTAGAAAAATACCCTTATCTTCAAGAAGTTCATGGTTATCACATGAATGATTTTGGAGCGATTGTAGCCGCCGCCGCACTGGCCCACGACATTGGAAATCCACCGTTTGGTCATTCAGGAGAGAAAGCCATAGGCGAATATTTTTCTATTGGAAAAGGACAACAGTATAAAAGTCAGTTAACTGATAAAGAATGGCAAGATTTAATTGATTTTGAAGGCAATGCCAATGGGTTTTCGGTTGTAACCGGCTCACGTCCCGGTGTAGAAGGCGGATTGCGACTAACCTACGCCACTTTGGGAGCGTTCATGAAGTATCCAAAAGAAAGCCTTCCGAAAAAACCCACACAAAACATAGCTGATAAAAAGTATGGCTTTTTCCAACAAGACAAAAGCTTTTTCAAAGAAGTGGCCCATGAATTAGGTTTGATTCCTAATAAATCGGATGATAACATCGGTTATGAAAGACATCCACTAGCCTATCTGGTAGAAGCGGCCGATGACATTTGTTATACCATAATTGACTTTGAAGACGGTATCAATTTAGGGTTGGTTTCCGAGGATTTTGCTCTGGAATATTTGATCAACTTGGTTAAAGACTCAATTGACTCCTCTAAATACAATGCATTGACTACTAAAGAAGATCGCATTAGTTATTTACGTGCATTAGCAATTGGAAGCCTAATCAATGATGCAGTAAAAGTGTTTATCGAAAATGAGGAAGCGATCTTACAAGGGAAATTTCCTTTCGCATTGACTGAAAAAAGCAGGTACAATGCACAAATGAATGACATTATCAAGTTGAGTGTTAAAAACATTTATCAGAGCCGAGAAGTCATTGAAAAAGAAATCAACGGTTATCAAATTATCAACAACCTGTTGGACAAATTCATCACGGCCTACAATAACAAACACGAAGGAAAAGCCACTAATTTTGATTATTTACTTTTGAAAATTCTTCCTGAGAAGCAAAACATCGAAAAAGAAACACTCTATGAACGTTTGCTTCACATCTGTCATTTTGTTTCTATGCTCACTGATGGCAATGCATTAAAATTTAACAAAATAATTTCAAATGCCTTATAAAGGTAGAGCCAAAAAATAAAAAAGCAATCTGTATTTTAACAATAACGGAATGTATGTAATATAGAAAGACCATTTTTTAATGGTCTTTTTTGTTTTAAGAAAAAGTTATAATAACAATGAATCTATTGTAAGAATATTTTTACTACTTTTGATTTTAACAAAGGTTTTTTAACAAAAAAAAAGATAATTTCATAAAAATTGAAAACTAACTTTAAAAAAACCATATATTAGCGCGCAATACCAATTTTCAACAACTATATTATGAAAAGAAATCTACTTTTGTCACTTAGCTGTGCATTAGCGGTTTTTACATCCGGTTATTCACAATCGGTTGCTAAAACAGACGGCAACAGCAACACTACAACAGAAGAAGTGAATTCTTCTAAGCCTAAAAAGCAAAAAGTCGATAAAGCTACTAAAAAGCTACGCAAACTACATGCATTGCATATCAAAAAAAACCCTTTCCAAAAAACGTTAGCAATGACAAAATCGGAAAGAAAAGATGCTTGTTTACCACCCAACAAATATTACGAACAAGAATGGGTGCTATCGATGAACCCTTCACTGGGTAAACCTACACCTGAAAATTTATCTACAATTAGAGAAAATTTAGCACAAGAAAGACAAAACGCAATGGCTAATGGTCGTATTCCAGGTGACGGAACTGACAACAACTGGGTGGAAAGAGGACCTAACAATGTGGGCGGAAGAACCAGAGCCATTATTTTTGATCCAACAGACGCTACTTTCAATACAGTTATAGCAGGTGGAGTTAGTGGTGGTTTGTGGAAAAACACCAATATTAGTAGTGCTGCATCAACTTGGACAAGAATTACTACATTACCTGAACATTTGAATGTTCAAACTATAGCGGTTGACCCTAACAATTCCAGCACTTGGTATGTAGGAACAGGTGAATCTTATGTTGGTGGTGATGTAAACGGTAATGGTATTTGGAAAACAACTAATGCCGGAACATCTTGGACACGTGTTTTTGGTGGAGGTACTGTAGCAACTACACAAAGTGCTGTATATAATTTACAAATCACATCACCTTCAAACGCTGGTGTAATAAGAGGATATGTAACAACAGTTGCCACTACTTTTGGTGCGCCAATCAATTCAACTATTAACGCGCAAATTCAATTGGTAAATGATGGAGCCGCTCCTACAGATGACGCGTGTTCAGCATTACCTGCTGGTTCTTTAACTGGTAAATTTGCCTTAATTCGAAGAGGAACTTGTTCATTTGAATCCAAAGCTTCAATGGCTCAAGATGCCGGAGCTATAGGAGTAATCATTATGAACAATGTTGCAGGAGCTGGTCCTGTAGGGATGGCTCAAGACGATTTATTTGACGCAACAATTCCTACCATGATGATTTCCAAAGAAGACGGAGATCTTTTGGTAGCAAATCTTACTAGTCTTACTGGTTCTTTTGTACCAACTCAACCGGGAGATTTTACAGGAAATGTTGTCTCTGGTGTACAAAACATTAATGACATTGCCATCAAAAACAACGGTGGTACATCTGAAATTTATGTTGCATTAGGTGACGGTGTTTATGCAGATGCTAGAAACAACAGTTTATTTAGCCCAACTACTTATGGCTTGTATAAATCAGTAAATGGAGGTACTTCTTGGTCTTTATTAACTCTTCCGTTATCACCTAGCAACAATAAAACATGCCCTAACGACATCGAAATTGCTATAGATGGAAAAATATGGGTTTCATCAACTGACAGTTCTACTTTTGATGACGGCGGAGGCAAAGTATTTTGTTCTGCAGACAATGGTGCTTCATTTCAATTAAAACATACAGTTGTAGGAAATGGTGGCGGAGCCAGAGTAGAAATTGAAACATCAGGAACTAACGCGAACAAACTTTATGTTTTATCACAATTAAAGCAAGCAGATGGGACTAATCCAACTACTGAAGTTCAACTACTAAGAACAACTGATGCTTTCGCAACAGCACCTACTGTTACGGCTTTACCAGCTGGAAATGAAACAAGAGAAATTACTTATGGCTTCACTGGACAACAAGCTTTCTATAATTTAATGATAGAGTCTGACCCAACAAATGATCAAATTATTTTCGTTGGTGGTATTGATTTATACAGATCAAATAATGGAGGAACTGCATGGACAACTATATCGAATTGGACTGTAGATGTACATTCAGATCAACATGCTATGACTTTCAAACCAGGAAATTCAAATATAGCAGTATTCGGTAATGATGGTGGTGTTTATTATGCAGGAAGTTTATCAACTGCTGATGCTGCATCAAGTACTGATATCACTGCTCGTAATAACAATTACAACACAACTCAATTCGTAGGAATGGCTGTAATGCCGAATGGCGTTACTGGTGTAACAGGAGACTATTTTGTAGCCGGAGCACAGGATAATGGTTCCAATTATTTCCCACAAACTAGAAGTGCGTCTGTGGGTGCAACTGCAGGTGTAAACTCAAGTTATGAAATCCAAGGAGGAGATGGAGGAAAACCATTATTTGCTCAAGATTCTGACAAATACTACATCACCAATTATGTGTATAATGATAACATGAATTACAGAACATTGACTAACACTTCAAGAACTTTAAGTGATGGAACTTCAAATTTTGGATTGTTTTATCCTGCGATGACATTGGATTCAGCAAATGACATTGTGTATTCAGATTACACTGGTGGAGCCTCAACAACAACTTACCAAGTTAGAAGATATACCAATATCAAAAGTGGATCAGTTGGTAGAACTAACTTAACGAATGCCTTATTGACATCTTATCCTACCGCACTAGCTGTAGGTAAAGTTACCCCTTCTACGCTTTATGTAGGTGTAATGAATGGAAAATTATTACGTGTAGTTAATGCCGCTACTACTGCTGGTACTTGGACAGATATAACAGGTTCTGGTTTTGTGGGAAGTATTTCTGATATCGAATTCGGCGCTAATGACAGTCAAATTTTCGTAACAATGCATAACTATGGTGTAAACAATATTTGGTATACACCTAATGCTGGTGTTAACTGGTACAATATCGAAGGAAACTTACCTGATTTACCTGTAAAAGCAATTTTACAAAATCCGTTAAATTCTGCAGAACTTATGATCGGAACTGAACTAGGAGTTTGGCATACAAAACAGTTCAACCCAACTGCTACAGCTAATCAATCATTGGTATGGGTGTCATCATTCAACGGAATGAGCAATGTAAAAGTTACAGACTTAGACTTACAAGCAAATTCACCAACATCACCATCTGCTTATAATGTTTATGCAGCAACTTATGGAAGAGGTGTGTTTTCAGGACCATTAACTGCTGTTTCGTTATCAAATGACGAATTTGAAATGGTTGGAAAATCATTCAATGTATACCCAACAATAAGCAACGGAAGCGTAACCCTTACTTCAAACAAATACTTTGGTCAAACCCAATTAGAATTATTTGATTTGACAGGTAAAAAGGTTTACACAGACAAAATCAATGTTGGAACTGTTGAACAAAAAATAAATTTCGGAAATTTAGGATCTGGAAATTATATTTTAAAATTAACAGGAGAAGGATTCATTGGTACTAAAAAATTGATTATCGAATAAGTAGATACAAGACAAAGAAAAAAGAACCCCGCAATTAATTGCGGGGTTCTTTTTTATAAAAATAAAATGAAACTATAATTTTTGTAATCCATTAATACGGTTTACTTTTGCAGCCAATACAAATTAAAACCCAAAATGAGAACCAAGTTATTATTCTTACTTCCCATTTTTTTCCTTTACACTCTATCTTACTCACAGAGTACCGAAAGCAAAAAGGATGAAAATGCAGGAAAAGTATTAAGTAATCGTCAAGCTAAAAAGCTACGAAAAAAACATGCTAAATTTTTAGCACAAAGTCCATTTAAAGAGACTTTAAAATTATCAAAAAAAGATCGCAAAGCAGCATCAATTCCACCTAATAAATTTTACGAACGTCAATGGGAATTAACCATTGATCCAACGACAGGTAAACCAGAACCAGCAAATATCTTTGAAACCCAATCTAGGTTAAAAGAAGAAAGAGTCGCTATGAGGACACCTGGCGACGCTTCTAACAACGCTTGGATCGAAAGAGGACCTACCAATGTTGGAGGAAGAACAAGAGCTTTACTTTTTGATCCAAATGATGCTACTAAACGAAGAGTATTTGCAGGTGCTGCCAGTGGTGGACTTTGGGTAAATAACGATATAACTTCAGCTACTGCATGGACAAGAGTGACTGGCGTACCTGGAAATTTAAATGTTTCATGTATTACTGCAGACCCTAACAACTCTAATATTTTATATTTAGGAACCGGAGAATTGTACACAAGCGGTGATTGTGTTGGTAATGGTGTTTACAAAAGTACTGATGGTGGAACAACATGGGTAAATGTACCAGTGGCTTACACAGGAAGTACTTTTAACTATTCAGCAACAATATCTTTTGTAGCTGGCATCAATTACATTACAGATATCATTGCAAGAAACAATGGAGGTACAACTGAAGTGTATATTGGAGTAGGTTCATCAGTTTATAGCTCTGCAGTGAATCCTACAAATTACAATGGTGTTGAGCAAGCAGGAATTTACAAAACCACAAATGGAGGAGCTACTTGGACACGTTTTACGGATACAGTATTAGAAAGTAATACTTCAGGAGGAAAAACCTACTATGTTACTCCAAATGATTTTGAATTAGACATCAATAACAACTTATGGCTTGCCTGTACACGAAATGCATTTGGAAATGGTGGTGGAAGAATTTACAGAACAACGAATGGAACGAGCTGGACACTAGTAACAACCATTGCTAACGCAAGAAGAACGGAAATAGAACCGTCTTCTACTAATGCGAATAAATTTTACGTTCTTTATCAAACAACAGCATCTGGAAATCCCCCGGCTATTGGAGTAACTACTGATGCTTTTGCAACAACTCCTACCGCAATAACACAACCTGATGATGCGGATATTAATATTCCCCCGACTGACTTTACACGAGGACAAGCTAGTTATGACTTAGTAATTGAATGTGACCCAACCAATGACAACATTGTCTATATTGGCGGTATTGATTTATTTCGATCTATTAATGGTGGTGCAAACTGGTCACAAATTTCTAAATGGTCTAACAACAACAATTTATCTACTTTAAATTGTTCTAACGTACACGCTGATCAACATGTAATGGTCTTTAGACCAACGAACAATAACCAAGCAATTTTTGGTAATGACGGCGGTGTATATTATGCATCCAGTTTATCCTCAGCAGCTAATACAAATGTAATACCTGCAAGAGTTACCAACTACAACGTTACTCAATTTTACAGCGTTGGTGTTTCTCCAACAACAAACGGACTTGCCAACGACCATTTTTTAGCAGGTGCCCAAGATAACGGCACTCAGTATTTCAATGGTGTAACCAATGCATCTCCATCGTCAACAACTCGAATTCAAGGAGGTGACGGAGCGTATAGTTTCTTTAGTCAGGATCCATCAGATCCTTACAGAATTTCGAATTATGTTTACAACTCAAGTATCAACCTTTATGATTATTTATCGGATACTACGTTTACTATCAATGATGAAGATTCTAGCAATGGTGACTTTATTTGCCCAATGGCTTTGGATTCCAATTTAGACTTATTGTATGCGGATTACACTACTGGAGGTACTTTCCGAATCATGAAGTACAGCGATATTAAAACCATATCAGTTACACAAACCCTATTGACAAATGCTTTACTTACCAGTCAGCCAACAACGCTAAGAGTCTCAAAATATACTACAAACAGTACCACTCTATTAGTTGGAACAGATAGAAGTACAGTTTTATTAATTACTAATGCGGATACAGCTACACCAACATGGACAAACATTAGTGGACCTGGATTTGTAGGAAGTGTTTCTGATGTTGAGTTTGGACAGAATGAAAATCAGATATTCGTTACATTCCACAACTACGGTGTTACGAGTGTATGGTACTCTATGGATAGAGGAGTTACATGGGCAAGTATTGAAGGTAACCTTCCTAACATTCCTGTGAAATGTATTTTACACAACCCTTTAAATACCTCAGAGATTATTATTGGAACTGATTTAGGTGTATGGTATACCAACACATTTAATCCTGCATTGAATACAACTCAGAATTTAGTTTGGAGCCAATCTTACAACGGAATGAGCGATGTTAAAGTATTGGATTTACAATTACGTAATGACAATACGGTATTTGCTGCGACTTATGGAAGAGGAGTGTTTTCAGGAGCCTTTACTGGTAATTCACTATCTACAGATGACGTTGAAATTGTAGGAAGCACATTTACAGTATATCCAACTATAAATGATGGTAATGTAACTATCGCTTCAAGTAAATACTTCGGAAAAACATTATTGGAGTTATTTGACCTTAACGGTAAAAAAGTATATTCCAATTCCATTCTTATTGATAATACGGAACAGAGATTGAACTTTGGTAGTTTGGCTACAGGCAATTATATCTTGAAATTATCCGGAAATGGATTTGAAGGAACTAAAAGAATTATAATTCAGTAATTCATTCTTACTAGATAAAAAAACTCCGCCAATCGGCGGAGTTTTTTTATACTATACTATTAAAATAGTGCATCAAACTTTGACTATCAATACCTGATATTTTATGCAATTGAGACACAGTACCTTGTTCGATAAATTCATCGGGAGCACCTAGTTTCTTGATTGGGATGGCATAGTTATTCTCCAAATAAAAGGACGACACCAAGCAACCGAAGCCACCATTTACCGTTCCTTCTTCCACAGTTACAATGTATTTGTATTTTTTACCGATAGTATGCAGCAATGCAATATCCAACGGTTTCACAAAAGGAAAATGATAGTGCGAAAATTGAGATGGGTTCTCCACATTATTTAAAGCGTTGATTACATTATTACCGATAGTACCCGTTGATAAAACAGCCACCTCATCTCCTTCTTTCAAACAATATCCCTTTCCTATCGCAATTTCTTCCATAGACAGTTGCCAGTTTTCAAGGAAGCCGCGCCCTCTAGGATAACGTATTGCTATAGGAAGTTCCAATCCTAATTGGGCGGTATACATTATGTTTCGCAATTCCAATTCATTCAGTGGGGCGAAAATTATCATGTTAGGGATGCAGCTCAAATACGCCAAGTCAAACAATCCGTGATGTGTAGCGCCATCTTCCCCAACAAATCCTGCCCTGTCGAGACAGAAGACTACTGGTAACTTCTGCAGTGCTACATCATGAATTACCTGATCGTAGGCGCGCTGTAAAAAAGTAGAATACACATTACAGAACACCGTCATTCCCTGTGTTGCCATTCCGGCAGCCAGAGTTACGGCGTGTTGTTCGGCGATACCCACATCTATGGCTCTTTCGGGAAAAGCTTCCATCATGAACTTCATGGAAGAACCAGAAGGCATTGCTGGAGTAACCCCAATAATCTTATCGTTTTGTTTTGCCAATTCTACTAGTGTATGTCCGAAGACATCCTGAAACTTAGGAGGCAGGCCTTCTTCTTCTTTAGGGTATATCTTACCGGTTTCCGGGTCAAACTTACCGGGAGCGTGGTATTTCACCTGATTCTCTTCCGCCAGTTGGAGTCCTTTCCCTTTGGTAGTGATGATATGTAGGAACTTTGGTCCTTTGATAGTTTTCAGTCGGTTAAGTTCTGCGATTAAAGCCTCTAAATCATGGCCGTCAATTGGACCGGTATAATTAAAGTTTAACGCTTTGAAAATATTATTCTCTTCGTGGAGTTCTCCTTCCTTGAAGGACGTCAGGTATTCTTTTAAAGCACCAACACTAGGATCAATACCGATAGCGTTATCGTTTAAAATAATCAGCATATTGGCATTGGTTACACCGGCATGATTCAATGCTTCGAAAGCCATTCCTGAGGCGATAGAAGCATCACCGATAACGGCTATATGTTGTTTTTCTTTCTCCCCTTTCAAATTAGAAGCCAATGCCATTCCCAATACTGCAGAAATGGATGTAGACGAATGCCCAACTCCAAAAGTATCATATTCACTCTCTGAACGTTTAGGGAAGCCTGAAATACCGTCCAAATCCCTGTTGGTATGAAATACATCCCTCCTACCGGTGAGAATCTTATGCCCATACGCCTGGTGCCCGACATCCCAGACCAGTTGATCAATGGGTGTATTGAACACATAATGCAGTGCTATAGTCAGTTCGATTACACCGAGACTAGCACCTAGATGTCCTTCCTTTTGAGAAATCACATCAATGATAAAGTCACGTAGCTCCTGAGCTAATACAGGCAGTTGCGATTGTTCTACTTGTTTTAAATCAGAGGGAGAATTTATGGAATGTAATAATTTGCCTTTCATTGAAAGCAAATTTAGTTCTTTTAAATTAATTATCCTGCTTTAAAGTACCGGCAGAAGTGGTGTCAATTTCTGGTGTTAATGGCTCAGCGACAACTATACCCACTACCCCACTGCGGAAACCATGTCCATTTTCCGGAGCCGGTTTAACGAACTTTACTTCATCTATTTTAGCTTTGGGAGGCTCAGGAAGCACCTTGCCTTTTACAGATGAATCAGGAGCAACTTCACCAACTTCATAGGCTTGTTCACCAGTATCCTTTTGAACAGAAATACTGTCCTCTATAACAGAAACCTCCCCTAAGGTTTGATTATTGAAGTTTTTACAACTGAACAACGTAGTACCCATTGTAACAAAGAGTGCCAGTAAAAAAGCTTTGTGAAAACTTCTTTTTTGGTACAATACCGATTGCGGCACGGTAAGTTTAAACTCGGGACTTAACTGTTCATTCGTGAAGCGACCACAAATTCTAGATCCTTTGTTCTCCGATAAATATTCCTGTACCTGAGAATAATCCAGGCTGGTAAAATCCACAACAGTTTTGGAGCAGGCGGCGCAGAAGCGTCCTTTCTGGTCGGGAGTCATTGCATTCCAGTCTTCGTGGCAGGGTTTGGGTACGGAGAATTTGATGGTGTCTTTCATAGTGTGGTCAATTGGTTTAAAAGTAAGCAATAATTGTTCCAATATTGTACATTTGCTGTTATGGAAAACATTTTTACGGACGAGTATTTCATGAAGAAAGCCTTGCAGGAGGCTGAAGCGGCATTTGAGCGTGGAGAAATCCCTGTGGGAGCGGTAATTGTGGTAGATAACCGAGTAATTGCCCGCAGTCATAATTTAACCGAAGTGCTGAATGATGTGACGGCCCATGCTGAGATGCAGGCGATAACGGCATCGGCGAACTTTTTGGGAGGAAAATACCTGAAAGGCTGTACGTTGTATGTTACCCTAGAACCTTGTCAGATGTGTGCCGGTGCTTTGTACTGGAGTCAGATAAGCAAAATTGTGTATGGTGCTGCCGATGATCACAGAGGCTACCGTGCTATGGGAGGCAAATTGCATCCCAAGACCGAGGTGGTGACCGGAGTCATGGAAAACGAGTGTTCGGCATTGATGAAAGACTTCTTTAAAAAGAGAAGGCCCTAGCCCTGATGGGAACGGCATCCTTTTTTTGCTTTGCTAAATGGCAAAAAAGATAGAGTGTACAGCAGGAAAAGCTTCTAAAAATCAAAACTAAAGTAGCTAATAATAAAAAACCGCTCCTTTTGGGAGCGGTGTAACCTTCATTCTGGTAATCTAAAAATACTATATATATTTAGCCAACTACTACTACGTTAGTAGCTACTTTACCTTTTCTACCGTCTTCTTCTGTGTAAGAAACTTTGTCACCTTCTTTTAATTCTTTACCGTTTGTACCAGTAACGTGAACGAAGATGTCTGAACCTGTTTCATCATCAGTGATGAATCCAAAACCTTTAGACTCAACGAAAAATTTAACTTTGCCTGTGCGCATTTTTTGAAAAAAATAAATTAATAATAAATCAAAGATATACTTTTTATTGAGACAAAAAAGTTTTCTTTATTTTTTTTCAAGCACTGTTGTAATTTTTTAACTCTCAGTAAAACAAAAAAGTGGGCCGAAGCCCACTCTATCTATTGTACGTTTAGCTTGATAGCCAATTCATCTAATTGTTTGTTATCAATTACCGAAGGTGCATCGATCATAACGTCGCGTCCGGAGTTGTTTTTAGGGAATGCGATGAAGTCGCGGATCGTTTCCTGACCACCTAAGATAGCCACCAAACGGTCTAACCCGAATGCCAAACCTCCGTGTGGTGGTGCTCCGAATTGGAAGGCATTCATTAGGAATCCGAATTGGTTTTCGGCTTCTTCTTGAGAGAACCCTAACAATTCGAACATTCTAGCTTGTAAATCTTTATCGTGGATACGGATGGAACCTCCACCGATTTCGTTACCGTTTAATACCATATCGTAGGCATTGGCTCTGATATTTCCTGGATCAGTTGTGATCAAATGCAAGTCTTCCGGTTTAGGAGAAGTGAACGGGTGGTGCATTGCGTGATAGCGTCCGCTTTCTTCGTCGAACTCCAACAGTGGGAAATCGACTACCCATAGCGGTGCGAATTCGTCTGGTTTTCTCAATCCTAAACGCGTAGCTACTTCCATACGTAACGCACTTAATTGCGTTCTGGTTTTGTGCGCAGGCCCTGACAATACGAAGATAATATCTCCTTGTTTTGCTCCGGTTACTTCCGCCCATTTCTTTAGATCCTCTTGATCGTAGAATTTATCGACAGACGATTTCAAACTACCATCTGCTTCCAATTTACAGTACACCATTCCGGACGCACCCACTTGAGGGCGTTTTACCCAGTCAATTAAAGCATCTATTTCTTTACGGGTGTATGCAGCACCGCCTGGAACAGCGATACCCACAACCAATTCGGCTGAATTGAATACACCGAAATCTTTATGTTGCGCTACGGCGTTCAACTCACCGAACTCCATACCAAAGCGGATATCCGGTTTATCGTTACCATAGGTTTTCATGGCATGATCGTACGTCATTCTTGGGAATTTATCGACTTCGATTCCTTTGATTTCTTTTAATAAGTGACGTGTTAAACTTTCGAAAACATTCAAAATATCTTCTTGTTCTACGAAAGCCATTTCACAGTCGATTTGAGTGAATTCCGGCTGGCGGTCGGCACGCAAATCTTCATCACGGAAACACTTCACGATTTGGAAGTATTTGTCCATTCCACCCACCATCAATAACTGTTTGAAGGTTTGTGGCGATTGTGGCAAAGCATAAAACTGTCCCGGATTCATACGAGAAGGCACGACGAAATCGCGTGCTCCTTCCGGAGTGGATTTGATCAAATAAGGTGTTTCCACTTCACAGAAGCCTTGATTTGAAAGGAAGTTACGTACCTCCATAGCCACTTTATGACGGAACAATAAACTGTTCTTTACTGGATTTCTACGGATATCCAAGTAACGGTATTTCATACGGATATCTTCCCCACCGTCGGTTTCATCTTCGATAGTGAATGGTGGTGTGATTGCCGAATTGAGCACTACAAGTTCAGACACCAATATTTCGATGTCACCGGTAGGCATATTCGGGTTTTTGGATTCACGTTCGATCACGGTTCCCTTCACTTGGATTACGAATTCACGACCAAGTGTTTTAGCCAATTCGAAAACGGCTTTATCGGTACGATTTTCATCAAAAATCAATTGAGTGATACCGTAACGGTCGCGTAGATCGACCCATACCATAAATCCTTTATCACGTGATTTTTGTACCCAACCGGCAAGGGTAACTTCTGTATTGATATGTGAAGCGGTTAATTCTCCACAGTTATGACTTCTGTACATTTTTGTAAAATTTGAATGCAAATTTAAGGTTTTGTTTGGAATTATGAATTATAAGTTATGAGTTATGAGTACGTTTTGACGGAAAGATTGAAAGAGGTTGAGAAACTGAGCCATTGAAGGATTACTTATTAACCGCTGTCAGGGTTAGGAACCGCTGTCAGGGTTCGCACCAAATTCCAAAATCAAGAAGTCTAAAAATCCAATTGTCTAATGATCCAATACTACTTTGATACTACTTTGATACTACTTTGATACTACTTTGATACTACTTTGATACTACTTTGATACTACTTTGATACTACTTTGATACTACTTTGATACTACTTTAACTGAAGAAAATTCCAAATTCCAAATTCCAAATTCCAAGCTCAAAATTCCAAGCTCAAAATTCCAAAAAATGTTAAAAATGTTTTTTGGGAACTGTTTTTCCCGCGCAGGCGGGAATCCATTAAACGTTACTGTTGATTATTTGTGGTTCAAAGTTGGGGTTTTGAGATTGTTGGAACACATCCTGTTGGTGATTAACCCAGTCAGGGTTTGAAACCGCTGACAGGGTTGATTGTTAAGAGATAAAATTAGTTGTATTTAGGAACTACTTCTTAACTTCGCTGCGTTTGAGTGTAAATCGGTTCAATCATCATTTATACAATCCACCCCGAATAACAAAAAAAGTAACCACATGAAAAACATATCTTATTTAATCCTTCTTTTTAGCTGCCTTAGTACTGCACAAATTGACAATAAAAAGGTCACGTTTCTTTACTTCACAGCGGGAGGAATAAAGGCCGACCGCATCGATGTGCGATTTGAAGTTGATGATGATTCTGCATTGGTCTACAAAAATGTTGAAAGAATTGATCCCCACGATAATGATAAAATAACCCGATTAAAGGAAAACACCCGTTTCAAGATCAGTAGCAAAGAATACAACTCATTAATTGATGAACTAGACAAAGCTTTCCGATTAAAACCTAAAGAAGAAGAATATGTTTGTTTCCATTCCAACTTACTTATTGTTAATTTTACGCGGAATGGCAAGGAAGAAGAACTTTCTTCAGAATGTATTGAGGCTAATTTAAATTCTTGGTCATTACCATTACTTAAAAATTTTCTAAAATTAATTAATGAAAAAGGCTAATCCAACTCGATAAAAAATGCTTTTTTGTATATTTTACTTAATTCCATCACCATGAAACCACTTCTTATCTCTATTTTCTGCTGTTTGCTTTTGATAAGCTGCACCACAACCGAAAAAAACATAACCGAAGAGGTGTCGGATCAAGATATTTACCGGGTTGTAAAATTAGTACTTAAAGATATTAGCGCTATAGAAAAACTTGAAGGAACCGAGGATTATTATATCATTGATGCTTTACAAACTCCCAGTTTTGTATATGAAAATCCTGGTTTTGAACTTGAGCGGTACTTTACCACAGAAGATATTGCGGGTATCAAGGAGCAAATTTCAGCACGTGAGCACTTCACATTATTACAAGATTCCATACCTTCCAAAAGACTATTGTCCAGAAAAATCATCGACTCTTTTATTGATAAAAACAGTACAAATCCCAGAGAGAGCTTTTTAAAAAATTACCTACAACACTATGGTGATACCTTTTATCATTCCTTTAGTTTGCCAGTATTTTCGAAAGACAAGAAAACCTTCCTGATTGACGTAAGCTCAATAAATGGTGGTCGCTCTATTCTTTACAAGAATACAAACGGGAAATGGAAAGGAAAAACGGTATGCGTCTCGAGTTGAATCAGCACGGATTACACCCGAACGAAACGAATAACGAAGTAAATCCGCTCTATCATGTTTTAGCGGCAATTTCCTATATTTGATATATGTCCAAAAAAAATGGCTGAAAACAAACTGCCCACTTCTAATAACACACAAAGATGAAAATTTATACCAAAGCCGTTTTACGCTGTTTGACATTCAGCCTACTGGCATGTTTTAGCTTACACGCCCAAGAAAACGAATTGGCTCAATACAAAAGAGACTGGAGAAAATATTTACAACCCAAGCAATTATCGGACTATGTTGATAGTGCTCCCTCAGTTACAAAATGCAGTACCACAGCACTTCCTTTCAAGAATTTGAAATACAACAAAGTGATTGCGTATGATTATGAAGGGAATGAAGAGCCATTTGGAAGTATTACGACACAAGACGGTCATTTTACACCGGTTGTATTGAAACAAAAAAGTCTGAATCAGAAGCAGGTAGCCCAGGTAATTGGTTTTTTGACCGACAAGAAAACGTATGGAGAAGGAACGGCAGCCTGTTTTAATCCGCATATGGCTGTAGTTTTTTATGATGGCAAAAAAGTGGTTTTCAAAGCTGATATTTGTTTCGGCTGCAATTATCTGATTCCATCGGAGGACATTCCGGCTATGAACCATAAAAAAATCACCTTTGATAACGGCGGTTTCTATTATGCCGTAGGTTTTACCAAAACCGGAAAGAAAAAGATCAAGGAATTGGCTAAGGAGCTCGGTTTCTTTTATGGTGATGAGCATTAGATCAACTATCGTATATTTACAGTAACCCACTAACGCATTACTTTATGGATTCCACTATTAGTATTGTCAATCAGAATGAAGGTCCGTTATTCGCCATTGCCGGTGGTAACTACCGAGTTGTTATATCAGGAGCGGCTACCAATGGCAACTATGCGGTTATTGAAATGAGGGTTCCTCCCGGTGGAGGGCCACCACCTCATGAACATCCGGCGATTCAGGAAATGTTTTATATCCTGGAAGGAGAAGTCACTTTCAAAACGGAAGCCGGTATGCAGGTTGTGAGTCAAAATGGTTTTGTGAATATTCCATTGGGTGGCGGAGTACATTGTTTTAAGAATACTTCAGAAACATATGCCCGATTACTTTGTACTGTTGTTCCGGCGGGTCTGGAAAATTTATTTGAGGAAATAGGCACTCCTGTTGCGCCCGGTACCGTTTTACCCATTCCGGAATTAACGGAAGAACGGAAAGCCTTTTTGAAAGCAATGGATCTGAAATACGGTGTTCGAACGTATGCGCCTGATTTTTTGGGGTAAGGTATTAGAAGTAATCCTATGGAATAAGCACTAATCATTCGTCAGTTTGCTTTGGTATGTGATTCAAAGTCGGAATTTTGAGATTGTAATTTGGGATTCCCTGGACTTATATAGATGAAGTATAACTTATAGGATACTTGACTTCGAGGCCCCCTGCCACGGCACAGCAATTAAGAGCCAACCTGAAACGGGATGCTTTGTTGTGCGGGATGGAAAAGACTGTTGGATTATCAGATAGTTGAATTGTTAACAGCGCGAGTACTTAAACAAACCTTAGTATATGATAAAACTATGTTTCATTATCAAACTTCAGTACATTTGTAACCGTTAGTATTAATCGGCACTATCCAAAAAGTAACTTATGCAATTACCATTTCTCACCGTATTTATTTTTTGTTTTTCACAATTAGTGAGTGCTCAGGATTTAGAAGCACTTTCTCTACAGGAACAAGGCTATAATGCATTCGTTGTTGTTGACAATTTAGACTACACTCCATTTGAAGAAGGATTAAAAAGCAATCATCCGGAAGAAGCGCATCAAAAACTGGTTGATACCATTCATGCAATCTATGATGAATTGTTTCCTGATTTTTCCCGGACAAAACTTTTGAACAGCATCAATTTAAACATTGCCCGATTTTATTTCCGACATAATGATTTTGGATTCGCGAAAACCTATTTTTTAAAAGTTCTGGATAGCTCGGATCCTATTTTCCCTTATACGAAAAGCCTGGAGACTTCGGAACGAAATGCTATCTGTTTAAATCTGGCCCGAATATTCATAAAAGAAGAGAATTATGCATCGGCTACACTCTATCTGAATAAGTCAAAAAAATACCATGTAGAGCAAGAATGTGGAAACGGGATTGTTGATGATCAAAAAAGACTACAAGAATTGTATGACATTTGTGAAAGCGGGATGGCTAATAAAAAGAGACCATAAGCTTTTTACTTTGGTATGTAGTTCAAAGTCGGAAAATCAAAGATTCGACAAAGTCAGATTTTGTGCAGCGCGTTACTTTATATAGCGTATAGCAAAGAAAATAATTAAAATAAGTTATTCCATTAATGAAAAAAGCATTCCCATTTTACTTCTCATTATACCTTCTATTTTTAACATCCTGCAGGTACAAAAATGAGAATGAAAAAGAATTTAATGCGCTATTAGCTTTACTCACCAAAAACTATGTCAATCAGGAGTCTTATAACCAATTTACATCAACATGCTGGAAAGTGGACAAAGCTACTTTCAAAAAAGACTCCTTAGATTACAGTAAAGGACTAGATCGTTTGTACGTGCAGGAATTGCCATTCATTCGATTTTTACTAAATAAAAGAGAAGTAACAAACGAATACAATAATTGGATAGAGACCCGAAATCCTTGCTCCTCGGTACTCCATGAAATTGATGTTACCCCGAATAAAAAAGGCACCTTATATCTTATTGATCATCTTTTTACCAAAAAAGGAAAACCAATTATCCAAAATAAATATGTTGATAAAATCAAAATAGAAGAACTAAAACATATCCTATTCGAAGAAGGAAAAACCAAAGATTTTAATGCCATAAAAAGAGCGTATTTGAACTACATCAATACCATAAAGCAATAACAGCCGTACTAGTAAAGAATGAAGTACTTGCTATTATAACACAACCATAAATGGAATACAACAAAGCACATTATCAAAAAATGAAAATTCTACGATTCCTACTTCTTCTAATTGGCTTATCAGTTCCTGCCAATTCACAGGAAGCGACCCAACTTACCCGATACGAAGATGAAGACTGTTTTATTATGTATCCTTCTGATTTAAGCTTAAAAAAAGGAGAGAAAAAAGGATCATTAGGGCATATTATATTTGTCATCAGTAATTTTGGAGAGCAAAAAGAATTCAATTTCCCTATCCTATCACTGAGCGTATTCGATTGTTCACTATTTGGAATGGGAGTTGACGGCATGATTGAATTCAATGAAAGAGGCAAGAAATTAAAAAAAAGAAAAACCAAGATACACCAGAGGAATTTTACTGAGGCCACCTCTGAAACCGATGGCATTACCACTTATGAATACTTTTTTGTACAGGGCAACATTATGTACACCCTACGAAGTGTGGCGCAAACCCAAGTATTTGCCGAAAGAAAGGCAGAAATTGAAGCTATCATGGATAGTTTTGAACTTAAGTAAAAAATGAAATACACAACCTTTAATAAAGCATCCTATTTATTATTATTAGCATTCATGCTATCTTTTTCGGTTGCTGGTTTTAGTCAAACCCAAATTAAAATTGCGCCTTTTGACATTACAAAACTACCGAAGGAGATTACCTATGAAGGAAAAATTAAAACCTCCGTAAGTTGGACAGATCGTCTGGGCAAGAACATTGTTATTACAACAGAAACCGGCATTCATCAAAGTAAAAAATTCAAGCACGAGTTGGACGGTTCCGATGCTGAGCTTTTTGCCTATCACTTTATAGTATCCAATACTACGACTAAACCTACTTGGAGAGTATACGATTACATCAGTGATTGTCCGGTTGACATTGAAGCTTCATTTGTAAAAAACACGTTTCAGGTTACCGATCTTGACAATAATGGAATTGCTGAAATATGGCTAATGTACAGAACCGTATGTCATGGAGACATCAGTCCGTCCACTATGAAAATCATAATGTATCAAGGAGCACAGAAATATGCCATGAGAGGAGAAAGCAAAGTTAGGGTATCTGAAAAAGAATTCATCGGTGGCGACTATATCTTTGACAACGCTTTTTTAAAGGGACCAAAAGCCTTTACTGGGTTTGCGAAAAAATTATGGAATACGCACGTAGTACAAACCTGGGACGAATAGACAATACAAGTAGCAACAACAACACTGCAAAATCAATAAAAAAAAGCCCTTCATTGCTGAAGGGCTTTTTGTGCGGGTGATAGGACTCGAACCTACACGCCTTGCGGCACCAGATCCTAAGTCTGGCACGTCTACCAATTTCGCCACACCCGCAGGGTTTGTAGTACCAAGTATTTTTGTGAAACACTCTCTGTACTGGCGTTTGTGGGTGCAAATATACACATTATTTTTAAATTCCAAATTCTAAAATCAAAAATCAAAGAAAAAATTAAATATGTGTTATTTTGGATTTCGGAATTCAGGAATTGGAATTTCAATTCGTATATTTGGCTTCTACTATTTTTAAACAACAATGGAAAATATAAAGCAATACGTTCAGAATAACAAGGAACGTTTTTTGAATGAATTAATCGATTTATTGAAAATCCCTTCTGTAAGTGCCGACAGCGCTTATGCACAAGATGTAATTGATACCGCTAATGCTGTAAAAGCCAGTTTGGAAAAAGCAGGATGCGATTTTGTAGAATTATGTGAAACACCTGGTTACCCTATTGTTTACGGAGAAAAAATAATTGACAAAGCCCTTCCTACGGTATTGGTGTATGGTCATTATGACGTACAACCTGCTGATCCTATGGAATTGTGGACGTCACCTCCTTTTGAGCCGGTGATCAAAACTACCGAGTTACATCCTGAAGGAGCGATTTTTGCCCGCGGTGCTTGTGATGACAAAGGTCAGATGTACATGCACGTGAAGGCTTTTGAATATATGATCCAGAATAACTACCTGCCTTGCAACGTGAAATTCATGATTGAAGGCGAGGAAGAAGTGGGCTCGAAAAGTTTAGGTTGGTTCGTAGAAAGAAACCAAGCGAAGTTAGCGAATGACGTGATTTTGATTTCCGATACCGGAATGATTTCCAACCAACAGCCTTCGATTACTACAGGATTGAGAGGATTGAGTTATGTTGAAGTAGAAGTAACCGGTCCGAATCGTGATTTACACTCTGGATTGTATGGTGGTGCTGTTGCGAATCCAATCAACGTATTGACTAAAATGATTGCCTCATTGCATGATGAAAACAACCATATCACCATTCCAGGATTTTATGATAAAGTAGCAGAATTATCTGCTGAAGAAAGAGCACAAATGGCTAAGCGCCCGTTCAGCCAGGAAGCTTACAACAATGCTTTGGCCATTGCAGAAGAATTTGGCGAAGCTGGTTACACTACTAACGAAAGAAATTCGATCCGACCTACATTGGATGTGAACGGAATTTGGGGTGGTTATACCGGAGAAGGCGCCAAAACGGTAATTGCCAGCAAAGCGTTTGCTAAAATTTCGATGCGATTGGTTCCGAATCAAGACTGGGAAGAAATTACCGAATTGTTCCAAAAACACTTTGAAAGCATTGCACCGAAGGCCGTTACAGTAAAAGTAACGCCACACCACGGTGGACAAGGTTATGTAACGCCTATTGATAGTATTGGTTATCAGGCAGCTGCCAAAGCGTATGCTGATACATTTGGTGTTGAACCGATTCCGGTACGTTCTGGAGGAAGTATTCCTATTGTGGCTTTGTTTGAAAAAGAATTAAAATCAAAAACCATTATGATGGGCTTTGGGTTAGATAGTGATGCGATACACTCTCCTAACGAGCATTTTGGAGTTTTCAATTATCTGAAAGGAATTGAAACCATTCCATTGTTTTACAAATATTTCGCCGAAATGAATAAATAACCATCGGTGAGCAAGAAAAAATTTATATCCGAAGTTTTAAAATCTACAGGAACTATAGGCGCATTGTCGCCTAGTTCCTCTTTTTTAGCTAAAAAAATGCTGGAGCCGATTGACTTTGCTTCAGCCGATTGTATTGTGGAGTTTGGTCCCGGAACTGGTGTATTCACGCACAAGCTTTTGGAGAAAATGAAACCCGATGCGAAGTTATTGTCTTTTGAAATCAACCCGTCTTTCATTGAAGAATTGCAGAAAATAGAGGATCCCCGATTGATTTTAATTAATGACAGTGCCGAAAAAATTCAGGACTATTTAGAGCAACATCATTTTGCTTCGGCCGACTACATTATTTCGTCGCTGCCGTTTGCTATGATTCCGGATGCGGTTGTACATAACATTCTGACCAATTCCGATAATGCTTTATCGGAAAATGGGAAATATATTCAATTTCAGTATTCTTTGAATGCCAAGAAGAAACTGGAATCCTATTTTTCGGAAGTCAGCATCAATTTCACCTTTTTAAATCTACCACCAGCCTTTATTTACAGCTGTTCAAAATAAAACTAAAGTAGTTCGTGTCTTTCTTCCATTTTTTTTAAGTTTGCCCAACAAACAAAACAACAAAATGAAAAAGACAATTTGTATTGCCGGAGGAGGAATTTCCGGACTATACAGCGCACTCCAACTTAGTGGTTACGACTACAATGTTGTACTACTTGAAGCTTCGGAAAACCACTGGGGCGGAAGGATAGAAACCACTGTATTGGAAAACTTTGTGACCGAATGGGGTCCGATGCGATTTGAAACGAAATTGCAGCCTAAGTTTGGTAAATTGATCGATGATTTAAAGATTGACCTTGTTCCTTTCAATGGTCCGCAGGCGAATCCGTCGCAATTTCCGCAATACGATTTACCATTACAGGAACAGAACCTGAATGCCTTGGATTTATTGCGAAAAGGAATTTTATTGATGATGGGGAAAAACCCAAACAATCCGCTTGACTTCGGGTGCCAGAACTGGATAGACAGCTTGACAGAAGACGATTTCAGAACCATGCGCAAAGAGGCTACCTTAAATGGTAAATACATGTGGAAAATGGGATTTTGGAACGCCTTGAGTGAAGACGGAATTCTATCGCATCAAGCTTTAATGAAAATTCGAGATACCGGAACATTTTACCATATGATTCCGGACAACCTGAATGCCATTGAATGGGTAATTTGGTGGTTGCGTGCTTTTAAAACAGACGGACAAATTTTGGTTACCATCAAAAAAGGGACTGATGAGATTACCAAACAACTCCTATTAAAGTTGAAAGAAAAATCGAATGTCACCCTTATTAACGGAGCCCGACTGGTTTCTTTCCAAAATAACACAAACAATCAAGTCGAAGCCACCTACAGCAAGAACGGTGAAAAACTAAAAATTACCGCTGATCATTTGTTGTTGGCGATGCCACAGTATCCGTTAAAAAAACTCACACATTCATTACCGGAAAAAATCAGGGAAAAATTGGATAGTGTGAACGGTTTTGCGATGACTAAAGTATTCTTTATACTTGATCAACCTTGGTGGGAATACAACCAATCGCCACAGGCTAGAGCCAATCGAATGCCTACGCGTGAAATTCATTATTTCCGACGTTCTAAAACGAATGATTTAGATGGATACGGTATGATTTTGCTGTATACTGACAAACCCGCTACCGAGTTTTGGAATTACTATATTGAGGATCGTAACCAACATGAATTTGCCGAAGTAAATAACAACGACGAGATCAAACAACAGTTTGCCAACTTCATGTCGAAAGACGTTTACCGATCACTTCAGGGCAATGAAGCCATGTCAACCACCGGTTTACAGCTTACCAAAGAAGCCTTGTTGAAATATGCCAACATGAGTTTGAACGAAATCAAAGCCGACATTGAGAAATCGATTGTATCCTATGGTATTCGTGATTGGTCATGTGCACCTTACGGCGCGGGGAATCATTGTTGGAGACCCGGAGTAAAATCTTGGGAAATACAACAGCAATTCAAAGCTTTTGCTTTAGAGAATTCGGAGGTTAAAAACATCCATATTATTGGCGAAGCCTATTCAGACTACACCGGATTTATTGAAGGTGCAATCAATTCTTCGGATTGGGCACTTGAAGAAATCACCGGTAAAAAGATGGTTATCGATTTCCAGTAAAAAATTCAACCACAAAGCGATCCATTCACTTTGTGGTTTCTTTTTATTTCTGAAGCCCTACTTCATTGCGATAAAGATAATCCCCATGGATAGGAGAAAAATATTTGTTCATTTTTTTATCAAACTCCTTCATTTTTGCTTCGTCTTTCCAATAGGCTTTGGCCAATTCGTCATCTTTATTCCATCCTTTTTCGATATCACCTAAACTATCGTACACAAATACTTCTACAAATTCACTTCCTTTAGATCCCCAAGCATGCGCATAGGTATAATACGCTTTAAGGATATCATTTTTTGCTGCTAAATTATCTTGCACTTCTTTAAATAAGCTGTCAAATTCTTTTTGCGTACCGTCTTTCGGTTCTATTGTGGCTGTTTTCCGAACATAATACACCAATTGTTTGTCGGGTAGTTTACTCAATTCTTTACGATACGGCAATACCGTATAGATTTCATCCGAATGACCATCGGCATAAAACGCACCTCTTTTTTCAAAAAAAGCATCTCTAGCCTTTTCATCCGGCCAGGCAGCTTTGATCAACTCATTCTCTTTATCCCATGCTTTCCCAATAGCTTCCCAATTTTCGTAGAGCTGAACGAGAAGAATTTCACTATTATCTTCTGTAAAAAAATGCGTCAGGATATTGTGTTTGAGCACCAATGGATTTTTCATGACCACTTTATCAAAATATTCCTTTTCCACTTTCAACCAATCTTCTTTGGTCAAATCAGGATTCGAAGTATTTCTGTGCAATGTCGTAACGGTTAAATAGCGAGGTTTTGATTCTTGCGCTATTGAAGAAAGTCCAAAACCGAAAAAGACCAAAAAGAACCCCAAAAACTTGTAATGAATTGCTTTCATAATTTCAAAATTTAAATTAAAAAAAACTGGAATTTGTTTTTGAAATCTGAAGCACGTGGATTTTTTGAGAACTTAATTAGATATACACAAATTTACAATAATTTTAACTTAAAATACTGATTATCAGTAAAATATAATTGATTAGCTTTGTATTCCCAAAAAAAGAAGATCTATAAGTCAAAATAAATCAACCAGTTAGCTCATTATTCATTTTTTGGCTTTAAATTTGCTGTATCATCAATCAAATCGAAATTAATCATGTTAAAACGTTTTTTTATTCTGTGCTCCGGTGCAGATAGAGAGTTACTCGACTCTTGCAGTGAAGGGGAACAAACCAAGTACGTTGGAATTGGCGCCACTGTTTTTTTTACTGCCGTTATGGCTTTTTTGGCCAGTGCCTATGCCTTATTTACGGTATTCGACAATGTTTATTATGCTTTGGCGTTTGGAACTGTTTGGGCATTGCTTATTTTCAATCTGGATCGTTTTATTGTATCCACTATTCGTAAGAGGGATAATTTAAAAGCGGAATTCCTTCAAGCTACACCCCGAATTATTTTGGCGATGATTATTGCCATTGTAATTTCCAAACCATTAGAAATCAAAATATTTGAAAAAGAAATCAATACCGTCTTATTGAAAGAGAGGAATGCGATGGCGATGGCCAATAAAAAGCAAGTGACCGATTATTTCAAAGGCGATGTTACTAAAAACCAAGCCGAAATTGACAGTATCAAATCAGGAATCAAAGCCAAAGAGAAAGAAGTAGCTGATTTGTACCAATCGTATATTACGGAAGCGGAAGGATCTGCGGGCACTAAGAAAATGGGTAAAGGTCCGATTTACAAAGAAAAAAGAGATGCCCATGATGTAGCGCAACGTCAGTTGGATTCTTTAAAAGCGAATTCGGCTAAAGCTATAGCCGATAAGGAGGCCAGAGCCAAAACCTTACAAGCTGATTTGGACAAAAAAGTGACCGACTCAAAACCAATCATTGATAATTTTGACGGATTGATGGCAAGAATCAATGCTTTAGGAAAACTTCCTTGGTTGCCTTCGTTCTTCATCATGTTGTTATTTTTAGCCATAGAAACCTCTCCTATTATAGCCAAAATGCTTTCTCCAAAAGGGGAATATGATTTCAAACTCGAAGACAACGAGACGGCTTTAAAAACACATATTGAACAGAACAACTTCCAACGAATGTTACAAAAAGATACCGATGCATTGATTTACAATAAAATCTATGAGGACATTCGAACGGATCAGGGATTGTATGATTACAAGAAAAAAACTGCCACTGATATTCTCCGCATGCAATCGGACAGTTATATGGAGAAACAAAAAAGTGTGATGTAGTTTGTGAATTAACAAATTCCAATCTCAAAATTCCAATCTCAAAATTCCAATCTCAAAATCCAATACTAGAAAAATTTAAAAATAGGAAGCAATAAAAAAGGGATAAGTTGAACTTATCCCTTTTAATTTATTTTTTATACTTCTTTTATAAGTACTGCAAAACTTCCGCTTTTAGACGGTCGTATTCTCCTTGAAGAATCAATCCGTTATCCAATAACTTTTTATAATTCTGAAGTTTAGCGAAAAGTTCATCGCTACTCATTTCGTTTAGTTTCTTTTCACCAGGAGTTGAAGTAGAAATCACTTCGGTTACCGTTTCCTGAACCGCAGGAGTTGACGGCATGATTTCGGCAAAAGAAGTTACTTCTTCTACTTCCACTTCTTCCACAACACTTTCAACTACAGTCTCCGCAACAGCAACTACCACTTCAGGGGCAGCAGCCGGAGCTACCGGATTTTTCAAAGCATCCAATTGCTCTTTTGCGTAGGTATATAATTTACGTGCTTGGTTTTTGGGCAAATAATCGACAGTGTGTGTCAATTCCGTTTTGGTAGAAAATGAAAAATCAGAACCAAGGATTCCTTCTTTTACAAAAGTTCCTGCCACTTCATCCCAGTTGAAGTCAATGAACTCCATTGACAATCCTAAATTTTTAGGTTTACATAAGATAATACGTTTGTTTGTTACCACAATACTATCCGGAAAAACGGTAATCGCTGGTTTCTTTTGTACAGCGATATAGCCCACTTCTTCGTTAGTCATTAATAGGTTTTCCAATTTTGCCGTGATTTTCTCGATGGCCTTTGGATCCTGGTCTTCGTTTAGTATTTTCTTTAAATTATCAATCATAACTATTTGTTCGTTAATTTTTGTATTTGCAATGCATCAAAAGTAATGCCTAATTTATAAGTTTTTAATAAACCGTCAAATAATATTCTGTAATTCTGAATATAATAAAAAGCACAAAAGTCAAAAACAAAAGAATGAGCTTGTGCTTAACTGGTTTGATAGATGGTTTTATTACCATAAAAGACTTTATTATCGATTTCACTCTTTCCTTATTGAGCCACAAAATAACCAACAAACAGCTTTGATACAAAACTGCCGCTCTCAATGCACCTAAGGGAACTCTGTAGAAGACATCCTGGAGTATCACATTGAATAGAATGGTTGTAATTAGAAAACAACCCAAAATTCTCGTTTTCCTGAATAAAAGCAATATTCCTCCAATTACTTCCATACCACCGATAATCAAAGCATAGGGTTTGGAATAAGCGTAAAAAGCCCACATAAGTTGCCCACCATTTAATTGTGAAACTGGTTTATCTATCTGATGTGCATTTCCAAACTGCACAAATTTTCCCAAACCATAAGCCATCATAGCAAATACTACTATCCAACTGATCGCATTTTCAACAATTTCCAGCCATTCTCCTTTGGATATTTTCATTTAACTATTACTAACTTCTATCTGCAACTTCTTTGTTAAACTTTTGAATACTAAATCATACGAATGATCAATCAGTTCTTTTAAGAAAACATCGGAAACCGAACCATTAACTTTTACCGTATTCCAATGTACTTTACTCATATGGTAACCCGGCTGAATATCATCAAATTGTCCACGCAGCTCCAATGCTCTTTCCGGATCACATTTTAAATTGACTGAAGGGTTGCTGCTTTCCCATTCTTTCAATGAAGACAAGGCAAACATTTTGCCACCTACTTTAAATACTAGTGTATCTTCATCAAATGGAAAATGTTCGGTTACTCCTTTTTTGGATAAACAATATTCGTAGTAAATATCTATTGTCATTTCTTACTTTTAAATTATTATTTTTTCCATTAATTTTTCAGGGTTTTGAACTGAAGTAAAACCAAATTTCTCGTACAAGAAATGAGCATCCAAGGTTGCTAATCCCCATATTTTAATTTGTTGTAATTGTGGCTCAGTCATTACAGCATTTAAAAGAATTTTAGAATATCCCTTCCCTCTGTGTTCTTCAACAATAAAAACATCCATAGGATAGGCAAATGAAACCAAATCTGTAATTACTCTTGCAAATCCTATTTGATCATTATTAAGGTAAATTCCAAAACACAATGAATTGTCAATAGAAGTCTGTAGCATCTCTATTGTTCTGTTTTTTGCCCAATATGTATCTTTCAAAAAATTTTGAATGAAGGGAACATTTAATTCATTTTTATCGGTTGAGACTCTGATCATATTTTATATAAAATTGGTTTACTCGGACTGGCATCATTCTCAAACGAAGCGATTTGCAGGTTTAGTATATAGCTTCCGTTTGTGATTTCATCTTTCACAAAAATCATTTCCGTGATAGTGCAATTCATTCTGGCATCAGTATTCAGATTATTCACATCCTTTATGTTCCAAAATGCTTTATGTGCCAATAGTTTCCCTTCATCATGTTCCCTATCCACACTAGGCAAATCAATTAACAAGTGTTGGATTCCGCATTCCCGAATAAAAACAGCAGCTTCTTCTGAAAGATACGGCGGATTGGAATTCGAATATTTTTTTGAAAGTTTTGTTTTTTCGTTGGGCAAAGTCCGAATCACAATCGCTTCGGGAGATTTTCCATTTAAGGCTTTTTCAATCTGATCTTTAGTAATTAACTGATCTTCTCCTAGAGATTCTGGTGTTACCGATATTACTTCTGCTGTAAAAAAGAACTGTTTCAGACATTGATTAACGCTGTAAAAATCGCGTGTAATATGTCCTAAACATTCTGTATGCGTACCATGACCATGCGGATTGAAAAGAATGTTATTGAAATTGGTCGAAGAGCTACCTTCGGAAACTTTTCCAACCCAATCTCCGAAACGCACTGGTTCGATTACCGGTTTCTCAATATACCAGGCTATTGGATTTTGATCGGTATTGGTTAATGTTATTGAAATATCCAGTGGTTGGGATAAATCGATTGTAAAGTTCTGGTCGTGGTGTTGAATTTCTGCAATCACTTTGAAATTATTTATTCCAAATTTAACCAAAAAAGGTCGGATGCAATTCCGTCGCAAAAGAATTTTCCTTTGTTTGTTGTTTTCAGTATACCGTTAGTTATGATTAGCTTTTCATCCTCTAGGAAACGTTGCGCATTTTGGAGTAGGTAATTCATATAGTCGTTCCCGAACTCGTTTTGAATTCGTTCCAATGAAACACCCCAAATTGTTCGTAATCCCGTCATTACATATTCATTGTAACGATCTTCTTTGGTTAAGGTTTCGATTTCGTTGGGTAATTTATTTTCAGCCAAAGCCTTTAAATACAATGAATTATTGGCACTATTCCAACTTCTGTTTTGACCATGATAACTATGTGCAGAAGGACCTATTCCAATGTATTTTTTCCCTAGCCAATAGGCCGAGTTGTTCCTTGAAAAATAATCCGGCTTCCCAAAATTAGACAATTCATAGTGTACAAATCCGTTTTTTTCGAGTGTGTTGACCAGTAATAAAAACTGTTCATGAGCAACCCCGTCATCTGGCGTGGGAATTTTACCCTTTTTGATTAACGTAGCCAAAGCGGTTTTGGGCTCAACAGTCAATGCATAACTTGAAATATGGGGAATATTCAAATCCAATAAAGTCTGAATATTTTGCAGCCACTTTTCATTGGAAAGTCCAGGAATTCCATAAATTAAATCCACCGAAATGTTATCAAAATACTGAGTTGCCAATTCCAGACATTTTTTGGCCTCAACAGCATTGTGGGCGCGATTCATTAGCAGTAAATCTTCCTCGTAAAACGACTGTACACCAATACTCAATCTGTTTATCTGATTTTTGGACAATTCAATGATTCGGTCTTCCGATAAATCGTCCGGATTGGCTTCGATAGTAATTTCCGGGTTTTCGGCAACACTGTAATGTAGATAGATTGTATCAATTAAAAACTTGATATCTTCAATTGGCAATATCGAAGGTGTTCCACCACCAAAATAAATGGTTTCTACAACTTCGTTTTTGAATTCCTCTTTACGCAAGGCGATTTCTTTGGCCAATGCCGAAACCATTTCCTCCTTTTTCTTCATGGATGTTGAAAAATGGAAATCACAGTAATGACATGCCTGCTTACAGAAAGGAATATGTATATAAATACCGCTCATTTTATATGTTTAGTCATCGTCCCAAGTTATTCTACTTAAGGCGTTTACACTCTACTTTTTTACCCTCTCTTCATTCTGTTTCACAAAAGCATCCCAACCGGAATAACTTTTCCCAACGGTTACCCTTCCTGAATTGAAAAAATGACATACCGCTGCTGCCAAACCATCCGTTGAATCCAGATTTTTAGGTAGATCCTTTAACCCTAACAACTGTTGTAGCATTTTGGCGACTTGTTCTTTACTGGCGTTACCGTTTCCGGTGATGGCCATCTTAATTTTCTTGGGTTCGTATTCGGTTATTGGAATCTGACGTGATAACCCGGCAGCCATCGCCACACCTTGTGCACGCCCCAACTTTAACATGGACTGAACATTTTTACCAAAGAAAGGAGCTTCAATGGCAATCTCATCCGGATGGTAGGTATCAATTAATTCGATGGTACGCTCAAAAATACGTGCGAGACGCATATAATGATCGTCCATTTTGTTCAACTGTAATTCATTCAACTGAATAAATTCCATCTTTTTATTTACCACACGAATAATTCCGAATCCCATAATTGTGGTACCCGGGTCGATTCCTAATATAATACGTTCGTTTGACAATTTTAGTTAGTGATATACGGTTTACAGTACAAAGTTTCGTTACTTTGCTTTAATGATATCCATGAACCACAAAACTAAGCAATTCCTTATACTTCTCCTCAAACTTTTGATTGTCGGAGGTGCTTTTTATTTCATATATGACCGTTTGGCATCAGAAGACCAATTTACTTGGAATCAATTCCAAGGAATAGTAGCCGAGAAAGCATCATTCACTTCCATATTTATTGTTTTACTCTTCAGTTTTTTCAATCGCTATGTTGAAATTCTGAAATGGCAAAATCTGGCAGGCGTGATTCGGCCAATATCAGTAGGAGAATCTACAAAACAAGTTTTAGGCGCTTTAACCTTAGCCCTTTTTACGCCTAACGGAATAGGAGAATACGCTGGTAAAGCCTTATTTTTTGAAAAAGAAAATACCAAAAAAATCATTTTTCTAAACCTAATCTGTAATGGCGTACAGATGGCATTAACCGTAGTATTCGGAACTTTTGGACTATTGTATTTCAATGCCAATTACACTATCATCACTCCGAAAGCTGTTTTACTTATTTACGGAATTTTTCTTTTAACCTTGGCTGTTTTGTTTTTCTTAAAAAAGATTACAATTCGAGGCTATTCGTTAGAAAAACTCATTCACAAAATCAATAAGATTCCAAAAAACATTCACCAAAAAAATAGTATTCTAGGTATTATCCGTTATCTTATTTTTTCACACCAGTACTATTTTTTATTTGTATTATTAGGAGTACAATTACCTTATCCAATATTGATGGCTGCCATTACAAGTGTTTATTTCTTAGCTTCCTCATTACCTAGTTTTCAATTTATAGATTTTGCAGTAAAAGGAAGTGTCGCTGTGTTTTTCTTTGGAAAATTAGGCGTAAACGAGTGGATTGTTGTATTCATCAGTACGCTGATGTGGTTTTTGAACACCGTTTTACCGGTTATTGTAGGCAGTTATTTTGTTTTTACTTTTAAGTCACAATGGAAATCGGAATCCTCATTATAGTTTTTTGGTATGCACTGAACATCCTCTGGCTCGTCTATGGATTTGCTAAGGTAAAATCATTTGTTACGAAAACGACAACTCCATTGCATCGCTTTTCAATTATAGTTCCTTTCCGAAATGAAGCAGAAAACCTACCCCAACTTTTGAACTCACTTTCCAATTTAAATTATCCTAAAGATTTATTTGAAGTTATTTTGGTGAATGACGCCTCAGAAGATCAATTTCAAATTCCAAATCTTCCCTTACAAATCTTGGTATTAGACACCATTCGAACCACTCCTTCGCCAAAGAAGGACGCTATCAACACGGCAATACAAAAAGCAAACCATAATTGGATTATTACAACCGATGCCGATTGCGAAGTAGGTGAAGATTGGCTGAAAAGTTTTGATTCTTTTATTCAGAATTACGAACCCAAAATGATAGCATCGGGCGTATATTTCAAAGCCAGCAACTCTATCCTTGATTCCTTTCAACAATTGGATTTATTGAGTTTGCAAGGAACTACGATCGGCAGTTTTGGCAATCAACAAGCATTTATGTGTAATGGCGCCAATTTTTGCTATAACAAATCCTTTTTTGAAGCACTCAACGGTTTTGATGGTAACGATACTATTGCCAGTGGAGACGATGTCTTCTTATTACAGAAAGCCATTGCAAAAGATGCCAAAGACGTACATTTTTTAAAATCGGAAGCAACACAAATACAAACTCAGCCCGAAACTTCATGGCGAGGATTATTTTATCAGAGAGTACGTTGGGCCGGTAAAACAGCTAATTATTCCGGTAACTACAGTAAGCAATTAGGACTTTCGGTTTTTATGATGAATCTTTTTTGGATTTTGAGCCTAATTTTAGTGTGTTTAGGACTTATAGAATATCCCTACTTCCTGCTTATGGCTGCTGCTAAATTGGGTGTAGATGCCTTACTGCTTGTCAAAACAAATTGTTTTTTTAAGACCCAAATTCGTCATTTTGCACTAAGTAATTTGATTTACCCCTTTTTTAGCACAACCGTTGTGATTTATTCTTTTTTTGGGAATTATTCCTGGAAAGGCAGGACATTTAAAAAATAACGTGTTTTATTTAAAAACAACCGGAACGATGAATTCGGATTTCACTTTTACACCTCTTTTAATTGCAGGTTCCATTACAGGAAAATCGATCAACTTTGACTGAAGTACACTGTCTGCTTTTACTTTGTCAAAAGAAAGACTGTCAACTGCAAAATGAGATTGAAACAGAACCTGAGCATCTGGCATAACCGTTACTTTAACATTCAATGTATCTTGTTTCGGATAAAGAGATTTAATCGTATCATTATTCAATTGCAGTTGCAACTGAGAAGCTACAAAATCGAAAAAACATTGTTTGCGCTGCAATTTATCGGTTATGGAATCACATTCTACTGTTGAAGGGAATTCATCTACTTCATCCCAATTGATTTTATTCAATTCCTTTTGCAGTAATTCTTCCTTATTCGGAACATTTTTTTCAAAATACTGGCAGCCTAGAACCAAAAAGAACAAAATGATAAGCAAGCTAATTTTTTTCATTGGAGATAACGAATCAGGTATTTTGATAATTGTTTATATTTAGGGTCAAAAGTACTAAAAATAGTAATATGGATACAATATTGTTGCTTATCGGCTTCGTTTGTGTTGTTGGAGGTATAATCGGGAGTTTTTTACCAGTATTGCCCGGGCCGGGTTTAAGCTGGATGGGTTTATTGCTCGTTTACTTGACCGATAGTATTCCAACAAATTATTGGATACTAGGTATAACACTTTTCATAACGATTGTCATTACCATTTTAGACTATGTGATTCCGGCAAAAGGAACCAAAAAATTTGGAGGAAGCAAATATGGCGTTTGGGGCACCAATATTGGCCTCATTGTTGGCATATTATCCCCAATTCCGTTCGGATTTATCATCGGTCCATTTGTTGGTGCATTTGTTGGAGAATATTACTATGGAAAACAAGAACGAAGTCAAGCCCTAAAAGCTGCCACAGGATCATTCATTGGATTTCTAGCCTCAACTTTTATCAAATTTGTAGTTTGCATTGCCTTTCTTGGCACCTTTATTTATGTCGTTTGGGATTATAGACAACAATTTTTAAAATAAAAAAACAATAAAAAAACCCTTCTTTACGAAGGGTTTTTTTATTATGGATTTGTCGTTCCTTTTGTACCTACTAAATGAGCAGTGTCATGAGCAACAAGACCACTTGAAGTACCAGTAACAGTAAAGGACACCTGACTATCGCTTAACATAGCAGCCGCACCTAAATCATTTGTATTAGTTTGCTGTGGATGAACCGTAACCAATGACAAATTCCAGCCTGTATAAGCAGCCACTAGTCCGTTATCACCACCTGTAACCAATCTTAACTCTTTACTAGTAAGATGCAAGTCCTGGTTTATCTTTTTAAAATCTGAAAAATTCATATGCTTTGGTTTTTAATTGTTTATGTTTCAAAACTAAAAAAACTAACTTATACTGGACTCACCCGTTTTGGGTGAATTTTATACAATAAAAAAGCCCCGAAAACGGAGCTACTTTTTACTGGTCTCATTTTGGAAACGAAAGGACTCGAACCCTACTTCTCTATAAAAGAGATAACAGACCTATTTTCTAACTAGGAGTTCTAGGAAAAGAAAAAGCCTTTCTCATCGAAAGGCTTTCTTTACTGGCGGTCTGGACGGGACTCGAACCCGCGACCCCATGCGTGACAGGCATGTATTCTAACCAACTGAACTACCAAACCAGTGCTTTATTGCGGTTGCAAATATACAACCGTTTTTCTTTTTCGCAAGTCTTTTATGCTCTGAACTTCAGTTTTTCTTCTATTAATTTCATAAAACGCTCATAATAAATACGTTTGGATTCAAGAAAAAACACACAAATTAAGCAAGGAACTGAGCTAAAAATAAAAAAGCCCTCCAATCAAATGGAAAGCTTTTCATCTCGTCTGATGACGAGACTACTAAACCATTCCGATTGATTTATCTCTTTACAAGTCTATCAATTGATAAACGGTTAAGTTTCTTCAATCTTTTCTCCTCTTTCAAAGCTTCTGTTTTAGTTCCAAAAAGCCATAGAATAAACAAGTTCCCAATCATTTGTGGATGATGTATAATTGCTCTCCCCTAAATTATGTTTAATAAGTCTAGCCTCTAAGTCTGAGGTAAAACCCTTATAATAAACATCTTTCGATACAGAATAAATAATATAAACGTAAAACATGAACCGACATAAAAATAAAAAAGCCCTCCAATCAAATGGAAAGCTTTTCATCTCGTCTGATGACGAGACTACTAAACCATTCCGATTGATTTATCTCTTTACAAGTCTATCAATTGATAAACGGTTAAGTTTCTTCAATCTTTTTTCCTCTTTCAAAGCTTCTGTTTTAGTTTCAAAAGTCATAGAATAAACAAGTTCCCAATCATTTGTGGATGATGTATAATTGCTCTCCCCTAGATTATGTTTAATAAGTCTAGCCTCTAAGTCTGAGGTAAAACCCTTATAATAAACATCTTTCGATACAGAATAAATAATATAAACGTAAAACATGAACCGACATAAAAATAAAAAAGCCCTCCAATCAAATGGAAAGCTTTTCATTGGTCTAACTACTAAACCATTCCGATTTTACTCGGAACTAAACAACACAACTAATCTTAAATATCTTAAGAGGGCAAAAAAGCTCCGTTTTTAACGGAGCTTCCTCTTTACTGGCGGTCTGGACGGGACTCGAACCCGCGACCCCATGCGTGACAGGCATGTATTCTAACCAACTGAACTACCAAACCAGTGCTTTATTGCGGTTGCAAATATACAACCGTTTTTCTTTTTCGCAAGAAATTTTTAAAAAAAAATTAAAATATTTTCAAAAAAACTATCCAAACTTTTGTTTTTCAGCCAAATAGGTTGTTAGAATTTTTTCAAATTTCTCATCAACTGAAACCGGAACATACTTAATTTTATACATTGCACAGGTATTAGCCACTTGATCGAAATACTTTTTAACTACTTTTTCATATTCTGTTTTGACATTTTCGGCAAAAAGATTCACCTGCTCACCTGTTTCAAGATCGATAAATTTGCGTGGTGTATTGTCAAAATTGAAACCGAACTCTGTTTTTTTATCAATTACATGGAACAAAACCACTTTATGCTTGTTATGTTTTAGATGTTGTAGTGCTTTAAACAATCTTTCATCATCTTCTCCCTGAAACATATCCGTAAATAGCACAATCATTGAACGTCTGTGCATTTTTTCAGCAATCTGATGCAAATACGTAATAGTATCCGTTTTTTTTGGCTCTTTTGGAGACTGTAAGATTTGTTCCAATTGATTAAGAAGCATTCGATGATGGCGATCACTTCCTTTTTCCTGTGCATAATATTCATACGAATCGGAATAGATACTTAATCCAACCGCATCTCTTTGTTTCTTCAACAAATTCATCAAAACGGCAGAAGCCAGCACTGAAAACCCTATTTTATTTTCATAAAAAAGTTGATTAACGTCCAATTTTGGATAGTGCATTGAAGAGGAATTATCAATAATCAGATGACACCGTAAATTTGTTTCTTCCTCAAAACGCTTGGTGTACAGCCTATCGGTTTTAGCAAACAATTTCCAATCGATATGCTTTGTACTTTCACCTGTATTATAAATTTTATGCTCAGCAAACTCGGCAGAAAACCCGTGAAAAGGAGATTTGTGCATTCCCGAAATAAACCCTTCAACGATTTGGTTAGCCAACAACTCCAAATGTTGGAAACTCGAAATCTTCTGTATTTGCGTATCGATCTTCATACTTCAAATATATTGAAAAGATCAATGGAATAAAACGTTTATTAATTTCCAATTTTCATAATCGAAATTCCACCATTACCAATAAACCATTGTCCCGTAGGCATAGGACTACCAATAGACAACTGATTGTATTGAAGTTTCAACACATCTCCTGACGTCAAATTTACAATTACCGATTTTGAAGGGCGCAAATAATTAAACTTTCTAGCCGATGTCAATGTAGGTGGTGATCCATACATGTCAAAATAGATCTCAATCGCTACTGCATTAGCCAATTCAGTTGCTGAAGTACTATTATACACTCGAACAGAACAATTACTGTCATATCCAGGCTCAACTCCACTGATAGTTTCATTCGAATTCGACGCATTCCCATAAAAAGACAAGAAATATTTACCCGATTCAGGTACTACAACAGCAATATCCGGATCATCTTGCCATAAATTTCTAGCGGTTCTAGACAAGAAAGTGGTACTATAATCCGATGCGGAAGCCGAAAATTTAGGATTAATAACATTTTCGGCCAATTGCGCATAAGGCACCGACAACAATTGACTTGCTCCGATTATAGTATAGTTCGTACCGCCAGTTGGATCTGTTTCAGTTTTAACAAAATAAGATCCGTTTGCCCAATTAATTGCCGAAAAACTTCCTAGTACCGGTGATCCGCTTCCAATCTCTAAGGAAACCACTCCATTCGTATTGGTCATCAGCGAATGTATTTCTGAATAAACAACCGTTCCAGCAATTGATGTTTGAAGAATACTGATTTGCATTCCTACTGCACTGTTGACTACCAAGGCATTACTACTGTTTCGGATAACAGCCTGATAGCTAATTTTTTTAGGAACCTGAGCACTAGCTATTGTATTCAGGAATAACAAAAAAAGCACAAGTAAAAGTTTAAATTTCCCCATACCTATTAATTTATTGATTCTTAATAATTTTAAACGTTTTCAATTCTTTATTCGAGTTTTTCACTTTCAGAAAATAAATAGATGCTGACAGATGTTCCATTGGAAAATAAATCTCCCGTTGAGCGACCGTACCTTCTTTCAACATTCTTCCATTCATATCATAAAGAACAAACTGCAATTCTTCAGTTAACAGCGAATTGATTCTAAGATTGACACCATAAGCTGTCGGATTAGGAAACAACTCAACTTCTTTATTTACCGAAGCATCATTAACATTCAACGTGATAATCTCAAAAGGAAGTTGTATTCCTTCATTAACCATACCAGAACCGGTATAAGAAGAATAAGTGACCTGACCGACAGAATAACTCACATTACCATTGGATCCTGAAATATCTCTTCCAGAAGCATTCACAGATTCTTGTGAAAAAGCCTCAACCAAATGCAGTAAAAACCACAGATAAATTATTTTTCTCACTGTTCAAATTTTAATTAGCACCCTAATTTATTTAATATCAAATTATTTCACTAAAAATACCGACCATCAACTTATAAATTAGATAAAATCATTATTTTTTGGAGCATTCCTTATCTTTGAAAAACAAATTAAAATTAATGAACTCAGAAAATTTACAATCGATTGCCTACAAGTGGTTTGATGCTTTTAATGCCAAACAACTCGAAAAACTATTAGCTCTTTATGACGATGAAGCGCAGCATTTCAGTCCGAAACTAAAAATACGCCAACCGGAAACCCAAGGATTAATTATTGGAAAAGAAGCGATGCGAAATTGGTGGCAAGATGCCTTTGACAGACTACCAAGTTTAAACTATAAAGTAACTTCTTTGACCGCCAATACAGATCGAATTTTTATGGAATATGTACGCCAAGTGGAAGGAGAAGAAGACATGCTTGTTGCCGAAGTATTAGAAGTTCGCGATGGAAAAATCATAGCATCGAGAGTCTATCATGGATAATAAAAAAGCCTGACATAGTCAGGCTTTTTTATATTACATTTAATGTTAGATTATAACAATGCATCAATAGCTTTCGTGTAAGTGTCTTTTTGAGCAACCCCAACTTGACGACCAACTACTTCACCATTTTGAAAAATCAATACCGTAGGGATGTTTCTTACACCATATTTAGCTGCAAATTCTTGGTTTGCATCTACATCTACTTTACCAACCACAGCTTTACCATCATACTCAGAAGAAATTTCTTCAATGATTGGACCTAACATACGACAAGGACCACACCATGCTGCCCAAAAATCTACTAATACCGGTTTACTTGATTGTAATACTACTTCATCAAAAGTAGCATCTGTTATTGCTTGTGCCATCTTATTTTTTTTATTAATTGTAGGACAAAAATAGAATTTTATTTCTAAATCCAAGCCAATTGAAAATCAGTTTTATTGATAGTTCTATAAATTAAAACATTATGAATTATTGAAGCTGATTTTTTCCGATTTAATACGGATGTCATCTACCGTAATGATTTCTACAAAATATTCATAGATGATACCTTGCTCGGTTTTTTCATCCGTGAAGGCACGTTCCGAAACTACAAATGGAACTCTCACAAATCCGGATTCTCCAGAGCGCTTGAACAATTTGGCTTCCTGAACATCCTTCGGATCAATACCGTCTACTTTCAATTGCACCTTTTTAGAAGTCATTTCTTGTGAAGCTGTCAGACGAATTGTTTCCGCACGTCTTTCAGCTGTTGCAATGGCCATTTTATTAGAAGGTTTTGAAACCAATTTAGCAGAATCTACCGCTTTAATATAATATTCCAGCTGACCTTTTACTTTTAACTCACTACTAAATGACACTGCACGTACTGGCTGATCGTTTAATTTTGTCTCTCTACCTTCATATATCTGATACACATCGTATCCTAAAATAGCATCCGTACGAACTTCATCCCATTTTAAATTCACTTGACCGTTTTCCAAATTTGCTTCTCTTAAAAAAGGCGCTTGAGGCGGGACCACATCAGGTAACTGCACCCAAATAGCTGCTTGTGGACTTTCGTTGAATGATTTGTCGATTGCTGTAACCTTGTAAATAAATTTAGTTCCTGCTTTTTCATTGAATGTATCCACAAAATTTGTTTCACTTTGAGGTGTAACATTCAGAAGTAACATTTCATTTTCATCATCATCTTTTAAACCGCGATAAATACGATAACCTGCTAAATCTTTTTCATCATTGGCACGCCAAGACAATGTTATTTTACCCGGATCTGATTTTGACATTACTTCCTTAGGTGTTTCTGGTGCGGAATGATCCGGTACAAAAACACTTGCCGGCATCGACCTGCTAGCATTATTCGATGGATCAACCGCTTCAATTTTATAGTAAAAAGTTCCGAATGCTTCTTTTTCCAATTTTTCGACATACTTCGCATCAGAAATTAATGACGCATTGATTTTAGCAAAAGTTTTTCCTTTGTCGTTACTTTTTAAAACATTATAACCAATAACCTCTTTTGCTGGAGAAGCCAACCAAGTTAAAAGCACTTCATCATTTTTACGTTCCGCTTTAAAACCTTTCACTACAGCAGGCGGTGTAGCATCTTTCACTTCAATTTTAATTTCAGCTGAAGCCTTACTTTCGGTATTCAAAAATGTAATCCCTTTTACTGCGTAAGTATAACTTCCTTCTTTCAAGTTGGCATCAACATAACCAATTTGATATCCTGATTTTTCCAAGTTCGCCATTACAGGTTCCGAATTGATTTTAACACCGTTCCGATATACGTTACAACCCATAAAATCCTCATTGTTTTTCCAAGTTAATTTTACATTTTGTTTTTCTTGTAAACCTTTGAAATTCTCAGGTGCAGATGAGATTTCACCAGCTACCAATCCGTTTAAAACCGCGATTTCTTTACCGGTTGAACTCTCAACTATCTTGTAATTGTATTTTTTTTGAGCAATTGCAGAATTATCCTCAAAAAACAAACCTAGATGTTTGGCCACTTGACTGTCAAAAATGGCAGCCAATGACAATTGGTAAGCTTCATAACCCTTTTTGTTCGGATTCGTTTCTTTAGAGTTTTTCGATTTGATGTAAAACTCGTACGATTTATCGTTGGGAAACTGATTTTTAGACGATTTCAATTCTGCTTCCGTAATGATTACCGAAGGCACGATCGGGTTATTGTTCAGTTTTTGCCACGAGCCATTGGATTCACTTCTGAAAATATCAAACCCCGTATTCCCTTTCAGGTTTTTGGTCATCCATTTCAACTTTACTGCATTGTTTTCGGACGCACCAAACAATTTGTATTCCTGCGCATTCATTACGCAAGACAACAAAAATACAACGCTGAATATATATCTCTTTTTCATTTTCTTAAATATTAAAATCTATTATAGACTAATGCTAAATCCTCCGTTGGATGACCATCTAGCGTGTAACGTAAAGTTAGGTATCCATCGGTGAACGTCACAAACCACACTACCGTCAAAAACTACCGGATTAGGCATCGAGACTGTCAAATTCGCTGAAACGCTACAGCCTCCACTAATACAGCCATCAAATGCCCAAAAATCGACACAACCTTTTCCGTGGGCGCTACCATTAAACCAAGCCGAACCCGTTGCTTGGAATGGAGAATAAGCTACATTTAAAGACGCACCCAAATCGGAAATTAAACGTCCTTGAGCTGAAGCGATACCTAAATCCAACCCTTTCCAACCCGAATCATAATGGTTATTGAATCCTAAAGCCACCCGTTTTGTATCGAAATTCAACCATACACCTGTAGAAAACCCACTTCCACACAATACTTCGGCAGTAATTGGAGCTTCCTGACTTCCTACATTAAGATAAAAATCATCCGCTCCGAAATGAAAACTAATAGCATCCTCATTTGCAGCTCCTTCATTAATACACACTATATCTTTAATGCCTCCCCAAATTTGCCCTTTACCATCTAGGTATTTATCAATCCAGTTCAGTTTACCATTCAATCGAGCCTGAAGCAATCCTGCACTATTACTATTTTGAGCAATGGCATCCCCTTTTACAAAATAATCGATTCCATCAATGCTCCATCCTTTAAACTGTGTCACAATTTGAACATGACCATGTAATGTAGCCCCTTGATCATAGGCAGTACGGACATCGGCTTCGGCGGCAATCCCTAAGGAATACTGCTTATTAGGCACCATCTTCGTAATTTGGCCCATATTATTATATGTAGGTTGAATATGGTAGTAGGTTTTACCGCCAAAACCATGTGCTTCTAAAATACCAGGGACAATTGGTATTTGTACAAATCCTTTTTGTTTGAATTCGAAGAACCAATACGTATATCTTCCTTCACTCGCCAATGTTTTACCTAAAACCATCTTTGCTTCCAACTGTTTTGCATCTGGTTGTTTGGCTTCATAATAGCCACCTAATTCAAAATAATTCCCCCAAACTGGATCATTCGTTTTGATTTTAAATCCGCCACCAAATTTCTGTGCACCGTCTTCATAACCACCGTTAACTGCTTTTCCATCATCTGCAATTTCAATTGTATTTTCCAAAGTAGATACATAATGATCATTCTCTGCGCTTGGGCCTTTCAAAATTCCTTTAGGCACTGTATCACCTTTAAAGCTCGGACTAACCGGACTAGAATAATTTGGATTGGCATTGTATTCGGCCGTAACATCAATCATTTGTGGTGAAACATGTGTTCCGTGGTACACAAAGCCCATTTCCTTTTTACTCGTAGTTCCTATTTTTTCACCCAAAATCAAATCGCCTGAAAACAAAAATTGAGCATCGGTTTTAACGCTATTGCGCTTTATTTTCATTTTATCGATTCCAAAACTAAAGCGATAGTAGTTTGCCCATTTTTTAGTTCCTTCGCACATCGATTCAGAATTATCGGCAAAATTACTATTGTAAGAAACCGCACCCGATGCATCGATAAACAAATCACACATTGACATATTATTGGTCTCTAAACCTTTATTTTCTGAGTTTTTAATGGTCAAATTAGGAGAAACCACAATAGCATCGCTTTCTAGTCTTCCTGACCAGAGGGTTATATAGGCGTAGCTCCCGGAATCCGTTTTAGACAGATAATATTTTTTATTGTAATCAAAACTTAAATTAATTTCCTGAATTTTTTTATCATCTACATTAATCATCAAACCGGCCCAATCATTAACAAACGGAGCAAACAATTTTCCTTCTACGTTCAGATAGATTAATTTATTATTATTGATCATAAATGAAGACTTATTCAATTTTGACGTAAACCCGGCGATATCTACTGTGTTTTTTGTTTCAACTCCGGGTTTGGTATTTGTCGTGTAACCTTTCCCTTTATTATGTACTTTATCAAATGAAAGGTTCAAAACCGATTGTTTAGTTGCTCCTTGTTTTTTGGGCAGATTCACTTCCACACCAAACTTATCAAAGTTCAAACCGTTACTGTAGGATTCAAATTTAGATTCGATACGACCATCATCGGAAAGGTGTACATACGTTTCTGTTACTTTCGCATTAACAGAGCCGTCTTGGTTGATTTTCCACTTTAACGGAGTATCAAATTCGTAACGGAAGTTCAAATTTTTCTGTTCTTTAAAAGGAATATTCAAAACTGCAAAATTGTTATCAATCATACTCGTAGGGAACGCTTTTGGCACTTTAACTTTTCCACTTAATAGCGTGGATGCTTCTAACTTTTTAACATTCACTTTAATTCCGTCCGCCGGATCAAAATCAACACCAATTCCTGAATTCTCAAGATTTTGCATGCTTTTGCTTTTTAGCACCACTGTACCATCAAACTTATTGGCAAAGCTCATTGCTAAAGTTCCGTCGGCATTTGTTTCAAACTCATACTGTTCATTGGTACTTGATGATCCTTGTTGCCAGATAAACCAGTTGGAAAACCATTTCATAGAGACTTTTCCTTCGGTTTTTCCAGAATCTTTAGTTACTTTAAACAGTTTATTTTCGGCATCCATTGCTCCTTCCAACTTAGCCGTCATTTTAATACTATTCAAAGCCAATTGAAAAGCACCTTCACAGTCTTTATTCGTACTTAATTCGATACGATTATTGGGGAACATTCCTTTGGTGTTCATTTCAATAGTTCCTTCAACTACTGCCCATTGATAGGTTTTCAATTTCGGGAAATAAGCAATCGGACGAATCTTTAAATCTTTGAACCAACAAGTTACTTCTTTTCCACCTTCCCAAAGCAGTATTTTTCCTTGACCGGCAAACGAGTCCTGCTTTTTATCATTTATTTTAGTGATTTGAATACCATAGCCATTCATCATCAAACTTTTCAAATTTGCTAGTTCTGAATTGTCTTCAACAAATTCTACATAATCAGGAAGACTACTATCTACCATCATTCCATTCATAATTCCTAAAACACGCCAAGCCATTAAATTCTTTTGCTGATCTACCTGTGTTTTAAAACTGAAACTTGTTTCTTTGAAGGGACCGATTGAACCATTAAAATCTGTATTCGAGAACAGTTTCTCGCTAACCTCATTTTTATTTTTGATGTATTTCCATTGGATAATATAATGTTGTACGGTTTTGTTTTTGGATGCTGTCCAAGCATACGTCATATTCTCTCCTCCGGAGATTTGTTTACCGTTGATTGGTGAGATTAATTTTATTCGGTCTGTTAAAGGCGCATCCGTAATTTCAAAGGTTTCAATCACACTTTTTTCAATTACTTTTTTATTTGCATCTAAGCCCACAACACGCCACGCATTTTTCCCTTTTTTAGCTGCCCATTTACCATCCATTTTTACACTAAGGTTCATTTGAGCATCTAGTGGATAATAATTGTATTGATCGGCAAATAAATCTTCTGACACGTCACTCCATTCCTTGATGGTTTTCTTATCATTGATCTGATCTGTGGTTTGCACTTGGTACGATTTTACATTTGGGTTTTTTGAAGGCGTCCACGAAAAATCAAAACCATGACCACTACTTACCGCTTGATGGTTGATTGGATACACTGGTTTTAATCCGAAGTTGGTATTTTGGTTTTGCGCAACTACAACTGCCTCATTCCCTTTGTAATCAAAACTACACACCTCGCTATTTCCTTTATTCTGTGTATTCAATGGAGTTCCTCCCCTTACACCAGCTGGCAATAAAGTAACACGCCATGCATATTTTCTCCCTTTACGCAATTGTGGATGAGATGGCCCATAAACAAATGAATACGCACTTGTAGTCGTTTCAAAAAAAGCCGGAGTCGTTGCACTATTCATGGCTTCATTCGGATTACGAGTAGCAGGAATTAATTCTACTATTTTTAGTTTGTACTGACTTCCAGCTGGTGCGCCTGCCGAGGGTAGCCACGAAAAAATAACATTTTGGATAGTACCCGCTATAATTGGTTCGTCACATCTAGGCGTAATCAATTGCGGTGGCGTAATTTGTTCAATATTAAACGAATTACTACAGCCTAATGGTTCCGGACTACTTAATGCAGCGCCGGTATTGTAATCTAAAACTTGGATACACAAAGTATAATTACCTTCGGGTATGCCTGTCCCTCGAAACAATTCACTTTTACTAATTCCACTTACAGTCACCGAATTGAATTCGAGGTAATTCCGCAAATCCAAGCCAGTCAGCATTTTTGACTGATAAGCTGTTAATTGCAATGGTGTTGAAGGCCTGTAACTATCCGAAGTTGCCACAGTAATACCATTATCACCAGTTATAGTTGCTTTTAATTTCACATTCGCATTAGTGTAAGACATCAATGTAAGCATTACCTTGTTCGAACTGTTTATGTAATCTGGTAAATACGTAGAATACGGAGGCAGAACCTGAACCGTAACATTTACAGTTGGTGTTTGTGACCAAGCCAAATGCGTCAGAAACAACAAAATGAAGTTTAAAAATTTAAATGTATTTCTCATAATCCCCAAGTATTAAAATGTATAGGTATACCCTAAATCTATATTGTATTCATTGAACGAAATACCGGTTCCGCTTTTCGCTTTATTCTCAAGATATGTCCCTCTTAAAGTGAGTCCGTGGTGTTGGTTAAAATTATACGTATTCTGTAACGTTACATTTAAGATATCTGCAAAGTTCTCTCCGTTTAATTTTTGCTGCGTGCCATTCGCGGTAAGACTCAAATTCATTTTATTTTGCAAAAAAGGTTTGCCAAAATTCAATCCCACTCCATTCAAACGATTGGTATTCAAATCCGAAGTAAAGACGGAAAGCAAGTAATTAACTCCAATCATAAATCCAGACTTGTTAAAAATAAAATTGCTGTTATAATTCAAATTATCCACCTGATATTCTGTTAATGAAGCCGTATTCGGATTTCTATCTGTCATCCATTGCTTGTTTAGCATTAAAGCATGAAAGTGTGTCAGTTTTTCTTTAACGAAAGTCAATCTCGGCATTAGCACCATATTTTGGGAAACATACGATTGTTGAGTAGCTTGATTGGGGATTTTTAATCCTTTACCTTGTTCTCCGGAATAATTGGCATACATGGCATTGAACCCGAATTTTTGTGAAATAGTCCAGTCTACGCCTATATTACCAATAAACCGTTTTGTGGTATACGATTTTTTATCCATTAAATTATCTCTCTGCTGACCCACACTACTTGCAATTTTTAATTTATTTTTCAAGAGATAAACTGAAGGTTCCAATGTAATGTTCTCAATATCTGTTTGAAAATAATAGGCACCCATGCTTTGGAAATCAGGCTCAACACGACGGTATTTCGCTTTAATTTTATACGTCTTTTCTTCATATCGTACTTCTGTTTGATAAGCATTATACCATTGAGAAGAGGTATTTATTGTCATCAGTGATTTGAATTTCTCTACCACTGAATTTTCATCCATAGTAAAACCAGCCGCATTTACATCTCTGGTATATACACTCGAAGCGACGTCAACATCCCAAAATAAATGATCTGTAAATTTCATTTTAGAAGAAACCGCCGCTACCACATTTTCACCCGCTAGAACCTCGGTTTGTGTTGGAACTGTATTTAGTGAATTTTCATCGTCTTTCCCTTTTAGCACTATCACATCCACATGACTCGTTTCTGTACCATAGCCCACTCTCATAGCGTATCCCATCCTTTTGTAGGCAGGTGTAATTGCTTCAGGAGAAGTCAAATCCTCTTCAACGGCTCTATTGAGTCTTCCATACAATGCTCCAAAACGGAATTTTCCTGGGTTAAGCTCGATACCTACTCCCATAGTTGTCTGCCCTGCCCAGGAAAAAGGAGACCAAGTCAAATTCGTATATCCTAGATGCACTTTGGCCCATTTGTAACTTGGACTAATGCAAAATTGGTTGAATGGCTGACGAAAAGAACGTTCTTGCTCGCTAACGGTTAATGAAAATGGAATTTCAATCCCATACAATTTCAAAATTGGGTTTCCCGTAAAATACCAGGAAAAATCTTTACGACGCGGATCAATACCATTAACATTATAATAGGAACCAAAAGCAGATAATGTTCCAGAAATTTCTAGTGGTTTTTCATCCGATATTGTTTCCAGATCCTGTGAAAATAATTTTGGTACTATTCCACTGGTTAAAAGCAAAACCATAACCATTATCCATCTTATCCTTTTCATAGTTTGTTTGTTTGTTTTTATGCTGAAAAATCGATAAAAAGCAAATAAAGTCGATGAAATACAAATTTTATAATTATCAGTGTTTAAAAGACTTACCAATTGTTTTTAACAAAATTTTAAGCCAAATTTGCGTCGGTATTTCTATCAAAAAAAACACCGATATACGAACGACATTAAAAATAGACGAACGACATTTTGCAACTTCGTTTTTTTTATATTTAGGCAAGAACTATCATTATGAAGCAAATAAACTGCATCATTGTTGATGACGATGAGATTGACAGACTGATGACCATTTCAAACGTCAAGAAATTTCCTCAATTCAATTTAATTGGGGCGTTTGACAATGCCGAAGAGGCACTGAGAGTAATCGAAAAAGAAAAAATTGAGGTTTTATTCTTGGATATTGACATGCCAGAAACCAGCGGATTTGAAATCAGACAAAAAGCTGCTCAGATTCCTGTTTGTGTATTTATTACGGCACATCCGGAACATGCTTTGGAAAGTTTTGATTATGAAACATTGGATTTTATTATTAAGCCATTAAAAACCGAACGTTTTAAAAATACTGTTACGAGAATTGAGGAATTTTTAGAAATCAAACAAAAAGCTGAATTATTTGAATCCAGCATTGGTGGTGATACCATTTATATAAAGGAAGGACATGAGCAAACCAAAGTGAAGCTTCATGACATATTATATTTAGAAGCTCTTAAAGATTACACTTTGGTAGTAACCAACCAAAAAAAACACTGTGTACTTTCAAGTATTGGAACTTTATTGAAAGAAAATCATTTTCAGTCGTTTGTTAGAATTCATCGAAGTTTTGCCGTACAAAAACAATATGTTAAAAAAATTGGCACTCAGGAAATTGAATTGAACAATAATATTTCCATACCAGTAGGCAGGAGTTTTAAAGACAATTTAAGTTTGATTGCATGAGAAAAATCGGTTTGATTTTACTCCTATATCCGTTACTATTTTTCGGTCAATCCCGAAACACTATAGCTATAGGTTTACTTACCGAATGCGAAAAAGTCAAGAATGACAACAATTATAAGAACCTTATTACTATAGCTAATAAAGGGATTCAGTTGTCTAACAATGATACCTACTTACTTGCACGTTTTAACTTTTACAAGGCCTACGGTTATGAATATGATAATAACCAGTACGAAAAAGCGATTCCGTATTTTGAAGCTTCATGGCGTTATGCTCAAAAAAATCAGCATCTTAAAGAGGAAACCCTAGCAATTATGCGCTTGAATTACTTGTATTATTCTACCAAACAGTTTCATAAAAGAGAACGGCTAATAGAATACATCAAAAACGTATTAGACACCACTAAAAGCGTGTATACACAAGGCATTCTTAATGGAAGTTTAGGAGAGTATTATCTTGACAAGTCCGAAATTGAGCCTTTTATCGGATACAAACTCAAAGCCATCGAATACCGAAAGAAATTCCCAAAAGAAGACGCCAGCAACACCGTAAACATTGGCATTTCATATTCACAGATTGGTCAGGCGTATATCAAAATGAAACAATACGATAAGGGTATAGAATATTCCAACTATGCCAGACCTTATATGAAAGGATCACCAAATGCATTGGCATTTTTATATAATGATTATATTAAGTGTTATACTGGAAAACAAAACCAAGACAGTATTACTAAGTATTACAACGCCATTTACCAACTTGTTTCAAAAGAAGATTCCCTTCATATTAGTGTAAGTTCGGCAAATCGATATATGGCAGAATATTTCATAAGCAAAAACAATTACACAATAGCTGTTCCATTTGCTAAAAAAGCCATTCTCTTTGCCAAAAAATCCAATGATGCTGAAATTCTAATGGAAGCACAAATCACGCAAGGTAAGTTGCTTTTCAAGGAAAAACAATATGAAAAAGCCATTGCGATTTTACAACTTGCATCCACACACGCATATGAGTTTGACAAAAATTCTTTTATTATCATTAACCAATTATTATCGGAAAGTTATGCACAATTGGGCGACTGGAGAAAGGCTTTACTTTACCACAAGATTTATGCAGAGACTTCTGAAAGAATGCTGAATGAATCTGCAAAGCAAACTATAGCGAATGCCGAAGCACAATTTCAAAACAGAACCAAGCAGGAAAAAATAAATTTACTTTCTGCCGAAAACCAAGTGAAAAACCTGCAAATACAAACCACACGAAAAAATCAAATTTATTTAGGATTAGGCATTGTTCTTCTCTTAACCATTGCTGGTTTATTGTACCGTCAAAATTTAATCCGAAAACACACCAATAAAAAATTACAAATCTTAAATACAGAATTGGACCAAGCCAATAAAACTAAGGCTCGTTTTTTTAGCATAATCAACCACGACTTGAGAGGTCCGGTAGCCAATTTAATCCATTTTTTGTATTTACAGGAAAACCATCCGGAACTATTGGATGAGGAAAGTGAAAAGAGACTAAAGCAAAAAACCACAGAAGGAGCCGAAAATCTGTTATCATCTATGGAAGATTTATTATTATGGAGTAAGAGTCAGATGGAAAATTTCGAACCTCAACCTCAAAAAATAAGCGTGGATTCTTTGTTTTCAGATACAGAAAAGCACTTCTCTAATTTTGACTCAATTACTATTGTTTATAAAAATCCGGAGAAGATCGAATTATTTACGGATGAGAATTATTTAAAAACTATCCTTCGTAATCTCACCGGAAACGCAATAAAAGCGTTAGAAAAAACCGAAAATCCAATCATTGAATGGAGTGCGTATTCTGAGAAAAACAAAACTGTCTTGACCATAAAGGACAATGGCCCGGGAAGCAGCAAAGATCAATTTAGAGCGTTATATGACGAAACAACCATTTCTGGAATTTCATCTGGTTTGGGATTGCATCTTATCCGAGATTTGGCCAAAACTATTCATGCAGAATTAAAAGTAACCACGCATCCTGAATCTGGAACAATCATCACTATTACATTATAAAAAAGGAGCTCAATGAGCTCCTTTTATACTATTCTAAATTTCGAATTATAGAGTGTATTTTAAACCTAAAGTCAATCCTAACCCACTGATTCCAACATAAGAACTGATATCGTCAGTTGCTTTGTTGCTATCAAAACCAGAAGCATTTGTTACTTTACTATTTGACGTAGATGTTAATTTCTCAACATAGTTTACATGCTTTGCAGAGTAAGAAGCATCCGGTCTGAAGGTTGTTGAAGTGTTTAATCTGTCAACACCATTTTCTGTGTACACTTCAGTTTCTTTTGATTTACCACTAACTGTGAAGTTACGGTATTCTACTTCAGCAAATGCAGCTAATTTGCTAGTCAATTTGTACGATGTACCAATAGCCGACATGAATCCAACAGTTGGATTTGGTTTTACAACATCTTTTGTATAAGTCTTAGTCAATACAGCACCAGAGTTGTTTGTGTAGGTACGATTAGTTTCGATAGTCAAATCACCATAAACTGGTACGATTACACCTACTTTTGTGTACGATTCAAAACCACTTGATTCACCTAAGAATAAAACCAAAGCGGGAGAAAAATCCAATGCTTTAATTCTACCTACAGCTGTACCGTCTACAAAAGTTGGTCCTGCTGCTACTAATCTGTGGATAGTGTGTACCATTGTTTTGTTGTTTCCGCGGAAATAATTAATTCCCATTTCAACACCTAAACGCTCTGTAAAACGATATCCTGTAGTTGCACTAGCACGGAAACCTTCTCCGAAAGATCCATGGTTAGTTTCTCTTGAAATTAAAGTTGTACCATCAGCAGCATAAATATCTGTGTTTGGTAATTGTCCAGAAACGATTGGGAATTCTGTTGCGGCTGTTTGCATAAAGTAAGAACCTCCTACTTTGAAATACAATCCTTTTTTGTCATTTGCAGACACTGTAGTATCTGTTGTTTGTGCTACCGCAGTAACAGTGGAAGCCATAAATATGGCAAAAACTACTTTTTTAAACATGATTACTTAATTTGGGGTTTTTGTTTTTGTAAGCCCGCAAAATTAATAATATCAAGCCATTCCACAAATTTATTATGCGCTCATATAAACATTAATAATTAAAAAACTAATTTATTTTAAAATTTATTTGCATTTTTTCTAAAGCCTGTAAAAGCTCGGAAGTAATCTTCACTTTTATCTTACGGCTGGGCATTGAGAGCATATTTTTAATTACAATTTCTTCTTTTTCTTCCGGAATATCGATTTCTACTTCGGTGTCTTCGGTAGAGACATCGTCATTCGCTTCGACAGTTTCCGGCATAGAGACCAATTGCATTTCTTTTTTAATTCTTTCCAATTCGATGACTTCGAAAGTAATTTGGTGATCTCCAGGGTTCATGATAAACAATTCGTGAAGCTCCTTCACCAATGTTTCCCTTAACTCATGAATAGAGAACTGTATGATCATCTTTTTGGCATAGGTAGGCAAAACATCGGCTAACATTTTTGCTTCCAAAAACTGTATTCTTGGGTCTGATTTTTTTCCTGTTTCTCTATTCACCCATCCTTCTTTGACATTGATCTTGAAGAAAACGAATTGATTTTGGAGTAAAAAGTGACGAAATTTCAAGTATTCTTCATCGAATATTCTGAATTCAAAACTTTCATCATATCCTTCCAGATTGAATGTGGCCCAACCTTTTCCGTTTTTAGCGGTTCGGTGTTGTACATTACTAACAATACCTCCAAACGTCAGGTTTTTTGTTACAAACGGTTCTAGATTTTTCAGCTGATCCAACTTCACGTTACAGAAGTACTTCATTTCGAAGCGGTAATCATCGAGAGGATGTCCTGAAATATAAATTCCTACTACTTCTTTTTCACGAGCCAGTTTTTCCATGGTATGCCATTCTTCACAAGGTGGCACTGTGGGTTCCGGAATCTGTACGTCAGAAGCTTCACCAAACAAACTTACCTGAGAAGAGTTTTCATTCTCCTGAGATTTAGACCCATAGCGAATGGCCTTTTCCAAGAACGTAATATTATCCCCATCGTGGTGGAAATACTGTGCGCGGTGCGTATTGGTAAACCCATCGAAGCCGCCTGCCAAGGCTAAGTTTTCAAACGCTTTTTTATTAGCAGCCCTAAGATCAATACGCTTAGCTAGATCAAAAATGGATTTGTATTTCCCATCTTTACGGCATTCTACGATAGTATTTACCGCTCCTTCACCAACTCCCTTGATTGCTCCCATACCAAAGCGCACTGCATAGTTCTCATTTACGGTGAACTTATAAAACGATTCATTGACATCCGGGCCTAATACTTCCAGTCCCATACGTTTACATTCCTCCATAAAGAACGACACTTGTTTGATATCGTTCATGTTATTGGAAAGAACCGCCGCCATATATTCGGCGGGATAATGCGCTTTCAAATAGGCTGTTTGGTAGGCAATCCAGGCGTAACAAGTCGAGTGCGACTTATTGAAGGCATAACTCGCGAAGGCTTCCCAGTCGGTCCAAATCTTATCCAACTTCTTTTCATCATGACCATTGGCCACCGCTTGATCGATGAACTTCGACTTCATCTTATCCAGGACATCCTTCTGCTTCTTACCCATTGCTTTACGAAGTACGTCGGCATCTCCTTTCGAGAAATTCGCTAGTTTTTGGGACAAAAGCATTACCTGCTCCTGGTATACTGTAATTCCATAGGTTTCTGATAAATACTCTTCACAAGCATCCAAATCGTAAGTAATCTCCTCTTCCCCATTTTTACGGCGGACAAAGGAAGGAATATATTCTAATGGTCCCGGGCGGTAAAGTGCATTCATGGCAATTAAGTCACCGAAGACCGTAGGCTTCAGTTCCTTCATATATTTTTGCATTCCGGGTGATTCGTATTGGAAAATACCTACAGTTTCACCTCGCTGGAACAACTCATAGGTTTTTTGATCATCAATAGGGAATGTATCCGGATCCAATTCGATCCCGAGACGGTACTTTACCAATTTGACCGTATCTTTTATTAATGTCAGGGTCTTCAGACCCAAGAAGTCCATTTTAAGTAATCCGGCGCTTTCTGCCACCGAGTTATCGAATTGTGTTACATACAAATCCGAATCTTTAGCGGTCGTTACCGGAACGAAATTGGTAATATCATCGGGAGTAATAATTACCCCACAGGCATGGATACCGGTATTACGCAAAGACCCTTCCAACACTTTGGCCTGTTGAATGGTTTCTCCTGAAAGTTCCCCTTCATTTGCGATGGCGATTAACTCCTTTACCCTATCGAATTCATCTGATCGAAGTGCTTTTTTGACATCTTCTTCTTTTTCAGAAAGGAAACGCGCCAGGTTCCATTTGGAGGGCATCATTCCCGGAATTAGCTTAGCGATTCTGTCCGCTTCGAATAATGGCAAGTCCAATACACGAGCGGTATCACGGATAGCTGATTTGGTAGCCATTTTACCATACGTAATAATTTGCGCTACCTGATTGGCTCCGTATTTATTGATTACATACTCCATTACACGACCACGTCCTTCGTCATCGAAGTCGATATCGATATCGGGCATGGATACACGGTCAGGATTTAAGAAACGCTCAAAAAGGAGATCGTACTTGATGGGGTCGATATTGGTAATTCCGAGACAGTAGGCTACTGCAGAACCTGCAGCCGATCCACGACCCGGCCCCACCGAAACATCCATATTACGAGCTTCGGCAATGAAATCCTGTACAATCAAGAAATACCCTGGATACCCTGAATTCGAAATCGTCAATAGCTCAAAGTCTAGACGTTCCTGAATTTCGGGTGTGATTTCACCGTATCTTCTTTCGGCACCTTTCATGGTCAAGTGACGTAAGTAAGCATTCTCACCTCGTACACCTCCATCTTCAGCATCTTCAGGCACCATGAATTCTTCCGGGATACCGAATTTAGGAAGCAATACATCGCGGTAGAGCGAGTAGGCTTCGGTTTTATCGATAATTTCCTGAATATTGATAATTGCTTCGGGTAAATCAGCGAAAAGCTTTTTCATTTCCGCTTCCGACTTGAAATAGTACTCCTGATTGGGTAAGCCATAGCGATAGCCACGACCACGACCTATAGGCGTAGCCTGCTTCTCCCCATCCTTCACACACAACAAGATATCGTGCGCGTTGGCATCTTCCTTAGCCACATAGTACGTATTGTTGGTAGCAATCAGTTTGACATCATGCTTTCTTGCGAAACTAATCAAGGTTTGGTTCACCCTGTTTTCGTCTTCTTGGTTATGGCGCATGAGTTCGATATAGAAATCGGCACCGAACTGCTCCTTCCACCATACCAAAGCTTCTTCCGCTTGGTTTTCCCCTATATTTAAAATCTTAGATGGGATTTCTCCATAGAGATTTCCTGACAAGACGATGATATCTTCCTTGTACTTTTCGATAACGGAACGGTCGATCCTTGGCACATAATAGAAACCCTCGGTATATGCGATGGAAGACATTTTAGCCAAGTTGTGGTAACCCTTTTTATTCTTAGCCAGGAACACCACTTGGTATCCGTTGTCTTTTTGTGTTTTGTCTTTATGATTGAGACAGATATTGAATTCGCAACCCACGATAGGTTTTACCTCCACTTCAGTAGGTTCTTCTCCATTGGCTATTGCTTCATCATTCTTTGCTTTGGCTGCCTTATTATGATTGAGCACCGCACTAACAAAGTGGAATGCTCCCATCATATTTCCGGTATCGGTCATGGCTACGGCCGTCATTTTATTCTTGACCGTTGCTGCCACTAGATTCGGTATAGCGATAGTGGATTGCAAGACAGAAAACTGTGTATGATTGTGGAGATGTGCAAAGCGCGCATGCTCCAAATCCTTTATACTCTCTTGGGATACCGGTGTATCGACTACTTCTTGTTGAGTCTGTTTCAGTCGTTTTCTAATCTCATCGGAAGCGGCTTTCAGATTGATGTGTTTCAATCCGATAAGCTGAATTTCCTGTGGATTACTTTCACGGAACTTATCGTAATAATCTTCCTTAACGTCCAGTTCTTCTTTGGTGAATACCTCACGTTTGATCAATTCCAAGAAACATCGGGTGGTAGCCTCCACGTCGGCAGTTGCGTTGTGCGCTTCTGCGAAGGGTTGTCCAAAAAGGAATTGGTGCAATTCGGTTAGTGTAGGCAATTTGTAGCGACCTCCACGCCCACCGGGTAATTTTAATAAATCGGCAGTCGTTTCGGTACAAGTATCCAATACCGGCATTTTGACCATATCGGAACCTACATTCATTCGATGGAATTCACACCCCATGATATTGACGTCGAAGCCTACGTTTTGGCCGACGATATATTTGGCTTTGGATAAAGCGATATTGAATTTTTCGAGTACTTCACCTAGAGCGATACCTTGTTCCATAGCGAGTTCGGTTGAAATACCGTGAATACGCTCGGCATCGTAAGGGATATTGAACCCTTCCGGTTTGACCAGATAATCCTGATGTTCGATTAGATTTCCCATTTCGTCGTGGAGTTGCCAAGCAATCTGAATACAACGAGGCCAGTTATCGGTATCGGTAATAGGAGCCGACCAACTGCGGGGTAAACCGGTGGTTTCTGTATCGAAAATTAAGTACATCTATCTAATTATTAGGACAAAAGGCAATAGCCGTTAGTAAAATATCAAGTTTTCAAAAATACGGTTTTTTTTGAGTTATGAATTATAAATTATGAGTTATAAGTAGCTCTTTAAGTTAATTATTTGAAGGCATTGAGGTTCTGTGGTACTGCGGTTTTTTTTGATTGTGCTTGACGTTCACTTGTGTTTTCATTTGTAAGTTTCTCCTCCTGAAATCTTAAAAGTTTTTTAACCTGAGCACTTCAATAGCTAAGAAGTCAAATCCTCTAATAATTTAATACTCTACTACTACTTTGATATTACTTTGATATTACTTTGATATTACTTTGATATTACTTTGATACTACTTTGATATTACTTTGATACTACTTTGATATTACTTTGATATTACTTTGATATGGATGAACCTATTATTTAATTGAAGGATTGAGGTTCTGAGAATCTAAGGTACTGAGGTTTTGATTGGGGTATGTCGTTGACAGGAGTTAAAAGAGCCAATATCACTTGTTTAACCGCCTTAAGTTTACATTTTCTACATTTAGCTATTAATCAGAAAGAACAAAAGAGAGGAGTAAGGTTCT
>NZ_JBHSHZ010000013.1:0-1336 GCF_042653365.1 Flavobacterium sp. GCM10023249
AGTTGACCGTTGAATACGGGTTTTGTAGTATCTTGGACAGTTACGATTTGTGTGTGTTGCTCGTTGTTACCGGCACAATCGGTTACCGACCAGTTTCTGGTGATCGTGTAATTGGCTGAACACGCATCATCTTGTCCTGAGAAAGTTTCAGAGTATACGACTTGTACACTGTTGTCACAATTATCGGAAGCAGTCAGTACAGCTGGGGCGGGAATGTTATCACATTGTACCGTTACATCGCCAGAAAGTTGACCGTTGAATACGGGTTTTGTAGTATCTTGAACAGTTACGATTTGTGTGTGTTGCTGGTTGTTACCGGCACAATCAGTTACCGACCAGTTTCTGGTGATCGTGTAATTGGCTGAACACGCATCGTCTTGTCCTGCGAAAGTTTCAGAGTATACGACTTGTACACTGTTGTCACAATTATCGGAAGCAGTCAATATAGCTGGAGCCGGAACGTTATCACATTGTACCGTTACATCGCCAGGAAGTTGACCGTTGAATACGGGTTTTGTAGTATCTTGAACAGTTACGATTTGTGTGTGTTGCTCGTTGTTACCAGCACAATCGGTTACCGACCAGTTTCTGGTGATCGTGTAATTGGCTGAACATGCATCGTCTTGTCCTGCAAAAGTTTCAGAGTACACGACTTGTACACTGTTGTCACAATTATCGGAAGCAGTCAGTATAGCTGGAGCCGGAACGCTGTCACATTGTACCGTTACATCGCCAGGAAGTTGACCGTTGAATACGGGTTTTGTAGTATCCTCAACAGTTACGATTTGTGTGTGTTGCTCGTTGTTACCAGCACAATCGGTTACCGACCAGTTTCTGGTGATAGTGTAATTGGCTGAACACGCATCGTCTTGTCCTGCAAAAGTTTCAGAGTATACGACTTGTACACTGTTGTCACAATTATCAGAAGCAGTCAATATAGCTGGAGCCGGAACGCTGTCACATTGTACCGTTACATCGCCAGGAAGTTGACCGTTGAATACTGGTTTTGTAGTATCTTGAACAGTTACGATTTGTGTGTGTTGCTCGTTGTTACCGGCACAATCGGTTACCGACCAGTTTCTGGTGATCGTGTAATTGGCTGAACACGCATCGTCTTGTCCTGTAAAAGTTTCAGAGTATACGACTTGTACACTGTTGTCACAATTATCGGAAGCAGTCAATACAGCTGGAGCCGGAACGTTATCACATTGTACCGTTACATCGCCAGGAAGTTGACCATTGAATACTGGTTTTGTAGTATCTTGAACAGTTACGATTTGTGTGTGTTGCTCGTTGTTACCAGCACAATCGGTTACCGACCAGTTTCTGGTGATAG
>NZ_JBHSHZ010000014.1:0-2346 GCF_042653365.1 Flavobacterium sp. GCM10023249
TTTTTTCGGGTGCTAGTGGTTTTAAATTCGCTGTTTTCTTCTAGTTCATTAACAAAGGCACTGGCATCTTCTAAAACTTCTTTCTCAACCAAGCTATCCATAGAAGCGTTGGCTTTGATAAAAGCGCTGTCTATAGCTTGACGTTTGCCCCGAACCATACCTTTATAGATACATAATCGCAAAACCTCTTGAAAAAGATGCAAAAATACTTCTTCTCCATATAAGCCTCGTGTACGGCTGATGGTACTATGCCAAGGTAATTCTTCATCGATATCATAGCCTAAAAACAAACGGATAGATAAGCTATCGGAACAATAACGGATGAGTCCTCTATCGCTATTAATATTATTCAGATAACCAACAAGCAAAATCTTGAAAAATACCACAGGATCAATGCTCTATCTCACTGAATTTATATTTTTTTATAGGTGTTCGATGATATGCTTCGCAGTTCTTGACCTTCTGTACCGTAATACTCCTGGGTAGCTTTTCGTAAAAAATGAAAATCTATCGCATCGTTTAGAACCCTGTAAAAATTATCCTTGGGAACCAATTGATCCAAATTGACTGTGGTAAACAACTTGGGAGTAAATGTCTTTGTGCCTTGCATAACTAAATATACAAAAATTCTTATATTTGAGTTGTGCAACGGGCACAGCGGTTTTGCGCAATTGCGAGTTTTGTAGTAAAATCACGTTTATATTTCGCAAGAAATTTTATCTTTAACAGAAAATAATCAGTTCCGAAGTTCGCAACTGCGCAAAGCGCCGGAACGTTGTGTGCCATTTTAAGACCGACCGAAAGTGAACGAAATATACAAAGACAAACTTGAAATATTACGACAACGAATTCCAATCGGACTTCGACACGGACTGAAATTGCTTGAAAAAGTTGAAGGTGATTTAGAAAAAGCCGAAAATCAGTTTGCGGAAGAAATGGTTGCTCTAACAATTGCTAAAACAGGAGTACAATCGGATGTTGCTATTAGACATTTAACAAACAACAATTTTGATATTAGCTTGACAATTAAAAGCATTGATGAAGAGCGATATACTCTGACAGAACTTATAATTAGAAAATACAAAGACAAAAAAGAAGATGCTTTAGACAAAATAGTTTTTGCAATAGAAGATCAGTATAATTTAAAGCGAAATTTTTGGCTCAACTTTGACCACCTAAAAAGTTTACCACCAGAAATTTATTGCTTTATGACAATTATGGAATGGCTGAACTATGAAAGTTGGGAAGACTATCAAATTGCATTGTCGTTCAACTTAGATTTAGTTGCCGAACAGATTGACATAAAATTGGGGCTTTCTGACTTAGCAAATTCTTTGAAAAGAGCAGAGCAAATATTGACACTTATCTACGAAAAATATGAAGTGAGAAATGACCATAACAATTATTCAAAAGCGACTAACGAATTACGAGAAGACAAAGACTTTCAAAAAACTGAAAATGAATTTAAGGAAAAAAGACCAAAACTTATAGACAGACTTTATGAACTTGTACAAACTAATGTTGACAAATTTCCGTAGACAAAAAACGGCACACAACACGGGTAACTGTTGCACAACTACCATTTTTTTCAAAATAACTCCAAAACATATAGTATAAAACCTCATTTAAAGTGATTTAGAGGAGGTTTTATTTTTACCTCACTGCTACAAGTTCAAAATTGGAATGGCTCACAATCAGGCTTTTTATATCTAAAAAGAGAGTTTTAAAAAAAGTGTTGCGTTTCCCTTGTTTTAAGGACACAACTTGGGTTAAAATGCTTGGTTTTTTCACTACAAAACGCAGGTATTTCTTCAAGTTATACGTTAAACTTGCCATCAGTACGTGCTTGTTGGCGTTTTTGATGCCTCGGGTATTGACCCGCTTCATATTGGTAAAATTAATCAATGTACCCAATACAGGTTCGACCGTTTTGCTTCTGGTTCGTACCATTTTCTTGGCATAATCTGGGTTTTGAGTCAATTTTTGATGCATTTTATCGTAGTATTCCTTGTAAATACTATCGTCTATCTTTTTGAACTTGGTGGTTTTTCCACAACATTGCTCTCGTAATGGGCAGTTTTTACAATCGGATTCACTGCTGCGATAGGTGCGTTTCGTATAGCCTTTGCTATCGATCTTTTCGCCTTTGAAAAGTAGTTTGGCTTGGTTGCCTCCTACTTTTATGCATTCGTATTGATTGTGTTCTTTATTATAAACAAAACCTTCTCGCTCGGGTTTGTATTGTCCAAAATTAGGAATGTAAGCATTGATTCCGTTTTTGTCTAAATACGCCAAAGATTCACCGCTGCTATAACCGCCATCCGCTACAATTTCTTCCAGTTCGAT
>NZ_JBHSHZ010000015.1:0-107019 GCF_042653365.1 Flavobacterium sp. GCM10023249
AACTTTTTTAGGGTTGTAGTTTTTATTTATTCTCTTTGTGGGCACGGATTGCAAATCCGCGCTATCGGGTTTATTCTTGTTTTTTAAGAACTACATTATTGAGTATAATTTTGTCCTTACACTTTATCTTCACTTCCATATGTCGATTGCTCATATATCCACCTTGTAAAGTTTCAGCAACATCTTTGGGTTCATTACAATCTAAAATAATCAAATCAGAGTTTTTAAATTCCCATTTTCCTTCGCAACCTGATTTAGTTTCCATTGACTTAAATTTAAGTACGAACTCATTGTTATTTTTCAATGAAAGTTGGTAACTGTAATCTTTGCCTGTAGCCGTATAAATTCCAATCATGGAATCTTTGGTTACATTAGCTACTTTACAAGAGACAAATAGAATTGACACAAATATGAAACAAAATACATTCTTCATTATCTTTTATACTTTAATGTTGATATTGATTTATAGGTGAAATTATTTGGTAAACTCTGCAATGCAGGATTATTCGGATAAGCTCTTAGTATATCAGCTTTTGTTGAATTTGTATTCAATGGTGCAATTCCCGTATTTGAATCACCTCCTGGGGCATAAATCTTATTACCACTGGAATCACTTACATTCTGCAACCCGATAGCGCGGATTTGCAATCCGTGCCCGCAATCCACTTCAAAACAAATCTAACAAAACAATCTCTAAATCATTTTCCAATCCCGCATAATTCCTTGCTGAACTATAATAATAATCCTCTGGATGAACTACGATTTTATCTTTGACTGGATTGTTATGAATGTAATTTATTTTTTGTTTAATAAACCAATTCGTTTCAACGATTTCAGCATGGTAGCCATCCTGCCAAACTTTATATTGTTGTTCTCGTTTTAAATGTTTACAAGATTTTTTAAAATAATCTAACATCCATTCACGTCTGCTTTCAGGTTCATCAATAATAGTTTGAATTATTTTCTTTGCAGTGAATTTTTTAAAATCTCTCATCACGTCTGAAAGTATAAATCCATTTGTTGTTTTACAAAGTAAATGCATATGGCTCGACATAATACAATAAGCATATATTTCCAATCCTTTTTTCTGTTGACAATGCTGTAATGCCTCTATAAGAAGAGTTTTCTGATTGAGTCTAGTAAAAACATCTATCCAACCCACTACTGTTATGGTTATAAAATAGGCATCTTCAGTTGTTATGGCTTTATACTTTGTTGACATGGCGTGTATATAAAAACAAAACTACAACTTTTTTAGGGTTGTAGTTTTTATTTATTCTCTTTGTGGGCACGGATTGCAAATCCGCGCTATCGGGTTGTAAAGATTATAAAACTTTACTTTGTGCACGAGCTAGAAGCTCGCGCCAGCGTGGGATTATTTTTCACATTTCAATTCAGGTAGAGCATAATAACCAATCCCTATATTTGTTATTACTTTCCTATATTTATTTAGATTTTTTTTACAAAAATAATAATGTACTGCTTTTTGACTATCATCAATTTTGTAATCAGGCATTTTAATCCAACCACCCTCGTCACTTTGTAGTAAATTATATTTTCGATATGTCTCAATTACATCTTTAGTAAGCGGATAATCGTCATCCCACCAATAAAACAATTTGTTATTTTTTTCTACATATCTAGATGGCATTTTACCTTTACTACCGACTATGGTCTCGGATGTAACAAGAATCCTTTTATTATTTCTACCTATTCTAACAATTAAAAAATCTTTATTGTTTTCCAATTCTGTTATGCTTATTGAAAAAACATTATGTTTTTTGAATAATATCTCCCTATTTGAAAAATCTAAAATTGCATTTGCAATAGCTTCGTTTTTTCCTCCATTTTGAAGTAAATCAGTTTTAAATGAAATACAGCTATTCAATAATACTAAAAGCAACATCATCGGTATAGTTAACTTATATCTTCTCATATTCTATAATATATATTACACCAGCTGCGCAAAGTCTCCCGACTTTGAGCAATCCAATCCACCAGCGTACAGCTATAAAATTGAACTTTCCTGATCTCTTTTAACATATCCTTCTTTCATGGCGTGTAACTAATTTCTCATATGCAATAGTAATAAAAAAGCCACATCATCACTTCTGTAGCTTTAGTTTTATTTGATATTTAATTTACTCAAAGTCGGGAAATCGAAGATTCGACGTAGTCAAACTTTGCGCAGCGGGGGCTTTTGTAAAGATTATAAAACTTTACTTTGTGCACGAGCTAGAAGCTCGCGCCAGCGTGGGGATTTTTGGTTTTTATGTTGTGCGCACCAGCGAGACGCTGGTGCCAGCGCGGGGCTATCGGGTTACAATACCTACATTATCCATTACCAATTTCGTCTACATTTTTTTTATTTTCTCTGTTTTTCCTATAGAAATCTCCAAAGGCTTTGTTATTTTCTAAAATAGTATATAAACTATCTGATTTTTTAGAGTCTACCTTCACTCCATATCCATTTCTATAAATTTTCTCTAATGTAGTTTGACAAGCTATATCATTCCTTTTCGCTCCTTCTCTGAGATAATAAAGTGCGTAATTTCTATCGATTTCATGAACGTACTCAAGCTGTTTTGGATGGTATGAAGAATTATTGTTCATTGAGACAATAGCACGATATATTTGATAATATGATTTTTCATTTTTATATCTATGGTTCATTATTAATGAAATGGATAACATGTCAAAGTATTTATTTTCTTGATTAACAAAATCAATATATGTCCCATATGAATAATCATCACCATTTGTAATTGCCTGTATCCTTAAATCTTGAATGATTTCGATTCGACTTTTCTTCTCATTGTTTTGTGTTTTTGTACACGAAGCCAAAATCAAAAATGATATATATATAATCTTTCTCATAACTTATTTTGAAAATTTTCCCCACGCTGGCGCGAGCTTCTAGCTCGTGCACCTAATCAAAATCAATTGACATTAATTTCTAGAATCGTATTGTCATCATTACCCGACAGCGTGAATTTGTACTCGAACACAGCGAGTGTGCGCTAAATTGATACTTTATCTATTGAATAGATACTATTTTGTTTTATCTTCTCTTTAAATAATATTATTGAATTTACAGAGTCTTTCTTTATTAGCTTATTCCCTTTAATCCTAAATTTAAGAGTATCGTCAAATGGTCTAAAAACTTCAACTTTCTCGATAGAATCTCCCCAATCTACCTCTCTATAAATTGGTCCATCAGGAAAAAGTATGATGTGCTTTTTATTATTTTTCCAATAACCATTAGTTTGACCACTAATTCCAGTAGAAAGAGTTTTTAAAAAATATCTATTATTTTCATCTAATTTCAAAATTACATTATATGAATTGGGCTTTTTATCCAAAGAATATAATCCAACAATTTTTTTTTTTAGTGTTGCAAGATGTTAAAAAAAAGAAAACACTGAATATAAAAAATCTCATAATTATGTTCTATTAGCCGCCACACAAAGTCTCCCGACTTTGCGTTTTTTCAAATATAATAAATCACTTTTTTAAATAAAAAAGCCACAACATTACTGCTATAGCTTTTTGTTTATTATTGCTCAAAGTCGGGAGACTTTGCGCAGCGGGGCTATTGGGTTTAAAAATATTTAAAAGTTTTAATTTTTTCTAAAAATGCTACATAGTTTTCTTGCTTAATATTACAGAGAACTATCGTAACCTTCCCATCCGAATAAGATTTATTTATTCTTTCTTTTAAACTATTATATAAACTACTTTCATTATAATTTCTTTCTTCCCAATAATCCCCAAAAGTTTTATAAATCTTATTTTCAGGAAAATCATTTAAACTCCAATCAACTTCATTACCAACATTCTTATAGCCTGAATTAATATAAATCATTTGTTTAGAATCATATTCGAAATAAAACTCATTTCCAAGTATATGCCAATTCTTTATTTTTTTCGGTAAATTAATACTGAAATGATTGGAATATTTAATATCATTTCCTGCTTTTGAATAAAGTTTTGATTTGTAAAGAAATTGATTCTCTTTTTCTTTATAAATAAATTCCATTGAATCCGATTTGATATCATTCTGTGTATCTATATAGGTTTTACATGAATTCAATAAAAAAAAAGATATAAATAGTAAAGTTATTTTTTTCATTTTGCCTCGTTTATTCTATCAATAGAAGTATTTAAGTCAGAGTATTTAATTTTTACAATAGTCCCTTGGTATTGTAAAAACCAGCTGCGCAAAGTCTCCCGACTTTGCGTTTTTTCAAATATAATAAATCACTTTTTAAATAAAAAAAGCCACAACATTGCTGCTATAGCTTTTTGTTTATTATTGCTCAAAGTCGGGAGACTTTGCGCAGTGGGGATTTCTAATCTCAGTGGGCGTGAAAAACATTTCCGCTTTATAGGGCCTGTTATTCCCATTTAAAAAACTATTCACTACTCTGATCTGATAATAAAGTAAACGAAGCAAGAGAAGCATTGAATTTATTTCTATTTTTTTGGGTTACGTTAGTGTATAAAATCACATACTCCTTATAAATTCTAATTCCATAAAATCTATTCTCTTTAAATTTTTTGAATTCATCTTCTAATTTCATATTCGAAATCTTTAGCTCAAATAGTTTGGACATAAACTCTTCCTTATTCATATCAGTCAAAATCATTTCCTTGACATTACTCTGATTTTGAGTAATAAAAATTTTTTCTCTTTGACCGAATTCAAAAACCACTTCATTTGGAATACTATTTATGGTTACTGTATATTGCTTAATTTTTTTAAAAATTACAATGGTGTATGGATTTTCCTTCTCTACTTCTTTATGAACTGAAACTGAAGCCACATATTTCCTCAATCTAACAGAACCATTATTTAAATCCTCAAATTGAAATAATTTTATGTTGTTTTCAGGTATTTTTTGAGATTGACATGAAGTGATACCCAATGAAAATAGTAGCAAAAGGATAAAAAATAGATGTTTTTTCATTATTTTGGGTTTAAAAATGTCTTTTTACTCTTTATTTGGACTGATGTTAGCTAACTACCCAAAGTTTGACTCTATCGAATCTTCGATTTCCTAACTTTGAGCTATCCAATTTTCCGGGATTGAAGTAAATCCGAGCAATCCGTTCTAATTTCTATTAACCAGCCACACAAAGTCTCCCGACTTTGCGTTTTTTCAAATATAATAAATCACTTTTTTAAATAAAAAAGCCACAACATTGCTGCTATAGCTTTTTGTTTATTATTGCGCAAAGTCGGGAGACTTTGCGCAGCGGGGTATTTTATTTTGAAATACTAACAAAACAATCTTTTCATGTTGGAAGTTAACTCTCCAAAATCTCCTCTCCCCAAGTGGGTGTTACTTTACAAAACTGTAATTTTCTATATTCATGATTTGTATTTGAATAATCAAAAGTTACAAATGTTTTCTCTTCTTTATAACTACATAAATAATTGAAAAGATAAATTAAATCTCTTTTTGTGTTTTCACTAAGAGATTCAAATGAAAAAGCAATACAATCGTATTTACTTAAAACAGTCATAATGTTTAAAAATATTTTCTGCTTAACTGAAAGTTGTCGTATTGGCAAGTCTTTTTTCTCATCATAGAAATATAAATAGCTTTTAGTTAATTCATATTGCTCAGTATATTTAGACAAAACAATTGGATCGAATTTTTCAGAATCAAATGAAAACGCATTCAAAATAGGTGACATTGATTTGAAATTTGAAAAATCACAATATTCTTCTAAAATAGTTTCTATTTCAAATTCAGAAGGCACGTTTATTTTATAAATCTCATTCTTTTTAAAATTAAATTTCTTCATGTTTAATCGATTTTTGTAGAATATTCATATGTCTTTCCAGCTGGTATATTAGGCTTTTTTTACTTCAAAAAATGCTTTTTATTTTATTGATTTTTTTTCAACACAACATTATTAAGCAAAATTTTATACATACACATTATTTTCACTTCCATGTGTCGATTGCTAATATATCCACCTTGTAAAGTCTACGTAACATCTTTAGGCTCGTTACAATCTAAGATTATCAAATCTGAGTTTTTCAATTCCCCGCTGCGCAAAGTCTCCCGTCTTTGAGCTATCCAATTTTCCGGGATTGAAGTAAATCCAAGCAATCCGTTCTAATTTCTATTATCCAACAGACTTGGAATGAAGTTATTTTTTATTTTATCAAGCTGCACCTTACTTTCTTCAGTATATTTTTTCGTCTTTTCATACTGCTCCCCATGATACCTAAATTTATTATTTTCTACTAAAAGTAAGCTTTGTGTATAATCTTGAGGTAATTTTTCGTTGGTCAATTCTATACTTCGGTAAACAATTCTCTCATAACAGACATAAACATTCTCTTTCGACTTTTCCAGATAACCTTCACTCAAAATAAAACCACCTCCAGAAATTAAATTGATTGTACCGTCCTTGTTCAAACTTTGTGTTGAAGTAATTTTAATAAACTTATTGTCATAAAAATAGAAAGTAGCAAAACTTGGCGATTTCCAATTTATACTTTTGGGAATCCAAATTTCATGCAATGGAAAGTCAAAACTTCCATAACCATATACGAATAGATACAAAAACAAAACCTTATACATATCTTAAATTTATTATTCAACTGAAACATATCCTCTTATACCCATTCCGATTGCAGTGATTTGCACCCGAGTATAACAAAACGAAATAGTGTTATGAATCTTTTAATTTTACATTCACATTCTGGTATTTTCTCCACGCTGCGCAAATTCTTCCGACTTTGAGCCCCAGTCATCCAAAGCTTGACTCCATCGCAGCTTGGATTTCCTAACTTTGAGCTATAAATTACAAAGATATTCCACCAATCCCAGTAAACTCCAATAGACTCCGAACGGCTACAACGGTACACCCACGAACCAATTGTAGCACCAAAGTAACACAATCAATTCCAACTGCAACAAATAACACACAAAAAAAACAGGAACAAACCATTTACTACCAACTTCAACAACTCCAAAACCTCTTTTGAAGAAGTAGTATATATAGCGTATATATAGCGTATATATGGCGTATTTATAACGTGTACTAATGGAGTGCTCTAGTAGTTCAACTTGACCTACACTATACTTTAAGTCATCCCTCACGCTACACCCATTTCTACCCAATTACCCTCACTCTAATCAACACAACATAACACATCCCTTACCACAAACCCAAAAATAGAAGACATTCCTTCTCTTTTCCGTAACCATCTAAAAACAAAACTTCGTAACTTTAAAGCATAAACCACAAACAATATCCCAACAATGACGTTATCCATAGAAACGCCCGCTTTATTATTCTCCGCCACTTCCTTAATTCTGCTGGCATATACCAACCGTTTCCTAACCATTGCCCAAATCATCCGTAGCTTGAAAAAGAACTACAAGGAAGTACACAACAAATCCATTCTTCTGGAAATCCAAAACCTCAACAAACGACTTACTTTAATTCGTTTCATGCAGCTTATGGGAGTACTTTGCCTGTTCCTCTCCGTATTTGCCATGTTGCTTTTGTTTATCGATCTTCAAAACATCGCCATCTACTTGTTCGGAATGAGCATGCTCAGCTTGTTGATCTCATTGGCCACTTCCTTTTGGGAAATCAGCATTTCGGTAAACGCACTTCGTGTTCACCTCAGCGATTTGGAAGAATTTACCAAAAATGATTAATCAGTAAATTCACTAACCAATTAAAATGCTAAAAAATAAAACCAACCCATTAAACCTTTTGAACCCAATCGAGTCTTATTGTCAAACCAAAAAATAAAAACTATGAAAAAGTATTTTGCCTCAATGTTGGTTGTTTTCGGAACAACAGCTGCCTTTAGTCAAGACAACGATGCACCAGAATTTGCTGGAGAAAACTTCAGTCTGGAAGGTGCGGTGTCCTTATTCAAAAAAGCCAATACCTTGGAACAGTTTGAAGAAGCAATCAATAATGAAAAGAACGACGTAAACAATCTAGACCTGAATAACGATGGCGATATCGATTACATCACCGTAGAAGACATTATGGAAGACGACAAACATGTAATTGTACTAACGGCGCTTTTGGGAAATAACGACAAACAAGATATCGCTACCATAGCTATTGAAAAAACAGGAAAAGAAGAAGCACAGCTTCAAATCATTGGCGATGAAGATTTATATGCCGATAACACCATTGCTGAACCTTTCGATACAAAAGACGCTATGGATAAAGACAAGAAAGGACCTGCAATGCCCGAAGTACTTACTTCACGTGTAGTGGTAAATGTTTGGGGATGGCCCGCAGTACGTTTCATCTATGCGCCCGGTTATCGTGTTTGGACTTCATCAGTACGCTGGGCAGCCTATCCACGCTGGTGGAGACCATGGAGACCTATTCGACATACAATGTTTGTATCGCGCTGCCATGTGCACAAAACTTATATGCACCGTACTCCAACCCGAAGAGTGGTAGTACACAAAACCTACGGACCTAGAAGACATTCTTCTACTTTGGTGGTAAAAAGCAAAAGAGGCACAACAGTAGTGCACAAAGGACGAAGAGGCAATGTAAAAGCAGTCAGAGTCAGAAGACGATAAAACACAATCCGGGGTATTACTCCGGATTTTTTTATGTCCTTCCAAGCCTCAACAATCTATAACAATCCATAAACCATAAAACAATTAACAACACGACTTTAAACCTATTCCCGATTGCACAGTCTAATCTCGAAACGCACGCTATGAACAAATCAACGTTATGGTCCTTACGCTTAGGCTTCTCAAACAAGCAGGCCGCCTCTATTGATACCATCGGATTCGAAACCTTTCTTGCCAAATCCTTTGCCACTGCTTTTGACGCTTCCATTCCGGAGTTTCTCGACAATAGTCCGAAATCGCTCAAAGAACTCCGAGAAACACGACAAAAACTCAAAGAGAACAATCCTGACGAGGTAAAGAAAATGCTCAATCAGGAAATCAAAACTTCGGTAGCCATGAAAGCCTGGTGGATCAACAAGATGCAAAAGGAAGAATTTCCGTTACGCGAGAAAATGACCTGCTTCTGGCACAATCATTTCGTAGCTACTTTCCAGAAGGTGAAAGTAAATCACTGGGTGTTCCAACACAATCAGTTGCTCCGTGAAAATGCGTTCGGTAACTTTAAAGAACTGACCAAAGCCGTTGTTCGTTCCAATGCTATGGTGCGCTATCTGGATAATGTCGACAACCGTAACGGTAAAATCAACGAAAACCTGAGTAGGGAGTTACTGGAATTGTTCACTTTAGGCATTGGTAATTACTCCGAAAAAGACATTCAGAATGGCGCTAAAGCGCTGGCAGGATTAGGCATTGGTGAAAAGCATGCGGTATACCGTCCTATTTTCGAAAACAATGAAACCATTACCTATCTGGGCAAAACAGGTCATTTCAAAGCCGACGATTTAGTGGATATCATCTTCGAACAGAAAAGCGCGCCGTATTTCCTTACCCGAAAAATACTGCAATGGTTCCTATATGACACACCTTCTGAAACCTTAGTAAAAGAATACGGTGACTATTTCCGAAGCGTAAACTTCGAAATACAGCCCTTATTGCAAAAACTATTCACCGAAGAATACGCCAAAAACAATGCGGGTACCAAAATTAAAAACCCACTAGAATACAGCCTTCAGTTGCTTTCGGAACTCAATATCAATTTGCCCAATAATCAGGTGCTGTCTTTCTTCCTCAAAGAACAAGGAATGGATTTGTTCAATCAGCCCAATGTAAAAGGATGGGAAGGTGGAAAGGCATGGCTTACTTCACAAATTTACTTGCAACGTAACAATGTTGCCGATTTATTCTGCAACGGAAAGACCATCAATCGAAGAATACTCAAAGAGAGTAATTCAGAAAATGCCGCTATCCAAAAAATACCGATACAACTGCAATGGAAAGGAAAAACCAATACAGAAATTATTCATAACCTTACTAACCGACTCCTTTTTCAAGTCGACGAAAATACACAAAAGGATTTTGAAGCTGTATTGAAATACGACTTCAATCCTGAGGAAGCCAATGCAAACCAAGCCGTCATACGTTTATTCAACACCATAGTAAAAACACCCGAATTCCAGTTAATCTAAAACCAACCATCATGAACAGAAGAAGCTTTTTATCGTTAACAGGAACCTTCACCGGAGGCGCCTTACTCCTTCCCGATTTCTTATTTGCCTATGGCACACAATCCAATTTGATCGTAGGTGAACAATGTTTGGTTTTTATTCAATTGAATGGTGGAAACGACGGTCTCAATACCTTCGTTCCTATCGAAGATGAAGCCTATTTTTTCAATCGGCCTAAAATAGCGTTATCCAAAGACGAAGTAATCGGTAAAAATAAAGGCATGGCATGGCATCCCGCTTTAAAAGGATTTGCTCAAATACAGCAAAATGGGCACCTATCCGTGATTCAGAATGTAGGGTATCCCGAACCCAATCGTTCGCATTTCCGCAGCCAAGAGATATGGCAAACTGCCACCGCCTCCAATCACTATGAAAATAACGGTTGGTTAGGACGTTACTTGGACTTCCAATGCAACGAACATACCCCAACAGCAGGTATCAATCTGGATTCGATAGACAATTTAGCACTCAAAGGCGAAGAACCGAATGCTATTACTGTAAAAGATCCCAACCGCTTCAAATCAAAAGCTGAAGAACCGGAACAGGTACAACTATCCAACAATCCGCAATTGGATTTCGTAAGAAAGATTGCCAATTCGGTTACTGAAGGTTCCGAAGAAATCCAAAAAGCGCTGGCACAATCCAAACAGGACATTACTTACCCTAAAACCGGGTTGTCTAAAAACCTGGAATGGATTGCTCGTTTGATCAAAGGAAACCTCAACTCTAAAGTATACTATACTTCACTGGGCGGTTTTGATACACACGATAACCAATTGGCCATTCACAAAAACAAACTCACTGAGCTAAACGATGCGCTGTTTTCATTCTATACCGATCTAAAAACAGCCAATGTTCTAGAGAAAGTTACCATCGTGGTTTTCTCTGAATTCGGAAGAAGAGTCAAAGACAATGGAAATGGCACCGATCACGGTACAGCAGCCCCGATGTTCATTATTGGAGGTAATACCAAAGGTAAAGTCATAGGCAACAATCCCAACCTCCTGCAACTGGATCAAGGGGATTTACAATTCGAAACCGACTTCCGTAGTGTTTACGCAAGTTTACTGCAAGAAAAGCTCCAATTTGACTATCGAAAAATAGGCATTTCAAATGCTCCGTTATCCGGTCTATTTTAAAAAAAACGGTAGAAATAACGTATAACTCATAACTATGAATTATATTTGCCGGCTTTTTAAAAATGAAAAAATGACAAAGAACAGTATGTTGAAAGGAGTTTTCCTTGTAGGATTAGGTGCAACGAGTTATGGAATGTTAGCCACTTTTGTAAAGCTGGCGTATAAGGAAAATTTTACTACTGCTGAAGTCACTTCTTCACAGTTCATCCTAGGAATTTTAGGAATGTTACTTATTAACGGATTCCAGAAATTCAAAAAGAAAGACGACGTAGTCAAAGCTTCTCTTAAAAACATCACTCACTTGATGTTAGCAGGAACTTCACTAGGAATGACCAGCGTTTTTTATTATTTAGCCGTGAAATACATCCCCGTTTCAATTGGTATTGTGCTCTTAATGCAAACCGTATGGATGGGTGTGTTATTGGAATGGTTCTTAGATAAAAAAGCCCCTTCCATGCAAAAAATTGCTTCGGTTTCTATTGTATTGATCGGAACTGCTTTAGCTACCAATTTATTCAATAGCAACATCGAATTGGACTGGAGAGGAATCATGTGGGGATTATTGGCAGCCGCATCTTTTACTACTACTATGTTTACCGCTAATAGAATTGCTTTGGGTATTTCATCTGCGCAACGTAGTTTGTATATGTTGTTGGGTGGTGCTGTTATTGTCTTCGGATTTTCAATTGCGACTCAAGTAACACCCTTCAATATGGCTATTTTCACAAAATGGGGAATAGTTTTGGCATTATTTGGAACAATCATCCCTCCAATATTAATGAATGCAGGTTTCCCGTATACAGGAATCGGATTGGGAAGTATTGTTTCTTCATTGGAATTACCTGTTTCGGTAATGATGGCATTTATCATTTTAAATGAAACGGTTATCTTCTCACAATGGATTGGTATCGTTCTGATTATCCTAGCGATTATCATTATGAATATCCAGTTCAGAAAAAGGTAAAAAAAAACTCTATATCCATTTATTTTAGGTAAATTCGTAAGAAATAACTTTACTTATGAGTTTACCTTGGCATTTGTATGTAATGGCATTGCTCTATGTCGTTGCGGGAATTAACCATTTTAGGAACCCGAGAGTGTATCTCAAAATAATTCCTCCTTACTTTTCCAACCCCAACCAAATCAATTGGATGAGTGGCTTGGCTGAAATTATTTTAGGGATTTGCCTTTGCATCCCGCTACTTTCTCAATATGCTGCTTGGGGTATAATCGCTTTACTAATCGCTATCTTCCCTGCCAATCTTCACATGTACAAGAATGACAAAGCGAGTTTGGGTTTACCCAAATGGATGCGACTGCTTCGTCTTCCCTTACAACTTTTACTGATATATTGGGCTTTTCAATACACTTGAATAATCAACTAAATATACGTCTATGAAAAATGTTACAGCAGAATTTTTCGGAACCTTTTGGTTAGTTTTTTGCGGATGTGGAAGTGCTTTATTTGCAGCAGGCATACCAAATGTAGGTATTGGCTATGCAGGAGTATCACTAGCATTCGGACTTACAGTAGTAACCATGGCTTATGCCGTAGGACACATCTCTGGAGGCCATTTCAATCCGGCAGTTTCTCTCGGACTATGGGCAGGTAAAAGATTTGACGGCAAAGATTTGCTGCCATACATTCTCGCACAGTGTGTTGGTGCATTAGTAGCAGCGGGTTGTTTGTACCTCATTCTATCCGGCAAAGAAGGCTTTGCCATAGACAATTCCAAAGCCGGTGCCTTTGCTTCCAATGGATATGGCGCTTTTTCACCGGATGGTTATCCTTTACTATCCGCTTTCCTCACAGAGTTCCTACTCACCTTTTTCTTTCTACTTATCATTTTAGGAGCGACTGATCGTTTTGCTAATGGTAAATTTGCAGGACTAGCCATAGGTTTGGCACTAACACTGATCCATTTAGTGAGCATTCCAATTACGAATACATCGGTAAACCCAGCCCGCTCTTTATCTCAAGCTTTATTTGCTGGAGGAGAGCCTTTACTACAATTATGGTTGTTTTGGGTAGCACCTATAGCCGGTGCAATAGCTGCAGGTTTTATCTACAAATCAACAATGGAAACAATAGCAGAATAATCAAAATAATTACAAGCCAAGCGATGGATTACCATCGCTTTTTTTATTTTTGAACTATGAGTTTATTCCCCGATGAAAAAATAGTTTTCAACCTACCCGATGCCGAAATAGAGTATTTCCCTCTTTTTTTAGACAGATCGGTTGCCAATGATTTGTTTCAAAAAGTATTACAAGAAACACCCTGGCAGCAAGATGACATTATTGTATTTGGAAAAACACATCCTCAACCCCGACTTACATGTCTGTATGGTAATGAAGGAAAACCTTATGGATATTCCAACATTGTAATGCAACCCCATCAATGGACTCCCACTATGATGTACATCAAAGAAGAAGTGGAAAAGAATGCCCATGTCAATTTTACTACAGTACTTGCGAATTATTATCGTGACGGACAAGACAGTAACGGTTGGCATGCTGACAATGAAAAAGAATTGGGCAGAAACCCCATTATTGCCTCAGTTAGTTTTGGAACAGAGAGAACCTTCCAGCTTAAACACAATACAAAAGAGATCAAACAGAATATCGTATTACAACACGGAAGCCTACTCATTATGAAAGGAAGCACACAACATTTCTGGAAACATCAGATTCCGAAAACCAAAAAGGAAATTGGCCCAAGAATAAATCTTACCTTCCGAATTATCAAATAGTTTTTTTAGTAAATTTGGTTAAAATCAACCCAAATTATGATCAACGAAATCATCAATTATTTTGAAACCATTCCCTCTTCTCATCGAAGTGCTATATTAATAGGAGGAATCACCTTGTTTTGGATGATTGAAAGTGGCATTCCATTGTTTAAATTCAAATACCACAAATGGCAGCATGCTTTAATCAATTTTTTCTTTACCATAACAACTATACTCATTAACTTTTCTTTGGCTTTCTTGTTATACAAAAGTTCCGTTTTGGTAAGTGAGAATCAATTTGGCATTATTTATTGGCTGCACTTAGACAATCTTTGGTTACAAGCCATTATCGGTTTATTGTTTATGGATTTAATTGGAGCCTACACCGCACATCTTGTTCAACACAAAACAAAATTATTATGGCGTTTCCATCTCATCCATCATACAGATACTTGGATAGATACCACTTCCGCCAACAGGCATCACCCAGGCGAAAGCTTGATTCGTTTTACCTTTACTATTTTAGCCATAGTAATAGTTGGTGCACCTATTTGGCTTTTCTATTTATATCAATCACTTTCTGTTTTCTTGTCGCAATTCAATCATGCCAACATGAAGATGCCTAAAAATATAGACAAATGGATAAGCTATCTAATTGTTTCCCCGGATATGCACAAAATTCACCACCATTACCAACTGCCTTATACTGATAGCAACTATGGCAATATCTTTTCAATTTGGGATCGACTATTCGGTACTTTTTTGGTGATGCCACGAGAAGAATTAATCTATGGTGTAGACACTCACATGAAACCAGAAGAAAACAATAATTTAAAGAATTTATTAGTAATTCCCTTTCAAAAATATCGAAATCCAGATGTATAAAAATTTTTTTTCTTAATCAATTTTTAGTAATATTGGTATAAGTATTGCACAGATTTATTTGAATTAACATTTTATAAATGAGAAAAAGTAAAATAGCTGATTTAGACAGAGAAACATTAGAAAGACTAATCAGTGTGGCACAGGAAGAACGCAAACCCTTTGAAGTAATCAAAGAAGAATTCGGTATTACAGAAAATGATGTAACCGAATTGATGCGCAAACGCTTATCTAAAGATCAGTTTGAACTTTGGAAGAAGAAGGTCACGGCCTCCAAACCGAAACCTAAACAAGTGAATATTGATGATTTTGATGACGACTTGGATGGGAAATATTATTTGAAAAATAAATTTGATTAAATGTTAAACTCCTGCTAAAATCAGGAGTTTTTTTGTAACAAAAAGGAAAGGATAACTACATATACTCAGTTAACAACGAAAAAAATGAAAAAAACACTTATCGCAGCCTCTTTTGCCTTATTTGCAATAAGCTGTATGACGGGACAAAGCAAGTCTAAAAACAAAACAGGCGCTGAAGTTCAGGTGAGTATTGATTTAAATAAAATCAATGATGACAAATTAATGGTAACTGTAATGCCTACCAAAGTAAGCGAAGATGTAATTACCTTTAATATTCCAAAAACTGTTCCGGGAACTTATTCTACAGACAATTACGGAAAATACATTGAAAATTTAAAAGCTTTCGATGCCAAAGGAAAAACTTTAGAAGCGGCAAAAATTGATGATAATACTTGGCGTATCAAAGGTGCAAAAAAACTAAGCAAAGTAACCTATTGGGTTAACGATACCTACGACCAAGAAGTTCAAGGTGGTTTAGGCGGAAAAGATGTATTCTCTCCTGCAGGAACCAACATCGATCCCAACTGTTTTATGATTAATACGCACGGATTTGTGGGCTATTTCTCCGACAAAAAAGAAGTTCCTTATACCTTAACAATTGCTCATCCTGAAACCTTATACGGAGCAACCGCATTGGTAGATACCGATGCAAGTGCTACTTCAGATACATTCAAATCATCTCGATATGCTGAATTAGTGGATCATCCAATCATGTATACAAAACCTGATTACACTACGTTCAAAGTAGAAGATATGGACATTATTATCAGTGTATATTCTCCAACCGGAAAATTCAAAGCAGCCGACATCACTCCAAACATGGAGAAAATGATGAAAGCCCAAAAGAAATTCCTTGGCCCAATTAATAACACTAAAAAATATGCTGTCCTAATTTATTTGTCTGACGTTTCTAAAAAAGATGCAAAAGGATTTGGCGCACTAGAACACACTACTTCAACTACTGTTGTAATGCCAGAAGTAATGCAAGCCGATCAAATGGACGAGCAATTAAAAGATATTGTATCGCACGAATTCTTCCACATTGTTACACCTCTGGGTATTCATGCTAACGAAATTCACTATTTTGATTTCAATGCACCAAAAATGTCAAAACACTTATGGATGTATGAAGGGGTAACTGAATATTTTGCCAACTTGTTTCAAGTAAACCAAGGGTTAATCACTGAAGAGGAATTCTTCGAAAGAATGTCAGACAAAATCCGTCAGGCTTCAACTATGAATGACACCATGCCGTTTACTCAAATGAGTGCGAACGTATTAGAACAACCTTACAAAGACCAATACCTTAATGTATACCAAAAAGGAGCACTAATAGGTATGTGTATTGATATGATTATTCGTGAAGAAAGCAATGGTCAAAGAGGTATTTTGGATTTAATGCAAAAATTAAATAACGAATACGGAATCAAAAAACCTTTTAAAGACGAAGAGTTATTCGATAAAATTGTTGCTTTAACCTATCCTAAAGTAGGTGAGTTTTTCAAAACCTATGTCGAAGGTCCAACACCAATTCCTTACGATCAATTTTTCAGCAGAATGGGTGTAACAGCTGCAAAAACCAAAGTAGCAGGAAATCCATTCTACAAACAACAGGCACCTTTTATTACGGTAAATCCACAAACAAAAGAAATCGTTGTTATTCCTGGAATTGAACTACCTGAGTTCTATCCAGCATTAGGAATTAAACCCGGAGATATAATAACCAGCGTTAATGGTAAAAACTACAATCTTGACAATATCTACGATATGATTATGGAAAGTCAAGGCTGGAAAGAAGACGATGCTATCGCTGTTAAAATCAAACGTGATGGAAAAGAACAGGAATTAAAAGGAAAAGTAAAATTACCATTTGAAGAAGTGGAAGGTTACAAATCTACAGACGATTCCAAAAAAACTATACGCGAAGCATGGTTAAAAGGCTAATTTAAACAATAACAGCTTTTAAAATCAAAAATATAAATCCTCAGTTTAAACATTAAATTGAGGATTTTTTTATTATTTTGCGGCAAATTTCAAAAAGCTATGTATAAATTATTTATTGCAGTATTATCATTGACTGTATTGATTTCTTGCGGCGAGAAAAAAGCAGAAGGAAACCTTGAAATCACAGGAAATATTAAAGGACTAAAAAAAGGAAAATTATATATCCAAAAAGTTGAAGACACCACTTTGATTGCTTTAGACACCATCATTCTAAATGGTAGTTCTGCCTTTAAAAGCCACATCAATCTTGAATCTCCTGAAATGCTATATCTTTTCGTAGACCGTGGTGTAACCAATTCAATCGATAACAACTTACTTTTCTTTGCTGAACCAGGAAAAATAAATATCGATACAGATTTGGACTTCTTTTTGGCAGATGCTAAAATCACCGGTTCAAAAAACCATGAGTTGTATGACAAATACAAGGATATCATTTCTAAGTTCAATGATCAACAGCTCGTACTTTTAAAAGAACAGCTAATGGGATTGAAAGGCAATAAAAACTATTCTGAAGAAGCAAACCAAAAGAAACAAGAAGCATTATTAAAGAAACGTTATTTATATGCCGGTAACTTTGCATTAACCAATGCGGATAAAGAAATCGCACCCTATATTGCTCTAACCGACATTTATGACATGCAACCTAAATTTCTGGACAGAATACACAAAGCAATGACTCCAGAGGTTGCTAAATCAAAATACGGTAAAAAATTCACTGAGTATTTAAAGGAAATTAAAAAGACACCTCCTGCAAAAGAAATTGAATAATTTTAATACAAATACATCTCATATAAAAACCCCATTCAGTATACCGAATGGGGTTTTTTATTTCGCTAAAAAAATAAATCATCTCTAAACAAGACAATTTCAAAAATTACTTATGGGCAATATTGTGTTCCGCTTACCCATAGTGTACAAACACGTACACCATTTGCGTTGTAATCCCACTCACAACATCTTCTGATAGGTGCTGCTCCAACAATAGCTTTTTGTTCTGCCTTGCTCAGTTCTTCTGCGCCAGACAAATTTGAAAGATTTTTAATCATGTTTTTTTTAGTTTTTTAATTAATTATTACGGTAGTAAAACTAAGTGAAACATAATTAAAATTTGTAAGGTTTTTCCTCAAAAAATCTTAAATTTCAAGTTAAAAAAAACCCGTCCTACTTAAGACGGGTTTTCTTTTTAATTTTTTGAAGGAATATTGGCTAAGATTTCCAACAAGAACTTCCAGAATTTCTGTGAAGATTTAATCGAAGCCCTTTCATCAGGGCTGTGCGCACCATGGATAGTAGGCCCAAAAGAAATCATATCCATTCCAGGGTAATTGGTACCCAGTATACCACACTCCAATCCGGCGTGACATGCAACTACTTTAGGCTTTTCATTATTTTGTTTTTCATAGATAGTAACTAAAGTATCTAATATCTCCGATTGTACGTTAGGAGTCCAACCAGGATAAGAACCTGAAAAAGTCACTTCACATCCAAACAATTCATAAGCGGAACGCAATGCATTGGCCAAATCAAATTTTGAAGATTCTACAGAAGAACGTGTCAAGTTTTGGATTGATATTTCGCCTTCTTTAACCACTACTCTTGCAATATTATTAGAAGTTTCAACTAAATCCTCCATATCAGCACTCATTCGGTACACACCGTTATGCGCAGCGTATATTGCACGTAATAAACCTTCCTGCACTCCCAAATCCATCACTTTGGCAGGAGTTGCTTTTGATTTTTCAATCAGGATTTCCAGTTTTGGTTCTGTCGTTTTGAATTCTGCTTTAATATCATTGATTACTTCTTGCATATCAAACACAAACGCCTCATCGTACATTCCAGCAATAATTACTTTTGCAACACTTTCTCTTGGAATTGCATTACGCAAACTACCTCCGGAAATTTCGGCAATCTGTAGTCCAAAATTCTCAAAACCGTCGAACAATAGACGATTCATTATTTTATTGGCATTACCCAATCCTTTATGAATATCCATTCCGGAGTGTCCTCCATTCAACCCTTTTACAGTAATTGTATAACCTACAGATCCTTCAGGGGTTTCTTCTTCATTATAACCGCGTACGGCAGTTACATCAACTCCACCTGCACATCCTATATCAATTTCATCATCTTCTTCTGTATCTAAATTCAAAAGAATTTCCCCTTTTAAAATTCCACCTTTCAGATTCAAAGCACCAGTCATACCTGTTTCTTCATCAATGGTAAACAACGCATCAATGGCTGGATGTGGAATATCTTTACTTTCTAAAATGGCCATAATAGCTGCAACACCTAAACCGTTATCGGCACCAAGCGTAGTTCCTTTGGCACGAACCCAGTCACCATCTACATACATATCAATACCTTGTTTATCAAAATCAAACACTGTATCATTATTTTTTTGGTGTACCATATCCAAATGTCCTTGCATTACGATGGTTTTTCTGTTTTCCATACCCGGGGTTGCCGGTTTACGAATGATTACATTTCTAATTTCGTCCTCAAAAGTCTCTAAACCCAGACTATTTCCGAAATTTTTCATGAATTCAATTACACGTTCTTCTTTCTTTGACGGACGTGGCACTTCGTTTAAATCGGCAAACTTGTTCCAAAGCGCTTTTGGCTCCAAATTTCTTATTTCCTGACTCATTTTTAGTTCGTTTAATTATGCTCCATTAGCCAATTGGCTAGGATGTAAGTTACAAAGTGTCAAAGTTACAAAGTTTAAACACTTTTTCTATACTTGATAATGTTTATATTTACCCTTTAAACCGTTTTTTTGTGAGCCGAAAATACCTTTTACCGCTATTCTTTGTTGTTCAATTCATCCTATTGAAAATCCTTTCCAATTTCCCTGAATTCGTTGAAAGCAATTACAGTAACGGTTTATATCCTACTATTTCTGGATTCTTGAGAACTCTTCTAGGTTGGGTTCCCTTTTCTGTGGGAGATATTTTATATGCAATACTGATTGTATGGATTATTTTTTGGCTGAAGAAAAATTGGAAAACAACTACACTCAAAGAAAGGTCAATAGCAGCATTAAACCTTCTATCAATAGTGTATTTTTTCTTCCATTTTTTATGGGCTTTGAATTACTACCGATTGCCACTTTCAGAAAAAATGAGCCTAAAAAAGGAATATACACATGAACAACTGGTGAATTTTACCAAAAAACTAATCGCTAAAACCAACGAAATCCAGTTTCAAATTACCCAAGACACGGCCAAAAAAGTGATTGTCCCATTTTCTCAAAGAGAAATTTTCGAAAAATCACTCAATGGATATCAAAAACTAAATAAACAGTATTCGCTTTTCAATTATAGGCTACCCAGCCAAAAAGAATCTCTCCTAAGTTATCCATTAACCTACATGGGTTTTGGAGGCTATTTGAATCCCTTTACCAATGAAGCACAAGTAAATAATAAAATTCCCGCATATAACATCCCTGCGACAACTTGCCACGAAATGGCACATCAATTAGGATACGGTAGTGAAAGCGAATGTAATTTTATTGGTTTTTTATCTTCAACACAAAACGACGATTTATATTTTAAATATTCGGGTTATACTTATGCTTTACGCTATTGTTTATCGAATATTGGCATGAAAGATGAGCGAACCTTCAAAGAATTACTGTCTACCCTTCATCCGGGCATTTTAAAAAACTTCAAGGAAAGTGAAGAACACCGAAAAAAATACAAAACCATCATAGACGACTTTTTTGAAGTCATCTATGATAATTTTCTAAAGATGAACCAGCAAAAAGACGGCATGGAAAGCTACAGTAAATTCGTTGATTTACTGGTTAATTATTACGATAAAAAAACGTTATAATCCAACTTCGTTTTTTATTTCTTCATTTCGGTAACTATCACCGTAAATGCAGCATCCCCGATATTCGTTGTTTTATGCTTAACCGCTGGTAAAGAAACAGCATCCCCTGCTTTTAATTCGACAGTAACCGGTTCTTTCCCCTTTTCTTCTGCCTTCATTTTTAAATCGGTTATTGCATAAACCGCATGCAATTTATGCGAGTGCCAATCGGCCACAGCCCCAGGTGCAAAGGTTACCTGTGTTACAATCAATTTATCGCTCTCTGTTAATACTTTGGCGGTTACACCTGGCCACGGTTCTTTTTGTTCTTGTGCATTTGCTACACTGACAAATACTACAAACACAAAAGTCAACAGTATTGTCTTTACTAATTTTTTCATATTCACTCCAATTGAATTTACGCCTACTCTATGTGTTTTCGGCTTCCCTTTTTAAACAGATGGGTAGTGTTTAAGGAAATACATAGCCTTGCAGAAAAGTCTATTAAAGTTACGAAAAAATAAGCCTATATAAGTTTATAAAAGCAATAAGAAATACAGGCATGAGCCAAAATTACATTAGTTCATAAATTCTATTGATTGTACGGTTTTAGTTCGTACAAATTTAGATTTCATCGGAAGTAAAAGTGGTAAAACTTTTCTTTTTATAAGGTCGAATAATTAAGCGCCCTTCTCGGTCAAAGCGAATATAATTGTATACCCAATTCAAGAAAACCACGGCTTTATTCTTGAACCCAATTAAAGAAAACAAATGCACAAACATCCAAACAAACCACGCAAAAACACCGTTGAAGTGGTATTTTGGCAAATCGACCACAGCTTTATTACGTCCAATAGTTGCCATTGAGCCTTTATCATTATACTCAAAGCGTTTCATGGGTTGATTTTGAAAATGTTTGATGATATTCTCACCTAGTAAGTTCCCCATTTGCAATGCAGGTTGTGCCATCATAGGATGACCTTGTGGAAATAATTCTGATTCCATGCAAGCAATATCTCCAATGGCAAAGATATTATCATAACCTTTCACCTGATTGAATTCGTTCACGCGAATACGTTCTACTTTCTGAATCAAAGCATCAGAACTTAATCCGTGTACTGCAGCACCTTGCACACCGGCTGTCCAAATTACAGTAGCGGTTTCAAAACTTAAATCGGAATTGGTCGTTACCGTTCTACCGTCATAATTCGTCACCCGAACATTCTTCCAGATTTTAACGCCTAAATTCTCTAGAAAAGCTTCTGAGGCGCTTGAAGATTCTTCACTCATGGTGTTAAGAATGCGATCACCACTTTGAATCAAATTGATTTGCATTTTCTGAATGTCCAAATCTGGATAATCTTTTTGCAATATGGCTTTCTTCATTTCAGCCAAGGCACCGGCAAGTTCAACACCTGTCGGTCCGCCACCCACCAAAACAAAATTCATCAAAGCATTTCTATCAACAGTATCTTTAGTTAGAACAGCTTGTTCAAAATTTTCAAGAATCAAACTGCGGATATTCAATGATTGCGGAATGGTTTTCATTGACATCGAATTTCGTTCGATTTCTTTATTTCCGAAATAATTCGTTTTTGACCCAGTGGCAATAACCAGATAATCGTAATGCAAATCCCCTATTTCAGAAATAATTTTTTGGTTTGCCGTATCGATTTCTTTTACCGTAGTTAGCCTGAAATAAAAATCACGACATCCCTGAATTACTTTTCGGATCGGATATGCAATCGATCCCGCTTCCAAACCTCCCGTTGCCACCTGATACAATAAAGGCTGGAAAGTATGGTAATTGTGTTTGTCCAACAATACCACTTGAACATTTTTGTTTTTAAGCTTTTTAGCTAAGGCGATTCCTGCAAATCCACCACCGATGATCACAATTCGTTTTTTATCCGACTGAGGTATATTCATTATTCAGAATTTCAATATTCCAAAGATACAAAGTTTGTTTCGAAATCGAATGTTCTAAAATAGCCCTGATAGAGCCGATATCCTGACAATGCCAATCAGGCATGGGCAGATAAAGGCGAAAGCAGGACGAGACTTCCTAAAAAAGAGATTTCTGTGCTCCTAAAAATTTTGATTATTTTGTAACATAATAAAGCTGTTACCTACTAATAGAATATGAGTAATGCACTAGAGCAGTCGTTTGTATCGCAACTAAAAGAAAATCAGAACATTGTTCACAAGATTTGTCGGCTATATACTCAAAATGAAGACGAGCATAACGATTTATTTCAGGAAATCACCATCCAATTATGGAAAGCTTTTCCAAAATTTAGAGGAGAAAGTAAATTTTCTACGTGGGCTTACCGAGTTGCCCTTAATACTGCAATCACTTTATACAGAAAGAACACCAAATCTGTAAACACAATTGAATTTGAGACAGGCAGGCATTTTGTATTGCAGGAAGAGTACAATTACGAAGAAGAAGAACATATTAAATTGTTATACAAAGCGGTTCAACAGCTTAATGATATTGAGAAAGCGTTAGTTTTTATGTACTTGGAAGACAAAGACTATGTAGAGATTGCAGAAACCCTTGGAATTAGCGAAGTTAACGCTCGTGTGAAGATGAATCGTATCAAAACAAAATTAAAACAAATTATTAATCCGTAACGATTAAGACAGATAATGGAAGAATTGGATTTATTAAAAAAAGTCTGGAATCAGAAAGAAAATTTTCCGAAAGTCACGGAAGAAAAAATTTATGCGATGCTGCATAAAAATTCTTCTTCGACTATAAAATGGATATTTTTGATCAGTATTATAGAATTTTTATTTGGTATTATAATTAACATTGGTATGCAATTTACCAAAAGTCATGACGAAACCTTGGCGTTATTAAAAGGAGCCGGTGTGTACACGTTTTACCAAATTGGATCAGCCATAATATGGATTGTTGCCGTTTATTTTATCTATAAATTTTATTTGGCCTATCGACAAGTTTCTACTACGGATAGTGTAAAAAAATTAATGGAGACCATTATCAGTGCCCGCAAAACTGTTAGCAATTATATAATTTTCAATTTATCTGCCGGAGCTATATTTCTGATCACCATCTATTCTTTTGTAATGAAGCAAACACTAGATGTCATGTCATTGGAACAGCACAAAGAACTCACAACAAGTTTTTATCTTGGAGCTACATTTGCCTTAATTATTGTCACAACCGTTTTTATCGGATTGTTTTGGCTGTTTTATCGTTTGATTTACGGATTCCTTCTTCAACGACTAAAAAAGAATTACACTGAATTAGAAAAAATAGACTATTAAATAAAAAAGCCTGCAAAAGCAGGCTTTTTTATTTAATCTATATTCCATCGACGTAAGCGATCCAATTCTTCTTGCTCTTGTATTTCTTCTACCGAAAGTACTTTCAAAAAAGAAGGATGTTGTTCAATAGCATACTCAATTTTTTCTACAATTTCTTCGATTGATTCGTTTTCGTAATCAATTTGCAAAGGTTCTTTTATTGTAAATGATTGAAGAATACCTTTTTTCTTAGGACGCAATCCTTTCTTATCAAAAGAACGTCGGAAACCATCAATTACAATTGGAACCACTATGGGTTTATGATTTTTAATGATATGTGCCGTTCCTTTACGTACTGGTTTAAAAGACTTGGTAGTTCCTTGCGGAAAAGTAATCACCCAACCGTCTTCCAAAGCAATACCAATATTTTCAGTATCGTTAACATTCACTTCTTTTTGCTCGTGTTTTGCCAAATCTTTCCCATCGGAACGCCATGTACGCTCTACGGTAATTGCTCCAACATACGCTAGAATTCTAGGCAATAATCCCGCTCGCATAGTTTCTTTAGCGGCTACGTAATAAATATTCAATTTCGGTTTCCATAAATAACCCACATTTTTGATATTATCTTCTCGTCCCTTCAAACTTGCGTTGAATACGTGAAACATAGCAACAACATCAGCAAAATAGGTTTGATGGTTTGAGATAAACAAAACATTATTATCTGGCAAAGCTCTGATAATTTCAGATCCGTCAACTTGAAGGGAATTAAACCCACGATATCTTCGATGTGTTAGCGTACCGAAAACTAAAATCAACCATCTTTTAATGAAAAGTATATGTCCGAAAGGATTTCTTTTAAACAATCCCATAGTATGTTTTTTTAAGGGTGCGAATTTATAAAAAAAAAATTATATCACTTTTTTAAAAATTTCTTTCAATTCACTCATCATCATTGCAGTGGCGCCCCAAACCAGATGCTCATTAATTTGAAAGGCAGGAACCATTATGTCCGTAGCATAAGAAGTTGACATATTGACATTTACAACCAAACTATCATCAAGAAATTCACACATTGGCAACTCGATAATTCCAGAAACTTCTTCGGGATTAGGAGTAAAAGATAGTTCGTTTTCTGAAAACCCCAAGAATGGAGAAACCAAATAATTACTGGGTGGTATATACACTTCACTAAAAGCTTTTACTAAATTGATCCTATCGGATGGAATCCCAATTTCTTCATGAGTTTCTCTCAAAGCAGTTTGCGAGAGGTCCGCATCAAAAACTTCAACTTTTCCACCAGGAAAAGCGATTTGGGAAGCATGAATACCCGGATAAGAATTTCTGACAATTAGCGCTAGATGTGTAGTGTTTTTCTTTGGGTACAAAAGCATTAAAACTGCTGCTCTTTTAGGCACCAAATTGGCAAAAGAATGATTGCGTAAAAAATCAATCCTTTCTGGAGGTATCATTTTTGCGTGCGCATCAGAGGCTGGTAGCGTTTCTTTTGTTATTTTTGGCACATATTTCAAAAATTCAGAAAACTCCATTTTTTTTAAGCTAAGTTTTAACAATAGTTATCTTATCTGTTTTAAACAGACCCAACTATAAAGTTAATGTAAAAAAACGAATTGAACAATTTAAAAGTCTGTTTCTTATGTACAGTAAAGAAGAAAGCCTCCGTATTAAAAAAGAATTTTGGACCCAATTTGCCGACGCCTACCCTCGTAAATGGCTATTATACAACACTAAAATAAAAGATGTTACCTTCAAGTTTTATGTAGACAACAAAAAAGCACAGGTCTTGTTGGATATTGAACCAAAAGACGAAGAAAAGCGTAAAATTTATTTTGAAAAAGTAGAATCTCTCAAAACCATTATACTCGAAGACTTCATTGAAGATGCCATTTTTGAGAGAAATTTTTATTTGGAGAACGGAAAAATCATCAGTAGAATTTGGGTCGAATTAACAGGAATCAGCTTGAACAATAAAGCTACTTGGAATACGATTTATGATTTCTTTTATGAAAAAATGGATGCTTTTGAGCGTTTCTTTTATGAGAATGAAGACTACATTAAAGACCTTGAAATCAACACATAAAAAATGCCTTAGTTGGGGGGCTAAGGCATTTTTAAAAATCAAATAAAAAAACAAACTAATAAACTAATCAAAATTCTTATTTCTTCATAAATAGGTTAGTATAAAATTTCTTTCCTTCCGAATTGGTTCTGATTGCAATACCAAAGTGTGAAAAATCGCCTTCAATATTTGCTTTGTGTCCAGCACTATTCAACCAAGCGTTAAACACACCTTGAGGAGTTGAATAATTATAAGCTAAATTCTCACTTACGTTAACAGCTCCAAGGTTTTTTACCAACGCTTCGTATCTGTCTTGAAAATAATCGTGGGAGATTCCTCCTTTAGAAATCATATATAAATCGTGTTCTTCTGATTTAACCGAGATAAAATCAACTTTTTCAAGTCTGTTTTTACCGATACTTACTCTATAATCATTTATGATATTCATTAACTCCAATTCATCTTGAGAGTAAGTATATGTTACATTAGTAGGTGTATTATTATTATTTTGATCTGAGGCTATTTCTTCCTTTGAACAAGAAACAAATGAGATTGACAATAAAGTTACTAGTAGGACTTGGGACAAAGTTTTTCTGATCATAATTCTTTTTTTTAGATTGTGTTACTTTTTGATTGTCAAATGATTACCACTTCATATTGACAGGACAACATTACAAACAAAATCGATAAACTACAAAATAAAATCGATGAAATGCATGAATTTTATTGTTTTGCACAATTATTCTTACATATTAAAAGAGTAAACAACTGATTTTAAATCAGTTAAAAAATATTTTGAATTTTTTTTGTAACAAATCACTTCTTGATGTATCCAAAAGAAAAAACTAAAAAACAATATTTATGAAAAACTTACTTTTATTCGCATTTGCATTACTGTATACAAACATCATTACAGCACAAAACACTTCCTTTGAAGTAAAAATCTATGGTAAAGGAAAGCCCGTAATTTTAATCCCAGGCTATTCGTGCAATGGAGAGGTTTGGAACGAAACGGTAGATCATTTAAAAAACAACTATGAGCTACATGTAATAACAATTGCTGGTTTTGGCGGTGTTAAACCCATACAAAATGATGAAATCCTTAAAACTGTCCGCAACGAAATCATTCAATATACCAAAGACAGAAAATTACAAAAGCCAATGTTAATAGGACACAGTCTTGGTGCTTTCATGACGTTATGGTTACAAAGTGTCGAACCCGATTTATTTGGAAAAAGCATTTGTGTAGATGGACTTCCATTTGTTTCGGCAGTTGGCAAACCAGAAACTACAGTTGAATTACTAAAAAACAACCCGCAATTCAATAAAGCAGCCGTTATTGAAAATTTCAAAGCACTTCCGACCGAGAATTATGTTAAAAATATGACTAAAGCAATGCTATACCAGGTAAATGATAGCGTACGTGCCAAACAAATTGCCGAGTGGAGTTTTAAAAGCGACCGAACTACGTTGGGCAGTACAATTGTAGAAATGTCAACAACAGATTTAAGACAAGAAATTGAAAAAATTAAAGCACCAATCCTTGTCTTAACTAGTCTTTGGGGAAACAAAGAAGCCAGCGAAAAAGAATATGGCATCCAATATGCCAAATTAAAAAATAAAACAATAAAAGTAGCCAATGCAAAACATTTCATCATGTATGACACACCAGAATGGTTTTATAATGAAATTGACTTATTTTTAAATTCTAAATCCTAATCAACACTGTGAGTTCAACAGAAAATCAATTCAAAGACATTTACTCCAATTATTCAAAAAAAGTGCATCGTTTGTGTCTTGGATATACCGGAGACACCATGCAGGCCGATGATTTACTTCAGGAAGTATTCATCAAAGTTTGGGAAAATCTGGAAAAGTTCAGAGGCGAATCACAAGTTAGCACTTGGATATACAGAATAACAGTCAATACATGCTTGCTTCATATCAGATCCAACAAAAAGCAAACAAAGGTCGATTTTGACAAAACCAATTTAAAAATAAGTGATGACACTAACGAGAAAGAAAATCAAATTCAGCTTTTATACAAATGTATTAGTGAACTGAATGAAACCGACAGACTAATAATCACCTTACTATTAGAAGAAGTTCCGTATGAAGAAATTGCAGCAGTAACCTCGATATCAGAGGGCAATTTAAGAGTCAAAATTCATCGTATCAAACAACAATTAAGCACAATTTATTCAAAATATGAAAGACTTTGATAATTTAAAAGACTTATGGAAACAACAAGAAGAAACAAAACTTCCAGATGTTTTCGAAATAATAAAAAAAATAAAAAAAGAACGAACCTTCTACACAAATAAACTACTTTTTCAAGTAGCCATCCTAGCTATAACCATGATAGCTTTAGTTTGGATCGGTTCGAGCATTGATTTTAAAAAGACAACGACATATATCGGTTTAGGTTTAATGTTATTGTGTATTGCTGCTTTCTCGGCAGTTCGCTTGTATCAAATGATAACATTAAAAAGAATAGATTTGACCCAAAAACCATCTGCAACTTTAAAACAATTGGATGAGTATTTTTCTTTTCAGCAAATAGTAAGTACTAAAATCACCCTTGCCTATTTTATAGTACTTAACATCGCTTTTGTATTCTATTTCATAGAAGTAATGCATCCTATGTCATTCCAACTAAAAACCATTTGTTTGACAACTTATATCGCTTGGATGCTTTTCGCCTATTTCTATTTAGGAAAGAAACAGAAGAAAAAAGAAAATGATCGAATTCAAAAAATCATTGATTCTATAAAAGAATTGGAATCAGGTTATGACAAATAAAAAAAGGGTTTCAATTGAAACCCTTTTTTACTATATAAACACTATTCATACAATTCATAAAAACAAAAAAGGTCTTCAAATGAAGACCTTTTTGAGCCGATGGAGGGACTCGAACCCACGACCTGCTGATTACAAATCAGCTGCTCTAGCCAGCTGAGCTACACCGGCAAAGTGTATTTACAATATTTTAGAAAATTTGAGCCGATGGAGGGACTCGAACCCACGACCTGCTGATTACAAATCAGCTGCTCTAGCCAGCTGAGCTACACCGGCGACTCATTTCGGGTGCAAATATAGTGGAGTTTTTTAAACTTCCAAAAACTTACACCCTAAATTTTATCTGTTTTTTCTACTATAATGAGTTGATTTTTTCAACTAATTGGTTAGCAGCATTTTCTAAATCTTTATTTACTTGCTTTAAGTGAGATTTTCTGTTGTCTACTTTTTTCTCGTTCACTTTTTTGATCAATCCATCAAATGTTCCGATAGCTTCTTCGATAATAGCGTTAGTAGCTTCAGTTGGTCTACCAGTAGTAGTCATTTCATACAAATAAACTGCTTCAATGATATCACCAATTACATAGTTGATGTCTTTCTTTAAGTTTTTTACACTTGCCATAGTTTCCTATTTAAAATTTTTGCAAAGGTACTATTTATCTTGATATATCCTACTATGAAATAAATATTTCCAAAAGAGTTGCAGAACCAATTAATTGATAATCAGTCACTAATGCTGGAAGCAAAAAAGTCTCTCCTTTTTGAAACGAATACACCTCTTTACCGATAGATATTTCAAAATTTCCTTCCGTACACATATAAACTATGAAAGAATCAGATGTATTCGTTTTGACAACCTGACCATTGAGCGGAAATACATTTGTTGTAAAATAGGGACAATCCACTACAAGGTTACTCTGGTTATTTATATTACTGTATTCTTTTTTAGCTTCCACCCTATTATAATTAATTGCCTCTAAAGCTAAATCGACATGTAATTCACGTAAATTACCATTTGCATCTTTACGATCGAAATCATAAACTCGATAGGTAATATCTGATGTTTGCTGTATTTCAGCAATAACTATTCCTGCACCGATAGCATGAATCGTACCTGTTTCCAGAAAAAAAACATCACCTTGCTTTATAGGAATTTGCTCCAGGATTGAAACCAATGTTTTATCATTCAAATGTTTTAGGTATTCCTCCGGAGAAGATTTTTCCTTAAAACCAACTATCAAACGTGCATTCTCATCCGCCTGCATGACATACCACATTTCTGTTTTTCCAAACGAATTATGACGTTTTTTAGCCAACTCATCGTTAGGATGTAATTGAATAGACAAATCTTCTTTGGCATCCAAAAATTTGAAAAGCAATGGAAAATCATAGCCAAAACGTTCAAAAACTTTAGTTCCTAAAAGCTCTGATGTATATTGGGAAATTAAATCATTGAAATTCATTCCAGCATAAATCCCATTCGCAATTACACTTACATCACCTGGCACAGTAGAAATTTCCCAACTTTCACCTGTAGTTGGCGAAGGGATTTCTTTATTTAAATAGGAAGCTAATTTAGTTCCTCCCCAAATTCGATCTTTTAATATAGGCTTAAAAACCAGAGGATATACTTGCATTAAACCAAACTTTTAACTGCTTCGATCACTTTTGGAAAATGACTTTCAGCATTCATACTATCATAAACCATTTTAACTATTCCCTTTTTATCCACAATGTAAGTAACCCTACCAGGAATTAGTCCTAAAAAATTAGTGGGTACACCAAACAATTTCCGAATAGTTTTATCATTGTCTGACAAAAGAATAAAAGGCAAATCATATTTGTGCACAAACTTTTTATGTGCCGAAATACTATCGCCACTAATACCTATTACCTCAGCGCCCAAATCTTTAAACTCTTCGTATTGATCTCGAAAAAAACAAGCTTGTTTGGTACAGCCTGGAGTATCATCTTTGGGGTAGAAATAAATTACCAACACTTTTTCACCCAAAACCGATGCAATGTTAAATTCGTTGCCATTTTGGTCTTTCCCAGCAAACAAAGGCAATTTATCTTCTACTTGTAAACCTTTATGCATTATTCTCCTTTATATGTTACAAAATTACGTGGTGTTTCGTACAAAGTTACTTCCAGGTTATTTCCCGAAGCAATTCTTTTTCTAATCTTATTCCAAATAACCACAACTATATTTTCTGCTGTAGGATTTAAGTTTTCAAATTCCGGAACATCTAGATTTAGGTTTTTGTGGTCAAATTTCGACTCTACTTCTTCAAAAATAATATCCGCCAAATCTTTAATATCAATTACATAACCCGTTTCCGGATTAATATTCCCAGTAACACTTACAATCAATTCATAATTATGTCCGTGAAAATTGGGGTTATTACATTTCCCGAAAACCGACTGATTTTGCTCATCTGACCAATCTTTTCGATACAAACGATGCGCTGCATTAAAATGTGCTTTTCTACTAACAGTTACTCTCATAGCTTATGATCTTCAAGAAAATGATAAAATTCATCAAAAATAATTTTGAACCAAACCGTATAAGTTTCAGGATTTTGCTCCATGTCGTTTTTCACATCATCAATTGCCATCCATTTCCAACTTTCCACCTCATCATTATTGATTTTAGGCTCATCATTATAGTAACCAATCATAACATGATCTAATTCATGTTCGGTTAAACCATTATCAAAAGGGGCTTTATATATAAAGTGAAACAATTCTTTCAACTCTGTAGTAAAACCCATCTCTTCAAAGAGACGTCGGGTTCCGGCTTCTATATTACTTTCCCCTTCTCTTTGATGGCTACAGCATGTATTGGTCCATAATAAAGGTGAATGGTATTTATGATGCGCTCTTTGCTGCAACATTAACTCATTTTTTTCATTCAATATAAAAACCGAAAAAGCTCTATGCAACAAAGCCTTTTCATGCGCTTCCAACTTAGGCATCAACCCTATTGGTTCGTCATTTTCGTTTACTAAAATTACTTTCTCTTCAATCATACCTTTTTATTGCTTGGTAAAAATACGAAAACTATACTAAATAAAAGTTTAAACTTAGGATGTCATCTGACCACAAGAAATCTACAAACAACTTACAAAAAAGTACAAACAACAAGCGCATAATTTTTCACAATATCAACTCTTTAATAAATTGCAATCCAAAATCATTCAAACAAATAAAAACGTACGTATGAAAAAATTATTTTTATTCATCCTAACTGCAATATCACTTTCTTCTTGCAGTAATGATGATTCCGGAGGCTATGACGACTCCAGAACCATAAGATATCAAGTTGACGGAAATTATACCGGAACAATGAGCACAAGTTACACTACCCATTCAGGAGGAACAGGTATTGAAGAATTTTCAGATCTTCCCTGGAGCATGCTTATCCTATTTGAAAAGCAAGTACCTTCAGCCGTAATGGCGGTATCAGGCAGCGGTGGCATTCAAGGGCAAACACTGACTGTAGAAGTATATCAAGACGACGAACTTATATCAACCCATGAAGGAACAGCAACTTCCAATGGCTCTATTCTAATTGGAACATCTCCAATTGTTTTTTAAAGCAAAAAAGAGCGCTTAAAGCGCTCTTTTCAATTCAATATTATTTCTAAATTATTTAGTCAAATACATTTTTCTTCTTGAATACAATTCATAGAATTGATCATCTTTCAAATCATCAATAAACAAGATACTTTCTCCCGTTGATTTCATTTCTGGACCTAGCGCTTTATTTACATTAGGAAATTTACTGAAAGAGAAAACCGGTTGCTTAATTGCATATCCATTTAATTGTGGATTAAACGTAAAATCGGTTACTTTATTTTCACCCAACATTACTTTAGTCGCATAATTCACATAAGGCTCTCCATAAGCTTTTGCAATGAATGGCACCGTACGTGATGCTCTCGGATTCGCTTCAATAATATAAACGGTATCGTCTTTTATAGCAAATTGAATATTGATTAACCCTACCGTTTTTAAAGCCAAAGCAATTTTATGCGTATGATCCTTAATTTGCTGCATTACAAATTCACCTAAGTTAAAAGGAGGCAATGTTGCATTACTATCTCCCGAATGCACACCACAAGGTTCGATATGCTCCATGATTCCGATTATGTAGACATTTTCACCATCACAAATCGCATCAGCTTCTGCTTCAATCGCCCCATCCAAATAATGATCCAATAGTAGTTTATTATTCGGAATATGTTTAAGAATTTCAATTACATGCTCTTCTAACTCTTGCTTATTGATTACAATTTTCATTCCCTGACCACCCAATACATAAGACGGACGAACTAATAACGGAAAATCCAAATCATCTGCCAACTTAACGGCTTGTTCCGCATTTTCAGCCACACCGAATTTAGGGAACGGAATATTCAATTCCGTCAACAACTCAGAGAAACGCCCTCTATCTTCAGCCAAATCTAAAGCATCAAAGCTCGTTCCGATAATTTTGATGCCGTATTTTGATAATTTTTCAGCCAATTTCAATGCGGTTTGCCCACCCAACTGAACAATAACACCTTCCGGCTTTTCATGCTGAATGATATCATAGATGTGTTCCCAGAAAACAGGCTCGAAATATAATTTATCAGCCGTATCGAAATCGGTCGAAACCGTTTCAGGATTACAATTGATCATAATCGTCTCATAACCACATTCTCTTGCAGCCAATACGCCGTGTACACAAGAATAATCAAACTCGATTCCTTGACCAATTCGGTTTGGACCGGAACCCAGAACTACAATTTTCTTCTTATCTGTAACAATACTTTCGTTATGTACATATTTTGTACCGTCAGCTTTCTCAATTGCAGCTTCGAAAGTTGAATAATAATAAGGAGTTTGCGCTTTAAATTCGGCAGCACAAGTATCAACCAGTTTATAAACCCTTTGAATTCCTTGATTATCGCGAAGTGTATGCACTTGACTTTCCAAACAACCCAACATATGCGCTATCTGTCTGTCTCCGTATCCTTTTTGTTTTGCCTCAAGCAATAAGTCTTTCGGAAGGGTATCGATAGTATATTTTGAAATCTCTTTTTCAATGAAATACAATTCCTCATACTGTTTCAGGAACCACATATCGATTTTTGTAATTTCATGAATTCTAGACAACGGAATTCCCATCGCAATAGCATCGTAAATTACGAAAACACGATCCCAACTAGCGAAAGTCAATTTTTCTATAATTTGTTCGTAATTTTTATAGCCTTTACCATCGGCACCCAAACCATTACGTTTGATTTCTAAAGATTGAGTAGCTTTATGCAATGCTTCTTGGAACGAACGCCCAATACCCATTACTTCACCTACTGATTTCATTTGCAATCCTAAAGTACGATCCGAACCTTCGAATTTATCAAAGTTCCAGCGTGGGATCTTAACGATTACATAATCCAAAGTTGGCTCAAACAAAGCCGAAGTTGATTTTGTAATTTGGTTTTGCAATTCATCCAAGTTATAACCAAGCGCCAATTTAGATGCAATTTTTGCAATTGGATAACCCGTTGCTTTTGACGCTAAGGCAGATGAACGCGACACGCGAGGATTAATTTCGATTGCCACAATATCCTCTTTATCATCAGGAGAAACAGCAAACTGAACATTACAACCTCCAGCAAAATTTCCGATACTTCGCATCATATGAATCGCCATATCACGCATTTTTTGGAAAGTCGTATCCGACAACGTCATTGCTGGTGCAACTGTGATACTATCTCCGGTATGAATTCCCATTGGATCCATATTCTCAATAGTACAAATAATTACAACATTATCATTTTTATCACGTAGTAATTCCAATTCATATTCTTTCCAACCTAAAAGCGCTTTATCAATCAACACTTCATGAATTGGAGAAGCCTCTAAACCACGAGTTAACAATTCGTCGAAGTCTTCTTTTTTATGAACGAAAGCAGCTCCAGTACCGCCTAATGTAAATGAAGGACGGATTACTAAAGGGAAACCAAATTCTTGTGCAATTTCTTTTCCTTTTAAAAACGAATTAGCCGTTTTAGCTGGTGCGTAAGGAATATTAATTTCGGTAAGTAACTTTTTAAACTGATCCCTATCTTCAGTGATATTGATCGCATTGATATCCACACCAATCAATTTCACATTGAAATCTTGCCAAATTCCTTTTTCCTCAGCTTCCAAACAAAGATTCAAAGCAGTTTGCCCACCCATAGTTGGTAAAACGGCATCGATTTGCGGATGCGCTTTTAAGATTTCGATAATTGATTTAGTAGTTAAGGGTTTTAAGTAAACATGATCCGCCATGGAAGGGTCGGTCATAATGGTTGCCGGATTCGAATTAATTAAAATAACCTCGATTCCTTCCTCACGTAGAGAACGTGCTGATTGTGATCCTGCATAGTCAAATTCGCAGGCTTGACCAATGATGATGGGTCCAGACCCGATAATTAAAACCGATTTGATTGAAGTGTCTTTAGGCATTGTATTGTGTTGTTGTTTGTTGTAATTAGCCCTGATGGAAGCGGCATCCTTTTTAAATTGCATAATTTAAAAAGATACAGCGAACAGCAGGAAATAGCTCCTAATAATATCAGTAATGTATGAACTTTTTAAAAAAAAGGCGTTACTGATAAAAGTAACGCCTTAGTATTTGATTGAAATTCAATCATTATTTTTTGTGTCTTGGTTCGCAAGAAACAGTCAATTTGTGTCTTCCTTTAGCACGACGACGAGCAAGGACTTTTCTTCCATTCGCAGAAGCCATTCTGTCCATAAAACCGTGCTTATTTCTTCTTTTTCTTTTCGATGGTTGAAACGTTCTTTTACTCATAACTTTGTATCTTTAAAATCTTGTATAAATATCTAACTTTTGGGTTTTTGTAAAACCGAGTGCAAATATACAACGATTTTTTTTTCTTGCAAGTGGTTTTAAAAAATAATTTCAATTCTTTTTAAGTTTAGCAATTGTCTTTCAATTCACAGTTACACTCTTCCCTTTTTACCTCTATTAGCTTTTAGTAAAGCAGTTGCTTATAGCAATTTCTTTTTTATATTTGCAGCTCATTATTAAAAACATCTTTATGTTTCATAAAAACATCAAATTAATTATAGCTGGATTACTTTTTATTGTTGGGGTTTGGCAATTTACTGAAGGAAATATCGGAAACGGAATTTTCGTAACATTATTAACAATCATCCCTGTATTTTTATATTTCAGAAACGAATTTATTTTATTAGCCTTCCTAAAACTTAGAAATCAGGATTTTGCAGGTGCTAAAAAATGGTTGGATAAAATCAAAAACCCGGAAGCCGCATTAATTCAAAAACAACAAGGGTATTATAATTACTTAAATGGATTAATGGTTTCTCAAACGAATTTGAATCAAGCAGAAAAATTCTTTAAAAAAGCCATTAGTTTAGGTTTATCAATGGATCAGGATTTAGCTTTGGCAAAATTAAATTTAGCTGGTATCGCAATGAGCCGTCGAAGAAAATTAGAAGCGACAACACTATTAAACGAAGCTAAAAAGCTCGATAAACACAATATGTTGAAGGAACAAATCACCATGATGAAAGAACAATTGAAGAAAATTTAATTGATTTTTAATAAAAAAAATAAAAAAAACCGTACAATAAGTACGGTTTTTTGCGTTTTAAAGTGTAATTAAACGATTAATTTATATGTTTGTCGGGAAAATTATTAAGTTTATAATCAATGGATTAGTTTTGTTTTATTGTAATTTTAACATGAAGAAACTTTACTTAGCATTATCATACCTGTTTTTTTCACTACCATCCTTTAGTCAGGATGCAGAATTGAATTTTCCAGAAGCTTTAAGAGCGCACTTGAAAAAATATAATATTCAGAGCGACATCGCTTTCAACAACTATGACATCCAAAAAGGTCATACACTTTTTGACTCATTAGTATCACACCATTTAGTCGGTACTCAATTTGAAGATTACACTTTAAAAAGTTTCGAAAAAAGAAAAGTAAAACTTAGCTCTTTCAAGAAACCTTTGTTTATTTTAACCTATGCTTCATGGTGTATTCCAAGTAAAGGAGAAATACCCGCTTTGAACAAATTAGCCCAAAAATATGCCAAGGACGTTCAGTTTGTGATTTTATTTTGGGATAAAAAGTATCAGGTAAAAAAGATTTCACGAAAATTCAACCACAACATTACAGTTTGTTATGCGCATGAAAGCTACAAAAATGATGCTGTAATTGTTTCTCACTTAAAACACACCTTAGGCTTTCCTACCTCTTATTTCTTAGATCAAAACTTAAAAGTGGTTAATATTAAGCGAGGCGGCGCTCAACCTGACAAGAAAAGCAGCTACGTTAAAGCATACACTATGAATTACAATGTTTTCAGAGAAGGATTAGGTAGCTTATTAATTGACAAAGATATTACTAAGGAGCAGCTAACAACAAACTAACTCTTAGACAAAAGCATCTTACCCGCAACAAATAAAAGTACAACTGCAAAAATTTTCTTTAGCATTTTTTGGTCGATACTGATTGCCATTTTACTTCCAAAGTAACCTCCTACAAGAAAAAACAAAGCTATAATTCCGGCATATCTCCAATCGATATAACCTTCTTTATAGTAATTATACACAGCTGCTGCTGTAACCGGAACTACCAGTACCGTTAAACTTGTTCCTTGTGCTTGGTGTTGATTGAATCCCATTAAATAAATGAGTAAAGGAACCATAACTATTCCTCCACCCACACCAACCAAACCGCTTAACATTCCAGCAATAACACCGATCAACGCAAGCAACAACACTACTTCTAAAGTCATTTTTTTCATTTTTATTTTACTTCAGGAATTTCAATTTCATAAACCTTTTTAGTAGGATTATCTAATTTTCTATCTCGCAACCATGGATTATGATATTTCAAAATCTTATAATTAATTCCCTGCAATTTTGAAAAGACCGCCAAATCCTTAACTGTACTATCGACTTGTATTTTTTTGGTTGGTATTTTTTGATACAAATCTTCTTGAGATAAGACAAAATTATATTTTATTGGATTCTTCATAATTTCTTTCAACGCAAGAATCCTAAAAACATAACGCGAAGTTTCTTCGTTTAAAAGCAAATCATAATAATTTGTCACACCTTGAAAATCAATCTGGTTCTGCAAACCATTCAACCCACCATTGTAAGATGCAGCAGCTAAAGTCCATGATCCAAATCGTTCTTTGGCTGACACCAAATATTTACAAGCTGCCTCTGTAGCCTTTTCGAGATGATAACGCTCATCCACTGTTTCAGAGACTTCTAATCCTTTCTCCTTAGCTGTCAGCGGCATAAATTGCCAAACACCTCTAGCCCCAGCACTTGAAACCGCATTGGTAAGTGAACTTTCAATTACTGCCAAATATTTAAAATCATCAGGAACATTGTATTTTGCCAAAATAGGTTCTATAATAGGAAAAACTTTATTTGCGCGTTTTAAAATCAATATTGTTGAACCATGCATGTATTCATTTACCACCAATTCCCTATCCATTCTTTCCCTAACATCTGGAATATGCAAAGGCGCTTCTTCTCCTGCAAAATCAATTTTTCCAGGAAAATTACTTTTCATTTTTGCATTTACAAACAATCCTAAGGCAGTAACACCAACAAACAACAAAACTATCTTTTTCATGATCCAATTTTTATTTTAGAATAATCTCAGGCAAATTAGCGTTTAGCCAACGATATCGCATAATGATCATTATATGCGTTCCTCCTTTAATATTAATAAATTCTTTAATGTTCTTAGCCGGAAAAACCTCATCATTATCTCCATGGATATGAATAACATCCGGATCAATTTCAACTCGTTCCCAATTGATAATTTGTTCAATAGCCCAATCAAGATATTCTTTTTCCCTTCGGGTCATCAAAATCTTGTACAATTCCAAACGTTGTTTGACAATTCCTGAACCAAATGCATACTTCGCCAAAGCTTCCACATTTTGCGCTAAACTTGTAGGTAAAAGCTTGTAGGCTTTGGTTGTTTTTGCAATTTTCATTCGGCGAGGTAATTCCTTATTAGATTTAACACTCGAAATAATAATGACTTTTTTAGGATGCAAAAACTGTTTCATTTCCTGAACCAATATCCCACCAAATGAAACACCGATTAAAACAGCATCTTCATGCTTGACTTCTTTGGCCATTCTTTTCGCATAATCTTTCAATGACTCTCCTTTTTCAGGAAGAAACCATTCTAACAAATGCATTTCAAAAGTATCTTCTGGCAATTTTATTTTTTCAAAAATCAATGAACTTGCCGCCATACCCGGCATGAAATAAACATGAATTTTAGACATAAAAAGTAACTTATAACTAGATTTTACCGAAATTTGTATAAAAGTAATTATTTCCCCTCGGAATGAAGTGGTCAGAACCTAAAATTACCATTTTTTTATAATTCATTTAAAAAACCTTCTTCAACGCATCACTATGGAAATTAAAGACAATACATTCTCAAGACAATTTGAAATCCTCGCAACAGAAGGCGTAATCACTGTTGAGTATTCACTTCAGGAACGAAAAATATTCCTAACCCGCATCAACACACCTGAACATTTTGATAATGAACCATACCTTGATGAAATTATAAGGCAAATTCTAACCATTGCAGAAGAAAAGAAATGGAGAGTTGTTCCCATTTTTCCAAGAATAGCAAGCTTTTTCAGAAAGAATCCGGCTTACAAAAGTATGCTACCTCCTGGCATCCGAATTTAAACAGATCCAAAGTATTGTTTCTAAAATATTTGTATTTTTATGGCATGAGCTCTGAAGAAAACAATCACCACATTCTAGAATTTTTCGAAGCAATAGAAAAATATTACGGTTGCAAAACCGAACTTACCGAAGGGATTTGTTGTTCTTCTGGTGATTTCAATGCCGAGTTCACTACTTGGAATTTATTTGAATTCGAATTAGTACGTTCAGCCTATCGAAATATTGGCGACCGATTTATGATGGAAGGAGCCGGCATGTACTATGAAATAGACGCAAAAAGCATCGTTTCATTAACTCAACCTGGAAGAAATAAATTTGAATTTATTGAAAAACTAGGCGACAATATTTATCGTATCACCAAACTTCGTTTTCATTACAAATACTAAATCTTTAAAATAAAAAATCCAAATACCAATCAAAAGACTACTATTTGGATTCCTATATATCACAATAAAGAATTAGGTTAAAACATTCACAAACTCCATTCTCACGGCTCCATCTTCATCGATTTTAGTCAGGTGAATATCATGAAGCGTATTCACCAATTCTGGATTCCATGGTGTTTTTACTTTTACATAATTTTCGGTAAATCCATGAATATATCCTTCTTTATTTTCTCCTTCAAACAAAACCGTTCTGTTGGATCCGATTTGACTTTCATAGAATGCACGTCTTTTTTTCACTGAAAGACCGCGCAACATTTTACTACGTTTAGCTCTAACATTGGCAGGAACCACACCATCCATTACTGCTGCCTCGGTATTATCACGTTCAGAATACGTAAACACATGCAGATATGAGATATCTAATTCATTCAGAAAATTGTAGGTTTCTAAAAACAATTCATCTGTTTCTCCAGGAAAACCAACAATCACATCAACACCAATGCATGCATTCGGCATTACTTCACGAATTTTAGCAACACGGTCCGAATACAATTCACGCAAATAGCGGCGTTTCATTTTTTTTAGGATGGTATTACTCCCCGATTGCAATGGAATATGAAAATGCGGAACAAAAGTGCGGCTTTTAGAAACGAATTCAATAGTTTCGTTTTTCAGCAAATTCGGTTCAATAGATGAAATTCGTAGACGTTCAATACCTTCAACTTTATCTAAAGCCTGAACCAATTCCAAGAAGGTATGTTCGTGTTTTTTATTTCCGAATTCACCTTTACCGTAATCACCAATATTTACACCCGTCAAAACGATTTCCTTAATTCCTTTTTCAGAAATTTCTTTGGCATTTCTCATCACATTTTCCATAGTATCACTACGAGAAATCCCACGTGCCAAAGGAATTGTACAATAAGTACATTTATAGTCACAACCGTCTTGCACTTTCAAAAAAGCACGCGTTCTATCGCCAATGGAATAACTACCTACGTAAAAATCCGCCTCTACAATTTCACAGGAGTGCACTTCACCCATGTCATTTTTTGAAAGATCATTGATATAATCGGTGATTTTAAATTTTTCGGTAGCTCCTAAAACAAGATCCACGCCATCAACCGAAGCCAATTCTTCCGGTTTCAATTGCGCATAACAACCAACTGCCGCAACGAATGCTTTATCGTTGAGCTTCATGGCTTTTTTTACAATTTGCTTGAATTGTTTGTCGGCGTTTTCTGTAACCGAACAAGTATTAATCACGTAGATGTCTGCAACCTCCTCGAAATCAACACGATCAAAACCTTCACTTTGAAAGTTTCTGGCAATCGTTGATGTTTCAGAAAAATTCAATTTACAGCCTAAAGTATAGAAGGCTACTTTCTTTTTGTTTTCCATAAAATAACTCAATCAATGAAATCGTTGTCAAAAAATTGAGGGTGCAAAGGTACGTACATTTCTCAAAAAAATAAACTTGATATTCAATAAATTACAAATCAATTACTTTCCAACAGTTATACTTTACCAACATTTATGGCAACCCTGAACTATTTATTTTTCCTTTTCCATTCTTTTATACTATGAAACACAGCAAAAAAAGTAAAATTTCAATATGATTAACTTATAACTATTACTCTTTTCTATATTTTTTAGTTTCTTCAAAAACGTGTTCTAAAATTTTAGCATCTTCCTCTGTAAATTCCACTTGTCTTCTTGCCATTACAATTTTTGCCGTTTGAAACGCTTTATTAGTCATATAGGTTGTAAAACCTGAAGCTCCACCCCACGAGAAACTTGGCACAAAATTGCGTGGAAAACCGCTCCCGAAAATATTGGCACTCACACCAACAACCGTTCCGGTATTAAACATGGTATTGATGCCACATTTACTATGATCACCCATCATCAATCCGCAAAACTGCAATCCCGTTTTAGCAAAACCTTCAGTTTCATAGCTCCAAAGTTTTACTTCTTCGTAATTATTCTTCAAATTAGAATTATTACTATCGGCACCAATATTACACCATTCACCTAAAACAGAGTTCCCTAAAAAACCGTCATGTCCTTTATTTGAATAACCGAATAACACCGAATTATTCACTTCTCCTCCGATTACGGAATGTGGTCCAACCGTAGTAGCTCCATACACTTTAGTCGCTAACTTCACTCTTCCGTTATCACATAGTGCGAATGGTCCTCGGATCACAGAGCCTTCCATGATTTCGGCATTCTTACCAATGTAAATTGGTCCGGTAGAAGCATTTAAAGTTACAAATTCCATTTTTGCTCCTTCTTCAATAAAAATATTTTCTGGAGACAATACATTAACCGATTTAGGAATTGGCTGTGAATGTCTTCCTTCGGTTATCAATTCGAAATCTTCACGTAAAGCCGCATCATTCTTAGCAAAGATATCCCAAGTGTGCTCGATACGTAAACATTCATCCGTAAATTCAATAATTTCAAAAGTATCGAAATCCACTTCCTGATTGTCCTTACTGTAAAAAGCAACCACTTCGTCTTTAAAAAAAATGGCTTGATTTTCCTCTAGACTTTTAATCATTTCGGTTAAAATATCATTCGGCAAAAAAGAGGCATTAATCATAATATTCTCTTCCATTTCCACCATAGGATATTTTTCCATCAAATACTCTTCCGTTATTGTCGTTGTAGTGTACCCCAAGTGTTTTTCCCATTTTTCGCGAATCGTCAGAATTCCGACACGGATATCAGCAACAGGTCTTGTGAAAGTGAACGGAAGCAATGCATTACGAACGGTTCCGTCGAATAATATGTAGTTCATTTGTTTTACTATTGAATTTATGAGACGCTAAGTTACAAAGTTTGCAACTAAAACCATCAACCCAAAAATAAAAAAAGCCTTTCCGAATGGAAAGGCTTTATATAGATTAAAATTCTAAAATTACTTTTGGAATTTTGCGTATTTGTTTTTGAATTTGTCAATACGACCAGCTGTATCAACCAATTTAGATTTACCAGTGTAAAAAGGGTGAGAAGTTCTAGAGATCTCCATTTTGAATACTGGGTATTCTACTCCTTCGTGAACAATTGTTTCTTTAGTATCTACTGTAGATTTAGTAATAAAAACATCATCATTTGACATGTCTTTGAATGCTACTAATCTGTAATTTTCCGGGTGGATTCCTTTTTTCATGATAAAATCTTTTTATGTTTTGTTGCTTTTGATCTTGATGCTTTTTACTTAAAAAAGGTATCGATTTACGGCAACTTTTGTTGTACTACTATTTATTTTAGGGTGCAAATTTACAACTATTTTTTTAATATCAAATAATTGCGTAACATTTTTTGATTTCCTACACTAATTACCATAACTTTATTAATTAGTATATTTGTAGCCTAAATAAAATTAAAATGAATGAAATCCTTAAAAAGAATGGCGTCCAATTCGGCTTCATCATTGGCCTCTTTGCTATTCTTTTACCGATAATAACATATGCAAGCGGTCAACCTCTTTATAAAAATGGTTATTTGGGTGCTTCTGTTTATGTTGTTTATTGGACCATCCGAATAATTCAAGCCAATAAAACTAAAAAAGATCTAGGAAACCAAACGGTTAGTCTTAAAGATATTTTCACTACTTTATTGATCTCTACTACAATAGGTATCATCATTTCTACCGGCTTTAATTATGTATTTTATAATTTTATCGCAACCGAACTTAAAATTGACCTGAATGAATTCATGAACCTAAAACAAGTTGAAATTCAGCAGGTATTCAACAAAGGAAAAATAGACAAGCAAATGATAATGGGAACCGATAACTTCGAAATTTCAATTTTACTGAGAGGTGCGGTATTTTCTATTTTATTTAGTTCCATTTTTAATTTAATTTTGGCAGCTATTTTCAAATCAAAAACATCAAATCAATTATAGTGAATATTTCTGTAATCATCCCTTTACTTAACGAACAAGAATCGTTACCCGAATTAAGCACTTGGATTACCAAAGTCATGACTGCAAATAATTTCAGTTATGAAGTTATTTTCATAGATGACGGAAGCAGTGACAATTCATGGGACATTATTGAATCTTTATCCAAAGAAAACGAAAGTTTTAAAGGTATTCGATTTTTAAGCAATTATGGAAAGTCACAAGCATTACACGCAGGCTTTGCCAAAGCTCAAGGCGATGTCATTATCACAATGGATGCCGATTTACAAGACAGTCCGGATGAGATTCCTGGATTATACAATATGATTACCAAAGATGGTTTGGATTTAGTTTCAGGTTGGAAGAAAAAACGATACGATAGTGTTGTTGCTAAAAATCTACCTTCAAAACTATTCAATTGGGCAGCTAGAAAAACTTCCGGTGTACAATTGAATGATTTCAACTGTGGTTTAAAGGCTTACCGAAACAATGTTGTCAAAAACATAGAAGTATCGGGAGAAATGCATCGTTACATCCCTGTATTGGCTAAAAATGCAGGTTTCAAAAAAATTGGCGAAAAAGTAGTAATTCACCAAGCGAGAAAGTATGGCGAATCGAAATTCGGAATGAACCGTTTTATAAATGGATTCCTGGATTTAATTACCATTTGGTTTTTATCCAAATTCGGCAAAAGACCCATGCACTTATTTGGTCTATTAGGCACTATTATGTTTATGATTGGCTTCATTGCAGCTGGTTATATTGGCATAATGAAGTTATGGAAATTATATTTTACGCATCAAGAAACCATCTTGGTAACTGAAAACCCATGGTTCTATATATCATTAACAACAATGATTATCGGAACACAACTTTTCTTAGCTGGCTTTTTAGGCGAAATCATTCTTCGCACAAAAAACAATGAGGAACGTTATAAAATTTCGAAAGAAATTAATCTGTAAATTTATTTTTTAATTCTAAAATTTAAGAAATGCATATCGAAAAGACAATTTTAGATAAGGTTAATATTTGGCTGACCCCAACATTTGACGAAGAAACACAAAAAAACATCATAGAAATGATGACCTCTTCTCCAAAAGAATTGGAAGAGAGTTTCTATAAAAATTTGGAATTCGGTACAGGTGGAATGCGTGGCGTTATGGGCGTAGGAACTAACCGTATCAACAAATACACTTTAGGAAAAAATACTCAAGGTTTAGCCAATTATTTAAAAAGAAGTTTCCCTAATGAATCAATCAAAGTCGCTATTGCTTATGACTGCCGTCACAATAGCGATACGTTAGCTAAAGTAGTGGCCGATGTATTTTCAGCCAATGGAATTAAAGTGTATCTATTCTCAGAAATGCGCCCAACTCCAGAGCTATCTTTCGCAGTACGTCATTTGAATTGCCATACCGGTATCGTATTAACTGCATCACACAATCCACCCGAATACAACGGATACAAAGTGTATTGGCAAGATGGTGGACAGATTGTTCCACCTCAAGATGCAGAAGTAATTGCCGAGATTGAAAGTCTGGAATACAGCGACATCAATTTCAATGCTGATGAAACTTTAATTGAATATATAGACACTGCTATTGACGAAGCATTCAGAGATTCAACAATCAAAAATGCAAGTTTCAACACTTCAACCGAAGCCAAAAAGAATTTAAAAATTGTATACACTTCCCTACACGGAACTTCTATAAAAGCAATACCTGGTGTTTTAGCCAAAGCTGGTTATACCGACGTCAATATTGTTGCTGAACAAGCCGAACCTAACGGAAATTTCCCAACTGTTGTCTCTCCTAACCCGGAAGAACCGGAAGCATTGGCAATGGCAATGGAATTGGCCGACAAAATTAATGCTGACATTGTGGTTGGAACCGATCCCGATTCAGACCGTTTAGGAGTAGCAGTTCGCAATAGCGAAGGCAAAATGATGCTTTTGAATGGCAACCAAACGATGGTAGTTATGACCGCTTTCCTATTGGAACAATGGAAAAAACAAGGTAAATTGACCGGTAATGAATTCATTGGCTCTACAATCGTTTCAACTCCAATGATGCTGGAATTGGCATCTGCTTATGAAGTGGAATGCAAAGTAGGTTTAACCGGTTTCAAATGGATTGCAAAATTTATCAAAGATTTTCCTAACCAAACCTACATTGGCGGTGGTGAAGAAAGTTTCGGATTCATGGTTGGCGATGCCGTACGCGATAAGGATGCCGTAGCTGCTATTTTATTAGTTTGTGAAATTGCTGCCCAAGCCAAAGAAAAAAACAGTACTTTATACCAAGAATTATTACAAATGTATGTAGACTTCGGGTTCTATAAAGAACATTTAATTTCCATTACTAAAAAAGGTATTGAAGGCGCCAACGAAATCAAACAAATGATGGTGGATTTACGTCAGAACCCTTTAAAAGAAATCAACGGAGAACGCGTAGTTTGCGTGGAAGACTATCAATCATCCAAAGGAAAAGATTTCATGAACGGTGAAGAATTTGATATTATGGTTCCAAAATCAAACGTGTTAATTTATTATTTGGAAGACGGAAGTAAAATCTGTGCTCGCCCAAGCGGTACAGAACCTAAGATAAAATTCTACTTCAGTGTGAACTGCGCCATTGATAACATTGCAGATGTTCCTGCAGCAGAACTACAATTAGATACCAAAATCAAAAACATTATTGCTGAAATGCAATTGAACTAATGGATAGTAATCTCAAAAAATTAATCCCTTTTGCCTTAGTCTATAAAAAAGACATAGTATTGAATATTGTTTATAATATTTTTTACGCCTTTTTTTCTACTTTGTTGATGGTTTCAATGATTCCAACCTTAAATGTAATTTTTGGTCTGAACAAAAAAATTACCTCCGCTCCAACTTTTAATGGTATAGCAGGTATTAAATCGTTTGCGGAAGACTACTTGAATTACAAAGTGACTCAATTGACCGAAAGTAATGGATTTGAATTCGCAATTCTTTTTGTTATTTCTATTATAATTGCCACAGCTTTCTTAAAAAACATCACCAATTACTTTGCTTCTTACCATGTAACAAGATTACGTAACGGAGTTTTGAAAGATATCAGGGAAAAACTGTATGAAGTAATCATTCATTTACCCGTTTCTTATTATTCTGAAAAGAGAAAAGGAGATGTTATGTCCAGAATGCTTGGCGATGTTAATGAAGTTAAAAATTCCTTCTTCCAAGTATTGGAACTCGTAGTAAGGGAACCTTTGACCATATTATTCTCCATTATTACTATGTTTTTGATTAGTGCGAAACTAACGTTGTTTGTATTTTTATTCATTCCCATTTCTGGAATAATCATTTCTAGAGTGGGTAAAAATTTAAAAGCGAAATCAACCAAAGCACAGGAACAAAACGGAATACAAATATCTATTTTGGACGAGACATTGAGTGGTTTAAAAGTAGTCAAAGGATTCAATGCAGAAGGAAAATTCATTACAAAATTCAATGATTCTTTGCAACGTTTATTGCGATTATCAAACAGTATCGGAAATAAAAACAACCTAGCTTCTCCTTTAAGTGAATTTTTAGGAATTGTAACCATAGCGATTTTATTATGGTACGGCGGCCAATTGGTAATCGTAGATAAATCGCTCGCACCAACAACATTTATCGCTTACATTGCATTGGCTTATACCATTTTAACTCCAGCCAAAGCCATTTCGAAAGCTTCTTATCAGGTAAGAGGCGGTTTAGCAGCAGCCGAAAGAGTTTTCAGTGTTCTGGAAGAAGAAAACACCTTACAAAACAAACCTGATGCCATTGTAAAAGAAAGCTTTGAGCGAAACATTAAGTTAGAAAACATCAATTTTGCTTATCAGGAAGAAAATGTATTAACCAACTTTTCGATCGAAATCCCTAAAGGAAAGACCGTGGCATTGGTTGGTCAATCCGGCTCTGGAAAAAGTACCATCGCCAATTTACTGACTCGCTTTTATGATGTCCAAGAAGGAAAAATTACCATTGATGGCATTGACATCAAAGATATGGATATGCATTCGCTAAGAAGTTTAATGGGATTGGTAACACAAGATTCGATTTTGTTTAACGATTCGATTAAAAATAATTTATTGATTGGAAAACCGAATGCCTCAGATGAAGAAATTATCGAAGCATTAAAAATAGCTAATGCCTACGAATTTGTAAAAGACTTACCTGAAGGCATTGAAACGAATATTGGTGACTCTGGAAGTAAACTTTCAGGTGGCCAAAAGCAACGCTTATCTATAGCTCGTGCAGTATTAAAAAACCCACCGATAATGATTTTGGATGAAGCTACTTCGGCATTGGATACAGAAAGTGAAAAATTTGTACAAGTAGCATTGGAAAACATGATGCAAAACCGCACATCTATCGTGATTGCACACCGTTTATCAACCATCCAGAAAGCAGACAATATCATTGTGATGCAAAAAGGAGAAATTGTAGAACAAGGTACGCATGATGAATTATTGGCTAAAAACGGCTCTTATTCTAAATTAGTCATGATGCAGTCTTTCGAATAGTTTACATTTTGGTAGTGAAGATTTAAAACAGATTTGAATTAAAATTCGTATCTTCATTTTCAAATGTATATTGAAAATTCACAAATACATCTTCCTGAAGATCCGAACACTATTGTTTGGAAATATCTTGATTTATCGAAATTCTTGGATATTTTACTCTCAGGAAAGATGTTTATGTCGCGGTCCGATAAATTTGAAGACCAATACGAGGGGACTTTCAGCGAGCCCACTTTTGAAGAAATACGCCGAATAGCCGAAAACAAACCTGATTTTTTGGATTACTACAAATCCCATCGTGAAAAAGTAGTCATCAGTAGTTGGCACACTAACGAATACGAAAGTTTTGCCATGTGGCAGATTTTCACCAAAAACAACGAAGGTTTAGCTATTCAATCCACTATTGGACGTCTCAAAGAAGCATTACTACCCGAAGAAATTTTTGTGCAACATATTGGAGAAGTCAATTACATCGACTATAAAAAAGAATACATCCCTTTTGAAGATGATTTTTTCCCGTTTCTTTTCAAAAGGAAAAGTTTCCAATACGAACGTGAGATACGCATCATAACCGATGTAACTTCACATCAGATTACTATAAACGAAGGATTGAAAATCAATGTAGACATCAATAAACTAATTGATAAAATCTACATTCACCCTAAAAGTGAGAACTGGTATAAAAAATTGGTTATTGAATTGGTTGAAAAATTAGGATTCGGATTTGAAATTGAAAAATCCGATTTGGAAAGCGATATTCTTATTTAAACTCTTCCGTAAAACTATCGTCCCACTTGAACATATTAATTACCCATCCTTTTTTGTTTTTATAGTAAACATAAATTAAACGGACAGCCGAATTTTCAAAACGCAGTATATATGTTTCCTTTATAGCAAAATCGCTGATTACCTCTTCTTTAATTTTAACAACGCCTTCTGTAGCACCAAATCGATCTTTTAATAAATTCATATACTGAATCGTTTTGTCCTCTAAACTTCCAATTTCATTTTCGGGCAGAGGCCAATATGCTCTTAACTCTTTAAAGAAATCATTCAATTTGTTTTCCTTAAAAAGAGTGGAACATTTCACAGAAAAGTCTTTAGCTTCTTTTGATGATGCAAAATATTTCTCTTGAGCTACTGCAGAAGTAATACTCATCAATACTAATATAAAGCAGGTAATTGTAATTTTCATAACTAGTATCTGTTTTTAATTTATTCTTCAATTGGCGAATAATCTTCTACTTTCCATTCATCAGCAGCCAAATTGACAAAATGGTAATGCACTTTATCCTTTTTATCAAAAGCACCGTTTTTGTTGATATCTTCAATTGTTCTAAAATACAAACGATTTAATGATTCAATCAAATTCCAATCAATCAACTCGTGAAGTTCCCCTGAAAGTTTTTGAAGACGCAATCCACTAAAATCACTTATATACAACGATTTGATATCATTTGCATCAATTTTACCATCACGATTAGTATCGGAATCCACTAAAGAATATACTAAAATTTGCTTTTTAGTTTTAGCAGCAATAGTATTTAAAAACGTCGCTGTTTGGATTTGCACATTTTTATCTGTCAACGGACGTAGCGCAGTAGAATCAATGTGTTGGAATTTAATATTCTGAAAGTAACCCGTAAGTTCGAAACTATTGTAATTGGACAAAGCATAGCTACCCATGTTGGTTTTAGCTGATCCGTAAGTTCCTCCGCGTTCATAAGCCACTTGCACATCACCTATAGCATGTAACAAATATTTTGTGCCTTGCATATGAATGGGTAAATCAGCTACTTTAATTTGAGAAGAATCCTTTTTAACCACTTGAACTTTAGAATCTTCATAAATTACTTTTGGCTTTTCTTCTTCCTTACAGCTTGCCAACAAAGATACTAGAGGCAAAATATATAACAGCTTTTTCATTATTATAACTGATTTTGTATCAAATATACTACTTTTTGGATTACAACTTCATATTCAGCTTGAAACTGAAAACACGCGAAGTAAGATAATTCGGCACCCCATACTGTGATTTAGTATACACGTCTCTCACCCAAGTATTTGTGATGGCATTTTGGTTATTGAACATGTTGAATATTTCCAAACCAACCGACAAATCTTTGAATTTGCGCAACCAACTTCCTTCTTCTTTCGCTCTGGCTCTATCTGTAAAAACATAAGAAAAACCAATGTCTGCACGACGATAATCACGTAATCGCAACTGATAATCATACGGATCAGCATAAGAAGGCGAACCACCAGGCAAACCTGTATTGTATACCAAATTCAAGTACACTTTACATGCTGGAATATTTGGAATATAGTCTTGAAAAAGAATACCAAACTTCAAACGCTGATCTGTTGGCCTAGCTATAAAACCTCTATTGTCGATATTTTCCTCAGTTTTCAAATAGCCGAAACTCAACCACGATTCAGTTCCTGGAACAAATTCACCATTCAATCGCAAATCTATCCCTTGCGCATACGCTGTTGCATTATTTTTGGCTTCATAGCGAATCCTGACATTATCCAAAGTATACGGATTAACATCCGTTAATGATTTGTAATAAACTTCGGATACCAATTTAAAAGGTCTGTCCCACATTTTAAAGCTATAATCATTACCCAACACCACATGAATTGACTGTTGCGCTTTTACATTAGGTTGCACCACTCCGTTTTCATCTCTTAACTCACGATAAAATGGTGGTTGATGATAAAAACCACCCGAAACACGGAATAACATATCCTTTTCCCATGCCGGCTTAATAGCAAATTGAGCTCTCGGACTGAAAGTCACTTGGCTTTTACCAGAGATATCCTCTCCACTCACCTGCCATTGGTGTGCTCTTACCCCAAGATTGGTGAAAATTTCATGCTCATTCCAAAAAGAACGACGATTCCATTGTACATACCCAGAAATTCGATCGATATCAGCAAAATTAATTGCTCTAACATTACTATAAGGCGCCAATGGTCCAACATAAGGATTATACGGTTGATCATTAACCGGAGTGTCTAAAATTGGATTATTCAATGAAAATCCAGCCGAATCAATCACTTCCCATTCTCTAATACGATCACGGATGCTCTCTTTGGTATATTTTAGTCCCCAATCGATTTGATTTTGATTCTTTTTATGTGTTCCTTTCACTTCAACATTAAAAATCAACGCATCCAAATCATTTCGAGCATGAGTTAACTGTGAGCCGATACCTCGTGTATATTCAACTTCCCCAAAATTTTCATCGCCTAAATTACCATTTACTTCTCCCAATCGGTACTGTCCCATAATATCAAAATATTCCTTTTCTTGTGTATGGTAAGCAGAACCAATAAGCTTCAATGTAAAATTTTCATTGGGTTCAAAAACACTTTTATATGCACCGAATACAGTGGTATACTTATCTTTTTCTTGTCCTTCATAATACACCAACAAAGCAATGGGTTCATTGATTGTTCCAAAATTAGTTTGGCGTACTAAAGGTCGATAATCGTATTTATTTTGAGAAATATTACCTAAAAAACTATGCTGCCACTTGGTATTAGGCGTAAAAGTTACATACGACTGTACATCGACAAAACGAGGTCTGAAATCTACTTCCGTTTGTTGACTTTTCACCAACATACTATTGTCACGATAGCGGATTCCAGTAATCTGAGTCCATTTCTGGTCTTTCGAAGCATTTTCAACCGCCAAATTCACGCCTAAGTAACTAGCTTCTAAAGCTACACCAAACTTTGAAGGACGTCGATACGTAATATCCAAAACCGAAGACAGTTTATCACCGAATCTTGCTTGAAAACCACCCGAAGAAAAATCAATATTTTTAACCAAATCTTTATTGGCAAAGCTTAATCCTTCTTGTTGACCCGAGCGAATCAAAAAAGGACGATAAACTTCAATTTCGTTTACATATACTAAGTTTTCATCATAATTCCCTCCACGTACAGCATATTGAGTACTCAATTCATTATTTGAACTTACACCTGGTAATAATTTTAAAATATTTTCAACACCGGCATTGGCGCCAGGGATTAAACGAACTGCTTGCGGTGAAATTGTAGTAACACCTTCCACTCGTTTTCTTCTGTTATTGTCTATGACTACTTCTCCGATTTCCTCAACCGTGTTTTTCATCACCAAATTGAATTCATAATCTTCATTTTTTCGTAACTCCAAGGCAACTACTGTTGGTTTTAGCGAAACATGAGAAAATTTTAAATTGGATTTTACATTAGGTTCAACAGTTAAAACATAGAAACCATTTTCGTTCGTTGTTGTTTTTTTATCTTGAAAGGAAACGTTTACTCCTTCAACCGGCTTTTTGTTTTCATCAAACACAATCCCCTTAACTCTGGCTGTTTGAGCGAACGTAAAAAGAGAAAAAAAGAAAAAAAGTATAAAAAAATTAGTTTTCAAAATGTATTATTTGGTTTTATAAAAATGCGATTCAAATGCTGCAATATTCCCCATATTGTCTTTCACTTCTATTTTAAAATCATTTCGTCCGTTATCAAACTTATCATCAGAAAAATGATGCGTCAAACGATTCGATTTTGTTTCATATTCCATCAAAATCCATTTTCCATTGAGATAAGCGTTATATTCTTTAATCCCTGACATATCATCGGATATCGATATTCTTAGATGTTTTTGTACATCAAGCGTATCACCTTCTTTAAAATTAGGATTGAAAATCTTTGGCATTACATCATCTTTCTTTAAAAAGAATTTCCCTAGCTTTTTAGTACGTATAGAGAATATGTCGTCTTTTTTAAAGGTCGAATTGTATTCCGTTTGATTGCCATCCAGATTCGCAATAAACATTTTTTCACGTTCAGCTACCGGTATTTTGGAAACATCAAAAGTAATCTGAAAAGGATTGTTGACTGCAATGGATTCGCTGTGCAAAAGTAATTCATTATTCACAACTTCAAACTTCAAATAAAAATCATCATAAAACGTATTTTCAGGAAAAAAGACCGAAATAGCATCTTTCGCATAACTATTATCATTTCGAGCTTTCAGAAAATAAGGTGTTTTATATTCCTTAACAGGCTGTGTAACGGGAGTATTTTTATAGGAAATCGGAACGTTAATTATGGTTTTATTACCATGAAAATCCTGAAGTACAATTTTATAGTTCAAAGTAAAATTTAAAGCCAGATTAACAATACCTTCTTCCCGCATCAATTTGACAATATTTGTAGGATATACACTTCCTATGAACAATTTTTGAAAACGTTGATGCGTCAATTTGTATCTCGGATAATCTATAAAACAGTTGACATGATGCATTTCATCAAAAGAAAAAGAATCAAACTCATAGCTATAATGAGGCATTCCATTCAAAAAAACATCGGCTTTAAAAATCCCGTTCTTTCCATAATTAAAATCGGAAATATCATGAGCATTCAATCCAAAACCAATTTTTCCCTTACCTTCCACTCTATTGGCCAGATAGGTTCCGTCTTTTTGTAGCGTCAATGCTACGTTCAAAGGATTTTCAGAACCATTTACACTAGAATCATTACCAATGGGATATACTAAAAGTCCATTTACTATAGGCGCTTTAGTATCTTTAACTTTTTCATCATATCCAAAAAAAAACGGGTTGATAGCAAACTCGGTTTTAGTATCACGAATTTCAAAATGCAAATGCGGACCAGATGAACCACCGGTATTCCCTGAATAGCCGATTAACTCACCTTTTTTTACAGGTAAAACATCTGAATTGGGTCTAATTTCAACTGTATATTTTTTTTGAATATACTGCTCTTCATTGACTAACTTATGCACGGCAGGCGATAATGACTGTAGGTGAGCATAAACAGTGGTATAACCATTGGGGTGATCGATGTAAATGCATTTCCCATATCCATAAGTGGAAATGTTTATTCTCGAAATAAAACCGTCAGCGGTAGCATATACTGGAAAGCCTTCTTTTTTCTGCGTTCTAAAATCGATGCCCGTATGAAAATGATTGGGCCTTAATTCTCCGAAAGAACCCGCAATACTCAAAGAAATATCTAAAGGAGAACCGAAATAGTCTTTGGGGTACTTATCTTGGCTAAAAACCGAAGTTATAAACAATAAAAAGAAACCTAAAAATCTCATAAAAAACATTTGTGCTAATATAACGAAATTGTTTAATAAATAATTACGCACAACACTTATTGATAACTTATTAAAATTTAAGCGATTATGAAATAAAAATGATAAAAATCAATTTTTTTAAGAAACATATTGGTATAATTAAATAGGAATACTAACTTTGTAAAGTACGTAATGAATTTTTTATTGCCATGAGTGACATTGGAGGAATGGTTGATTCTCTTGAAGTTAAGTTTCAAAAACTTATCAAAAAGCTGGAAAGTCTGCAGCATACTAACGAAGGTTTGCTGATAAAACTGAGCCAGTCAGAGAAAATAATACATAGCCAAAGTCAGGAAATCAAGACATTGAAAGCGGATTTCGACTCAATAAAAATCACAAATTCATTACTTGGTAGTGACGAATACAAACGAGATACAAAGCTGAAAATAAATTCATTAATAAGAGAAATAGACTATTGTATTGCCCAACTTTCTGATTAGAAAGCATAATGAGTGAGAAACTAAAAATTAAAATATCAATTGCAGACAGAATCTACCCTTTAACAGTAGATCCAAGTCAAGAAGAAGGATTGCGAAGTGCTTCTAAAAAGATTGATGCAATGATCAAGCAGTTTGAACAAAATTATGCCGTTCGCGACAAACAAGACGTTCTAGCGATGTGTGCTTTACAATTTGCGGCTCAGGTTGAACAAAAACAAATCGATAAATCAACAATAGAAGAATCGACCAAATTAAAACTAGAGCACTTGAATGATTTATTGACTGAATATCTTGAAAAATAACGTTCTTTACATATACTAACAATACTACCTACATTAGTAATTATTTGATAAACTCAACACTAACATTTTAAAATGAGTAAATCTTCGGTACTATAGCAAGCCTTTCAGTAGGAAGCTTGAACATCGAGTTAACTCAAAACTTGTACATACGAGTTTATACATTTCTTCTAATGTAGGTTTTTTTTATATATAAACACAAACAAACTTATGGACATTTTAACGATAATCATTGCAGCTGTTGTAGGAATAGCAGGTGGTTTTGGGATAGCGAAATTCATTGAAAAAAGCAATGTTTCCAATCTTATCAAAAACGCAAAAAAGGAAGCTGCTTCCATCTTAAAAGACGCAAATCTTGAAGCCGAAAACATTAAAAAAGATAAAATTCTACAAGCGAAAGAAAAATTCATTGAACTAAAGGCTGAACACGAGCAAGTTATTATTGCACGCGACAGAAAAGTAGCTGAAGTAGAAAAAAGAATTCGCGATAAGGAATCACAAGTTTCTAACGAATTAGCAAAGGCCAAAAAAGTCAATGACGAATTCGAATCAAAATCAGCTGAATACCAAACTAAAATCGAATCTTTAGACAAAAAAGCTGTCGAAGTAGAGAAAATGCACCGTTCACAAGTGGAGCAATTGGAAACAATTTCCGGCTTATCTGCTGAAGAAGCCAAAGAACAATTAGTAGAAAGCTTAAAAGCCGAAGCTAAAACAAGTGCAATGGCTCATATCCAAGAAACTATTGAAGAAGCCAAATTAACAGCACAACAAGAAGCGAAGAAAATCATCATTAATACAATTCAAAGAGTTGGAACAGAAGAAGCCGTTGAAAACTGTGTATCTGTATTTAACATCGAATCGGATGATGTGAAAGGTCGTATCATTGGTCGCGAAGGTCGTAACATCCGCGCTATTGAAGCTGCAACCGGAGTAGAAATCATTGTTGATGATACACCGGAAGCCATTATCCTTTCTTGCTTTGACCCTGTACGCCGTGAAGTCGCTCGTTTAGCATTACACAAATTAGTAACAGATGGACGTATTCACCCGGCACGTATTGAAGAAGTAGTTGCTAAAACGCAAAAGCAAATCGAAGACGAAATTATTGAAGTTGGTAAACGTACTGTAATCGATCTTGGAATTCACGGATTACACCCTGAATTGATTAAAATCGTTGGACGTATGAAATACCGTTCTTCTTACGGACAAAACTTATTACAACACTCCCGTGAAGTAGCCAAACTTTGTGGTCTAATGGCTGCGGAATTAGGCTTAAATGTGAAGTTAGCAAAAAGAGCTGGTTTATTACACGATATAGGTAAAGTTCCTGATACCGAAAGTGATTTACCACACGCATTATTAGGTATGCAATGGGCTGAAAAATACGGCGAAAAAGAAGAAGTTTGCAACGCTATTGGAGCGCACCACGACGAAATCGAGATGAAATCTTTACTTTCTCCTATTATTCAAGTATGTGATGCTATTTCAGGAGCACGTCCAGGAGCACGTCGTCAAGTATTGGATTCTTACATTCAACGTTTGAAAGATTTAGAAGATATCGCTTATGGTTTTGGCGGAGTAAAAAGCGCTTACGCAATTCAGGCAGGTAGAGAATTACGTGTTATCGTAGAAAGCGAAAAAGTTTCTGATGAAATGGCAGCTAAATTATCTTTCGACATTTCACATAAAATCCAAACGGAAATGACTTATCCTGGCCAAGTAAAAATTACAGTAATCAGAGAAACCAGAGCAGTCAACATTGCTAAATAATATTCTCTTTTGAGAAATAAAAAAGACCATCAATTGATGGTCTTTTTTACTTTATAACATAGTATTACTTTTTAAAAAACACTTTAAAAATAGTACCTACTCCCACTTCACTCTCCACTTCTATCTTTCCACCCATAGCCTCTATCTGATTTTTGGTTATATACAAGCCGATTCCCGTCGAATCTTTATGTTTATGGAATGTTTTGTACAATCCAAAAATAACATCCTTATATTTAACTAAATCAATCCCCAATCCATTATCCTTTACACAAAGCACATTGTACTCAATAAATTCTTCCCGCGTTTCTAAATAAAATTCGAGTTTTGTTTCTTTTTTTTCAGGATCATAATACTTGATCGCATTTGTTGCTAAATTCAAAATGATACTTTCAAGATAAGCCGGAATAAAAGACACCATTACATTATCTGGAACATTATTGAAAATTAACACATTCTTCTTCTGAATTTCTTCATTCAAAATTAATAAAACCTTAGCCAAATATTCCTTAATGCACAAATCCTGTTTTTCAACACTAGCAGACACTTGCACATTGACCAATTCCACTAAATTCTCGATTGTACCAGTCAACTCATCCGAAACGGTTTGCAAACTATTAATAACTTCCTCGGTCGTCAAATACCCATTCTTATGAAAGGTCAATAGCGTACTAAAATTACCTGTATGATTTTTTAGATTATGCGAAACAATGTGGGCAAAATTCAAAAGTTTCCCTTTTTGGTTATTCACCATATCAAAAGTCTCCTGAAGTTTTTGTTCTTTATCTTTTTGAGCAGTTACATCGGTATGTGTACCAATGATTCGTAAAGGCTTACCATTTTCATCACGAAGGATAACCTTACCGCGATCTAAAATCCATTTATAGCGACCGTTACATAAAACCCTGTGATAGGTTTCATAATAAGGTATTTTTCCATCAAAATGCTCCTGAATATTTCCAAAATAAGCCGCTCTATCATCTGGATGAACCAATTCATCCCATTTTTCCGGATTATCAATTAAATCGTGATCATTATCATCGATTTCTAAAATCTTAAGTGATTGAGCAGAATAAAATACTTCGTTGGTTACCATATCCCAATCCCAAACACCAATACTTGAAGCCAAATTAGCAAACTGACTACGGAGTTCCGAAATCTTATGATCTTCTTCTTGTTTCTTTTGATTTGTTATATTCGAATTGACACCAAAGAAAATCACACTATCATTATCCAATTTTTCAGTTGAAGCCATCACTTTACACCAACGTAACCCGGCTTTTGGCAGAATAATACGAAATTCAATTTCCCAACTACCCAAAGAGATACGCTTTTCATTAACTGATTTAATCAATCTAGACTTATCCTCAGGATGCACAATGCGTTTAAAGACCTCAAATGGGTCTTTTTCAAATTCAGAAAAACTACTTTCACAAAATTCCTCTATCTGTCCATTTAAATAATCAAAATGCAGCATATCATCGGCATCAACTGTAAATTGAAAGAAAATATACGGCTGTTTAGAAATTATCCTGTTCAAATAAACCTCATCAATTGCATTCAATCTCGCCTCCTTCACTTCTAAAATTAATTATGTTGTTACACAATATTAATAAATTTATTGAAAATATAAAAGACAAGCACTGAAAAAGAACCCTATTTCATCAACATATTCCTAGCACCAACGAAACAAACTTATTTTAAAATCAGAAATTTCATATTTGAAAGTTGATTATCAAAAAAAATAAAGGAATATCACAACATAACTTTTGTTTATTTTCAAAATTTAGACAATAAAAAAACCCTAACTATTTAATTAGTTAGGGTTTACCTTTTCGTAGCGAAGACGGAAATTTCTTACTTGTTTTTATTGAGCTTACTTTAGTCTTAAAAATGATGAAAAGTCTATGTTTTAAAGGGATTTAACGGTTTTTAATTTTAAAATTTCAAGGGAGATTAAATGCGGTTAATAAAAATTTCGTGAAAATACCGTGATTTTTTTTTCATCAGTTTTAAACTTTTTTGAGCGCCAAAATATAATAATCAAATATTATAAAATGGCAAAAATCCAATTTAAATTAAACACAAAAAAAGAGGTGGGAAATCTTAATATGAGGTTGTATCATGGTGAGATTAATTGTTATGCGCCTTCAAATATTTTTGTTGAAAATATTTGTTGGAGTAACACGACTAACTCATTAAAACAGAGAGTTGATTTAGAGATAAGAGAAGATATCAACCAAAAAATAAAAGGAATATCAGATTTTATATTTGAAAAATTTTACCCAGATTACGCTAAGGGAGAGTTGATAGATTCAAAATGGCTGAAAAAGAGAGTTGATGAGTTTTACAAAAGACCAACTGGAGTCGATGATTTTAGGTACTACTTCGTTCCGTTTATTGATAATTTTATTAAAAATTCGACAAATCGTGTTAATCCTTTGACTAATAAGATTATTGCAGAAAATACCATAAAAGCTTACAAAACCACATTAGCAAGAATTGTTGAGTTTCAGGATAAAGAGGGGATAACCATAAAAACAAAGGATATAGATCTTAATTTTCATCAGCGGTTTACGGCTTATTTATCTGTTGAAAAAGAATACGGAGGGACTGTGATTGAAAAATACGTCCGACATGTTAAGCAGTTTGTCAGGGAAGCTAAATCATTTGGTTATGAAACAAGCTCCGAAATTGAAAGCAAAAATTTCACTTACCAACGAAGCACTCCTATTGACACCTATTTAAATGAAACAGAAATAGACAAAATTTTCAGCTTGGATTTAAGTCAAAATCTTGAATTGAGAGATTCACACCATTTGTTTATAATTGGTTTGTGGACGGGATTACGATTGGGAGACTTAATACGTTTTGATCAATTTAAAATTATTAAAGACAGAATAGTCATAACTGCAACGGATAAAACCGGAGAAAAGGCTACAATTCCATTGCATTATCAGGTTAAGGAAGTGTTAGAAGCTCGAGGGAATCGCCCGTTTGTAAGGGTTAATGAGGTGAAATTTAACAAGGACATCAAAATAATATGCAAATTGGCCGGAATAAATGAGGTAATGGTAGGAAGAAAAAGAGTTCCGGGTAAAAACAGAAAAGTTAAATCGTATTATCCAAAATATGAGCTAATTAGCTCTCATACTTGCAGAAGATCTTTTGTGACGAATCATTACGGAAAAATAGATGATAAAACGATAATGGCAATAACAACTCATAAAAGTTATAATCAATTTATGAAGTACATAAAAACAACGACAGATGAGTCTGCGAGTAAGATGGAAGAACTTTGGAGGAATTCATTAAAATCAAAAGGAAATGGAAAATAACTTAATTGTAATTTCAGTCAAGGATCTGCCTTATAAAAAAATGAATGGTGTGCTGAGGTCACTGAAAATCAATCCGGATTTTGTTGCTAAATCAATAGCTGCAAATGGCCAAAAATACTGTCGGATAAGATGGCAGGATTATTTGGTTTTTTCTCATAAGATTAAAAAGATTATCCTTTTGAAAAAGGATGGTCTTTTCTTGTTTGTGGGTCATTCAAACAATGACGAGACTATTGTTTATAATGATGATTTTTCAAAAAGCATCTTAAAAATAAGTTGTATTAACAGTGAAGAACAGTCCGTTTCCTTCAATCCGAAAACCAATTACTTTAAAAAAAATAAATTTGGACATATTAATATGTTTTTGGATCAAATAGCATCTTTTGGTATAGAATCGTTATCAGAAGAACAAATAAAAGAGCTTGATGATTTATCAAAAAAGATGTAATATGTTGAGATTTAAACTTTACTTTTTTCTTTTATGTCCAACAATTTCATTCTGTCAAACATACAATGAAATGGGAGTTAAGTTCATTATTAATGATAGTATAATGATAATTGAAAATATGGATAAAAAATTTAAGACCATAAAAATATTCGAAAAAGAGTGTTTACAAATAGGAGAAATTCAACAGACATCATATTATCAGATTGAAGGAGATGTGGTGGAAAATCATAAATTTTATACAAAAAAGGGAGTGGTTAAAATTGAGATTGTTTGTTGTGGAAGAAATAAAAAGATAATTTTAAAACGAGATTCTTTAGAGTTTATTTAAAAATAGTATGTTATTAAAGTGAACGAATAATTATGGTTAATAATATGAAAATAAACCTTTCTTGCCAAATAGAATTAGGCAATGATATTCATTAAACTGATTTTAAATTTATATTGAAGTCTTTCTTTCCAAATCATTAATAACTTTTGATAATTTACTCAATGGATTGACCTCTTTATTCATTGCAAATGAATAAAACAATTCAATATCTAATTCTTTACACTTTTCTATTATTGATTGGTTGGGCAATTCACGACAGATAAGGATAGATTTTGCAATTACACCACCATACGTTTGTTTAACTACTCTCATTTTATTTATATCTTCTTGCTTGACAAGACCAGATTTACACTCTATAAAAATTAGTTTTTTTCCTGTATTAATCAAAACATCTATTTCATTCTTAGTCACATTTTTATCGGCCTTAAAAGTAAGTTCAAAGCCTAAAAAAAGTTCTTTGAAGTTTTTTGAATTTGCAATCTCTTTTGCAACTATTAACTCCCACCAAACAGCTTTGAAAAATAATTCTTGAACAATCTTGGAATTTAATTTTAAAATATTCTTATTATTAGATTCAATGTTTATTGAAATTTGATCCCAAATAACTTTTAGATTATTGTTAATTGATTCTTTACCGTTTACTGGTAATGAATCACCTTTGTTAAAATATTTTTTTCTAAAAGCTCCGATAATTAATTTGTACCTACTATCGGTATTTGCAAAGTTTTTAATCTTTTCAGCAGTTCTTAAATCATCTTCAATATAGTCATTTATTGTTTTATAATTATATGTGCTATGTCCGCTGATATCAAAAAACTCTTTAACAGATAACTCATAACCAATACTTTTTCTATCGTAAGAAGGCAGTGTTAAAAAAGAATCATCCTGATTTATATAAAATCCGTTTAAACCTTTTTCATGGATAATTGCTTGACATGCTAAAACCATAATTTTGGTTCCTCCGGTTAGATTAAAAATTATTGAATCTTCTGAATTTACCTTTTGAATTATCTTCTCACAAATTGCCTTTATTTCATAAAAATCAAATGGATTACATTTGTACTCACTTTGTGATACACCTATAATCATTGGTTTTAAATTATTTAGACTTTCTACAGATTCTTTTGATACAATAAAATGAATTTTATCAGGGTTGAATTCTTTAATCCCTACATAAATTGGTAACAGTTGACCACCTACTAAAGCTATTTGATGTTTCATAATAGAAATACTTCGGGTTGATTTATTAAAGGATCATATACTACATTTAAAACTTCAGAACCCGGCATTGGTTTCCGTAATTCTTTTAGATATTCTTTAAAATCAACATATACAATTTTACAACCATAATCTTTTCCAAAGATACTGGCTGCCGCGACCATAGATTTTTTACCTCCTGTAATATCAAGAGTAATGTTTGAATTTGGATTTAAAATCAAACTTTCTTTTAGGGCTTTGTAAATTGTATTAAAATTTTCGTCATCAATATAAATCATCTCATAATTTGATTCCAAAAATTTTTCCAGATAATCATTACCATCACTTTTGTTATTCGTTGTAAAAATGATATGCTTTTCAGGATCCACTGCCTTTGCCGTTAAAATAATTGGTTCAGGAGAAAATCCTAAAATTGAAAATAATACACCGCCTGAATGAATACTATTTTGATAATTACTTTTAAAATTATCTATAACTGATTCAAAAAGATTTTCATAATAGAGTTCTTGCGCTTTACTGAAATTCCCTGAACTTGCAAGTTCAAGCCATTCATTTAAATATGGGATATTCTTTTTCATTATTCTATTTCTAATGTTAGATTAAAAAATTTAAGAAAATATTTTTCTCCATTAAATTGAAAGTATTGTTTTTTAAGTATTGTAAAAGTATTGCCCTCGAAAACGCAATCATAAGTGTGATTACCAACTGTTAAATGAGTATTCTTGTCTGATATTCCATAAAATATTGGAAGTTTTACTAAATCATCTTTTTCTACTTTTAAATTCGCCTTTGCTTTTACAATGAGGTTCCCTGGAATCTGTGGAGGAGAAATCTTTTTATACTTCTCATAATTAATATATGTTTTAATTAAATCGATTCTTTTCGGAGTAGTAATATATCTATAATTACTATGACTAATTAAATATCTATGAAAATCAAGAAAATGTTCTCTTTGTTTTTTACTTAATTTATAACCCACTTCGAACCCATTAATTAAACCGTGATTACCATCAATATTGGCTGTGAAAATTAATCCATCAGTTTCAGATATTACTCCCTTGGAATGGTTGTCAAAATTTGCAAAAATTTCACATCCTAACTTAGCCAAAATTTCCGATGCTGATAAATGATCATTTCTATAATTCATTCCCCTACAGAATAATAACACTTTGACTCCTCTTATTACAGCATTTTCTAACGCATCTACTAACTTTTGAATGTATTGTAATCCAACAATACTATACGTCGATATATATAGATACTCATTAGCGTTATCAATAATATTAATAATTTCGTCAAGAAGATTGTTAGTTATGTCTAAATATGTGAATCTCAAATTGGAATCTGTTGCTTTTGGTAGGTTATCAAAGGCATAATTAACCTGAGTATTTACCACCATCATTTTGTTCTTCTTAGTCGAATCAATAAATTTAGTGTAGTTCGTTCCTTTGAGAAATATTAAATCAAAAAGTTTGTCCAATTCTTCGCTACTTTTTTTGTCTAAGTAAACTCCTGATTCTGTATTTTCGTTTAATGATGGTGTAGTTAAATTAGCACTCATAATAAATCCTAAATCCCTGTCTGAAACAATAAATTTGGCATGAGCGGATTCAGAGGCTCTTAAATGAACACCATTATCATATAGCTTTTTAATATTATTTAAATGAATTGAATGGGTTTTATCATTAAATTCTTCTTCAGTTAAAAAATCACTTAATGAGGTAAGATTATTAAGCTTTGATTTATCTAATTGTGTTAAAATAAATATTGCAATATTTGAACTTGTTGCTTTTTCAAGTATTAAATCGAATATCTCTTTGTCGGTAATAATAAAACTACAAATCTTGAGAACAGTCGTACTTTTATTAATAATTTTAATTATTTCCTTTTTTAGCCCCACATTATTGCTTTGGGTTATAAAAATTGTTTCGTTCTTATCATAATTTTTAAAAGCTTCTGCCTTTTCATTACTGATAAATGCACCTGATTCCAAATTATCGGTATGTTTTATATTGATTACCATTATTATATAGCTAACATATGTTGTTTAATATCTAACTTTTCCAATACATCAAATTCACCAGCGGCTACCATGTAATTTCTTAAGTTGTCTTTATATTCCGGATAATTGCTATTGAAGGTATCTACATCTATTTCGGAAATTTTCATACTATTCAATATTTTTTTTAGTGCTACCACTTTCTTTACAAATTCATCTGTAGTTTTATAGTATATGTATAAAATGAATACATTATTATCGGTGTTCCCGAACTTATAATCCCTCATTCTAATAATATTAGAGATTAATTTTTTTCTATCCGGAGCATTTAGCAACATTTCTTTATTAATATCTATACTTATCTCGGATTCTTCATTTACAATGTTCTCAGGATCTACATTTTTTATATCAAAAGTCTTTTCAATTACTTTAACTAAATCTTCACTACTAAACGAAAAACATTTATTTTCACTGTCTTTATGCCTGTCAATTTCCTGCCAATTAGATGTTAAGATTGGTTTAAAATTTTCTGTATTTTCCAGTTTGTTTCTGGGCACTACTATTTTAAACTGAAGGTCTTTAATTTTATCTTTAATGTTTTTCTCAAAAAAGATCATATTCCTTCTTGCCGCCTCATAATAAGTATTATTATCCGATAATAAAAAAAATGGGTACCCATCTAAAAGTTCTTTCTTGAGAACATTCTCTTTTTTTGTAACATTAACTATACAATGCAATGTTAGTTTTGAAAATGACAAATCTTCAATTTCCATTAGACCTAAAGGAATGTTCATGTCCTCTCTATTTTGAAATTCAATTTTTTTTATTTCATCAATTATTTTTGATTTTGAAAGTGGCGTGTGAACGATATCTGGGCCAAATGGCTTATATGATTTTGTTTCACCATTTGAATATGTACGTAGAACAGAATCACTCTCGTTAATATACTTGGAACTATAAAATGTATAAAACATTTTTGGCAGCGGTTTTAGTGAAATACCATCAATGTAAAAATCAAATGACTTTCTATGCTGTCTCGTAACTGTTTTATCAATAAAAACTTCCCTTCCAAGTTCGCTTAAATAATAATTATTGCCTTCTGTAATAATATGGCCATCATAAATTAGCTTATTCAATCTAATCTCAATTAATGTTTTAGACGCACCCAATAAAGCCGCTAATTGTAGCTGTGAATAATTTGGTTTCGCTATTAAAAAATCAACAATTATTTTATCTAAACTGTCTAAAGGATCTTTAGTTTCATCTAAAATGACAGAATGAATACAGTAAATTGGATACTGAATACAAAACATACCTAAAATTTGTTCTCCTTTTGAAGATAAATCTTCATATAATTTTTCAAAATCAATACTAAATAATCCCATATTATATTTTTAATGAAATTTGCTGTTTTTCATAATTTATTCTAATAATTATTACCTCAATAGTTTCATATGTTTTAAGTTCTATGTGTTTTGGGGTATTTGTATAATTCAATAATCCACTTATTCCATTTTCCATTTCAATTATAAATCCATATTCAGCTTTGTGAACGACTTTTCCTTTCATTCTTTTTCCTATTACTAAATCATCCTTTTTTTCAGACCAAATTCTTTTCTTTTTATCAATAATGGATTCATTTCTACTAAAGTTTTTTGCAATTTTGATCACATTATTTTTTAGTTCCGGCTTTGGAAATTTTAATATAACACCTTCTTTTTCTCTATTAAAAACATCAATCATTAATTCTATTTCTTGATCTATTTTAAATGATTGAAATTCAATTAATGAATGATTAGAAATATATGAAATTGGAAGTAAGCAAAGAAAATTATCTACTTCAAAATGAACTCCATACGGTTTTCCATTTTTTTTACCTAAGAATTTAAATTTAGCATTGACTACCTCTTTTTCTGTATGTTTTTTTATAAAATTTTCAAATGGAGAAGAACCACTATGGTAATCGGCAATATTTATGAAATTGCCCATTTCACTATTTTTACTTAACTGCACTAATTTTGTAAAAAGATTTGTGTAATTAAACAAGCCATCATAATGAGAACGTTTGTCTGTGAGTGTCGCTTCGTTACCCACCAAAATCAATTTCTTTTTAGCTCTACTAAAAGCCACATTTAATCTTCTTGCATCATCTAAAAATCCTACTTTAATATATTTTTTCTTACCATCAATAGGTTTCACTTTACTGTGATCTGATGATCTGGTAAAACTAAAAATAATGATATCGTATTCTTTTCCTTGAAATGAATCTAAAGTAGCAACATCAATGTTTGTATTTTGACATGCTGTTGATTTTGCGAGATGTCCTTTAATGTTGGCTACTTGAAATTTATAAGGCGCAATAATTGCAATATTTTCTGCTTTAATATTATTTTCTAATAATTTAGGTAAAATAAATTCGGTAATAATTTCCGCTTCAGTATCATTTTTTACAGCATTAGCATCTTTCTGCTCAAAAGGGTTTTTGGAATTTGAAGTGTCAAAAAATACAATTTCTTTATCAAAAGGAGCCGGAATGTCTATCCTATTCAGATGGGTTCTGCTACCCATGAAAACTTTGGCACCATAAAATGACTCCGATACAAAGTTTCCTATATTCGGGTGCATTCTATGTTGGTAATTCAACATTTCTTTGTTTTCTGACGGAAATTGTTCACCCTCAATTCTGTTGATTAAGAATTCGAAAAAAGATGTTTTTAAAGCATGTATGATTTCTTCTTGGGCATATCCCATCCCATAAATTGAATTTGGAAAACTGTTTAGATCTTCCCTATCAATTAAAGAACTGTCCATATATGGCGGTAGCTGCATTTGATCTCCCACCAATATTACTTTTTTGCCTAACTCAATAGCAACTAATGTTTCAGCTATGTTAGCTTTACCTGCCTCATCAATAATTACCGTGTCGAATTTGAAATTACTTTCTTTAAATATTTTATCTCCTTTAATTCCAATACAAGTTGCAAAAACTACATCAACAGAATTATAAATGATTGGTTGCAACAAAATTTCATATTCATTATTAAATGAGTTTTCCCAGTGTGAAAGAGCTTCAATAGTTTCAATAAGTTCTTTAACTGACAAACCCATTAAGCTATCTCTTAAAGCAAAATGCTTTTGTTTAAACGTTTCCTCTAAATAAATATAATCTTTGATAACTTCGTTTACTTTCACATTAAATGCTTCTACAATACTTATCTTTTCAAAGTTCATTTTAATAAATTCCAAAAACACTTCAGTTAGTAATTTTTGATTTTTTATAAAAGCCTTGTAGTCAATTTTGTATTCCTCGACCAGATTATCATAGCAATATTTTAATAAACTTTGATCGATACGTTCCGGATTACCAACACGAAGTAAATTTAAGTTAGGATTCTTAGCTATTTTTTCAAGCACGTTATCTACTGCGACGTGATTTTGACCAGAAACTAATATCTTTTCATTGTTAGCGGTTAATTGCTCTATAATTTCTGCTATTACAGTAGTCTTACCAGTACCTGGGGGACCCTGAACTAAAAAAATATTTTTATTTCCAATTGCTTTTTTGACTGCTCTAACCTGAATGTTATCTGGTTGTTCTGTTTCCGTTCGTGCTAAATCACTGTTTTTAAATCTCAGACTTTTTAGAATTGGGGTTTTAATTTTTGAAGGGTTTACCAATAAAGATTCTATGTGATCAATTTTAATTTTTTTCTCTAAAAAATCTTTGATTATTTCACGTTGAATATCAAATTGTTTGGTTGAAACCTTTTTGTCTAAATAAAATCCATTTTGCAATGTTTCTACATTAATATCTCTATTAAAGTTTAATATGTAATTGTCTTCTTGAATAGAAATAAAACCTTCTGATAATTTTGCTAATTTTTCTTTTTGATACAGTTTTACATTTACAAATGTTCCTTCTTCAAGATCTAATTTATCCCCAACTTCTCTCGGAAGTTTTATTGCAATTCCGCCATTGCTACTATTGATTTTATCGAATCTCTCAACAAAAGCATTATTTTCTTTATCGTTGGCTAATAAACTAATTTGATATTCCAAAAACTTATCAATTATTGTTAAGGTTCTTCCCTCTTGCCTTAATATTTCTCCTGTTTCAATTTTTAATTTTTCAATTATTTCGAAACATTCCAGCTTTGTTAAACTATAGTTCAAGAACTCTTTTTGAGAATTATCAAATGGTAATGCTCCTAAAGGAGCAAGTATTTTTAATTTATTAGAAAAAAGAAACGAACCATTTTTCGCATTATTTTTTTTTGCATTAGTTGCAGATGAAAAACTTTGACCGAAACTGAAATTTTTGATAAGAAATCTAACGTCTTTTTTGTCTTTTGACACTACTACTTCTCCAAAAAAATTAGTTTCGTCATTATACAATGAAAATTCAACAACTTCGCTTGTTTCTTTATTGCTCCCAGAATTCTTATCTTTTTTATTAATTCTGAACCAATACTTTTCATTTGATAACTTTTCAAGTATTTTTTTTTCATTTTGTTCGCTATAGAACTCCCCATTTAAAAAATAAGGAATAGCCTGATTCTTTAACGTGTTTTCATAAGATCCATCGCTTATTAAAAATTGTATGTATAATGTTAAGCCCGTATCTATTTCTTTGCTGAAAATTTTAGTATCTAAATCAAATCCATTTTTGATTATTTGAATTTGTTTATCTGTTGCATTTTGCCCCAGTAGTGTTTTTTTGAATTTACTAAACGATTGTAATTCTTCTTCAATAAAATTTAAATGATCCTCAAAAGGTTCTTCAATTTCAACATCGTCAAATTGTTCCTGATATGGCGGTATAAAATCCAGTAAACTTGATCCTTCAAATTTCCCATTGATTTTTAATCGTAACTCTTGTTTTTGGTCGCTTAGAAGTGATTTTCTAATGATTCCAAATAATTTGTTTTTAGTTTGAACAACGCAAATATTATTTAAATCCTGAATAATTTCAACATCAAATTCTTCACCTCGTTCCAGTCTTTCCCATTTAACAGTTCGTGTTAAAGGTGTGACAAGATTCTTTTGACTTAAGACAACTTGTTTACTTTCTTCATTAACATATAAAATTTCGCAATTAATAAAATCTCCTACTTTATATTTTTTAAATATTTGTTCACTTTGAGGAAATGACCAATCAATATTAATTAAGGAAAGTCTACCTATATAACCATCAATTAAATCAGTCAAGATTTGAGAAGGAGCTACTATTTTAGTTATTTGTACATTAACATTTTCACCTATAGTTAAAAACTTACCATCTTTTCTTGTTGAATTAACATGCTCAGATAAAATAGTTTTAGGCTTTACAATTTCTTTTGGTTTCCTCCACTCTTCATTTAGCTTTATTTTGTAATCAATTTCTTTCTCTCTTTTTATTTGAAGTAGCTTTTTCTCATTTCTTTTTTGTTCCCCTACCTCTTTAGAAATTTCCATTTTTCTCCTATCAATTGCAAATTGATTTTGCAGAATATTAAATTCAGCTTTAGAAATTTTTGCATTGGGACTATTTTCAATTAGAATACCCTTATCTTTTAAAAAATCCACAGCTCTATCGAGAGAAATATTTAATTCCCTAAGTACTTTATTTATTCGGATGCTTCTTTCACTCATTATTTAAATCTCAGTTGATTTGTTGAAAAACATTTTAAGATTATGAAAAGTTTTTAGCGGAATTAAATATTAAAACTCATCATAAAACTCTTTTTATTAATCTATAAAAAATTCGAAAGTAGAATTTTAAAATCCATTAAATTAATAATTATTTTAGATCCAATTTTAAATCATTCAATAACTGTTTTCAAATTTGATAAAAACTAAGATGAAAAACTAAGAATATTAATAAAATGAAATTTTAATCACTATTTTTAATGATGCTCACATCACTAAAAACGGTGAAGAAAATAATTTCAGATATAAAACTGAGGAACAATAGAATGATTATATCTATATATTTCTATTTTTTTATTTAATTTAAAATATCATTAATTATTAAATCTCGTTTAAAAGGTAAATAATGATCTGCATATTGTTTTAAATATTCCTTTTTTGCAGTTTTATTCCAAAACCTTGGCCTTTTGTTTAAGTCAGCAACAAGATCTGACAGATGATATACCAAATAATTTGTCTCTATATTAGTCAATTCGAAAAGATCTTTGCTGCCAATTTTTTTTAGACATAAACCACATTCTTTTTTGAGATCAAGTTTGTCAATATTTAAAAACTTGATATCTCTTTCGCTGGCAAATAAAATGGGTATTTCACTTTCGATTAAAAAATGGCGCAAATCAATCATAGCTTGATAACAGCCGTGTGTTATTTCAAATTTTTTTTTTGAAAATGTTAATGATAAAAACTCATGTTTTTCTCTTAAATAAAAATAATGACGAACCAATTCCAGTATTTTGGCATATTCACTGTCTATATGACTTACCCTAACGGCTAATTCAATCCTTTTAGGAAAAGACAATATCATATCGCTTGGTAAATCGTTATATAGATCATCACCGCAAGAAAGATTACCAACATTCATTTTGTTAATTGTTGAAATTGATCTTGTTGCGAAATCATAAAATTCAATTTGTTTTGATTTTTCTAAAAGTCCTTTTAGAGTAATTCCGGAATGTAAATACTGAATTATTGAAAATTTACTTACATCGAAGATTATTTTTCCTTCACCATTTTTCAGCAAAGCTTGAGCTGTAATTTTGTTTTTTTTAAAATTGATTTTGAAGATATCTCCATCGCAGTTTATTAAACAATATGTAGTTAGCATGATACGTTTTTATTATTATATATTAAGTTGGTACATCTTCAAAGTATTTTTTTTAAAAAAATAAACTTTTCAATATGTACTTCATATAAGTATTAATAAAAAGAATATTATGGGAGAAAATACAATGTTGGTGCAAATTACAGTTGCCGATTTAAAAAAGTTGATTGCTGAATCAGTAGAAGAGGCTCTTAAAAACAAGCCAAAAAAAGAAAAAAAGAAGAAAGAGGATAAGCTTTTAACAAGAAAGCAAGCGGCTAAACTACTTCAAGTTTCTTTAACGACTCTTTTCCATTGGAATAATAGTGGGGAATTACTTGCCCAAAAAATAGGGAGAAAGGTGTATTATCACAAGGATGAAATAATGAAAAAAATAGAACTTAATTGATTTGTTTAATGAAACCGGAATTATAAATTTCGGTTTTTTTATTAATGGTTTTTGTGAGTTTAACTCTTTCACTTACCATTTAATATTGGTTATTTAATAGGTAAAAATCTTGAATAGGAACTTATTCTAAATGGCAAGTTCAATATATCAAAATCAAAATTATCAATTTAGTACAATTAATACTTCTTTATTATTTATATATCAAATGTGTCCCAATTTTCTAATTCGTCTTTTATCATCATAAAAAGATAAAACACACACAACTTTCTTTTATACGGTTAATATAAAATAAGTGACCTAATAACAGAAAAGAAAGTACAAATGAAAATCAAATTGCCAAGTGCATTAATAGAATCGATAAATTTCTGCATATCCAATGAGAAAGAATTCGAACATATAAATATAAAGCAAAAACAAAAGTTAAATAGTAAACTAATCAATTTGTGGTATATAATTTTTTCTCATCAAGTTGATAATTTTGAAAAATCACTAAGACATTTTGTGAATATATCAAGAAATAGTTTTAAGCCTATAAAGTTTTATTATAAGCCTAAAACATACGAATATAATGAACTTCTAAACTTTTTGTCCAAATGGAAACTTATTGAAATTAACCATAAATATTGCAGTCCTAATAGTTCTAATTTAAGAAGTAATAATCATAGTCCTTTTTCAAAGTCATATAAAGTCAAAACAAATTTCCTTAGTCAAACTCAATTTACAGAAGTAGAAATTGATTTTGAAATCATTTTTCGCAACACAAAAAAGATGGAATTTTGGATTGATCTGTATCCTGAGTATAAGTCTTTAATTATTGATAGTTACAACACAACCATACAACTTGACGAATTCATTTCTTGGTTATATATGAATGAAGGAATGGAATTAAAAGGCAAATTGATTAATGGAGTGTTCATTCAAAGATTTCTTACACCAGATAGAATAATAAAGTATATAAATACAGCTCTGAAAATACAATATAAAAATCTATGGTTTAAAGTTTCCAAGGAAGGAAGGTTTTATAGTTCTTTCACTAACCTGCCATCGGTAACCTTGCCTTTTCTCCAGCTTTACAACGAAGAAATCATTGAATTAGATGTTGCCAACTGTCAGCCTCTTTTGTTAGCACATTTAATTGATAATGAAGAATATAAAAAAGATGTTGAAGAGGGGCTTTTTTATAGTAAAATGGCTTCCTTAATTGGCTGGACTACTGATAGATTTAAAATAATGTCATACAGATATTTGTTCTTTTCTAATAGGCCTTTGAAAGGAGGGTTGATTTATAAGGCTTTAAATCAGATGTATCCAAATTTAGTAGATCAGATTAATAATCTAAAAAAAGAGAATAAATTAGCTGTAATGTTGCAGAAAATAGAAAGCGAAATATTCGTTAAGAAGATTGGAGTTCTACCTTTCAAAAAAATAACACGTCACGATAGTGTCATGACGACAAGGGATAATTATGATGATTTAAAAAAAATAATTAGAGATGAATTCAGTAATCTGAATTTAAGTGTAACCTTAAAGTAATTAAAAACCATATAGCAAATTATATGCTATGCTACCATCTTTTTTACTTTCATTATTGTACCAGAGGATTTACCGGTAAGTTTCATTATGTTTCTAATCGATTGATTTCCTTTTAGATATTTAACAATGTCCCTGTTTTCATCGATAAATTTATCATCAGTTTTTTTGTAACCAACCTTTCGTCCTAATTTTCCACCTTCATTAATGAATTTTTCACGGCCAGAATTTAGACGTTCCTTAATCAAGCTTAATTCTAACGATGCGAAAGTGGAAGCTATACTAAGCATTATCTGAACCATTCCGTTAGGTTCTCCAGATGGTAGGAGTGTATGAAGTTTAAAGTTGTCAATAATGATGTTGATTTTGTTCTCGTTACATTTTTCCAAAAATAAAGCGAATGTTGAGATTTTACGAGATATCCTTGAAATTTCAATTGCAATAATATGCTTCACATTTTGTTTGATGGCATAATCTAATATCTCACCATTTACTTCATCATTTTTTGTTCCCGATTTGTAGTAAGTAAATTCTTTTACAATTTCGTATTGGCTACCATAATTTGAAATTAACTCTTTACTTTGACGACTAACATCTTGTTTGCTTTCATTAGTTGAACACCGGGCTATAATTACCGCTTTTTCCATACCGAAATTATTTATTGCCAGAAATTACAGCATTTTCGTGACTTCACAAAATAAATCAAAGACTAATATTGATACATTTTGAAATGTATTATTTTAAGTGTTGTAGATTTATTTTGATACAGTGTCAATTTGATACATTTTTTAAATATGAAGTGTCTAAAAGTTAAAGATTTAATTGATGTTAAAAAATAAAGCCTATCATTTGTTTGATAGGCTTTTTATTTAGTTTTCATAGCTTAGGTTTAAAAACATTTTGAATATAAGTGTGGTGAGACTTTGTTGAATATAGATTTTGCTAAATTCATATTGGATTTAGTTTCCAAAAGATTAAAGGCTAAATTTCCAAAAATAATATAGTCGTTAGAAATTTGAACACCATTATTTAAAATTTTATGCATTCCATAATATAGATCATATGCTGCAACAGATATAGGATGCGCTTCTACAAATTTGCCATTTTTGATACCATTAGTTCTTGTAGGAATGTTTTCGTATTGTTTAAATACATCTAATTGATTTAAAAGTTTAATCTCATCAATAGTTAAACCATATTTCTTCATTAATTGATTTGAGTCAATTTTAACTTTAGTAAGATTTTTTACTGAGCTTAAGTATTTTTTTTGGTTATAACCAAAACTGCTTTTTTGTTTATTCATATATTAATTGTTTTTTAATTTTTAATTAGTTTAAAATTTGATTTATTGTTGTAACTCTTATTCTTTGAGCTTCATCCATTTTTATCCACTCTCTGTATTCTTTTGTTTGTCTCATGCCCTTTGTAGAAAGTTTTATGTAATTTCCCGTTGCTCCTCCACGTGGGGCATCATTTCCTAAAATATAATCTATTTTTAATAACTTTAAATAGGCTGTAACTTCATCTTTCCTACAGTCCGTATAATATCCAAAACGCCTGTGTTTTTCGGTACTTGTTGGCCTAACAAGATTTCCATTTATCACATCAATTCCCATCCAGGAAAAATGACCATTCCCTCTTGCGGCCTCAATTCTTTTAATTATTGTTTCTTTCTTCATAATTTATATAGTTTTTCTTTTATCAATATTCTTCTTTTTCTCGTGTATTTTAACATCTTATTCTAAAATATCATCTATTGTATCATTCCTTTTCTTAGCAACATCCTCATTACCATTGTTATTTGGTCCTAAAATGTCATCAATAACTTTGTTTCGTTGTTCTGTTTTCCACCAGTGTAACATTTCAGCTAAAAATTTTTTATCGTCAATCTGATCAAGATCTGGTACGCCATTAATTTTTTCTTCTATACTCTTGTAAAGAAAATCTCTTAATGCATATCCATCACCGAACTCATCAACTACACTTTGCAGAACATATAAATTGATGGTCACCTTTTTATCAATTTTAGGCTTTCTTCCAACCCCTTTTTTGTTATTTTCCATAATAAAATTTTATGATGCAAATTTATATTAAAAATAAATACAAAACAAATATTTTTTATATTGTAAATAAATATTTTTTAAATATTATAAATACTATCATTCTATTGTTGTGCACTTTTTAAATTTTTGAAACCAATATTTCATAGAAATAAATTCATTTCAAGTGTTTTTCATAATATTAAAGAACACTGGAATAATTCCCTTTTTGATTGATCTTATATGTTTATATGAGGTTGCTTATTCTATTTGAATAATCTAAAAATTACCTATTCTGTTAAGTTGAATTTATCATATAAAAGCTAAAAAAATCACTGCACTAATTCTGCATAGTTAATTAATAAGTTTGTCTCATAATCTTAAAATATAAATTATGAACACAACTTCATCTTCCGTTCAATGTCCTAATTGTGGAAATTCTATCGATGTAAATGATATACTAAAGCATCAGATAGAAGATAGTTTACGTAAAGAATTTCAGCAAAAAGCAAATCAACAGGAAAAAGAACTAATCGCTAAAAAAGAAGCTCTTGAGTCTGCCAAAGCTGAATTCGAAATTCAAAAGCAAAAAGAAAACGAATTGTTTGCTGAACGTTTGGAAAAAGAAAAGAAAGAAGCTGAGAAAATTATAACTGAAAAACTGAAAGCAAAATTAGCTGATGAGCAAAAAGATCAGTTGGAACTTCTCAATAAAGAATTAGCAGAGAAATCTGAAAAACTTCGTGATCTGAATAAAATGACCGCAGAAATAGCAAAACTGGAGCGCGAAAAACTCGAAATGAAAGATACTTTGGAAGCTGCTGCCGAAAAGCAATTAAATGAAAAACTTACTTTGGAGCGTGATCGTATTCAGAAGTTGGAAAAAGAGAAAAGCGAATTGCGTGAAAAAGAATTGCTGAAACAAATAGAAGATCAGAAAAAACTAACTGAGGAGATGAAGCGCAAGCAGGAACAAGGTTCTATGCAAATGCAGGGAGAAGTACTGGAATTAGCTATTGAAGATTATCTATCAGCACAATTTCCATTAGATTTTATAGAGGAAATTAAAAAAGGAGTTTCAGGAGCCGATTGTTTGCAAACTGTAAATACACGTGAACAGCAAAATTGCGGAACCATTTATTACGAAAGTAAACGAACCAAAAGCTTCCAGCCGGCTTGGATTGAGAAATTCAAAAATGATATTCGGGAAAAGAAAGCCAATATTGGAGTATTAGTAACCGAAGTAATGCCTGCGGATATGGAAAGAATGGGTATGAAAGAAGGAATTTGGATTTGTACGTTTGAAGAATTTAAAGGATTGAGTGCCGTACTTCGACAATCGTTAATCCAAGTTAGTCAGGCGTTACAATCTCAAGAAAACAAAGGCGATAAAATGGAAATGTTGTATAATTTCTTGACCAGTAATGAATTTCGTTTGCGAATTGAAGGTATTGTAGAAGGTTTTTCGCAAATGCAATCCGATTTACAAAAAGAAAAAAACGCCATGCAACGCAGTTGGAAACAACGTGAAAAGCAAATTGAAAAGGTTATTGATAATACCATAGGTATGTACGGTTCCATTCAAGGTATTGCTGGAAACGCGATACAAAAAGTAAAAGCTTTAGAACTCGAAAATCAATTTGACTTATTGGAAGAATAAATCACTGCACTATTTCTGCATAGTTATAAAATAGCTTTGCTATATAATCATAAAGAAAAAGAAATCATGACAAACACAAGAGAACATTTAGCGAATTTCAACATTGCAGGACTAACATATTATGAAGCCACTCAATGTTTTGAGAATTTAAAGATAGGAACGAAACTTCAGTTAAAAGTAGAACAAGATAATAAGTTCGACGCCAGAGCCGTGGCTATTTATTTTGATGAGCACAAACTGGGTTTTGTTCCAAAATCTGAAAACAGAATCTTTTATAAGTTGCTAATTATGGGATACAATACTATCTTTGAAGCAAGCATTCAACAAATCGACCCAACTGAACACCCCGAATGCCAAATTCGAGTGGTAATACACTTATTAAAAAACAAAGATTTATAATGATTACAGGCGAATTAAAATCTCAAATAGACAAAATATGGAATGACTTCTGGACAGGAGGCATTTCCAACCCGTTAACAGTTATCGAACAGTTTACCTATCTTATTTTCTTAAAACAATTAGACGACCGTCAAATCCTGATTGAAAAGGAAATTGCTATGTTAGGCGGTACGCATAAAAAACCAATCTATACCGCCGAACAAAGAGAGTTACGTTGGTCGTATTTTAAAGATAAAGATCCGGAAGTAATGTTCGAATTGTTTACACGCCCGCAGAGACATTTGAATGATTTAACCGTTTTCGATTTTATGAAAACCCTTGGTGCCGACGGTGGTAAATTTACCGAATACATCAAAGGCGCAACTTTCATGATTGCTACATCTAAACTGTTAGACCGAGTTGTACAGCAAATAGACAAGTTGCCTTTGGACAACCGTGATACCAAAGGCGATTTATACGAATACATGTTAGGCAAAATTGCCGAAGCGGGAACCAACGGACAATTCCGTACCCCGCGACATATTATCCGTATGATGGTAGAGTTGACGCAACCGCAAAAAGAAGACACTATTTGTGACCCATCATTAGGAACAGCCGGTTTTTTGGTAGCTGCCGGACAATATTTGCACGACACACAACCGAATTGGTTTTTGGAGAAAGACTTTCGTGATCATTTCAATACCAATATGTTCAACGGACTGGAAATAGACCCTTCCATGATGCGTATTGCTTCTATGAACCTGCAATTGCACGGTATGGAAAATCCCAATTTAATTGGCGGTAGTGCTTTGGCAGAAAGCAACGACATCAGCGGGCAGTTTTCGTTAGTATTAGCAAATCCACCATTTAAAGGTGCTTTGGATTATGATGAGGTAGAAAGTAGCTTATTACAAGTTACCAAAACTAAGAAAACCGAATTATTGTTCCTGGCTTTAATTCTGCGCATGCTGAAATTGGGTGGAAGAGCGGCCGTTATTGTTCCGGATGGCGTCTTGTTCGGAAGTTCAGGCGCACATAAAAGTATCCGAAAAGAATTGGTGGAAAACCAACAGCTTCAAGGAGTGATTTCTATGCCGAGTGGTGTGTTCAAGCCTTATGCCGGCGTGAGTACTGCGATATTATTGTTTACTAAAACCAATAGTGGCGGTACCGATAAGGTTTGGTTTTACGACATGCAGGCCGATGGTTTTAGTTTAGACGACAAACGTAATTTATTAGTATCTGAAGATGCATTAGAGCAATGTTTTACCGAGCCGGAAAATATTTTGGATGAAGTAAAAGATAAATGTGATATTCCGAATATTTTACTGGATTATCATCGTATCTCAAATTCAGAAAATCAGGTTGAAGGTTTTTCAGATCGTACCCAAAAATCGTTTTTAGTTCCTAAAGCCGATATTGTAGCCAACGATTACGACTTGAGCATAAATCGTTATAAGGAAATGGTGTACGAAGAAGTACAGTATGAAAAACCACAAACCATTATTGCTGATATTAAAGAGATTGATGCCAAACGTAGAGAAGCCTTAGCCGATTTAGAAAAAATGTTAGGGTAATGGAGATGGTTAAATTACATGAACTTTGTAAAATGCAAAGTGGAGGAACTCCATCGAGAGGTAAATCTGAATTTTACAATGGAGGTACAATTCCGTGGTCTAAAATTAGCGACTTGGAAAAAAGTAACGACGGAAACATATACGAAACCGAAGAATACATAACCGCTGAGGGTTTGAAGTCTATCAATAATAGATTATTCAAAAAAGGCACACTTCTTTTAGCAATGTATGGTTCAGTTGGTAAGACAGCTATTGCAGAAATTGATTTATCAACAAATCAAGCTATTCTTGGAATTAATATAAAAGATGAATCTAAATTAGATATTAAATATCTGAGATTTTGGTTTACAACAATAAAAAACAGATTATTAAATCGAGCAGTTGGTGCTGCATTGCAAAATATTTCATTAGGAATAGTTAAAGAACTTGAAATCCCCCTCCCCGACCTCCTAACCCAACAAAAAATAGCCACCATTCTCGACAAAGCTAATGCACTGCGCCAATACAACAAACAACTTATTGAAAAATATGATACCTTAACGCAAAGTTTGTTTTTGGATATGTTTGGGGATCCGGTTAGAAATGAAAAATACTGGAAAACAAAAACCATTGAAGAACTGACCAAAAAAGAAAAAGGTTCTATTAAAAGAGGGCCTTTTGGTGGTGCATTAAAAAAGGAAATCTTTGTTGAAGAAGGTTATTTGGTTTATGAACAGTTTCATGCTTTAAACAATGATTTTTCTATGGCGAGATATTTCATAAATGAAGAGAAATTTAATGAATTAAAAGGATTTGAAGTAAAGCCTGGAGATATTATTATTAGTTGTTCAGGTGTTTATCTTGGTAAACTTGCTGTTATTCCAAAAAATGCAAAAAAAGGTATAATTAATCAAGCCCTATTAAAAGTAGCTTTAGATGAGACAATTATGAGAAATGACTTTTTCATTTTCCATTTTACACATAAAAATTTTAGAGAAAAATATTTTGATGCCAATAGAGGTGCTGGAATTCCAAATTTTCCACCAATGTCTGATTTTAAAAAGTTTCCTTTCATTTCACCTTCTATTGAACTTCAAAACCAATTCGCGGAAAGAGTACAACTAATTGAAACCCAAAAACAACAAGCGCAGGAAGCTTTGGGAAAAAGTGAGGCGTTGTTTCAGAGTTTGTTGCAACGTGCGTTTAAGGGGGAGTTAAATTAAAAACACAGCATGAACAATATCACATTAAAAGCCATCGGAGAGCCTGATTTTTTAAACAATCACTTTTTTATTCCATCCTATCAAAGAGGTTACCGCTGGACCCAAAAGGAAGTGATTAATCTACTTGAAGATATTCAGGAATTCCAAGAAAAGGAAAATAAAGAAAAAGGCGAGTTTTATTGCTTACAACCCATAGTGGTCATCAAAAAAAATGGTTACTATGAAGTCATTGATGGTCAACAACGCTTGACAACATTGTTCATTCTTTTGTCATGTTTAAAAGAAGAAAGAAAGCTAATGTTTAAATCAGATGCTTTATATACAATAGAGTATGAAACTCGCGAAAAAGAGGGTTGTAGTAGTAAAGAATTCTTAAACAATCTTGCAAATATTGAGGATCTGGATAAAACCAATTCCGATTTTTATCATATGAGCCAAGCTTACCTCACTATTAAAAATTGGTTTGCAAAAGGAGAAATAAATATTGTTGATTTTCTAAATACACTTTTAAAAACAAACAATAAAGAAGGTATAGACAGCGCTAATAACGTTCGTTTTATTTGGTATGAGGTGGTTGAGGAAATTAAAGATCCTATTGAAATTTTTACTCGCTTAAATATGGGCAAAATACCTTTAACTAATGCAGAACTTGTTAAAGCCTTGTTTTTTGTCACTAATAAAGAAGATCAAGAAAAACTAAGATATCAGCTACAAATGGGTTACGAATGGGATCAGATGGAAAATAACTTGCAGGATAAGAATTTCTGGTATTTTCTAACCTCAAAATCATATAAAGGCTCCAATCATATAGAGCTTATTTTTGATCTGATGGCTCATAAATATGCCAAATTAACATCAATAGATTCAAAACATAAAGACGATGATTTGTATACTTTTTATGTTTTTAATGAGTTGATAAATAACAAACTTGTTCCAGAAAAGAATCCCGGAACGGTTGAAGAGGCTAAGGAATATTTATGGGATAAAATAAAATCGCACTACCGTCAATTTATAGATTTTTATAATCATAACGAATATTATCATTTAATTGGTTACTTAATTCATTCTAATCATAAAAACAATATTTCAGATATTGTTTCTCTCGCTGCAAATGAAACTAAAACCAATTTTATAGAATCATTAAAAAAGAAGATTACTTCACAGTTTAGCTGTGAATTAAGTGAACTGTCTTATGAAGATAGTTATCATGAGACTCATAATGCTTTGTTGCTGTTTAATGTACTCACAACAATGAAAAGCAATTACAACCGATTCCCTTTCGAAAAATTTAAAGAAGAAAATTGGAGTTTGGAGCACATCCACGCACAAAATTCTGAGGATTTAAAAACAGAAAAACAAAGGCGTTATTTGTTAGAAGATCAAAAAAAATATTTTGAGAATACAGACAAAGTTGTTTTTGAAAATATCCTTCAGTTACTGCAAAAAAGGGAAATTAGTGATCAGGAATTTAATACGTTACAAAATGATTTGTTCTCCAAGTTTTCAGATATAAATGCAGAACATTCTATTCAAAACATGGCGTTACTAAGCAGGGATGATAATTCTTCTTTAAACAATAATATTTTTCCAATAAAAAAAGACAGAATTAAAGAGCTGGATGAAAAAGGTTCTTTTATTCCTATAGGAACCAAAAATGTTTTTATGAAATATTATTCCAAAAATGTAGAGCAAAATGTAAGCTGGAATCTTGAAGATCAAAACGCCTATTATCAGGAACTTGAAAAAATATTGACTGATTATTTACCTAAAAAAAATACCAATGAAAATTAGTTTTTGGAAGCTTATTTCTCAAAATAAAATCGAAATTCCAATTATTCAGCGTGATTATGCACAAGGCAGAAAAGAGGAAAGTAGAATAGCGAATGGTTTTATTGCAAAAATCAAGAGTAAAATACTTAAAAACGAAATATTAAATCTTGATTTCGTTTATGGGAAAACAAGCGAAAATAAGTTTATCCCATTAGATGGTCAGCAACGTTTAACAACATTATTTCTGCTTCATTGGTATATAGCAACAAAAGAAGGAAAAATAACTCAAGACGTTAAGGATGTCTTAGTTGGTTTTAGTTATGAGACAAGGGCAAGCTCACAAGATTTTTGTAAAAACTTAGTCTTGAAAGGGATTGTAGACTTTGATAAAATCAAAATTGTAAGTGATCAAATTGAAGATCAAAAATGGTTTTCATTGTCATGGAAATCTGATCCGACTATAAAAGCGATTTTGAATATGCTGGATATTATTCAAAACCAATTTTTAGATGTGGAAACTTCGCTTTTTGAAAACCTTATAGGTGAAAAATGCTCAATAACATTTAACTATCTGCCCTTAGATAAGTTTAAGTTAACTGATGAGCTTTATATAAAAATGAACTCCAGAGGAAAGCCATTAACTGAATTTGAAAACTTCAAAGCTAACTTTTCGTATTTTCTGCATGATGATGAAAAGTCCAAATTAGATAATGATTGGTACGACATTTTTTGGAAACTTGAAAGTTTGAATGAATCATTAGAAATTAAAAATATTGATAATCAATTTTATAATTTTTTCCATAATCTAACTCTTAATTTTTATGTGGAAAAAAATGATGCAGATAAAAGCTTTTTAGATAGTTATTATTTGTTTGAACATTATGAATCTGTTTATCATAACTCTAATTCATCAATAGCTCATATAAAAGAAATTTTAGATGCCTTAAGAACATACCCAGATGGCGAAAACTATTTCAAGGATTTTATTAAAAGTACCTCTATTTCTTATTGGGAAAGAGTTCGATTTTATGCTTTGACTAAATTTTTTATTAGTCAAGGAGAAATTAATCAAAGTAATAAGACCGTTTATGAAAATTGGATGCGTGTATGTTGTAACTTAATAAATAATACTCTAATTCAAAGCCCAACGGAATATTATACAGCCATAAGGTCAGTAAATCAATTAAGCAAAGGGTTGAATGATGTGTATAATTACATCCTTGGAAATAATTTTGTTTCTGGTTTTATAAAAAATCAGCAAGAAGAAGAACGAATTAAAGTAGAATTAATTCAGAAGCAAGATTTCGATTGGGAAAAAGAAATTCTAAAAATTGAAAAAAACTTATATTTCGACGGACAGATTGGCTTTATCTTAAATTACGCAAAAGTTAACGGAACGTATGACTTGGATACATTTAGGAATTACGCAAATAAATTAGATATTCTATTTACAAATTTTAAAGAAAATAATGAATTTCTTTTTCAAAGAGCATTATTGGCTTGTGGCAATTACATAGTTGACAATAAAACGTTCTGTAATTTTGAATTAGGACTTCGTGCAAAAAATGATAATTGGAGAAAAGTATTTAATGATGAGAATAAAACTTTGGTTTTAAAAACTTTATTGGATCATATTCAAATAGAAACAATTGAAGAAGATTTAAATATGATTATTAAAAATTATTCTGAAAACGATTGGAAAAATATTTTTATTAATAACAAGGAAATATTGCCATATTGTTGTAATTATCAAATTAAGATGAATTTTGAAAAAATTTATTTATCCAGAAGTCATGCAAACAATTGGAAACGTAAAGCAGAACTTTATACTTATGATTTTTTTACAACGATTATAAGAAATAAACCTATACAGCCTTTTACGAATAGTGATTATCATGAAACAGTAGATGAACCTTGTGCATTTTTAGATCAATGGACTTATAATAACAAACATAACTTTGCTTTGGATATTTTTATTTATGAGAATAGTTTTGTGTTAAGTTTTTTTGATAGAAATGAAAATGAATATCCAGAAACTTTAGTTGACTTGCTAAATAATTTAAGATTTGAACAAGAAGGCAATCGTTATTATTTAAATACAGGAATTAAAGAAAAAAATGCGGTAATAATCTTACTAAAGACAATTTGTTCTAAATTTGGAGAAATGAATTTAGTTCTAAGTTAAAAATGCAAACCAATTTTACGTTTCTCCAAAACGAATTTCCTGAAATATATCAGGAAATTATTGAAGCTGAAAAGAATACTTTTACAGCCCCACGTTATGCCGCAATGTTATGTAGGGTGGTTTTGGAAAAAACGGTTTTTTGGTTATACAAAAATGATGAAGATTTAGAACTTCCGTACGACACAAAGTTAGCGGCCTTACTTCATAACGATAGTTTTAAAGCCATTTTAAAACCAAGTATGTTGGTCGAGCTTAATGTTGTTAGACTTTATGGAAACAATGCTGCTCACGGTAAAAACGTAAAACAACTCGAAGCCTTACAATCGCTTAAAAATACTTTTAGGTTCCTTTCTTGGTTAAGTAAATATTACAGTGAGAACAATCCGGAAATTTTACCTTTTAATGAAGCGTTTATTCCGTATGGTGATATAAATGATAAAACGGTTAAAGAACTTGAATCGCTGTCGGGACAATTCGAAAAGGAAAGAGAGCAAACACGAAAACTCGAAAAAGAAAGACAACTTTTAGCAGAAGAAAACGATTTACTGCGTAAACAAATTGCCGAGCAAACACAATTAATTACAAGTCGTAAAGAGCAACGCGCTCAGGAATTTACTTTTGAAGAAGCGATTCCGAAATTAACGTCTGAACATCAAACTCGCAAAATTTTAATCGATTTATTACTCAAAGAAGCGGGTTGGGATACTTTGCGTGAAGGCAAAGAGATTGAATATGAAGTATCCGGAATGCCATTATCAACCAATGCTACCGGAAAAGGTTATGTAGATTATGTATTGTGGGATGATAACGGAAAACCATTAGCGGTGATAGAAGCTAAAAGTACGTTACACGATGCTCGCAAAGGGAAACACCAAGCCAGTCTATATGCAGATTGCTTAGAAAAAATGACAGGTCAGCGACCGATTATTTTTTATACCAATGGTTTTGAAACTCATTTGTGGGATGATACTTTCTATCCTGATCGATTAGTTCAAGGGTTTTATACGAAAGAGGAGTTGCAAATTTTAATTCGTCGCCGATACGAGCGACAGGATTTGCGCAATTTCTCAGTAAATACAAACATTGCTGGTAGAGCTTATCAATTAGAGGCGATTAAGCGTATTGCGGATACCTTAGTTACGACGAACAACGCTCAATTAAAAGGTAAACATCGTAAAGCACTTTTGGTAATGGCAACCGGTAGCGGTAAAACACGAACCGCTGCTGCCATAGTAGATATGTTTACTAAGTGCAATTGGGCTAAACGGATTTTGTTTTTAGCCGATAGAAATGCTTTGGTGACACAAGCCAAGAATGCCTTTAAAGAGCATTTACCGCATTTGTCAGCTATCGATTTAACCAAAGAGAAAGAAGATATAGGAACACGTGTGGTTTTTTCCACCTATCCAACCATCATGAATAAAATTGATAATCTGAAAAATGAAGACGAACGTTTTTACGGAATAGGTCATTTTGACGTAATTATCATTGATGAAGCGCATCGATCCGTGTACCAAAAGTATCAGGCAATTTTTGATTATTTTGACAGTATTCTCATTGGTTTAACAGCTACCCCTAAAAAAGATTTAGATAAAAACACCTATCTTCTTTTTGAAATAGAAGATGATAATCCAACTTTTGCTTACGAGCTCAATCAAGCCGTAGAAAGTAAATATTTAGTGCCGCCAAAAGCCTTTACTGTTCCGGTTAAGTTTCCTCGTGAAGGGGTAAAATATGCCGAATTAAGCGAAAAAGACAAACTCCATTACGAGGAATTGTTTGGTATTCAGCCCGATGAGTTGGAAACAGGTCTGCCTGATATCGATAAAAGCAAAGTCAATTCATTTTTGTTCAATAAAGATACGATAGATACGGTTTTAGATTATCTGATGACCAATGGGTTAAAGATTGAAGGAGGAGATAAACTTGGAAAATCAATCATTTTTGCTAAAAATCATAAACACGCAGTTTTTATAGAGGAGCGTTTTAATATAAATTATCCCGAATATGGAGGTACTTTTTTAAGGGTAATTGATAATTACGAAGACAAAGCACAAGATTTATTAGAGAAATTCTGTGCACACAAAGGAGATGAGATCGAACCGCAAATTGCTGTTTCTGTTGATATGATGGATACAGGTGTGGATGCACCACGCGTATTGAATTTAGTCTTCTTTAAGGAAGTGAAGTCCTATGCTAAATACTGGCAGATGATTGGAAGAGGAACTCGCTTATGTCCGGATATTTTCGGAAAAGGAAAAGATAAAGAGTTCTTTTTAATTTTTGACATTTGTGCCAATTTTGAATTTTTTGAAGAATTTCCAAACGGGCATACACCTGCTCCGGTAAAATCACTTTCACAGCAACTTTTCGAAACGAAATTGGAGGTTGTGGTCACGATTCTGAACAATCAGGAACCAAATAATGAGGATGAGGAATTAGGTTTGCAATATACAGAAGATTTGTTTCAAAGTATTGTAAACTTGGATGAAGACCGATTTGAAGTCAGAAAACATTGGGAATTCGTAAAAAAGTACAAGAATAGAAAGTCTTGGGATACTATTACACAATCCGATGTTTTGGACATGCATAAACACTTGTCGCATCTTGTCGCATACAATGAAGATACAGACGAATTGGCAAAACGATTCGATGTATTAGTATATCGCTTACAACTGGCATTGCTGAACAATTCAAAATCTCAGGTTAATTATATTCAAAATATTAGTAATATAGGTCAACTGTTATTTGTGAAGCGAAATATTCCGGCTGTTCATCAAAAAATCGAGGTAATTAATGCAGTAAAATCACCTGAGTTTTGGAAAACCATTTCATTGCCACGATTGGAAAAAATCCGAGAAGATATAAGAAGCCTTGTACATTTTTTAAAAGACGAAAACAAGGAAACGCCAGTCTATTCTGAATTTGATGATGAATTTTTTGAAGCCAATGTCACTGAAAAAGATATTCTGGGTAGTTACACCAATTTACAAAGTTATAAAGATCGAGTGGAAGCTTTTATCAGAAAGAATAAATCACATTTGGTAATAGACAAACTTTACAAAAATATTCCAATCACACCAAAGGAGTTAGAACTTTTAGAGCATTTTCTAATGAAAGAAGCCTTAGAAAGTAAAGACCGTTTCGAAAAAGAATACGGTAACCTTTCTTTAGGAATTTTTATTCGAAAAATTATTGGATTAGATATCGAAGCCGCAAACAAACACTTTTCAACTTTTATACAATTAGAAAATTTGACGCCCAATCAAATTACGTTTGTCCAAAAAATAATTAATTATTTAAATATCAACGGTGTATTGGAAAAACAAATGCTAACACAATCACCTTTTACAGATCAAAACGATGAAGGAATTATGGGTGTTTTTAATGACGAAGACAATAAGATCTTTAAAGTGATACAGTTAATAGAAGAAGTCAATAAAAATGCAGGTATCGCTTAGTATTGCTTCATGGCATAAGCCAATCGTTCTTGTATCTTTTTAGATAATGTACTTGGAGCAATTACTTTTACACTATCGCCATAGCTTAATATCAACCGTTCAAGTTCATAGTTGAGCAGTACTTTTATTTTAACTTCAAAAATATTTTCATCTAACCATTTGTGTTTTTGTGTTTCATGTAAGGATTTATTCTCCATGTACTTTCCAGTCAAAGAATTAAAATGTAAAATAACTTCTTCAATAGCCGAATTTTCAGGTTTGCTCACCCCGATCATATCTGAAAAATAGTCTTGCCAATCTATTGTGCTGGCTATGAACTTAATATCTGTATTGATAATTTTTATGATTCTGTCTATAGCAACATTCCAATCAGGTTTACCAGTTGTCTGATGTAATCCAAATAAAAACCATCTGTTGTTGTATTCTTTCAGATAATGAGGATGAAATTGGAAAGAATAAGGAGCTTCTGTTTTAAAATCTTTATATGTAATTTCTAAAGGAAGTTTGTTCTGAACTGCGTGATATAATTGGCTAAAAAACTCAATTCCTTTTAAATCTTGACTACTGTCAAAACCAATAAATGGAGTTTCATTAGTGGTTAGTTTTAAACCAGTTTTTAATTTGGCGATTATCTCCTGAATACCTTCAAATTGTGGCATGCCTTCAAATTGCGATAAAACTTGAATAGCAGATTGGAACTGATCTATTTCTACCTCATTCAAAGGTGCATTAAGTATAGAGAAATTCAAATCTTCGTAACGATAAATACGTTTTTTTCCTTCGAACAATTCGCTTAATTCGATAGACCAACCTTCATTGCTTCTCATAAAAGCAATGTCATCTTGTAATTGACGTAACTTAATGCATTGCTTTTCATCATTTGAAATTTCATAAAGTTTATCATTTACTGTTTGCAGCAATTGATCAATTGTGAATTTTTTAAAAGGATTTCGAAAACACCCATCTAAAATTTTATAGCGAATAAGTGGATTTTTAGTGATGGCCATTGATTGATAAAGTAATTTTTAAGAATTCTCTAAAGATATTTATTAACTCGAGAAGTTTATTAATTAAGCATAATATTTCAGTTTCTTTTTTAACTGCCATATTTTGTCGGAGTAAAAAACTACCTTAGCCAAACATAAACTTCAAAATATGGCCAAAGTAGGATTTTACAAAAGATATTTATACATCATTGACCGGTTACAATCGGTACCAAGCAATTTTCAGGAATTACAAGAGTATGTAATGAATCGTTTGGAACGGGATGATTTAGGAAGAGATTTCGATTTTTCCATTAGAACTTTCGACAGAGATAAAAAGGATATTTTCGACCTATTCGGCATTCTGATTCAGTATAACAGAAAGGATAAAGTCTATTATATTGAAGATGAAATTGAAGATACCTCTGCTTCCAGAATGGTGGAGGCGTTTTCGATTCATCAAGCACTTAAAGAAGGAAATAAAATTACCCCAAGTATTTATTTGGAAAGCCGAAAATCCTCAGGAACCAACCTGATAAACGGGATTTTATACGCTATTCAAAATAATTTGCAAATCACCTTTACCCATACCAAGTTTTGGGATGTTGAAACAACGCAAAGAACGGTAAAACCCATCGCGATTAAGGAGTCACAACACCGTTGGTATTTGATTGCTTTCGATAACAAAGATGGGAACATCAAAAATTTTGGTTTTGACCGAATATCTAACTTGAGAATTTCTGACACCAAATTCAAAACAATACTCTTTGATGTTGAAAAAGAATACCGTCATGCTTTTGGAGTGGAAACTTATGCTCCGGCTCAAAAAGTGGTGCTTGAATTTACATGGCAACAAGGAAATTATATAAAATCGTTTCCATTACACAGTTCTCAAAAAGTGTTATCGGATACTGATAACGCATTATTGGTTGAATTGTTTATTCATCCTACAAATGATTTAATTATGGAATTAATGAGATTCGGGGCTGAGGTTAAAGTGCTTGAACCGGAAATGTTACGAAATACGATCAGAGATCGGGTGTCAGAGATGATAAAACTATATTCTTAATGAATTCTTTCACAGCCATAGATTTTGAAACAGCCCAAGGTTACCGCTGGAGTATCTGCCAAGTAGGTTTGGTGAGGGTTGAAAATGGAATCATTACCAAAGAACTGGATATTTTAGTACAACCTCCGGATAATTATTATTGGTATAACTTTACCAAAATTCACGGAATTTCAGCAAGAGATACTGTTTCATCACCAACATTTAATCAGATTTGGAATCAGATTGCGCCTTATATTATTAATCAAAACGTGATTGCTCACAACGGTTTTGGTTTTGATTTTCCGGTATTGAACAAAACACTGGAATATTATGGGATGAATGTCCCAGAATACAACAAGTTTTGCACTTACAAAATGTATAAAGATAACTTAGCTTCTCTTTGTAGAAAATATAATATTGAACTAAATCATCATGATGCGTTAAGTGACGCAAAGGCTTGTGCTGAATTATTTTTACTACATTTAGAAACAAAATAAACAATATAAAAATGAACAAAGAAGCAATTTTAGAGGAATTAAGGCTTGATTTAGAGGAAGGAGCTTTTAGTTCTTTCATTTCAAACTTTGAAGAAGCAAAAAAAATATTTTCTAAAAGTGAATTAGCTACCGAGCTGGCGCAATTAATTTCAAATAACTATACATCCTTTAAAGAAGATGCTATGGATTATTGTTTAGGTATAATTCTTAAATCTGATTATGAATTAGGAGTAATTGATGGCGATAAAAACCCTTTTTTCCAATTAGCAGTTATGAAAGGTTCAATGAAATTGTTACAATGTCTTTTTGAAGAAAGTTATTCAGTTTATTATAAAAGTATTGACGAAGATCAGCAATTTGATTTTAATGCGAATTTGAGTTTAGCAGCGCATGAAATAAATGATGAAATTATGAGTCAGAGTCAAAAAATCTATAAAGGATTACATTATAATGGTGGTTTTCTCGACAATGGTAAAGTTGTTTTGAATACAGAAGATTATGGAATTATGAATAATATAACTGAATTATATAATGCTATAATCGGTAGAAATGAAATAATTGAATATTTAGATACTTTGTAGTTTGTAAAATATCAAGCTTATATTAAAACGACATTCTTTGGCAGAGTGTCGTTTTAGTTTTGTTTCATACTTAAATCAATAGGCTATGAAAACAAAAGGAATGACAATTTTAAAGGCTTTGGAGAATATTCATTATACTTCAAAAGATTCAAAGTTAAAATTAGAGAACTATGAAAAAGTGCAAAGTGAAATTGCTCTTGTGTCAGATTATTTTAAACTAAATGAAATACAAAGTATTTTATTGGCAAGTTTTATAGGTCTTTCATGTTTAGATGAAATCGAACTTATTGAGGTTATAAAGTATTTTGAATTGGAAAAAATAGAGTTTCTTCAGTACACTCATCATTTAGTGACACTGCAAGAAAAAAATATATTAAGCAAAAAGAACTTCCGCAATCTTTCAAGAGAAGATTATTTTTTACCATCCCATTTATTGGAATTCATTTTGGAAAATAAACCAATTCCACCACACTTAATCGAAATTCAATCAAAGGAAGATACATTTAATGAATTTCTTGCAGATATGGATAAATTAAGCAATAAAAAGGACAATAACGAAATTGACTATCGCTATTTTAAACATCAGTTTAATAAGTTATTAATAAGTAATCAAAAATATAAATTGGTGAATTATGCATTAAATAATTTAGAAGCAATCGACTCTTTTGTTTTTTTTGATGTGATACTCGACGCTATAAATGCTGGCGATAACAATTTTAATTCCGGACTACAATCAACCGTAAATGATTTCACTAATCGTAATCGAGATACTTTTGATTATATAAGCAAATTTTTAGAAGGCAAAACGAAATTGAATACCTTGAATCTAATTGAAAAAAATAATGCCGAATTTTCAAATCAACATAAAATTAGACTTACTCAAAAAGCTATAAATATGTTGTATAATATGGAGGGGATAAAGTTTGATTATGCAGATAATAATAATCAAAAATTATTATATCCAGAAAAAATTCATAAGACCAATTTGTATTATAATAGGTCAGAAAAATTGCAATTAGAACCAGTTTTCAAAAGCATGTCTCATAAAGCTTTTAGTTTAATGCAAAAAAAATTAAACGAAAATAAAATGCCATCTGGTTTAACAGTACTCTTATATGGCGAACCAGGAACAGGTAAAACAGAAACGGTTTACCAATTAGCAAAAAAATACAACCGTCCCGTTTTTAAAGTCGAAATTTCAGAAACGAAATCCATGTGGTTTGGTGAAAGTCAAAAACTGGTAAAAAAGATATTTACCGATTATTATGAATTTAAAAAAAAGGAAAAAGTTTGTCCTATTTTACTTTTTAACGAGGCGGATGCGGTTATTGGTAAAAGAAAAAGTGCAGGTGCTTCCTCAGTTGCGGATACTGAAAATGCCATACAAAATATACTCTTGGAAGAATTAGAAAATTTCGACGGTATTATGTTTGCTACATCAAATTTGGTGGACAATTTGGACAGAGCATTTGAAAGAAGATTTCTTTTTAAAGTACAATTTGATGTTCCGGGTATTGATATTGCAGCAAAAATTTGGAAATCAAAATTATCATGGCTTTCCATAAAGCAAGCAAAAAAATTAGCAGAACAATTTCAGTTTTCGGGTGGAGAAATGGAAAATATAACTCGGAAGTGTATTATGACGGAAGTGGTTACTGGCTCCAAAATATCATTTGATGAGATTGTCTCATTTTGTGAAAATGAAAAATGGGATAAAAAAACAAAAACCGTAAAAATTGGGTTTTAACTGCCACTTATTGGCGGTGTCTCACTATAGATTTGAAACATAATTTTAAATTCAAAAATATGGGACAAATGGTCGCACACCAAGGAGAATTATTACGCATTAATCCTTCAAAAAATTGTATTGAATATTCTAAAAACGACGGCAGATCATGGCATTCCAGATCCTCAAAATCATCAATTTTTGAATTCATTGATTTAATGGAAAACGGTAATGAACTTTTAGCAACAACTACAAAAGGAACCTATTATTCCAAAAACAAAGGGGCTTCCTGGCATAAACGTTAGATATTATGGAAGTTGCATACTGCTATGTAGAGGTATTTAATAAAAGCTCTCAGCAATGGGAGCTTCTTATTGATAAAAGAAGTCAGAATTATGATTTTTCAATTTTCATATCCGCTTATAATGAAATTACAAAGCAACAAAGTTATTATTGTAGTTATCCTGAATTACCTGAAAAAAAAGATGTTTTTTTTAACTCTGCTATTGATTCTTTTGCCTTGCTTCATTGTTTTAGAAAAATAGAAAATCTATCTGGGACATCTACTAAAAATAACGGAATACCTCAAAATGTATCACTTGATTTGCAATCCAAATACAATTTTCTTTTTAATGAAGTTAAAATTTGCTGCGAAGCATCTTACATAATTTTGCATGATTTGTTACATTTCAATTATGATCAGCAATTCAATATTTACACGTTACCGAAACATAGATTTAAAGAACTTAAAGAATTTTGCTATGAGGATTTAAAAGCGGGACGGGAAAAATACATTTCCTGTCGGGAGTATTTGGGAAACCACTATTTTGAAGAATTAGAATATTTGCAATCTTTTGGAGATTCTTGCAGTGTTAGAATTATCTATTTTGTTCAGGATTTTACTGAGTTGTGGGAAAGTATTGAAACAGTTGCACCTTATTTCAAAGAAGAAATTAAAACAGCAAAAAGGATTCACAACATAAGCACTAAAGAATTTTGGAATATTGAAAACATGAACTATAATCTTCTTAGTTATTTTATTGAAAAAACAAATAGTAATAAAGCAGAAGATGTTAAGGAGAGACTTGAGTATTTAGGTGCAAAAGCAAGAGATGTAGTCTTAGAAAATTTAAAATCATTGCTTACAAAAACAGTCGTAGACAATAGCAGAAATCATTTGATTTCAAGATTTGAAATTGCTGAAAAGTTATTTATTCTCGGATGTAACAAGGGCAAAGCAGATATCAGTTATTTTAGAAATTTATGGGAAATGCAGTACGGTTGGGTCTATAAATCTGCAAAGAGAGAAATGTTATTACTTCGAACTATCTATGTAAAGCAAGTTACTGCTTTAGTGAATTTTGTTAGTGGAATAGAACAGAACTATGAAGATGAAATGTTAATCAAGCAACTTAAAAAGGATTTAGAATATTGAATGTTCTTACATACCTTGGCGGATAAGAAATCTAACATGCTTAATAAATTTAAATTAAAAATCATTGCCAAAAATCAAAATCAACTTATTCGGAGAAGGAATAGAGATCAGGCGTTTATACTTGCCCGACGATATTATCGTAAATTGGAAAGAACTTGCAAAGAAAAAACACAGTAGTTTAAGTGATAAAATTGTTGATCCTTTCTTCTTTTATGATTTGAAGAACCCTAAATATAAATCAATTGATGATATTCCTTTTCAAAGTATTTCAGGAATGTTGGATACCCCTAAAAATCAATTAGAAATTTGGTTCGATCGAAAAAAAGTAATGAAGTGGTACGCCTCTGAATTGTTTAATGAAATGGTTTTATTTCCCTTGTTTCAAATTCGTAAAGAGATTTTGGCAGATGAATTTCAATCTGGAATTATCATTCAGCAAAGAGAAAGAGGTCTATTGGCTACATTGGAGTTATACGTTGAAGAAAAAAGTTTGAATCTGGACGATATATTATTTACAATAAAAAGTGGTCTGGAGTTTAATTTTTTAACAGACATTACACATAAGGGCTCCGCTTTTAAATTCATAAAAAAAGACACTTTAATTACGAGTCAGTTGGCTTTTGAACATGTTTGATTTTTTTTATAAATTTACAATTGTGCGTCCAAAATATTTTGAAAATTCAATTTAACTATTAAATATTAAAAGATATTAAATTGAATTTGAATTGGTTAAATAAGATGAAAATAGAGGAGTTAGAATAGCGGTTCGTGAAAATCTCGTGAACAAAAAACCCTAAACTCTTTAAAATCAAGGGTTTAGGGTTGTAATTTGTAGCGAGGACGGGAGTTGAACCCGTGACCTCAGGGTTATGAATAGTAAAACTCAAAAAATAGAACCATTTTATTGGGCTTCAAAGCCGTTATTTTGTATCAAATATAGTGAAATCGTGTTCGTTTTCGTGTTCCAAATTAGATATAGATCTGCAGTTATTTTCAAAAAACATTCATACTAAAACTGTTCAGCAATCACAAAGAATTTTATTTTAAATTTCTAATAGCTTCCTTAACTTTAAGAATTTCAGATTGTTCCTCATTAATTTTCTTTATAACAAATCTAAGAATTACATCTATACTTTCTGCTCTCGATAAACACTCTTTATCATCAAGTGAATGCAACCCTTCCGATGTCTGATTATAAAGAGTTTTAATTGGATTTATACCTAAAGATTGCAAAGACTTAGGAAGAAATTCAAATATATTTTCATATATTGAAAATACTTGATTAGTAGAATTATATTCCTCGCAAAGTTTCTTTATCTTTAAATTTGTAGGATCTAAATCTGAAATTTCTTTAACAATCGTTAAGAGTTCTTTCTCTATAATTCTTCTAAAATATGCGAATGCACCAATTCCATAATTATCTTGAATACATTTACAAGCTTTGAAATACCAATTATTTGTTTCTCGATCAAAATGTTTTTTTATTTCTTGATCAACATTAAATGTTGGTTTAGGGAATACACCAATTTTCTCAACAAATATATTTGAGGAAATTCCATCAAATTCACTATTTGGAGAACTAGTTCCTGCTACACCCGAAAGTCTATACTTCTTTTTTGGAATTTTGTTATCACTCCAAACATGTAAAGTGAGGTTTATTTTATATTTTTTACAAGATTTACAACATCCTATAAAATGTTCAACAAAATTTAAACATTTTGTATTATCAAAAAGACTTTCAGGTATCTTTTCACCATCTTGAGTCCCCCAAAATCTCTCAGTACTTTCTGGAAGTTCCAATTCAAAGGTTTTCTCTGCCAGTTCATTTTCACAATAATACATGAAAGTTTCACCAATAAAAGAATAAGGATTATTATAATGTGAATTTCCTGCTTGATAATTTTCTACAATTCGAAATGATTTGTAAAGAGGGTAGTTTTTTAAGAAATCTTCCAAGTGATTTTTTTCCATAAATTTTGGCTTAAAGTAATATAAGTTAGTCTGTAAAAAACTCACAAACTTTTTCAAATATATAGCTAAAAGTTGATAGATTTTTAATCAGCAAGTGAAAGTGATAGGTAAATAATCACATCGTTACTCATGTAAAATTATGCTATTTACAATAAACTCTACTCATTATCAATTCCCAAAATACTTTTAGCAAAAATCTCAGAGTGGTCAACCCAAAATGTCACCAAAATATGTATACAAAATTCCTTAAATGTTTTTGATTTTAAAGATGATTTTGATTCTAAAGATGGCTTTGCTTCTAAAGGTGTTTTATTACCGTATGCTTTTTTTTCCAATGAATTGACGTAATCTTTAATTTCTAGCAGTTCTATTTTAAACAAAGCTTCATGTGCGGCTTTATTTCTAAGCTGTCTAAAATAATCCAAAAGACAATACCTATAATCCCCTATCACTCCCATTTCATTCAATATCAACAACCTAACTGAATAGGAATAAATAGAGCCATTGTTCAAAATTTTACTTTTATTTTTTGTTAATTCATTTATCAATATTTCTGTCATTATTTCCAAAAAACCATGCGTTATGAGAATAAGAGTTCTATTGTCTTCTTTATTATTCTCAATAGCTTTAAAAACATCAAACCAATACTTTGATTTATGTTCTTTTGATAAACTCTTATACTTGAAAGTCTTCATATTTCATAAAATTAACAATGATCTGCTATTTTACTAAAGTTGAAATTTTCATTAACATCCAATCTTAATCTAAAATACTAATATTAAAAGTAAAAATTAGTTAAATTTTAAAATTTCAATTTCTTAAAAACCGCTGTTATAGGCTGTTGTATTAATATTTTTTAAGCATTTTTCACCCACTTAAAACTGCACGAGTAACCTAGATTTATCCTCATTATATATTCATCTTCGCCAATGAACTCATCCAAGAAACTTTGAGAAAATCTACTTCCTCTGGATTTTTTTGCCTTAATTAAAACATCAACAAGAGGGTAAAATGTATGTTTGTAACTACCTAGCTTATAAAAACGTTTTTCACTTTCAAGAGTTTCTTTAGTATCACAAATTATTAAAAAGCCACTACTTTCACTTATCCTTCTTGCACATTCTAGTCTTCCAGTAAAACTTGCAATCTTACCGTTCTTACTAATTCTTCCACATGAGCGAAATAAAATCGGTCTTGTTGCTGGTAGATAATTCTTTAAAACAATATCCCAGACATCGAAAAAAGCTTTTCTTTTTTCATCAGGTCCAGTGCGTATCCAATTAAAAATAAATGTTAAGGTAGAATCTAAAATGTCAGCATCTTTCTGTAAAATATCTATTAGATTATGAGCTATCTCAGTCTTTTGATTTTGTGATAATCGATATTGAAATTTATTCATTGTTTCTTAATTCAACTTAATCCTTTTTTACAATTGCCCATATCGTTTTGCAACTACCCTTAGGTGGCGATTACGGAGCTCTAAACTGTCTGCCAGCACTTAACTTGATACGAAGCACACAGCGTTATTTAACCAATGAATCGCCAATTTCTTGTAGGTACTGTTAAGCGTGAGTTACCTTCCGAAAATTCTCATTGAGAAAGTCAGCAATGTCTGCAGAAAGTCTTACTCTAGGCGCAGTAATTTGGATAATATTTTCAGGTTTAATTGGAATAGTCACTTTACATTTAGTTTTCTTTACTTCGTTTGATAAATTATGCTTTTTTATTTCTTTGTTCAAAAATGGGATTGTAATGTCAATTGTATTTTTACAAAATGCGTATAAGAACCATAATTCATATTTACCTCTCAAGAATTTTTTTGCAGGTTTAATATTCCGTAGATCTTTTGATATTTTTTTTATTTCAGTAAAATTATAATGGCTTGTTTTAGTAGTTGAGCATATATATTCAAAAGGAGTTTTATGCCCACTTGAAAGATTTCTTTTTATTTTGAAATCATTTGAAATTGAAAATATTTTTGATATGTCAATGTCACTAAGGTTAACTGGCAGCTTGTTTTTCCTGCAATAAACTACCCATGCAGAAATACTCGTCATTTTTTCAGTAAAGAAGTCTAATTGTTTAATAAACTCCTTTTTTAAATCTTCAATAACTTGATCTTCCATAACATAACAGATTTCTCTTAAAAATCTGCCATATACTTCGGCAGTAACTAGGTAGTTTTCTATTGAATAGTATTTAGTTTCAAAGATATTTTCATCTTTGACGTTTGCTACTCCAATTATGTCATCTAGGTCTTTGTCTGTAAAAAATAGCACTCTATTCTTATTATATACAGACCAATTTATGTCATTATAATTTGTATAAACATTATCCTTTCCATTACAAACATAATAATGGAATGTGTAATCTTCAGGGAAAATATTTTCAAGAAAATTAACATAGAATGATTGGTCATCAAGTCCTTCAAAAAAGAAATGAAGTGTTTTATCTTTAAATTTATATTGATGCAAAAATTTAATGTATGAAGCTTCGGGGATATCTCCAGCCTTCTCTAAAACGTCTATAAAAGCCATAAGATATTATTTTATTAAAAATTCCTCTAATGAGTGTGAATACTGTTTCAGATTATTTTTGAAAATAAATGGAGAGTGGGTTACGGCCAATACGCCTTGACAACCACCTGATTTGATTATGTCAGGCAAAAATCTCTCTTGCCAAGGAACAGAGAGAGAAAGTTCAGGCTCATCAATAATAATGAAATAGTCTTTTTTACTTAAGATTAAATGGCTGAAAAGTGAAACTATTTGCTTTTCACCCGATGATAAATCTTTATATTCTATTCTATTTTTCTCGTCTTTTAATTTTTCTCCTGGTCGTAATTCAAATGGTAGTGATGTTTGTTTTAAATCTTCGTCCAAAAAAATATCAACTTTAAAAGTATCATTATCATAGTAAAAATGTTTGCCATCTTTTATATAATCATTGCATATGCTAACAAACCTATTAATATCTAACTCGGCCTTCTGTTGTTCTTCATAAATTTGAAACAGTTTCCAAACAAAATATGCGTTTATTTTATCTTCATCTCCAATTGCTCCTTCATCTCGAACCTTTTCGACGAATTTTCTCAATTCATTTTTGCCGTCTACACTAATGATGCTGTCATCCAATCTTTTTAAGAGATATTTCAAAGCTTCATCATTGAAACTTTGTATTTTTTCAGAATCAAAAGACTTATATCTTTTATTTAGAATATCCTCTAAGTAAGAACCTGTTATCTTTCCACTTAGATTATTGTAAAAATGGCTTCTTAGTTCTGTACATCTTCTCTCCACTCTTTCTTTAACGTCATCCATACCAAATTCAACTAATTCAATATAATCAGAACTTTCCGTTAAAAATTTTCTGCGCCTTTTGTATTCATATTCCTTCATGCTTTCTTCAAGATGTGGAAATATATTTTTCAAATCTTTTTCAATACGTCTATAAGTTGGTAGGTATACTATTTGTATATTTTTGAATTCAGTATTTAGAAATTCTTCAAGTTGTTGTACTCGGTTATCTTTCTCTATTCGATGTTCTTCATCGCTATACATCATGATTATATCATGAATTAATCCGACAGGAGCATCATACTGACTTGCAATTCTTTCGATAACTTCTGGATTTCTTCTAATTTCGATGAGATTATACTTACTGATAATTTCTTCTGCAATTTTTGAATATCGTATTGGAAATCTTTTTGAAATTCTTGAATCTCTTAAAAGTACTTCTTTAAAGTTTTTTTTGTCAAAGGAAAACTCTTTTGAGTTTATTCTCAATGTGATTTTTTCAAATTGATATTCATTTAATTTTCTCCATTGTCGTGATAAAAAGTAATAAAACATATTCACTAAAGTTGTCTTACCGGAACCGTTTTCAGCAACAAGAATTAACGAATTGTCCTCAAACTGTATATCATAATTTGATTTACCATGAAGTCCGTGTACTTTGAAACTTTCTATTTTCATATATCTTTATTTTACTTGGATGTCTGTTTTAACTCACGCATAACTAATAAATATGCGCAATACCTAAACGATTTAATAATAAAATACAATCTTTTAAGTGTGGTTACTACTTACAAAAACCAATCTACAAAAAAACCACCACATACCGTAAGAAAAAACTTAAATTCAATAAAAATACCTAGATTTAGTTAGGTATTTTTACTTGATACTTAAATGCAGTAAAAAATATTTTAAAGAAAATACGCACAAGGATATTTGCGTTTGTTTAAATTTGAATGAAAAAAAACCTAAAAAAGATGACAAAATACTTTGAGAAATTGACCAAAGAGCAACTCCAAAAAATCTATGGTGGCCAAGAAACCGAAGATGTTGAAAAACCAAAAATTCGCATACCAGGACAACAAAACTAAGTCCAATTGCATAATAGTATTTAACCATTAAATAAATAAACAAGATGAAAAACACTTTTACCCAACTGACACGCAACCAGTTGCAAACAATCAAAGGCGGTGCCGAAATGTTTATCCAAATGCAAACTGCATTCGCAACCACTACTCCACCAGTAGAACCACCTGTCGAAGATGATTTGAACAGAGGATCAGGAAGGCCTTAATGTAAGAAAAGTTTTAACAAAAATTGAGGTTTTACCGTACTAAAATATAACGGCTCATCGTTAGTTTCGCAACAGAAATTTAACAAATGAGCCGTTTACTATCATCAATATTGATTATTGCCGCTGGTGCAATTTTACTTTTAGATAAAATTAGTGTTTACTTCAACATAAAACTAAATAATAATTACGGGTTTGCAGACACAGAACAACTTGCTTGGGCTTGTTCACAAACCATTGCATTATTAATTGTGATTTTTGCCAATCAGTTCAAACCTTATAAAATAAGCTACTATATCCCTATTTACATAAGCTTTCTCCAATTGCATTGGATTTTCTTTTCAACTACTTACAGCGACACTTCTATCTTCAACTGGTTTGTTTTTGGAGCTTCGCTTTTATTCGCTCTAAGCATATTTTTCATATCTAGTTTTTTCAACAAAGACAAAGAACAAAAGGAGCGACTTTCATTACTCGAGAGTGTTTTAGACTTGACGTATTTACAAATCCAAAGAAGTAAAAAGACGAATGAAGCCTAAAAAGAAGTATGATCATTTAAAAATCATCTCTCAAAACGCCATAAATGCCCTAAAAAATAATGAGATTACCCAAGAAGAGGTATTTGATATTATTGCAAAGATTAAAGAAGAGCTAAACGAGATTGATGAAAAGAACAACAATAACGAGCTGAATACAATTATTCGATCGTTTTTAAATTAATAGCGATAGGTAACAAGGTAGTAAACTATTTCTTCCCATTCGTTTCCTTCTTCTTCTCCCTAGCCATTTTCTCCAAGGTTTCTAAATCCTCAAGAATAGAGCGTTTTTTCGCTTCATCATACAAAAACTCTACCATGCTTTGCACAGACATTTTGTTTTGATCACCGGTTAATTCTTCAATTTGTTTATTGAGTAGTTTAATATGCTGCTTTAGTAATACAACATCTTCATTATCCTGGTTGGTTGCAACCAGTTGCAAATTTTGGTTGCCATCACGCAACATTTCACCATTCCCAGTCAATAACCAATCAGGATTGATATTAGGATAAACAGTCAAAATTTTAACCAATTTATTACCTCCAATTTCACTTTTTAAACCAGTTCCTTTAAAATTCGAAGCAGTAATTTCAGTTTTATTATAAAAATCTTCTTTTTTAATTCCTTGATTTTCAATGAATTGTAAAATTCTTTCTTTTATTGTAAAAATTTTGTCCATTTTATTTTATTAAGTCAAAATTTTGTCTTTATTTTGTTTTAGAAATCAATACAAAATGATTCAAAAAACAATACTAAAACAAATGCCAATATACTAAAAATATGGTTGCAACCAGTTGCAAAATTGAGCAACCTGATAACTATACAATAAGGCAAAACGTATGCCAATGGCAAATACAAGTTCATTGAAAATATTGAAACTTCTATAAAGCAAAAAAGCACCGCTAATGCGATGCTAATTTGTTGGACTATTCAAAAGCTCTTGCCATCAAATAGCCAATTGTTGCGCCACAAATCAAATAAGCAAATAGTTTGCTGTCATTGGTTTGCAAGACTAAACAACTGTTTCCAACACGAACTGAGATTGTACTCGTGTTTTCCATAATTGATTGAATCAAGCCAGTTTTTTAAAGTTACCCCAATTAACCGCTGGCGAATAGTAAATATAGAAGTTTTTTCTTACAAAACACAAACAGATTGAGATATGAATAAACAAAAAATTAAAGAGGCATTAGGAGGCCGATTTGCCAAAGTCATTGCTGTGAAGCTGAACGAGATTGGTATGAAAACCTCAAACGGTAATGCATTTAACCGTCAAATCGTGCTATCCATCATTGATGGCCGAACAAGTAACATTGAAGCGATGCGCGAAATCAAGAACATTGTAGAAGCACGCAAAAAGGAACTTAAAGAACTTTTAAAATAATGGAGAATACAATCGCTCAGGATATCGAAGTAATCGATTATGAAATTGTAACCGGAAAATAACTACACAATGAACCCTAAAGTATTATCAATTTATCAGAACGCCAAGATGTTCCTTTCCGATGAGGAATTGAGCGAGTTGCGTGCTGCCATTGATAAAGATTTAGGAAAACCGGTTGCAACCAAAAAAAGGAAAAAAGAAAACCCGGTTGATTCTTGGTTGGATAGTATCGATGCAACGTTGCTCACCACACTCTACAACCATTCATCGAGGTGAAAGAAACCAGTATAGCAAAGCTATGTAATTGTTTAGAAGGGAAAGCTCCCAAACTTTCCCTGATAAACCTAACCCCGCGAAAATGAAAAACCACAACAACACCATCGCAACAAGCGTTTTCAATATCGCAAATACGCTTCTCAATGCCTACACTTCCGAACCGCAACAAGCGGCCATCGATGCTAAAAAAGCAGAATTCATCAAAGAAAATCCCACTATTCTTTCGGCTGTTTATCCGTGTATTGTAGATGAAGCTTTTGCCATCACAATGGACAATTACCGCAAGTACATTGCAAAATATAACACCCAAACTTCGGAGGAAAATGCTGCAATTGAACTATGGAACAGTACGATCAATAAAACCCAGGAGCGCAATGAAGTGGAGAACACTTTTATCACTCTGTTTTACAAGAATTATTCACACCTAAATTCTCGCGACTACAATCAAAAAGTTGAGGAATTTTACAACGATCGAACTATCCAACTCGAAAAAGTAAAAATACAACCGGTTAAATATGCAACTGAGTTGTTGTTTTCGGCCATTCTATCGGCGTACAATGCACAATTGATCAATCAGAACAGCGAGTACATGAAGCTTTTGGTTGCTGTAGAGCGTCCTATTTCGCCCATGAAGCTCAATTCTTGGTTCATTACCCAAATGAAACGCAACGGTGTCCAAGCGCTTGATTTATGCTCTAAAACTGTACGTAACCACCGCGACCGACTTTTCGAGGCTGGTGTATTAACCGGACGATGTTTTAAAGGCTCAAAATCGGCTATAGAATGCCACGTTAACCCTGAAATTTTAACGGTGTTGGATTTCCAAAACAACCAAATGAGGAAGTTTGAAAACCAATCAATTAACCCCGAAGAAGGGAAAATTTTACCTGATAATGATGTAAGTACTAGAGCAATTAAAGATAAAAAAGAGAAGAAAGAAAACGGTACAACCGATTTTCTGAAAGAAGGGAGTTCGGGCAAAGCCCTCACGATTACTTATTTTTCTACAGGAACACCAGTACGCAATCAAGCAAAAAAAACGGAGGGGGCGGCGGTCGGCGCAAATTTTTCAGAAAATTTATTGAGAACTCTCGAAGACGAACAAATTCTTGCTGAGAAGTTGGCTGAAAACCAGTTTATCGAATATAAATCGATTGATATTCGCTACTTGACCCACGAAGCGTACAACGGAACACTCACCAATGAGGAATTTGTTCAAGTTGTCGTTCAGGATTTCTTTAAATCGTCCAACAAACTATGGAAAAACAATACAACCGCTTATCCTGGTTCTTGGAAACTCGCTCTCAACCAGTATTTGAAATCGAAATTCAGATTATTTAACGGAAACCCGATGCAGAAAGTAAATATCCTTGATGATATTCAAGAACTGCGTTGGAGATTGGAATTCGCCCGTAAATGGTTCCTACAGAATCCAAATATGCAAATCCTCTACCCTAACAATTACTTTGATTTTTCGAGAACCAAATCGTATGAAATGGGGTTCGAATACACCAAAGAGAAATACAAGAACCATCTGAAAAAAATAGAAAAACAAGGTCAGGTGCGTGCTAAAGCCGAAGCAAAAGCAAAACGTCGTGCATTGAGTTACAAATACAATACTAAAGTAAACCAGTTTTTGAACAATAAGATAGATTACGATCAGCTCAAAAAATATGTCCAAAACAATTTACCGAAAGAGTTCCAGGAAAACCTTTCAATACACATTAATAAGTTGTTGAATGAGCGCAACCAGTTGCAATTGAAACAACAACTGGAACAGAAATACAACAATGTACAGTATAACCTTAATGATTTTAATTGCTGATGCCAATTTTCGATCCCAAACTGTCCAAAATCAAAATGGTGATTTTGACAACCCGAACCGAAGAAAACAAAGTGTGGTACTCTCCTATTAAGCAGAACCACAAACCCACAAAAGCAATAATTGAAGGAATGGTCAGGCGGTTTGCAGAAAACCCCACATTGAAGCTAATAACAAACAAATTACAGTTTTACGAAGCCGGAAAACTGGTTGCAGAAGTCAAGTTATGATAAAGTTGAATAAAATAACACAAAGCGAAATAGTTGCACTTATGTCACTTAACCATAAGTACGCTCAGCGCAACAATGAGGTAGCGAAACAAGAACAGAATTATTTCAACAGCATCTTGAAACTGGACCAATCTAAAGCAATATTCCTGAAGCTGCGAAACAAAAGTGAAAATGCAAAAAAGCAAAAACCGGTTACGCTCCGCTTTTCAATTACAGAAGCGGTCATTTTAGTCGACATCTGTCAAAATGCAGACGAAACCCAAGACTTTGAAAAGTTCACAGCAACCAAAACAATCAACCAATTACACGAACAACTATTAAATCTATAAACTATGAAAATCTTGAAACTACTCCGAATGTCAATGATCCTATTATGTGCCTTTTCGATTGGCCTTTGTATTTATTTTAAAAACCCTATGGCCGTAATCAGTTGGGGAACATCACTACTGGTTGTCATTTTTGGCCTAAATGATGAATACTAAAAACTAACTTCAAATACCACACTAATGAAAACTCAAATTCCATTAAAAGAACTACCGCCTCAACCTAAAAAAGGCAAAATTTATGAAATGTATGGTCGGCAATTTTCCACAACAACCATTCGTGGAAATCTTAATACTTTAATCAATGACTTTAAAGTACAAACTAAAATGACTGTCAATTCTCGAGATGTACCACGACCAGTTTGGTTGGAATTTTTAAATACTTTCGGTTTTCCTTTTGGTTACGAACAAAAGCCGGAATGGCTGGAAGAACCAACAATTTTCAATAAAAAATAAATCCTAAATCTTATCAATATGGCTGTATACCGAATTTTAAACAAAACGTTTGTTCATTTTGAATTTACAATTTCAGAAACGAATTATCCAACAATAAAAAAAGCAATTGGAGTCCATCAGGGAATTTTACGAAAGTCAAGTCCAATACAAGTTGAAGGTGCCTTAAACGATAAAGTCGAAATAGGTGTCCTGATTCCTGAAACTCTAGCCATGAGTTTTTCGAAGAATGTCAAGTAAATAAAAAAACCAGTTGAAAAATTCAACTGGTTTTTTTAAAGGTAAGCCTTTTACAATTTATGAGCTTTTGTAAAGATTATAAAACTTTACTTTGTGCACGAGCTAGAAGCTCGCGTTAGCGCGGGAGGCTTTTTATTATGCTGTAAGTTCTGAACTCTTTAACTGCAATATTTTTTTGTCTTTCTTATTTGCTTCTATCTCCTTTAAAAAATCTTCTCTGCTACTAGCTTTTCCTTGTAATACTTGTAACCACAAATCAAAATTTCCATACCACATTTCAAACATCTGCATATTCCAATTTTTGCTCGCCTGTTCAACTTGATTTAAAACACCTTGAACCTGTGATTTATTCCCTGTGTATAGAGCTGAATAAAATTTTAACTCAAATAGTTTCGCTTGTTGTGCAGAATTTGATTTAACCAAAACATCATTAAAACGACTATCTATTAAATCAAACAAAGATTTCAACGGCACATTTTCGGTAAATAAAATTGGCACTTGTTTTTTTAAGCATTCAATAGCTTCATTAAAATAGGCACTATGTTTCAAGAAAGGTATAGAAAACTGCAACCCCTTTTTGTTGCATACTTCAATTAGTATTGTAGGACTATCTAAGCAATTTTTTAAATCACTTTTCCATAATGGATATAACACAAAGTGAGGTCTGTAATCTTCTACTTTTGGTAGCTTTACTAATTCTACTCCAATGATGGAACAACCAACTATTCTGTAAAGCTTATTCTGTGCAAATGCTGAAAGCTGAGGAACAGAACTTAACCATTCCTCAGTAACTCTTTTTTTAATCTCTTTAATTTCTTCTGTCATGTTAGGGTCTAATTATTTGTATAGGTAATTCAAAGTTTCTTGAATATTTGCCAAACTGGGCAGGGCTCATAACGGCATTACCAAATTTAAAATCATAAATAACTCCATTAGTTCTATCAAGAACATCAAGAAAACCACGATTACCAACTCCATTGTTAAAATAAACATTAGTTGATAAGCCCCTATTCCCCGATAGCGCGGATTTGCAATCCGTGCCCGCAATCCACTTCAAAACAAATCTAACAAAACAATCTCTAAA